>NZ_DASXWY010000135.1:0-85325 GCF_036503415.1 Trinickia sp. | reverse complement strand
AGTGATCCGGTGGTTCTGTATGGAAGGGCCATCGCTCAACGGATAAAAGGTACTCTGGGGATAACAGGCTGATACCGCCCAAGAGTTCATATCGACGGCGGTGTTTGGCACCTCGATGTCGGCTCATCTCATCCTGGGGCTGTAGCCGGTCCCAAGGGTATGGCTGTTCGCCATTTAAAGAGGTACGTGAGCTGGGTTTAAAACGTCGTGAGACAGTTTGGTCCCTATCTGCCGTGGGCGTTGGATATTTGAAGGGGGCTGCTCCTAGTACGAGAGGACCGGAGTGGACGAACCTCTGGTGTACCGGTTGTCACGCCAGTGGCATCGCCGGGTAGCTATGTTCGGAAGAGATAACCGCTGAAAGCATCTAAGCGGGAAACTCGCCTTAAGATGAGATATCCCCGGGGACTTGATCCCCTTGAAGGGTCGTTCGAGACCAGGACGTTGATAGGTCGGGTGTGTACACGCAGTAATGCGTTCAGCTAACCGATACTAATTGCCCGTACGGCTTGATCCTATAACCGGAGCGTCTTGCTCAGGTTGTGATCCGTGTTTTGCCCTAGTGATACGTCACTACCCCTGCCAGCCAGAGTTGGCGCTTCAGCGCTTACTCTGGCCAATGCAGAGCACCATTACACCTCTGCTTCTTCCCAGATTGGCTGCGCAGCCCAAGCTGCACAGCAACAAGTCATGCCTGATGACCATAGCGAGTCGGCCCCACCCCTTCCCATCCCGAACAGGACCGTGAAACGACTCCACGCCGATGATAGTGCGGATTGCCCGTGTGAAAGTAGGTAATCGTCAGGCTCCCCATAGAAAAACCCCCGGCCCGCCATCGCGCAGTCGGGGGTTTTTGCTTTGGGCGCCCGCCGGGACCGACCGCGCTGAGCCCCGTCTGTCCCGATCCCGGCTAACCGTTTTTGCCGGGCGCCAGGAATCGCTGGGCGAGCCGTACCCAATACGTCGACCCAACGGGCAATAACGCATCGTTGAAGTCGTAACTTGCGTTGTGAAGCATGCAGGGCCCGGCGCCATGTCCCATCTCGCGGTGCATGCCGTCGCCGTTGCCCAAAAACGCGTAACAACCTGGCTTCGCCTGCAGCATGAACGAGAAGTCCTCGGCGCCCATGGTTGGCTCGATGGACGTATCTACCCGGTCGGAGCCCGCGACCTCGCGCATGACCTCGGCGGCAAAGCGCGTCTCTTCGGAACTGTTGATCGTCGGCGGGTAATTCCGATGGAATGTCACAGTAGCCGAGCAATCGTAAGCCGCAGCCGTCGCTTCCGCGATCTTGTGCATCTTCGATTCGATCAAATCGAGCGTTTCCGTCGTGAATGTGCGGACCGTTCCCGCGAGCCACGCTTCGTCGGGAATCACGTTGACGGCATCCCCGGCATGGATCTGAGTAATCGAAAGCACCGCCGTATCGATCGGTTTCTTGTTCCGCGTGATGATGCTCTGAAGCGCATTCGCGATCTGGACCGCCGCAAAAACCGGATCGCGGCCGTTATGCGGCAGCGCTGCATGGGCGCCCACGCCGCGAACATCGATCCGGAATTCGTTGCTCGACGCCATGATCGGCCCCTCGGTGACGCCGAAAGACCCTTCCGCCAAACCCGGCCAATTGTGGATGCCGAACACCGCGTCGACGGGAAACCGGGAAAACAGGCCGTCCTCGATCATCGCTCGCGCCCCGGCTCCGCCTTCTTCTGCCGGCTGAAAAATAAAAACGATCGTACCGTCGAATTCACCGTGTTTCGCCAAATACTGCGCCGCGCCCAGCAGCATTGCGGTGTGTCCGTCATGCCCGCAGGCGTGCATCTTCCCCTCGTTCTGGGAACGGTGGCCGAAGCTGTTGAGTTCGTGGATCGGCAGGGCATCCATGTCGGCGCGCAGGCCGACGGAGCGAGTCCCGGTGCCGCGCTTCAATACCCCTACCACGCCTGTTTTGCCAAGCCCGCGGTGAACTTCGATGCCCCATTGTTCGAGCTGCCTCGCAACGAGCTCGGAAGTGCGGACTTCCTCATAGCGCAATTCCGGATGGGCATGGATCGTTCGTCGTAACGACTGGATTTCCTCGCGCGCAGCGAGGACTTCAGGAAGGAGTTTCATGATACGTTCGACTTCGGTAAGTGGTTCGAGACTGAATAGCCGTAGTCCGATCCATTCTACGCCGAACTCGATCACCGCCAATTTGGCCCGGCCACCGCGGCGGAAGTAATAGAATTGGCGGCACTGGCTCATTGCATCGCCAAGGAACCTTCCTCATGAACGCTCCCCTTGAGTTTGCCCGCGCGGTTTGCCCCCACGATTGCCCCGATACCTGTGCGATGCGCGTGACCGTCGTGGATGGGAAGGCCGTCAAGGTAGTGGGCGATCCCGATCATCCGCCCACACAGGGCGTGCTTTGCACCAAGGTGAGCCGGTATCCCGAACGCGTCCACCATCCCGCACGGTTGACGACTCCGCTCAAGCGAGTCGGGAAAAAGGGTGAGGGACGATTCATGCCCATCGGCTGGGATGAAGCGCTGACGCTGGCGGCCAGCAGGCTGACCGAGGTCGTCCGCCGTGAGCCGGAAGCCCTGGTGCCGTATAGCTATGCCGGCACGATGGGATTGGTCCAGGGCGAGAGCATCGCACAACGGTTCTTTCATAAGCTCGGCGCATCGCGGCTCGAGCGGACGATTTGCTCGGCAGCCGGCGCAGCCGGCCTGCGCTACACCTATGGTGCGAGCGTGGGCATGCACCTCGAGTTCTTCGAGCAAAGCGAACTCATTCTGATATGGGGCGGCAATCCGATCGCCTCGAGCCTCCACTTCTGGACTCGCGCCCAGGAGGCGAAGCGCCGCGGCGCGATGCTCGTTGCCATCGACCCTTACCGCTCGCTCACGGCTGAGAAGTGTCATCGTCATATTGCGCTGCGTCCCGGCACGGACGCCGCACTCGCGCTCGGCATGATCAACGTTCTCATCGCCGAAGATTTGATCGATCGCGACTATGTGGACGCTTACACGGTCGGTTTCGACGGGCTGCGTGACCGCGCGCTGGCTTACTCTCCATCGCGTGTCGCGCAGATCTGCGGCATCGAAGAAGACCAAGTCGTCGAACTCGCGCGTCTCTATGGAAAAACGCGCAAGGCGGCCATCCGGCTCAACTACGGCATGCAGCGCGTGCGTGGCGGTGGAAACGCGACGCGCGCCATCGCCTGTTTGCCAGCGCTGACCGGAGCCTGGCGCGAGCCCGCCGGTGGCCTGCTGTTGTCGGCATCCAATTGGGCTCCGGTCAATCAGCAGGCGCTGCAACGGCCCGATTTGTTGCCGGGCTGGCCGACGACGCTACCGCGCGCCATCAATATGAATGCGATCGGCGATGCCCTGCTTCATCGGGGTGACGCTGTCTTCGGCCCGAAAGTCGAAGCCATCGTGGTCTACAACTCGAATCCGGTTGCGGTTGCACCCGATTCCGAGCGCGTGGCGGCAGGCTTTGCGCGGGAAGATCTATTTACGATCGTGCTCGAGCACTTCCAGACCGATACCGTCGATTACGCCGACCTCGTTCTGCCCGCGACCACGCAGCTCGAGCACCTCGACATTCACAAGTCGTACGGCCACACCTACGTCATGCTGAACCAGCCCGCGATTGCCCCTGTCGGACAAGCCCGGCCGAACAGCGAGATATTCCGCGGCATTGCGCGCCGCATGGAAATCGATGAGCCCGCGCTTTATGAAAGCGACGAAACCGTCGCGCGCGCCGCCTTGCGGTGGGACGATGCGTCGCTGCGCGGCGCCTCGTGGGAGGCGCTCGTAAAGCAGGGCTGGCTCAAACTCGACATCCCCGAGGCACCGTTTGCCAAGGGCGGTTTTCCGACGCCCTCGGGCAAGTGCGAATTCGCCAGTACGTTGCTCGCCAAGGAAGGGCGCGATCCGCTGCCGGACTACCTGCCGCCCTATGAATCGGCCGAGGCCGCGCCGCAACTGGCGGCCCGCTATCCGTTGGCCATGATTTCGCCGCCGGCGCGTAACTTCCTGAACAGCAGTTTCGTGAACATCGATAGCCTGCGTGCCACGGAGGGCGAGCCGCATCTCGACATCCATCCGTGCGATGCAGCACCGCGCGGCATAGCGGATGGCGATATCGTGCGGGTATACAACGACCGTGGCTCGATGAAGGCCCGGGCGCGGGTGACCGACCGCGCACGCACGGGAGTGGTGGTGGGCCTTTCGATCTGGTGGAAAAAGCTCTCGCCCGACGGCTGCAATGCCAACCAGGTGACGAGTCAGGCGCTGACCGATCTCGGGGGATCGGCGACTTTTTACGACTGCCTGGTCGAGGTGGAAGGCGTCCGAGTCTGACGCCCGGCTCCCCACTTCGAGTTGGAAGTCGATGTCTAATCCGGTTGTTTCGCGGGGGGCGACCGGCTAGGATGCGCTTTTTCGCACGATCATTCGAAAAACAGGGAGACGCCGCATGGAAAAGATCTGGTTGAAGTCGTATCCGCCCGGCGTCCCCGCCGAAATCGATGCGACAAGCTACGACTCGGTGAGCCAGATGCTCGAAGAAAGCTTTCGCGAGCACAGCGGCAAACGCGCTTTTGTGTGCATGGGCAAGTCGTTGACCTACGGCGAGCTCGATGCGATGTCGCGCAGACTCGGCGCATGGTTTCAATCGAAAGGGCTGGCCAGCGGTGCGCGCATCGCGATCATGATGCCGAATGTCCTTCAATATCCCGTCGTCATCGCTGCCATTTTGCGGGCCGGCTATGTCGTCGTGAACGTCAACCCGCTCTACACCCCCCGCGAACTCGAGCACCAGCTCAAGGACAGCGGCGCGGAAGCCATCGTCCTGCTCGAAAACTTCGCCGCAACGCTGCAAGCGGTGGTGAGCCGTACGGCGGTCAAACATGTGGTCGTCGCGTCGATGGGCGATCTCATGGGTGTGAAGGGCGTAATCGTCAATTTCGTCGTGCGACGGGTGAAGAAGATGGTGCCTGCGTGGAATCTGCCCGGGCACGTCAAATTCAACGAGGCGTTGGCCACGGGGGCACGACAGCCATTCGCGCCCGCCCGGCTAAGCCGTTCGGATATCGCGTTCCTGCAATATACGGGCGGGACGACCGGGGTCGCAAAGGGCGCGACGCTGACGCACGGCAATATCGTGGCGAACGTGTTGCAATCGGCCGCCTGGCATGAACCGGCCCATGCGCTGCATGCGGACGTCGAGCAGATCATCAACGTTTTCGCATTGCCGCTCTACCATATTTATGCGCTGACCGTCTGCTTCTTGCTGACGGTGCGAAGCGGAGGCCTCGGCATTCTGATCCCGAATCCGCGCGATATCGGCGGCATGATCAAGCAATTGCAAGGCTACCCGATCAATACCTTCCCGGCCGTCAACACGCTCTACAACGCAATGCTCAATCATCCCGATTTCGGCAAGCTCGATTTCTCGAAGCTGCTCGTCGCCAATGCGGGAGGGATGGCCGTTCAGGACGCGGTCGCGCGGCGTTGGTTCGAGCGTACCCATGTGCCGATTATCGAAGGCTATGGTCTGTCGGAAACTTCGCCGTCGGCGGTGTGCAATCCGGTTACCGCCACGGAGTACAGCGGCACGATCGGTCTGCCGCTGCCGTCCACCGAGGTGTCGATTCGCGATGACAACGACAACCCCGTGCCCGTCGGACAGCCCGGCGAGATTTGCATTCGCGGTCCGCAGGTGATGGCGGGCTATTGGAATCGGCCCGACGAGACGGCCAAGGTCATGACGGCCGACGGGTTTTTCAAGTCGGGCGATATCGGCGTCATGGATGAGCGAGGCTATTTCAAAATCATCGACCGCAAGAAGGACATGATTTTGGTTTCCGGCTTCAACGTCTATCCGAACGAGATCGAAGACGTGGTGGCGCAGCATCCGGGTGTTTTCGAAGTCGCGGCCGTCGGCGTGCCGGACGAGCATTCCGGCGAGGCCGTCAAGCTCGTTATCGTCAAGAAGGACGCCGCGCTCACGGAAGCCGATATCCTGGCTTTCTGCAAGACGCAATTGACCGGATACAAGCGGCCGAAGATCGTCGAGTTCCGCAGCGAACTGCCAAAAACCAACGTCGGTAAAATCTTGCGCCGCGAACTGAGGGGCGATATTGCGCTCACATCGACGGCCACGCCTTGTACCCCCGTTGCGGCCGAACGTCACGGGTGAGGACTTGCACCTCGCGTAGCACACCTTTGCGAACATCGTCTAAAATGCCCGGTTAGCCCCTCTTTTGCACTGATCTTTGCGAAAGCTGGGGCGCAATGAAGTCGCCACGCGCGTCTTGCGCTGGAGACTACGCAAGGGAGAATCGGATGATATTGGACGAATGGGTCACGGAATTCGACCGTGGGCTGCGTTCGATCGCGGGAGTCAGCCGGATGAGCCGGCCGGTGCCGACGGCCCCCGCCGGCGCGGAAATGACGCTTGCCGAGCGCGCGCACGCGGCCGGCCTCATGCGCGTCAACCATGTGGGCGAAATCTGCGCCCAGGCGCTTTATCAGGCTCAAAAACTGGCCACGCGCTCGCCTGCGCTGAAAGACGCGTTCGAGCAGGCGGCCCGCGAAGAGGAAGATCATCTCGCCTGGACCTCGCATCGCCTCAAGGAACTCGACTCACGTCCAAGCCTGCTCAATCCGCTTTGGTATGCCGGTTCGCTCGCGATCGGATTGGCGGCGGGTGCGCTCGGGGATAAAGCGAGCCTCGGATTCATGGCGGAGACGGAACGGCAGGTCGAACACCATCTCGATGGGCACCTGCAATCGTTACCTGAAGCCGATCTCTCCTCCCGCGCGATAGTCGACCAGATGCGTGCCGACGAGATGAAGCACGCCAAAGCCGCTACCGATGCGGGCGGCGTCGAACTGCCTTTCCCGGTTCGGGCACTGATGCGCGCCGCATCCAAAGTCATGACGAGCACCGCCTACTACATTTGAAGCACCTGAAACGCTAGCGATTCCGATGGGGCGGCGCGAGGTCCGCCGCCCGCGTCGAGTGAGCACTGCCTCTCCAATTTCCGCGCCGTTCTCCCCGCATTCCGCCACCTCTCAGCGCTTTTCGGCCCGACGCTTATTGCGAGCTTCTCAGGTATCACCTTCACAAGATGCAGTAGTTCATTCATTTTTAACGCTTTTCCATTTTAAGCGCCACGTGAACGGTGACACGTAAGTCCTTGTTCTTACAAACAAAATTAGTGGAAAAAACGGGCTTCTCCCTTGACCGCCCCATGCCCTTACTCTAAAGTGGGAGACAGTGTGAGAAAGTGTATTTTTGTGGATTGATCCGACCTTTTTCGATCGGATTTCGAGTGTGACGGACGGGGCGTGCGCCCCGAGGGGAAGAGGACGTGTTCCAAGGGGCGTCGGCGCTGACGCTCGATGCGAAGGGCCGGATGTCGGTGCCCTCTCGTTATCGCGAAGCGCTGCAAGGCGAGGCACAAGGACGGGTGACGCTCACAAAGCACCCGGACGGGTGCCTTTTGCTTTTTCCGCGCCCCGAGTGGGAAGTGTTTCGCGCCAAGATCGCCGCGTTGCCGATGGACGCGCACTGGTGGCGGCGAATCTTTCTCGGCAACGCCTCGGATGTCGATCTCGATAGCGCGGGGCGCATTCTGGTTTCGCCGGAATTGCGCATGGCGGCAGCGCTGGAGAAGGAAGTCATGTTGTTGGGCATGGGAAGCCATTTCGAACTCTGGGACGCCCAGACATACGCGGCCAAGGAGCAGGCGGCGATGGCTCAGGGCATGCCCGAAGCGTTGAAGAATTTCACTTTCTGATCGCTGTTGTGAGTGCCCCGGGACGTGCCGCTTCGCGTCAGGTCCGCTCGAGGGCGCAATCCCCCAAGGGAATTCCCGCGGGGCGGATGCATGGGACGGCCCGGCGTTTTCTTGGGAACTTGGACGCTGCGATGGGAAATACGCTGCAGCATCAGACGGTGTTGCTGGATGAAGCGGTAAATGCGCTCGTGACGCGAGTGGACGGCGTCTATGTGGACGGTACGTTCGGGCGTGGCGGGCATAGCCGGGCGGTGCTGGCAAAGCTGGGCGACGCGGGGCGCTTGATTGCGTTCGACAAGGACCCGCAAGCGATCGAAACGGCGCGTGCGATCGACGACAAGCGGTTCGAAATCGTGCACGACAGTTTTGTCGGCCTTCGCGAGGCGATGGCCGCGCGCGGTATCGCGCGGCTTTCCGGGGTATTGCTGGATTTGGGTGTGTCGTCGCCACAGCTCGACGATCCCGAACGAGGTTTCAGCTTCCGCGCCGACGGTCCGCTCGATATGCGAATGGACCCGACGCAAGGAGAATCCGCGGCCGAGTGGCTGGCCCGGGCAACGCAGCAGGAACTGACGGAGGTCATTCGAGATTATGGGGAAGAACGGTTTGCTGTTCAGATTGCAAAGGCGATTGTTGCTCGCCGGGCAGAGTCCAGTCGTCTCGGGCCTCTCGACAGCACGGGCGAGCTTGCCGAAATCGTGGCTCACGCCGTCAAGACACGTGAGAAGGGTAAGGATCCGGCAACCCGCACCTTTCAAGCTATACGGATTCACGTCAATCAAGAGCTTGCGGAGTTGCAAGTCGTTTTAGAGGCTGCATTGTCGTTGTTGGAGCAAGGGGGGCGGCTGGTGGTCATCAGCTTTCATTCGCTCGAAGACAGAATCGTGAAGCGATTCATGCAGGCGCACGCGAGTGCGCCTGCTGTCGATCGTCGCTTGCCGATTCGCGCCGTCGATTTGCCGAGCCCTCCGCTCAAGATAGTCGGTCGGGTGTTTGCCAGCCCTGAAGAGGTGCAGGCGAATGCCCGCGCCCGCTCGGCGGTGATGCGCGTCGCGGAGCGCGTCGCGCCATGAGCCGCCTCAATATCTTCCTGCTCATCATTGTTCTCGGTTGCGCGTTGTCGGTCGTCAATGCGACGAACCAGCAGCGGCGGCTGTTCGTGCAACTCGAGCGTGCGCAGGCCGAGGAGCGTCAGCTGCAGCAGGACTACGCGCAGCTGCAATACGAGCAAAGCGCGCTCTCGAAGACCTCGCGCATCGAGCAAGTCGCCACCGATTCGCTCAAGATGCGCTCCATCGTGAGCGGCGGTACCCAATACCTGACGCTGGCTTCCGGTGCGTCCGAGGCGAAGGAAGTCGCCATTCCGAGCGTTGCGGCCAGTGCCAGCGTGGCGACCGCGCGTGCGCCGAAAGCACGTGTTGCGGCCAACCGCGGAGGCGCGCGATGAAGCAAGGCAGTCGTCGCAAGGGCGTAACGTTTTCCGCGAGTCCGGTACTGTCGGTACGCTTGCCGATGTGGCGCTCGAAGCTGGTCGTATTTCTGCTGTTCGTCGCCTTCTTGGCGCTCGTCGCGCGTGCGTTCTGGATCCAGGGGCCCGGCAACGCGTTCTATCAGAAGCAAGGCGAAAGCCGCTACCAGCGCACGATCGAGTTGGCCGCCACGCGCGGGAAGATTCTCGATCGCAATGGCCTCGTGCTCGCCACGAGCTTGCCTGTGCGCGCGATCTGGGCGATTCCGGAGTCGGTGCCCGAAGACCTCGACAACGAGAAGCTCGCGGCGCTGAGCTCGCTGCTCGGTCTCACGCGCAAGGAACTGCGCACGAAACTTTCGGGCGACAAGACTTTCGTATACGTGAAGCGCCAGGTACCCGTAGAAACTGCGGACAAGGTGATGGCGCTCGGCATTCCGGGCATCTATCAGCGCGAGGAATACAAGCGCTTTTATCCCGAAGGCGAAATTACCGCCCACCTGGTCGGCTTCACCAACGTCGAAGACGAGGGCCAGGAAGGCATCGAACTCGGCGATCAGAAGCTCCTCGCGGGCGTGACGGGCATGCGCCACGTCATCAAGGACCGCATGGGCCGCATCATCGAGGATGTCGATCAGCAAGTGCCGCCGCACAACGGCAAGGACGTCGATCTTTCGATCGACAGCAAGATCCAGTACATCGCCTATGCGGACCTGAAGGCCGCCGTCGAAAAATCGAAAGCGAAGGCGGGCGCGGCCATGGTCATCGATGTGCGCACCGGCGAAGTCCTCGCGCTCGTCAACTATCCGACCTACAACCCGAACGACCGGTCGCACCTGACCGGCGAGCAATTGCGCAACCGGATTCTCACCGACGTTTTCGAGCCGGGCTCGATCATGAAGCCGTTCACGGTTTCGCTTGCGCTCGACTTGCATCGCGTCACGCCCAACACGCTCGTCGATACGGGCAACGGCCATTTCGTGCTGGATGGCGCGCAGATCACGGACGACAGCGGCTTTGGCGTGCTGACGGTCGGCGGCGTGATTCAGAAATCGAGCAACATCGGTGCGACGAAGATCGCCATGACGCTCAAGCCGGAAGAGATGTGGAATATGTATACGGGCATCGGGCTCGGTCAGGCGCCCAAGGTTGGATTTCCCGGCGCCGCCGCGGGCCGCTTGCGGCCGTGGAAGAGCTGGCGGCGCATCGAGCAGGCCACGATGTCGTATGGCTACGGCCTTTCCGCGTCGCTCTTTCAGCTCGCGCGCGCCTATACGGCCATCGCGCACGATGGCCAGTTGATGCCGGTGTCGATCTTCAAGACGAATCCCGATCAACCCGTCGCCGGCACGCAGATTTTCTCGCCGACCACGGCCCGCGAAGTGCGCACGATGCTCGAGAGCGTCGTCTCGACGCAAGGTACGTCGCCCGAGGCAGCGGTGCCGGGCTATCGTGTGGGCGGCAAGAGCGGCACGGCCTACAAGCACGGCCCGCATGGCTACGATCATTCGAAGTACCGCGCGTCGTTCGTCGGCATGGCGCCGATGCCTAACCCGCGTATCGTCGTCGCCGTATCGATCGACGAGCCGACCGCGGGCAGTCACTTCGGCGGCTATGTCTCCGGGCCGGTCTTCGCCTCCATCGTCGGCGATACGCTGCGCACGCTCAACGTGCCGCCGGACATGCCGGTGAAGCAGCTCGTCGTCTCCGACGATGTAACGAAGTCGCCGGCCGCCGCGCAGGAGCGCACGGTCGCCGTCTCCAACGATCCTCGCAACCGTCCGGGAGTGGTGCGATGAGCGCCGCCGTCAATCGTCACGTCGCCGATGCAATCGGATGGCTGCGTTTGCAGGCGGCCTCGGGCGCGCATCTGCACGCCGACACCCGCACCGTTGCGCCGGGGGACGTGTTTTTGGCCTATGCCGTCGACGGCGCGGACAGCCGGCCGCATATCGCGCGCGCTTTCGAACGCGGCGCTGCTGCCGTGCTCTATCAGCCGGAGGGATTCTCGGGCGAGGTCGACGCGGCCCGCGCGCTCGCGGTACCCGCATTGAACGAACTGGCGGGCGAAATCGCGAGCGGCTGGTATGGCGAGCCGAGCCAGTCGATGCGCGTGATCGGCGTGACGGGCACGAACGGCAAGACCTCCTGTACGCAATGGATCGCGGCGGCGCTGAGCTCGCTCGAGGGCCCCTGCGCGGTCATCGGCACGCTCGGTACGGGCATGCCGGGACGGCTCGCGCAAACCGGCTTCACCACACCCGATGCGCCGCAATTGCAGCGCAGTCTTGCAGCGCTGGCCGCGGCGGGCGCCAAGAGCGTCGCCATGGAGGTGTCCTCGCATGCGCTGCATCAGGGGCGAGTGAACGGAACCGCCTTCGACATTGCCGTCTTCACGAATCTCACGCAGGATCATCTCGACTATCACAGGACCTTCGAAGCCTACGAGGCGGCGAAGGCCCGGCTGTTCGACTGGCCCACGCTGCAAGCGGCTATCGTCAATCGCGACGATGCGGCCGGTCAGCGTTTCATCGCGCGCACGATGGGTCGTGTGCGCACGATCTCGTACGGTATCGGCGGCGCGCCGCCGGCCGGGCACGCCGATGCGTCGATTTGCGCGACCAATGTGCGCGCCACCGCCACCGGCACCGCCTTTCATCTGTCGTCCGATTGGGGCTCGAGCGAGGTCGAGGTCGGCACGCTGGGTTTGTTCAACGTCAGCAATCTGCTCGCCGTGCTCGGGGCGTTGGTTGTCAGCGGCGTGCCGCTCGCCGCCGCGCTCACGCAGCTTGCCAAGCTCGAACCCGTCAATGGCCGCATGCAACGGCTCGGCGGGCGGATCGCGAACGACGAGCCGCTCGTCGTCGTCGACTATGCGCATACACCTGACGCACTCGAAAAGACGCTCGACGCGCTGCGCCCGATCGCACAAGCACGCGGCGGCAAGCTCGTTTGCATGTTCGGCTGCGGTGGGGACCGCGACGCGACCAAGCGCCCGCTCATGGGCGCGATCGCGGAGCGACTCGCGGATGCGGTTGTCGTGACGAGCGATAACCCGCGCAGCGAGGTGCCCCAGTCGATCATCGAGCAGATTGTCGCCGGCATGACCGAACCGGGCCGCGCTCGCGCCATCGAGGATCGCGCGAGCGCGATTCTGCAGGCGGTGCGAGGAGCCGCCCGCGAGGACGTCGTCGTGCTGGCCGGCAAAGGGCACGAAGCCACACAGGAAATCATGGGTAAGAAGCGGGTCTTTTCAGACCAGGATCACGCGCGCCTTGCATTGGCATCGCGCGCCACACAGGCACGCGGGGGCGGCGAATGACGATGCTTTCGCTCGCTCGAGCCGCTTCGCTGATCCCGGGCGCGACCGTGTCCGGCGACGGCGCCGTAGCGTTCGACCGTATCAGCACGGACAGCCGGACGACGGGCCCCGGAGATCTCTTCGTCGCGCTCAAAGGCGAGCGGTTCGACGCGCACGATTTTCTGGCCGATGTGGCGCGCCGCGGAGTGAGCGCCGTACTGGTTGCGCGGCTGCCGGAGGGGCTCGGCGTGCCGGCGATCGTCGTAGCCGGCGACGGCGATACACGCGTTGCGCTCGGCGCACTCGCGCGCGGCTGGCGCCGGCAGTTCGCGATCCCGCTCGTCGCGGTGACCGGCAGCAATGGAAAGACGACGGTCAAGGAGATGATCGCCTCGATCTTTGCCGCCGCATGCGGCGAAGACGGGCGGCTCGCCACGGCCGGCAATTTCAACAATGACGTCGGCCTGCCGTTGACGCTGTTGCGCCTGAGCGCGGCGCACAAGCTTGCTGTCGTGGAGCTGGGCATGAACCATCCGGGCGAAACGTCCACGCTCGCCAAGATTGCCGAGCCGACCATCGCGCTCGTCAACAACGCGCAACGCGAGCACCAGGAATTCATGGCGACGGTCGAGGCGGTCGCGCTCGAGCACGCCAGCGCGATTCACGCGCTCGGTCCCGACGGCGTCGCAGTGTTTCCCGCGGACGACGCCTATGCCGGTATTTGGCGTGTCGCGGCCACCGGGAATCGCGTTATCGACTTCGCGCTTCACGATCGCGGCGCGGTAACGGAGGCGGCTACGGGTGCCACGGCGGCGACCTCCGCGGCGGTGACAGGCGAATTCATCGGCAATCGCCTGAGAGTGGACTCGCCCGCCGGCGCATTCGAAGCCACATTGCAAGTGCTCGGCGCGCACAACGCCCGCAATGCGCTTGCCGCGACGGCCGCGGCGCTTGCCGCGAATGTTCCGCTCGATGCGATCCGCCGCGGACTCGAAGCGTTTTCGCCGGTCAAAGGGCGTTTGCAGGTCAAGCGCGCCGCGGCAGGCGCGCTGGCCGGCGCGACGGTCGTCGACGATACCTACAACGCCAACCCCGATTCGATGCGCGCCGCCATCGACGTGCTTGCCTCGATGCCGGCGCCGCGTGTGCTCGTGATGGGTGACATGGGCGAAGTGGGCGATCACGGCCCCGAGTTTCACCGCGAGGTCGGGGCGTACGCGCGCGAGCGCGGCATCGATGCGCTGTATGCGCTCGGCGATGCGGCCCGTGCGAGCTGTGCGGCGTTTGCTGCCGCCAACGAGCCGGACGCTGCGGCGCGCGAGCGCCTGGCGCACCACTTCGACGATGTGGATACGCTCCTCGCCCATCTGCTGCAAGCCGGATTCGGCGGCGGCACCACGCTGCTCGTGAAGGGCTCGCGTTTCATGCGTATGGAGCGCGTCGTCGACGCGCTGACGCAATTGCAACCCTGCGCACCGGGCGCCGCGCCCGGCGCGCACTGAAAAAGAAGGACAAGCATGCTGCTGGCGCTGGCGCAATGGCTGCAGAACGATGCAAGCTTTTTGCGTGTAATCGGCTATCTGACGTTTCGCGCGGTGATGGCTTCCATCACCGCGCTCGTGATCGGCCTCGTTTGCGGTCCGTGGGTGATCCGCAAGCTGACCTCGATGAAAGTGGGACAGGCCGTGCGCACGGACGGCCCGCAAACGCACTTGGTGAAATCGGGTACGCCGACGATGGGCGGCGTGCTCATTTTGCTCGGCATCGCCGTTTCGACGCTGCTGTGGGCCGATCTCACCAATCGCTTCATCTGGATCGTGATACTCGTCACGTTCGGGTTTGGCGTGATCGGCTGGGTCGACGACTACCGCAAGGTCGTCTACAAGGACCCGCGCGGCATGTCCTCGCGCGAGAAGTATTTCTGGCAATCGGTCATCGGGCTGTTCGCCGCGGTCTATCTGGCGTTCAGCGTGTCCGAGGCCAATAACGTGCGCGTTTTCGACCTGTTCATGGCCTGGGTGCGCAGCGGCCTGTCGATGGGATTGCCGGCGCGCGCGGACCTGATGCTGCCGTTCCTGAAGTCGATCACCTATCCGCTCGGCGTATGGGGCTTCATCGCGCTCACCTATTTCGTGATCGTCGGCGCGAGTAACGCCGTCAATCTGACGGACGGCCTCGATGGTCTCGTCATCATGCCCGTCGTCCTCGTGGGCGGCTCGCTCGGCGTTTTCGCCTACGTGATGGGCAGCTCGATCTATTCCAAATATCTGCTGTTTCCGCATATTCCCGGCGCCGGCGAGCTGCTGATCTTTTGTTCGGCGATGGGCGGCGCCGGACTCGCGTTTCTCTGGTACAACACGCACCCCGCACAAGTGTTCATGGGCGACGTCGGCGCGCTGGCGCTGGGCGGCGCGCTCGGCACGATCGCGGTCATCGTGCGCCAGGAGATCGTCCTGTTCATCATGGGCGGCATTTTTGTGGCGGAAACCCTTTCGGTGATGCTCCAGGTGGTCTGGTTCAAATACACGAAGCGCCGGTTCGGCGAGGGGCGGCGCATTTTCAAGATGGCGCCGCTGCACCACCACTTCGAGCTGTCCGGATGGAAGGAGACGCAAGTCGTCGTGCGCTTTTGGATCGTGACGTTGATGTTGTGTCTGTTCGGTCTGTCCACACTGAAACTGCGGTAAAGGAAAGGAAAAGCAAGCGATGTTTGGCGAGATGTTTCGAGATCGGCATCCGATGGTGCTCGTGCTGGGGCTCGGCGCTTCGGGCCTCGCAATGGCGCGCTGGTGCGCGCGCCATGGGTGCCGGCTGCGCATTGCCGATTCGCGCGAGGCACCGCCGAGTCTGCCGCTGCTCGAGGCCGAGCGCATCGATGCCGAGTTCGTCGGCGGCGCGTTTTCGCCTGCACTGCTCGAGGGTGGGATCGAGCTCGTTGTCGTGAGTCCGGGGCTTTCGCCGCTTTCGCCGGAACTCGCCCCGCTATTCGCCAGCGCGCACGAGCGCGGCGTGCCGGTCTGGGGCGAACTCGAATTGTTCGCGCGGGCGCTCGCGCATCTCGGCGAGAGCGGTTATGCGCCGAAGGTCATCGCCGTGACGGGCACCAATGGCAAGACCACGACCACGAGCCTGACGGGCCTGCTCTGCGAGCGTGCGGGCAAGGCGGTCGCGGTGGCCGGCAATATCGGTCCGACGATGCTCGATACGTTGTCCGACGCGATCGACCGCACCGCGCTGCCCGAGGTGTGGGTGCTCGAGCTTTCAAGCTTTCAGCTCGAGACGGCACACACGTTCGATCCCGATGCCGCTGCGGTGCTCAACATTACTCAGGATCATCTCGACTGGCACGGCAGCTTCGAAGCCTATGCGGCGGCCAAAGGCCGAGTATTCGGCCCGCATACGGTGCGCGTGCTCAATCGCGACGACCCCGGAACGATGGCGTTCGCCTCCGCCGATAAGGCGCCCGATGCGCCGCACGGTGTGCAGGTTGTCACGTTCGGGCTCAACGAGCCGCTGCGCGCGGGAGACTATGGCCTCTTGCGAGAGGCGGATATCAATTGGCTCGTTCAGGCTGAAGAGCGCGACCCGGCGGATGAAACATCGTCATCGCGCCGCCGTCGGCAGGAAGCGGCGGCTCCGGTCGAACTGACGATGAAGCGATTGATGCCGGCCGACGCCTTGCGCATTCGCGGACTGCACAATGCGGCGAATGCGCTGGCCGCGTTGGCACTGGCTCGTGCGATCGGTCTCGCTACCGCGCCGCTGCTGCATGGACTGCGTGAATATCGCGGCGAGCCGCATCGCGTCGAACTCATCGCTTCGATCGACGGCGTCGACTATGTCGACGACAGCAAGGGCACCAACGTGGGCGCAACCGTCGCCGCGCTCGATGGTCTTGCGCAGCGCGCCGTATTGATCCTCGGCGGCGACGGCAAAGGGCAGGACTTCGCGCCGCTTGCGCGCCCCGTCGCGCGGTGGTGCCGGGCGGTCATGCTGATCGGGCGCGATGCGCCGGCGATCCGTGCCGCGCTGGCCGACACGGGCGTCGTGCTCACCGAGCATCCGACGCTCGAAGCGGCGACGCTCGAGGCCAGTGCGATCGCGCAACCGGGTGATGCGGTGCTGCTTTCGCCGGCCTGCGCGAGTTTCGACATGTTCAAGGACTATTCGCATCGCGCGGATGTATTCCGCGGCGCGGTGCAAGACATTGCGGCACAACGGGGGACGATGCTATGAGCTGGTCCGACCGCATCACCCAACGGTTTTTCACGGAACGCGGCGCGGGTTCCGGCACGCGCAAGGAAACGGCCGCCCGCACGGCTGCGGGCGGGCTTGCGAGCGCGGTCAGCGGAATCCGTCCGCTGCGCTCGCGCATGCTCGATTACGACCACTCGCTGTTGTGGGCGGCGATTGCACTGATCGGCCTGGGCGTCGTCATGGTTTATTCGGCGTCGATCGCCATGCCCGATTCGCCGAAATACGCCGCTTATCGCGACTACGCGTTCCTCGTGCGGCACATCGCCTCGCTCGTCGTCGCGACGATCGCCGCGGCGGTCGTATTCCGCATTCCGATCTCCGTGTGGGACAAGTACGCGCCGAAGTTCTTCCTTATCACCCTCGTGGTGCTCGTGATCGTGCTCGTACCGCATATCGGCAAGGGCGTGAACGGCGCGCGCCGTTGGCTGCCGCTCGGCATCATGAACATGCAGCCGTCCGAGATCATGAAGCTGGCCGTCACGATCTACGCGGCGAATTACACGGTGCGCAAGCAGGAATACATGCAGAGCTTTGCCAAAGGCTTTTTGCCGATGGCGCTGGCCGTCGGCTTCGTGGGCGCACTGCTGCTGCTCGAGCCGGACATGGGTGCGTTCATGGTCATCGCAGCCATTGCGATGGGGGTGCTCTTCCTCGGCGGCGTGAACGGCAAGCTCTTCGGCGGGCTCGTGGCCACGGCGGTCGCGACGTTCGGATTGCTCGTCTGGGCGTCGCCGTGGCGGCGCGAGCGGATCTTCGCCTATCTCGACCCGTGGGACGATCGCTACGCGCAGGGCAAGGCCTATCAGCTGACACACTCGCTGATCGCATTCGGGCGCGGGGAATGGTTTGGCGTGGGACTGGGCGGCAGCGTCGAGAAGCTCAACTATCTGCCGGAAGCGCATACCGACTTCATTCTCGCCGTGATCGGCGAGGAACTCGGCTTTGTCGGCGTGCTCATCGTCATTCTGCTGTTTTACTGGATCGTGCGGCGCTCGTTCGAGATCGGTCGGCAGGCGCTCGCGCTCGATCGAACCTTTGCGGGACTCGTCGCGAAAGGCGTCGGACTGTGGTTCGGCGTGCAAACGTTCATCAATATCGGCGTCAACCTCGGCATCTTGCCGACGAAGGGGCTGACGCTGCCGCTCGTCAGCTATGGCGGCTCCGGCATCGTGCTCAACTGCGTCGCGCTCGCGGTGCTGATGCGTGTGGACTACGAGAATCGTGTGCTCATGCGCGGAGGGAAAGTATGAGCACGACTCCCCAACGTACGTTGATGGTGATGGCCGGCGGAACCGGGGGACACGTGTTCCCCGGCCTCGCCGTCGCGCATCGGATGCGTGCGTGGGGGTGGCGTGTCGTCTGGCTCGGCAACCCGGTGGGGATGGAAGCCTCGCTCGTGCCGAAGCATGGCATTCCGATGGAGTACGTTCGCTTTGGCGGATTGCGCGGCAAGGGGCTCAAGACGAAGCTTTCGCTGCCCCTGAATCTGTTGCGGGCCTGCCTCGAAAGCCGTCGTGCCTTGAACCGCGTGCGTCCCGATGTCGTGCTCGGCATGGGCGGCTACATCACATTTCCAGCCGGTGTCATGACGGCGCTGGCGCGGCGGCCGCTCGTGCTGCACGAGCAGAACTCGGTGGCGGGGCTGGCGAACCGGGTGCTGGCCAAGCTTGCGCGGCGCGTGCTCGTGGCGTTTCCCGATGCGCTGCCCGGCGCCGAGTGGACCGGCAATCCATTGCGCGACTCCGTCACACAGGCCGACGAGCCGAAGCTGCGGTATGGGCGACGCAGCGGGCCGCTCAAGCTGCTCGTCGTGGGCGGCAGCCTCGGCGCCGCCGCGCTCAACGAAGTGGTGCCGCGCGCGCTCGCGTTGCTCGCCCCCGAGGCGCGTCCGCACGTCGTGCACCAGGCGGGCGCGAAACATATCGAGGCGTTGCAGGCGAACTATGCCGCGGCGGGATTGACGGAAGAAGGAACGCTCGCGCTCGTGCCGTTCATCGACGATATGGCGACGGCGTACGCCGACGCCGACGTCGTGATTTGCCGCTCGGGTGCGATGACTGTCGCGGAAATCGCGGCGATCGGCGTGGCGGCCCTGTTCGTGCCGTTCCCCCATGCCGTGGACGATCACCAGACCACGAACGCCGAATTTTTATCGAAGCACGACGCGGCCGTGCTGGTGCAGCAACGCGATTTGTCGCCGCAGTCGTTGGCCGATTGGCTTGGCACGCTTACGCGGGAAACGCTCGCCGAAATGGCTGAGCGGGCGCGCTCGCTGGCCAAGCCCGACGCCACCGATCGTGTCGCGCAAGTCTGCGCGGCCGTGGCGCTCGCGCGTCAGGAAGGAAAGCAATGAAACACATCGTCAAACATATTCATTTTGTCGGCGTCGGTGGCGCCGGCATGAGCGGTATCGCGGAGGTACTCGCCAATCTCGGCTATCAGGTGAGCGGCTCGGACCTCGCGAAGAGCGCGACGACCGAGCGTCTCGCTTCGCTCGGTGCGCGTATTTCGATCGGGCATGACGCCTCGAACATCGATGGCGCGGACGCCGTCGTCGTGTCGACGGCCGTGCGCAGCGACAACCCCGAAGTGCTTGCCGCTCGGCGGCTGCGTGTGCCGATCGTGCCGCGCGCGGTCATGCTGGCCGAGTTGATGCGCTTGAAGCAGGGCATTGCGATCGCCGGCACGCACGGCAAGACGACGACCACGAGCCTCGTGGCCAGTGTGCTCGCGGCAGGTGGGCTCGATCCGACGTTCGTCATCGGAGGGCGCCTCACGAGCGCCGGGGCCAATGCGCGGCTCGGCACGGGTGACTTCATCGTGGCCGAGGCCGACGAGTCCGACGCATCGTTCTTGAACCTGCTGCCCGTGATCGAAGTCGTGACCAACATCGACGCCGATCACATGGACACCTACGGGCATGACTTCGCCCGGCTCAAGCAGGCGTTCATCGAATTCACGCACCGGTTGCCGTTTTATGGCATTGCGGTGCTCTGCGTCGACGATCCGAACGTGCGCGAGATCTTGCCGTTTGTCTCGAAGCCGGTCATCCGCTACGGTTTCGCGGCCGATGCGCAGGTGCGCGGCGTCAACGTCGTCCCGCGCGAAGGCAAGATGTACTTCACGGCAATGCGCGAGGATGCGCCGCCGCTCGATATCGTCCTCAACATGCCGGGCTTGCACAACGTGCAAAACGCGCTCGCGGCGATTGCGATTGCGACCGAGCTCGAGGTGCCGGACGCCGACATTCAGCGCGCGCTCGCGGAGTTCACCGGTGTAGGACGGCGTTTTCAGCGCTACGGCGACGTGGCCATCGCGGCAGGCGGGCACTTCGCGCTCATCGACGATTACGGCCACCACCCCGTCGAGATGGCCGCGACGATCGCGGCAGCGCGCGGCGCTTTTCCCGACAAGCGGCTCGTGCTCGCGTTCCAGCCGCACCGCTATACACGCACACGCGATTGTTTCGAGGATTTCGTCAACGTTCTGTCGAGCGTCGACGCCCTCGTGCTGACCGAAGTCTATGCGGCCGGAGAAGCGCCGATCGTCGCGGCGGACGGGCGCGCGCTCGCGCGCGCGGTTCGCGTGGCAGGCAAGGTTGAACCGGTATTCGTCGAAACGGTCGATGACGTACCGGAGGCGCTGTCGACGCTCGTGCGCGACGGCGATGTAGTGATCACGATGGGCGCGGGATCGATCGGTACCGTGCCGGGACGACTCGCGCAAGAGGTGAATACATGACCCCCCAGCTCACTATCGTCCGCTGCTCCCGTGGGAGGTTGGCATGAGTAGCAGCAAGACTATCGATCCGAAACGTTTCGGCAAGGTTGCCGTATTGATGGGCGGCGTGTCGGCCGAGCGCGAGGTTTCGCTCAATTCAGGGCGGCTCGTGGTCGAAGGTCTGCGCAATGCGGGCGTCGATGCCCATCCGTTCGATCCGGCCGAGCGCGAGCTCTCGGAGCTGAAGGCGCAGGGCTTCGCGCGTGCGTTCATCGCGCTGCACGGCGGCTACGGCGAGAACGGCCAGCTGCAGGGCGCGCTGGACTTCTACGGCATCCGCTATACGGGCAGCGGCGTACTGGGCTCGGCGCTCGGGCTCGACAAATTCCGCACGAAGCTCGTCTGGCAGCAGACGGGCGTGCCGACACCGCCGTTCGAGACGGTACTGCGCGGCGACGATTATGCGGCTCGCGCACCCGAGATCGTCGCGAAGCTCGGGCTGCCGCTCTTCGTGAAGCCGGCGAGCGAGGGATCGAGCGTCGCCGTGACGAAGGTCGCTCGCGCCGAGGCACTGTCGGCCGCGCTCGAGGAGGCGGCCAAATTCGACAAGATCGTGCTCGTCGAGAAGAGCATCGAAGGCGGAGGCGAATACACGGCCTGCATTGCGGGCGACCTCGATTTGCCGATCATTCGCATCGTACCGGCGGGCGAGTTTTACGACTATCACGCGAAGTACATCGCGAACGACACGCAGTACCTGATTCCGTGCGGTTTGTCCGCGAGCGAGGAGGCGCGGCTGAAGGCACTCTCGCGCCGCGCGTTCGACGTGCTCGGCTGCTCCGATTGGGGCCGTGCCGATTTCATGCTCGATGCGGCCGGCAACCCGTTTTTTCTCGAAGTGAATACGGCCCCGGGTATGACCGATCACTCCCTGCCGCCGAAAGCGGCGCGCGCCGTCGGCATCAGTTATCCGGAACTGGTCGTCGCCGTGCTGGCGCTGACCCTCGAGGACTGAGACAACGATCATGTGGAGCAACGTTCGCCAGCTCAATCTCGCCGCCAACGTGCTGTTCGCGCTGGTGCTCGTCGCGCTCGTCGCGGCGGGCGGGATTTGGCTCGCGCAACGCCCGTCGTTCGCGCTGGCGGCCATTCGCATCGACGGCGACACGGAGCACATCAACACGCCGATCGTGCGTGCGGGTGTCGTCGGTCATCTGCGGGGCAACTTCTTCACCGTCGATCTCGATGCGGCGCGTCAGGCGTTCGAGCAAATGCCGTGGGTACGCCGCGCGAGCGTGCGCCGGGTCTGGCCCAACGCACTGGCCGTGACGCTCGAGGAGTACAAGCCGCTCGGGACGTGGGGCAGCGATCAGCTCGTCAGTGTGGACGGCGATCTCTTCACCGCGAACCAGGGCGAACTCGACGAGGAACTGCCCGCGTTCGACGGCCCTGCCGGTACGTCGAAAGAGGTCGTCGCCCGCTATTTCGATTTCAAGAAATGGCTGGCGCCGCTCGGCGCCGTGCCCGACGAAGTCACGCTTTCGCCGCGTTATGCATGGACAGTGAAACTGTCGAACGGTATGCAGATCGAATACGGCCGGGAGCGCAATCCGTCGACGCTCGCGGAACGCTCCAACCGGCTCAGCGCTGCATGGAAGGCTGTCACGGCGCGCTGGGGCAACGACATCGAATATGCGGACCTGCGCTATCCGAATGGCTTCGCGATCCGCGCCGCGGGGATGCGGTTTCTCGACGATGGCGGCACGAAGGGCAAGGCCAAGAAATAACACATGAAGCACGACAAGACATCACACGCACGAGCACGCTATGAGTAAAGACTATAAGGATCTGCTGGTCTCCCTCGACATCGGTACCGCGAAGGTCGTAGCGGTCGTCGCCGAACTGAGGGGCGAAGGCCATTACGAGGTGATCGGTCTCGGGCAGAGCGAATCGAAGGGGCTCAAAAAAGGCGTGGTGGTGAACATCGAGGCCACCGTGCAATCGATTCAGCGCGCGCTCGAAGAAGCGGAACTGATGGCCGATTGCAAGATCACTAACGTGTTCACCGGCATTGCCGGGAGTCACATCCGCAGCTTCAATTCGAGCGGAATGGTGGCGATCAAGGACAAGGAGGTGACGCAGGCCGACGTGGCGCGCGTCATCGAAACGGCCAAGGCGATCAACATCCCGACGGATCAGCAGGTGCTGCACATCCTCACACAGGAATTCATCATCGACGGGCAGGAGGATGTGCGCGAGCCCATCGGGATGAGCGGCATCCGTCTGGAAGTGAAGGTTCACATCGTGACCGGTGCGGTGTCGGCGGCGCAAAACATCGTGAAGTGCGTGCGGCGCTGCGGGCTCGAAGTCAACGACCTGATTCTGCAGCCGCTCGCGTCGTCGCTGGCTGTGCTGACCGAGGACGAGAAGGAACTCGGCGTGGTGCTCGTCGACATCGGCGGCGGCACGACGGACATCGCGATCTTCAGCGAAGGTGCGATTCGCCATACGGCGGTCATTCCGATTGCCGGAGATCAGGTGACGAGCGACATCGCCATGGCGCTGCGCACGCCGACGCCCGACGCCGAGGACATCAAGGTCGGCTACGGCATTGCGAAGCAGGCACTGGCCGATCCGGACGAGATGATCGAAGTGCCGGGGCTCGGCGAGCGCGGGCCGCGCACGCTGTCGCGCCAGGCGCTTGCGGCCGTAATCGAGCCGCGCGTCGAGGAGCTCTTCTCGCTCGTGCATCAGGTCGTGCGCGAGTCCGGTTACGAGGAGCTGTTGAGTTCGGGCGTCGTCTTGACGGGCGGCGCATCGATGATGCCGGGCATGGTCGAGCTCGGTGAGGACATTTTTCTCAAACCGGTGCGCATCGGCGTGCCGGAGTATGCGGGCGGACTCGCCGACGTCGTGCGCAATCCACGCTATTCGACGGCGATGGGGCTGCTCGTCGAGGGCTCGTCGCAGCGAATGCGTGGACGCAAGGTTGCTGTCCAGTCGGGCTCGATGGGGCAGGTCTTCACTCGCATGAAGGATTGGTTCCTGGGCAATTTTTGAAGTCTTTTTGAATTCGCGCCGGTGCCGGCGGCTTGCGCGCGACAGGGGGTTGCCCGATTCCCTGCCGAATAACGGCCGAAGAGCGGGATCTTTTTCTTGACGGAGGCAATATGGAATTCCAGATGTTGGAAACGGAAACCAGCGGCACCATCATCAAGGTGGTGGGCGTTGGCGGTGCCGGCGGCAACGCTGTGCAACACATGATCAACAAGGGTGTGCAGGGCGTCGATTTCGTCGTCATGAACACCGATGCGCAGGCCCTCTCGCGCTCGCGTTCGCCGAGCGTGATTCAGCTCGGCAGCACGGGTCTCGGTGCGGGCGCAAAGCCGGAAATGGGGCGCGCCGCGGCGGAAGAAGCCCGCGAGCGGATTGCCGACGCGCTGCGCGGCGCGCACATGGTCTTCATCACGGCCGGCATGGGCGGCGGAACGGGTACGGGTGCGGCACCGGTCGTCGCGCAAATCGCGAAAGAGATGGGCATTCTGACCGTCGGTGTCGTGAGCAAGCCGTTCGAGTTCGAAGGCGGCAAGCGCATGCGCGTGGCAGAAGCAGGTTCGCAGCAACTGGAGGATCACGTCGACTCGCTGATCGTCGTCCTGAACGACAAGCTGTTCGAGGTGATGGGCGATGACGCCGAGATGGACAAGTGCTTCCAGTGCGCGGACGACGTTCTGAACAACGCGGTGGCCGGCATTGCCGAAATCATCAACGTGGACGGTCTCGTCAACGTCGACTTCGAAGACGTGAAGACGGTCATGGGCGAGCAGGGCAAGGCGATGATGGGCACGGCGACCGTCGCCGGCGTCGATCGCGCCCGTCTCGCGGCGGAGCAGGCCGTGGCGAGTCCGCTGCTCGAAGGCGTCGATCTCTCGGGCGCGCGCGGCGTGCTCGTGAACATCACGTCGAGCCGTTCGCTGCGCCTGTCCGAAACGCGCGAGGTGATGAACACCATCAAGAGCTATGCGGCGGAAGACGCAACGGTGATTTTCGGTGCGGTCTACGACGACGCCATGGGCGATGCGCTGCGCGTGACGGTCGTCGCCACGGGCCTGGGCCGTACGGCGGCGAGCGCGGCGAAGAAGCAGCAGCCGGCGCCGATGACGCTTTTGCGCACCGGTACCGACAACCAGCCGGTCGCGGCCGCGCAAAACGGCTACGCGAGTTCGCGCACGGCGTCGGGCGACTACGGTGCGTTCGATGCACCGGCCGTGTGGCGCAATTCGCGCGAGACGGCTGCTTCGCATGTCCAGGCGCTCCAGGAAAAGGGCGTCGAGACGTACGACATTCCGGCGTTTTTGCGCAAACAGGCCGATTAAGGCGTGCGACGCCTCGCGCGTCGCACGTTTTTTCGGCGCGATGAAGCGCACGAGAAGGGCTGAGCATGTTGAACGGCAACGGCGCAAGGCGGCCGCGTCCCCTAGGGCGCGCGCTCGCAGCGGTCGTGCGCGGCGCATCGCCCAAACGTGTCGAGCGGTTATCGACGCGCACGGGCCCGGTGGCCGCGGCACGGATGGGCACCGTGCGGCGCACGCGGGTTTGCGAGTCGCTCTGCGACAGGCGTACGTGGCAGCGAGCGGCCAGATGAGGGACGGCGGGCGCTTTACGCGCTGACGCATGTCTTTCGGGCGACGCCGGCGCATCGCGGGCAAGATGCGCGGTTTCGCAGGCCGACTGCGGCTGGTAACGCCTGCGCTGAACGGGCAGCGCACGTCGACGGTTGTCACCGCTGGCGTGTGGCGGTCGGTTTTTGCGCAGTGCGGCAACCGCATTCGCGTTTCGGCGTGGTCAAGACGCCGGGATACGAGTGCCGGATCGGCGTCTGCTCAGGGCGCTGGGTAGCCGTGCGCCATCGGCATCGTTGCGTTGCGTCGCAGCAACAACGCAAGCGCGGCGTTTGTGATGGTGAGTAACAAGCAGTAATGGGCCGACGTCCGGGAATGCCTCCATTCCGGGCGTTGGCCCACGTTTTGCATGCACAGCGGTTTAAGCGGGTAACGCCGGGAAACAGACTGAAACGTTCCACGCCCTGTCAGCCTGTTCGGGATGGAGTATAATCCCTACTATGAAATAAGAAGCTCGATTGAATTTAGCAATCGACAAACCACTATGCTGAAGCAACGCACCATCAAATCGATCGTCAAGACCGTTGGCATCGGCCTGCATTCGGGCCGCAAGGTCGAATTGACGCTCCGCCCGGCCGCCGAAAACACCGGTATCGTGTTTTCACGCGTCGATCTTCCCACGCATGTCGACATTCCGGCGTCCGCGATGTCCATCGGCGACACGCGTCTTGCGTCGGTACTGCAAAAAGACGGTGCGCGCGTTTCGACGGTGGAGCATTTGATGTCGGCCTGTGCGGGCCTCGGTATCGATAATTTGTATGTCGACGTGACGGCCGAAGAAATCCCGATCATGGACGGCAGTGCGGCTTCATTCGTGTTTCTGATGCAGTCGGCCGGCATTCTCGAGCAGAACGCGGCGAAGAAATTCATTAAGGTGACGAAGCCGGTCGAGGTGCGCGATGGCGACAAGTTCGCACGCCTCGAGCCGTATTTCGGCTTCAAGTTGCAATTCACGATCGATTTTCGGCACCCCGCGGTCGACAAGACGGGTCAGGCGCTGGAAGTCGATTTCGCGACTACTTCGTACGTGCGCGAGATCGCGCGTGCGCGTACGTTCGGCTTTGCGCATGAAGTGGAAACGATGCGCGAACTGGGCCTCGCTCGCGGCGGCAGTATGGATAACGCGATCGTGCTCGACGAATACCGCATCCTCAACAACGACGGCTTGCGCTACGACGATGAATTCGTGAAGCACAAAATGCTCGATGCCATCGGCGATCTCTACGTGGTTGGGCATTCGCTGCTCGCTTCTTACACTGCGTATAAATCGGGGCACGGCTTGAACAATATGCTGTTGCGTGAATTGCTCGCACACGAGGACGCGTACGAGATCGTCACGTTCGAAGACGCGCAACATGCGCCTCGCGGCTTCGGTTACGACGCACAGACGGCATTTGCCTGACGAGAAGCGCCTGGCCGCCGTGGCGTAACCCGCCGGGCACACAAAAAAAAGCGGCTTTCGAGCCGCTTATTTTTTTGTGTCGATGGGCGCCGGTGCTTCCGCCTCCGGCGGAGCACCGTCCTGCTGCGCTTTGCTATGGCGAGCGGCCATCCGCGCGAGTGCCGCCTGGAGCGGGGAAGGTGGCAATGTCTCGCTCAGCGCTTGCAGTGCTTGCGCCCCTTGGGGCGTCATGCGCGCCGTCTTGGGTCTCGGCGGTTCCGCTGCAGCCCGGGGTCGTACTTTCACGGCAAGTGTGCGGATATTCCATCCCCGCTGCTGCAAATCCGCGATGAGCCGCGGCTCGAGATGCCGCAGACGGGCCGCCAGCGCGCTATGCGCGGCGAACAAGGTCAGTGCGCCGTCCCTCACGAAGCCCGGCTCGATGCTCGTCGCGAGATAGGCCGGCAAAAGCTCGCTCAGCGCACGCTCGAGCGCCGCCGTTTGCTCGACGCCCGCGCGCAACGCCGCGAATGCGTCGGTGCGCCCAAGCACTTCGGCCACAGGCCGTGGGACAGGCGCGGCTCGCGGCTTGGACGAGGGTGAAAAGCGGGACGAAAAGCGGCTCATTCGTAGTCTGAGGGAACGTGTACGGCGGCACACGGGGCTGAACGCACTCATTGTACCCGGGCCGCCCGCCGCGGCGGTCCGATGCGCACTTGCGCGACACGGTGGATTAAGGCTCGCGTGCTAAAATGCGCGATTCGAATTCACTCATGGAATAAGCCGCCGAGGCACTCGGATCCGGTACGCCCGCGGGCCCTCCCGCAGGCGCGGCGCGCGACGCGCGCAGTACCGGCCCAGTCGCGGCGCACACCCGACCCGATGACCACCGGTTTTCTCCAAAAGATCTTTGGCAGCCGCAACCAGCGTCTGATCAAGCAGTATCAAAAGACCGTCGCGGTGATCAATGCGCTCGAGCCGCAGATCGAGCAGTTGACCGACGACCAGCTGCGCGCCAAAACGGAGGAGTTTCGCCAGCGCGTGGCGAGCGGCGAGTCGCTCGACAAGCTGATGCCCGAGGCGTTCGCGGTGTGCCGCGAGGCGAGTCGCCGTGTGCTGAAAATGCGGCACTTCGATGTCCAGTTGATCGGCGGGATGGTGCTGCACTACGGCAAGATCGCGGAAATGCGCACGGGCGAGGGCAAGACGCTCGTCGCGACGCTCGCGGCCTACCTGAACGCACTGTCGGGGCGCGGCGTGCATGTCGTCACGGTGAACGACTATCTCGCACAACGCGACGCCGAGTGGATGGGCAAGCTGTACAACTTCCTCGGCCTCTCCGTCGGCGTGAATCTTTCGCAGATGGACCATGCCACGAAGCAGGCCGCTTATGCTTCGGATATCACCTACGGCACGAACAACGAATTCGGGTTCGATTATCTGCGTGACAACATGGTCTACGAGACGGACGCGCGCGTGCAGCGTTCGCTCAATTTCGCGATCGTCGACGAAGTGGACTCGATCCTGATCGACGAGGCGCGCACGCCGCTCATCATCTCGGGCCAGGCGGAAGACCATACCGATCTTTACGTTCGCATGAACGCACTGCCGCCGCTGCTCGAGCGCCAGATCGGCGAGGAGCGCGCGGACGGCACCGGTGTGGAAAAGCCGGGCGACTACACGCTCGACGAAAAAGGGCGCCAGGTTTTCCTGACCGAATCGGGGCACGAGAAGGCCGAACGGATGTTGGCCGAGTGGGGCTTGATCGCCGAGGGCGAGAGCCTCTACGCGCCGCAGAACATCACGTTGATGCACCACGTCTATGCCGCATTGCGCGCGCATACGCTGTTTTTCCGCGATCAACACTACGTGGTGCAAAACGGCGAAGTCATCATCGTCGATGAATTCACGGGCCGCCTCATGCCCGGACGCCGCTGGTCGGACGGCCTGCATCAGGCGGTGGAAGCCAAGGAACACGTGAAGATTCAAAGCGAGAACCAGACGCTCGCTTCGATCACGTTCCAGAACTACTTCCGGATGTACGTGAAGCTGTCCGGCATGACCGGTACGGCCGATACGGAGGCGTACGAATTCAACGAGATCTACGGGCTCGAGACGGTCGTCATTCCGACGAACCGACCGCCGAAGCGAAACGACCTCCAGGACCAGATCTACAAGACGGCGCGCGAGCGCTACGACGCGGTCATTCGCGACATTCGCGAATGCTACGAGCGCGGCCAGCCGGTGCTCGTCGGCACGACATCGATCGAAAACTCGGAGTTGCTCTCGAATCTGCTGACCAAGGCCGGTTTGCCGCACGAGGTGCTCAACGCCAAGCAGCACGAGCGCGAAGCCGCCATCGTCGCCGAAGCGGGGCGCCCGAGGCGCATCACGATCGCCACGAACATGGCGGGCCGCGGAACCGATATCGTGCTGGGCGGCAATGCCGAGAAGCAGGCCTCGCTCATCGAAGCTGACGAGTCGATTCCGGCCGAGGAGAAGGCGAGCCGAATCCAGGCCTTGCACGACGAATGGCAGGCGTTGCACGATCAGGTGAAGGCTGCGGGCGGTTTGCACATCATCGGCACCGAGCGTCACGAGTCGCGCCGTATCGACAACCAGCTGCGAGGCCGCGCGGGCCGCCAGGGGGACCCGGGCTCGTCGCGCTTTTATCTGTCGCTCGAAGACCCGCTGTTGCGCATTTTCGCGGGCGATCGCGTGCGCGCGATCATGGACCGGCTGCGCATGCCCGAAGGCGAGGCGATCGAAGCCGGCATCGTCACGCGATCGATCGAATCGGCGCAGCGCAAGGTCGAGGCGCGCAACTTCGATATTCGCAAGCAATTGCTCGAATACGACGACGTTGCCAACGATCAGCGCAAGGTGATCTATCAGCAACGCAATGAATTGCTCGAAGCGCACGACATCACGGAGACGATCACCGCGATGCGCCATGCGGTCGTCACCGACGTCGTGCACCAGTTCATTCCCGCCGGCAGCATCGAAGAACAATGGGACGCGCCCGAACTCGAGGAAGCCTTGCGTACCGATTGGCAGCTCGATCTCGCGGTTCAGGAAATGATCAACGAGTCGCAGTCGCTCGATGCCGACGACATTCTGGACGCGGTGCTGTCGGCTGCCGACGAAAGCTATGAAGCCAAGGTCGCGCTCGTCGGACGGGAATCGTTCAGCGCATTCGAGCGCTCGATCATGCTGCAAACGCTCGATCGCTCGTGGCGCGAGCATCTTGCCGCGCTCGATCATCTTCGCCAAGGCATTCATCTGCGCGGCTATGCGCAGAAGAACCCGAAGCAGGAATACAAGCGCGAGGCGTTCGAGCTCTTCGAAGCGCTGCTCAACATCATCAAGACCGAAGTTACCCGCATCGTCATGAACGTGCGGATCCAGTCGCCCGAGCAACTGGAGGAAGCGGCCGAGCAGTACGAGGAGCAGGGCAGCCACGTGGAGAACGTCGAGTTCCGCCACGCGGAGTTTGCCGAGGCGGCGTCCGCGGCCCCCGCGGCGATGGCGGTCGACGCCGCGACGCAGATGGTCGATCAGGCGATGAGTCGTGGCGGCCACGGCGGTGCGGGCGCGGCGAGCGCCGAAGCCGGCATACCGAAGGTGGGGCGCAACGACCCATGCCCATGCGGCAGCGGCAAGAAATACAAGCAGTGCCACGGCAGGCTTGCTTGAAACCGGATACGGCGCGCACGATGCGCGCCGTTTTTACATTCCCGACAGGTTCCCAGACGATGGCAGTCAACTTTCCTTCGATCGATCCTTCGCAACTCCATCCGGTTCCGGGCGTGACGCTAGGCTGGGCCGAGGCGAACATTCGCAAGCCCAATCGCAAGGACGTCCTCGTGATGTCGGTCGACGAGGGGGCCACCGTGGCCGGCGTATTTACCTCGAATCGGTTTTGCGCCGCACCGGTTACCGTTTGCCGCGAGCACCTTGCAAGCAGCCGGGGCATCCGGGCACTCGTCGTCAATACGGGCAATGCAAACGCGGGCACCGGCGAGTCCGGCCTCGCGCATGCTCGTGAAACCTGTGCCGAGCTTGCGCGCCTCGCTGGCATTGAGGCCGAGCAGGTCTTGCCATTTTCGACGGGCGTCATTCTCGAACCGCTGCCCATCGAACGCCTCAAAGCCGGGCTGCCCGCCGCGCTCTCCACTCTTCGCGCCGCGCATTGGTACGAAGCCGCCCAGGCCATCATGACCACCGACACGCAGCCGAAGGCGGCATCGCGGCAAGTGACGATCGACGGGCACACCGTGACGCTAAGCGGTATCAGCAAGGGTGCCGGCATGATCAAGCCGAACATGGCGACGATGCTCGGCTTCCTGGCTTGCGACGCCGCCGTTGCCCAGTCCGTGCTCGACGTGCTGGTGAAGGAGGTGGCGGACCGGTCGTTCAACTGCATCACCGTCGATGGCGATACGTCGACGAACGATTCATTCATCCTTGTCGCCACGGGCAAGTCCAGCCTGCCGCCCATCGCATCGACAGATACTCCGGCTTATGCCGCGCTGCGCCAAGCCGTTACCGACGTAGCCGAACGCCTGGCGCAGATGATCGTGCGCGATGGCGAAGGGGCGACGAAGTTCATCACGATCCGTGTGGAAGGCGGCGCGAGCGTGAGCGAGTGCCGGCAGATCGGTTATGCGATCGGCCACTCGCCGCTCGTGAAAACCGCGTTTTATGCGTCGGATCCGAACCTCGGCCGTATCCTCGCCGCGATTGGCTACGCGGGAGTCAGCGATCTCGATGTCGCGAAGATCGACCTCTATCTCGACGATGTTCATGTCGCGCAGGCGGGAGGCCGTCATCCCGAGTACCGCGAAGAGGACGGTCAGCGCGTCATGAAGCAAAGCGAGATCGTCATTCGTGTCGTGCTCGGACGCGGCAATGCCAGTGCAACCATCTGGACCTGCGATCTGTCGCACGAGTACGTGAGCATCAACGCCGATTACCGCTCGTGACATCGGGCAGCTCGCCGCCGCAGCGGCGAGCGCTCCGGAAGCCTCTTTTGCCATGGACAAACTCGACCGTTTTCTTACCCGCGCCGAAGCCGTGCTGACGCGCCTCGAGACGATGCTGCCGCCGGCGATGCCCGATGTCGACTGGTCGTCCGCCGTTGCGTTTCGTTGGCGCAAACGCCAGGGGCGCGGCTATCTGCAGCCCATCAAGGCCGTCTCCGCCATTTCGCTCGATGACTTGCAAAACATCGATCGTCAGAAAGCGCTCATCGAACAGAACACGCGCCAGTTCGTGAACCAGCTTCCCGCGAACAACGTGCTGTTGACGGGCGCGCGTGGGACAGGCAAGTCCTCGCTGATCAAGGCGTGTCTGAATGCCTATGCGGATCGGGGGCTGCGCCTCATCGAAGTCGACAAGGACGACCTGCACGATCTCGGCGATATCACGGACCTGATCGCGCAGCGGCCGGAACGCTTTATCGTGTTTTGCGACGATCTCTCGTTCGAGGAAGGGGAGTCGGGCTACAAGGCACTCAAAGTTGCGCTGGACGGCTCCATCTCGGCGCAATCGGACAACGTGCTCATCTACGCGACGTCTAACCGCCGGCATTTGCTGCCCGAGTACATGAGCGACAACGAGACCTACAAGCACATGCCGGATGGCGAAATCCATCCCGGTGAGGTCGTCGAGGAAAAAATCTCGTTGTCCGAGCGGTTCGGCCTATGGGTCAGTTTTTACCCGTTCAAGCAGGACGATTACCTGACGATCGTCGGCCACTGGCTGCGCCATTTTGGCTGCAGCGAGACGGCGGTTGGCGACGCGCGCGGCGAGGCGCTCGTGTGGGCGCTCGAGCGCGGCTCGCGCTCAGGGCGTGTCGCCTGGCAGTTCGCACGCGATTGGTCGGGCAAGCGGGGCGGGCAATGAACGAAGCAAGCGGATTTTCCCCCGCAACGACAGATGCCCGGCCGCAGCGGCCGGTGACGGAAGTGGCGGTGGGTGTGCTCGTGCAGCCCGACGGCCGCTATCTGCTGGCTCAGCGTCCGGCCGGTAAGCCTTACGAGGGCTATTGGGAGTTTCCGGGAGGCAAGCTGGAGGCCGGCGAGACGGTCGAAGTGGCGCTGGCGCGCGAGCTGCACGAGGAGCTTGGTATCGTCGTCACCGCATGCCATCTTTGGCATACGTTGGAACACGACTATCCGCACGCGTACGTGCGCCTTTATTTTTGCAAGGTGACGGACTGGACCGGCGAGCCGCATGGCCGCGAAGGGCAGGCGTTCAGTTGGCAGAGCCTGCCTGTGAACGTGGACCCACTGCTGCCCGCCGCCATTCCTGTGTTGGAACTGCTCGCGGCAGACAGCGCAGCTTGAAAGGGCGCTTCACCGGGCGTCGAATCAGTTCTTGATGTCTTCGCCGGGCGAATCGTCGGCGGACGGCGGGGGTTCACCGCCCTCGATCCGGTATTTCTCGGTCGCCCAGGCGCCAAGATCGATCTGCTTGCAGCGCTCGGAGCAGAAGGGCCGGAAGCGGTTTTCGGGGACCCAGCGGACAGCCTTGCCACAGGTCGGACATTTGACGACAGCGATCATACGTTTGGAGCAATGGTCATGATGCGCGGCGGCCCTTGCGGCGCGGCACGCGCGAGGGCTACAAGCTGCAGAGCGTCAGTTGGAACGGCACGTCGACATCGACAGCGCGGGGGCGCATATCGCCGTCCTGTACCGTGAAACGCACCCACAGCATGTACTTGTTGGCGCTTGCTTCCGGTATGACGCGCAAATCCGGCGCAACGCGCACCTGCATCAATTGATAAGTGCGGCCCGACAGCATCTGCTGATAGCTGCCTTGCATCGCCATGACCTTCGAAGCCTGCCCCGATTCGCGGGCGAGCCGCAATACAATTGCGGCCGCGTCGCGCAGCGGCAATAACGGCATGATCCATTTGGCGATGTCCTGACGGCGCTGGTCAGGATGTGTCTGTTGCCATGCGAAGTACGACGGCAGATCGAACTTGCAAGTTCCGCCGGGAATGATCGCCCGGCTGCGAATGCTGGCTAGCCACTCGTTGTCCGTGAGGTGTTGGCCGGTCTTCCCCTGCATCTGCGCGAGGCCGTTGAGCGTTTGCTCGATTTCGCCCAGCACGACTTCGAGCGCGTTTTGTTCGATACCAGGGTTACCCCGGAACGGTGCCAGGGTCTGACGCTGGCGCTCGAGTTCCTTCATCAGATCCGACTTCAGATCTGCCCGGCCGGTGACCTCTGCAATTTCGAACAGCGTGGTCAATGCGACGTGATGTTCTCTCGCGTCGTCTTGATTGAGAAAAAACGTGAAGCGCTCGAATAGGTCTTCGAGACGCAGCAGCGTGCGAATTCGCTCGTTGAACGGATACTCGTAAAGAATCAAGCGCGCTCGCCTCAGGCGTCAAGAATAGGGATTGCAGGACATTCTAATGCTGCAAATGCCCCCCCGCAATCGCTCAATGGGATACGACGCGTACCTTTTTCGCCGCATCCGCGGATTGTTCGACACGCGCGTGTCGGCGTTGTTTCGACGGACGTGCCGTTTGCTCCGCTCAATTCGAGGACCCGGCGCCCGCCGCGAGCGACAGGTAGTGGGCGTGGAGGTGGCCGATTTCCTCATTCAGGCGCTCCGCGCCGATGTTTTCGTTGACCAGGACATCGTCGGCGGCAGCGAGCCGGGCCTCGCGCGGGGCCTGACGTTGCACGATCGCAAGAACCTGCTCGCGCGAGAATCCGCTACGCCGCATCACGCGGGCAACTTGCGTTTCGACGGTGCAGTCGACGACGAGCACGCGGTCGACGCGGGAGCGCCACACCCCGGATTCGACGAGAAGCGGCACGACCACGATCACATAGGCCGCGCGTGCCGCCTTGATTTCCCGTTCGGTCTCAGCCCGGATCAAGGGATGCGTGAGAGCTTCGAGGCGAGCACGCGCCGTATCGTCGGCGAATACGAGCGCACGCATTCGAGCGCGATCGAGCGAGCCGTCGGCGGCAACGAACGCCTCGCCAAACTCGCGCGCGATGAGCGGCATGGCGGCGCCGTGCGGTGCCGTAATGCGGTGCGCAATGCGGTCCGTATCGACGATGGCCACCCCCCGCGCCTCGAACAGATCGGCGACGAACGTCTTGCCGCTGCCGATGCCGCCGGTCATTCCGACGAGGTACATGATTCAACCTCCGAAGACATGAAAAAGCGGCGTACCGAGAAAGAGCGTCACCACGCCGCCCGCGGCCAGGAATGGTCCGAACGGCAGCGGTTCTTCGAAGCGCATGCGGCCGAACCCGGTGGCGACGAGCCCGACGATGGCTCCAGTCACCGCCGAGATCAAAACGATCTGCGGCAAGGCCGTCCAACCGAGCCACGCACCGAGCGCGGCCAGCAGCTTGAAGTCGCCGTAACCCATGCCTTCGATGCCGCGCACGAGTCGGAACAACCAGTAAATGCACCAGAGGAACACATAGCCGGCGATCGCGCCCGCGACGGCGGTCCGCAGGCTCGCGAAGGTATCGCCGAAATTGACGATCAGCCCCGCCCACAACAGCGGCTGCGTGAGCGAATCGGGAAGCAGGCGTGTATCGATATCGATTGCGCTCGTCGCGAGCAGTGTCGCACAGAGAACGAATGCGGCGAGCGCCGTGCCGGTGGGGCCGAACGTGACGAGCGATAGCGCGGCGAACGCGGCGCTCGCGAGTTCGACGAGCGGATAGCGAAGACCGATCGGTGCCCGGCAGGCTGAGCAGCGTCCGCGCAGCAGCAGGTAGCTCAGCACCGGAATGTTTTCCCAGGCGCGCAGCGCGTGGCCGCATTGCGGGCAGCCGCTGTGTGGCAACCATAGGTTATAGCGCTCGGGCATCCCATCGTCGACGGCCGCTCGATCGCCGTCCTCGCTTGCCTCGTTGACCTCCGCGCGCCACGCGCGTTCGAGCATGATGGGCAATCGATGGATGACGACATTGAGAAAGCTGCCGATCACCAGCCCGAACACTGCCGCGAACGCGAGTTGCCACGCGGCCGATAGTGCGCCGAATGCCGCGCCGAAGTGCATCGAGGCTTGCGAAAACGGTTCGGCCAGGGGGTGCGCGTACACGGGTGAAGTCGCTCCGTTGACAAGTCCGGTTGGGCTGGATGCTACACCACGTTGCCAAGCTCGATCACGGGAAGGTAGAGCGCGACGACAAGCACCCCAACGAGCACCCCCAATACGATGACGACCGCCGGCTCCGCGAGGCTCGCCATCAGGCCGGCGGCCTCCTCGACCTCGCGTTCGGCTAGCGCCGCGACGTCGAGCAGCATCGTATCGAGCGAGCCAGACTCCTCCGCGATCGCCACCGGCTGTACGAGCGCGGGCGGAAAACACGCGGCGGCCCGCATCGCCGCCGCGAGCCGTTCTCCGCGATCGAGCCGCGCGGCGATATCCGCGCTGGCCGCGTCGAATATCGCATGGCCCGTCGCATGCGCCAACGACGCCAGCGCGTCGGCGAGCGGCGTGCCCGCCCCCAGCAGCGTGCCGAGCGCCCGGCACCAGCGCGCCGCTGCCACCAAGCGAGAGATCCGCCCGACGAAAGGAACGGCAAGCGCGAACCGCCCGAGAGCGATGCGAGCGGCCGAAGAGCGGCGAAGCACGCGTGTTGCCATCAGATGCAGTGCGCCGGTGACTGCGAGGCAGGCCGGGCCGCGATGGACCGTGGCGTCGGACAACGCGACGACGGCGCGGGTGAGCGGTGGCAATGGCGCACCGAAGCTCTCGAAGGCGAGCTGAAACGCCGGGACGACCCACACCAGGAGCGCGGCCGCAATCGCTACGGCGAGCACCAGCACGGCGGCGGGATAAACGAGCGCCGCGCGCATCCTGGCACGTTGTGCGGCCATGCGTTCGCGCTCTTGCGCGAGCCGCGCAAGAACATGGGCCAGGGTGCCTGAGGCCTCGCCGACAGCGGCGAGCTGCCGATAAAACGGATCGAAGTGTTGGGCAAACGCGCCGAGGCCGGCGGCAAAACCTTGACCGTTGGCGAGCTGGTGCGCGAGGGTGGCGGCAATGCGCGCCACGCCGCCGCGCGCCGGGGTGTGCGCGATCAACTGGAGCGCCTGCGCGAGCGGCACGCCCGCGCCGAGGAGACCGGCCAGATGGCGTGTAAATGCGGTGATCTCGCGCGCGGTGGCCCGCGGCGGCGGCGCAGGTCCGCGCACCTCGAGCGAACCGGCCAGGATGCCGCGTTCCCTGAGTGCGGCGCGAGCCGCAGCCAAGTGCGGTGCAATGACCTTGCCGCGGCACTGCGTGCCATCGAGTTTCATGCCACGCCAGGCGAAGCGCCGCTCCGCGAATGCGGGCGCGGCTTGCCCTTCGCCGCTGTCGCTGTGCGCCTGCTTCATTGCGCCTCCGTCGATGCGATAGCTTCGGCGAGCGAGGTGACGCCATCCCGTACACGGTCGAGCGCGGCGCGGCGCAGAGTCGCGATACCCTCGGCGCGTGCTTGCCGCGCGAGCGTGTCGTGGCTCGTGCGCGAGACGATCGACTCGCGCATCGCGGCGGATATCGGCATGGTTTGATGCACGCCGACGCGCCCGCGATAGCCGATGCCATGACAAGCTTCGCAACCGGACGCGGACGTCGGAGCCCAGGCGCCTGTTTCGGCCTCGTCGAAGCCGGCCGCGCGCAGCTGTTCGGGTGACGCGGCCGTGGGCGTGGCGCAAATGGGGCATAGGCGGCGGACGAGCCGCTGCGCCGTGACGAGCCGCAACGCGGTGGCGACGTTCAGCGGCGGCACTCCAATATCGATGAGGCGCGCGATGGCGCTCGGTGCATCGTTCGTATGCAGGGTCGACAGCACCAGATGGCCCGTTTGAGCAGCTTTCACGGCGACATCGGCCGTTTCGCCGTCGCGGATTTCGCCGATCATGATCACATCGGGGTCTTGGCGCAGCAATGCGCGCAGCGCGGTAGCGAACGTCAAGCCGGTCTTGTCGCGTACGTTGAGCTGATTGATGCCGGCGAGCTCGATTTCGACCGGGTCCTCGACGGTGCAGATGTTGCGCGACGCGGTGTTGAGCATCTGCAAGAAGCAGTAGAGCGAAAGTGTCTTTCCGCTGCCTGTCGGCCCCGTCACGAGGATCAGTCCGTGCGGCGCGCGGATGGCCGCTTCGACGGCCGGTCTTTGCCACGCGTCGAAGCCGAGTGCCGCGAGCGATAGATCGGCGGGCAGCGCTTGCATCCTGCGGAGCACGAGTTTTTCGCCGAATATCGTCGGCAGAGAACTGACGCGATAGTCTTGCGCCGCATCCGCGGCGAATGCGAGCCGCAGCCGCCCGTCCTGGGGCAGGCGGCGTTCGGCGATATCGAGCTTCGCGAGCACCTTCACGCGTGTCACGAAGGCGTCGCGCAGATGCGGCGGTGGTGCCGACGCCTCGTGCAGCACGCCGTCGATGCGCAAGCGAATGCGCCAGGTGCCATCGCCCGGTTCCACGTGGATATCGGATGCACCGAGTTGCGAGGCGCGCGCCAGCGTGTCGGCCAGAAGACGCACAGCCGGCGCGTCGTCCCCGTCGGACGGGAGCGGCGCGGCAGCAGGAAGAGGGAAGGGAAGCTGGGAAGACATCGAATGTCGGGTCAGTGCGGGATGCAGTCGTTCGAAAGCGATGAAGTCATCATCGCGTGAACGGCTGGCCGCCGACATTCGGCCGATCGGTCAGGGGCTGTCCGTCATCGGAGGGCAGTGCGTCAATCGCGTGCCGGTTTCGCCGCCGGCTGTGCTCTCGGTTTGAAGACCTTCACGGTGCGGATGGCCTGATCGTCGCTTTGCATCACTTCCAGCGGGATGTCGCCGATGCGCACGCAGACGTCGCCTTCGGGAATTTCCTCGAGCGTTTCCAGAATGAGACCGTTGAGCGTCTTCGGGCCGTCTGTCGGCAGGTTCAGCTGCAGCCAGCGGTTGAGTTCGCGCAGCGGCATGCTGCCCGCGACGATGCATTCGCCTTGCTCGTTCCAGCCTCGCCGGGAGCCGGCGCTGCGTGGAATGGATGTCGTGAATTCGCCGATGAGTTCTTCCAGGATGTCCTCCGGCGTGACCATCCCTTGCAACTCGCCGTACTCGTCGACGACGAGCGCCGTACGCTGCCGCGTTTCCTGAAAGTACTGGAGTTGCTGGAATACGGGAGTGCCCGATGGAACGAAGTACGGCTCGGTGAGCAGCTCGCGCAGCGTTTCGCGTTCGAGTTCCTGCTTATGCAGCGCGGCGAGCGTCTTGCGGACGTGCAATACGCCGAGTACACGGTCGATATCGCCCTGATAGACGATCAGCTTGTTGTGATAGCAGGTTTCGAGTTGCCGCATGATGTCTTCGAACGGTGCGTCGAAATCGAGCGATTCGATGCGGCGGCGCGGAATCATCACGTCGTCGACGGAGATGTTTTCGAGGTCGAACAGGTTCAGCAGAATGCTGCGGTGCTTGGTCGGCATGAAACTGCCGGACTCCAGTACGATGGTGCGCAGCTCTTCGGTCGAGAGACGCTGATCGCGCCCGCCCTTGGTATTGATGTGCAAGAGCGCCAGAATCGCGTTCGAAAAAAGATTGACGAACCAGATGACCGGTTTCAGCGCACGCATGAGCGGCGCGATGATGAAGCCGGCAGGCAGCGCGATCTTCTCGGGGTAGGTCGCGCCGACGATCTTCGGCGTGATTTCGGCGAAGACGATGATGAGGAACGCGACGATGCCGGTCGCGATCGACAGCACGAGGTTGTTGCTGCCGAACGTGCGCAGCGCGATCGAGGTGGTCAGCACCGGGATGATCGTGTTGAGCAGATTGTTGCCGATGAGGATGACGCCGAGCAGCTCATCGGTGCGCGCGAGCAGGCCCTGCGTTGTCTTGGCGCCGAACGCGCCCTTGGTGACCAGATGTTTGAGGCGATGGCGATTGAGCGCCATCATCGCGGTTTCCGAGATCGAGAAGAAGCCGGAAACGAAGAGGAGTACGAAGACGGCGCCGACTTGCGCCCATAAGGGGAGGTGTTCCACGCGTAGCGAACAGGCCGAAAAGGGGATGGCGACAATATAGCAGAGCGCTGTGCGTGCCTATCGGCCGCGGACGCATGTCGGGCGCCAGGCAGTCAACGATTTGCAATCCCCAGCCGGGTTGTACTGACAACGACTAAGCATCATTGGCGACTGTCGTGGCCGTTGAGTTCGTTCAATATAGTTGGCAGGTGTGAACGAATCTGCTGTCTCGCTTGCGCGTCGTACAAGGCGCGAACCTGCTCGTCGCGACGCACGCCAAAGAGGATGGCTACGGTAAGGAGTGCGCAAGCCGACCTGTCGTCCGTGACCGTCGATTCAGCCCGTCTCAATACATCCGGATCCACCGGCGGCATAGCCATTGCCTCGGCTTGCCGCGCGATAGCTCTCAACAATTCCTGATCGAGTGAATGAGAAATCCCCAGGCGCGCTATCGCATCATCGGCGGATTCCATTCTTTGCGAGACCGCGTCGCATGCACCGGTCATGACCTCGAGGTCGGCGCGTGGTGCCGGTTCGGACCTGTCGCCGCTGTGATGCGTATCGAGCAGGAGCAGATGGTCCATCGGATGACGAATCCCATGTTCTTTGGCTGCGGCGTCCAGCGCGCGGTCGACACTGTTCGAATCGCGCCCATTACCGCTTGCTGCCAGCGAGCGATGGAAGGTCCAATGCGCAGGGACTATCTCGCTGACCGGCGCGCGCGGCGTATTCCACAGCTCGTCGAGGGCCGCTGTTGTCAAACCCTGGAGATACATCGTGAGTTGTTGGCCAGAATGGTTGTCTCTTCCGCTTCCATCGGCTGCTTGCCCGGCGTAGGCTCGTCTCGCAGTGAGGGGACCCAAAGCTGGTTGGGTCGAGGGAGGCGAACCACCTGCGTCGACCGCAGCATCTGAGTGGCTTGGCGGTAGCCAACCGTCGTTTGGTACTTCGGGTACGGGCCCGTTGATGCTAGTCATGACTCGCCTTCCTCCGCATGATGATGAACATGCAGCCTAACGAAGGCGAGCAGCGTTTTCGGCTGATGTGCGAAGGGAGCGGTCGCACGCCGAATGGGACCGCCTCTATTGCGGAGGCGCAGCGCCGAGCGAGCCGGAAAACAAAAAGGACCGACGAACCGTCGATCCTTTTTGGAAATTCTGGTCGGGGTGAGAGGATTCGAACCTCCGGCCTCTACGTCCCGAACGTAGCGCTCTACCAGGCTAAGCTACACCCCGAATTGGACTACTCAAGCAGATCAGTCGCTTTCAGGACTGCCTCGCCGTCGAGTAAGAACATAATTCTATCAGGCTTTCCTTGTAATGGGAATCCGGGAACGATGAAATTGCCGCGGCCGCTGCCTGTGCCTCGCGCTTCGCACATTCGAGCGTATGGTCGAGCGCCCCCGAGCGGGTAATGGCATCGAAGATCGTTTCGAACCGGTCGGTGCCGCCGTGCTCGATCGCTTGACGGGCAAGCGCCGATTGCTCGGGCGTGCCGCGCTCGATCAGATAGATGAGCGGCAGCGTCGGTTTCCCCTCGCGCAAATCGTCGCCGGCGTTCTTGCCCATCGATTCGGCCGTACCGGTGTAATCGAGCCAGTCGTCCATGATCTGGAAGGACGTGCCGATGCGGCGCCCAAACTCCGCGGCGGCCGCTTCCGTGGTGGCGTCCGCTCCCGCGAGTACCGCGCCGAGTTGGGCAGCGGCCTCGAATAGCTTGGCCGTCTTGTAACGAATGACCTGCATATAGCGGGTCTCGTCGACATCGGCGTCATGCATATTGAGCAACTGCAGGACTTCGCCCTCGGAAATGATGTTCGTCGCTTCAGAGAGGATCTCCATGACGCGCATCTTGCCGACGCCGACCATCATCTGGAACGATCGCGAGTAGAGGAAATCGCCGACGAGCACACTGGCCGCGTTGCCGAACAGCGCATTGGCCGTCTTGCGGCCGCGGCGCAGGTCCGATTCGTCGACGACATCGTCGTGCAGCAGGGTGGCCGTATGAATGAATTCGACGACGGCCGCGAGCTCGTGCCGGTGACCCGTGGTGTCGCCGAGCGCGCGCGCGACGAGCAACAGCAGCGCCGGACGCAGTCTTTTGCCGCCCGCGCCGATGATGTATTCCGAGATCTGGTTGATCAGGAACACCTCGGAGGCCAAACGTTGCCGGATGACGCGATTGACCTGCTCCATATCTTCGGTGATAGGGGCAAGCAGGTTGGCTGCGCTGGGAGGGGAGGTGGCGGTCGACGACATGATGAGAAAAATGGGTAGTGCCGCGGATTATAAAGGGTTATCAACGGTTCCGAGGCGCATGCGACGTACTCGCCCGGCGAATCGAGCCGCTGCGCCGGCATCATTGGGGCCGCATCGGAAGCGCCGCGCGACGGAAAGAGGATCGGACCGCTGAAAGGCGGGTTACGCCGGAAGTTTTGACCTTGCAGCTAACCCCATGTATAATCACGCGTTTTCACGCGCGGTGCGTGGAAGAGGAATGCTGTTGTGCGGGTGGCGTCCCCGGCACGCGTCCTGGATGTTCAGGCGGCGGAACGACGGGCGGAATCGGTGCAACGGCGGAATACAGAGTGAGGTTATCAATGTACGCGGTCATAAAAACCGGTGGCAAGCAGTACAAAGTTGCCGTCGGCGAAAAATTGAAAGTAGAACAGATACCGGCAGACATTGACGCTGAAATCACGCTGGACCAGGTGCTCGCAGTGGGCGAAGGTGAATCGATCAAATTCGGTTCTCCGCTGGTCAGTGGGGCTTCCGTCAAAGCTACCGTCGTATCACACGGTCGGCATCCGAAATTGACCATCTTCAAGATGCGTCGCCGGAAGCACTACCAGAAGCACGCTGGTCACCGCCAGAATTACACCGAACTGCGCATTGACGCGATCAACGCGTAAGCGCACCGGTCAAGGAGCAATCAGATGGCACACAAGAAAGCAGGCGGGTCTTCCCGCAACGGCCGCGACTCCGAGTCGAAACGCCTCGGTGTGAAGGTGTACGGCGGCCAGGCGATCAACGCAGGCGGCATCATCGTTCGCCAACGCGGCACGCGTATGCACCCGGGCGACAACGTCGGTCTCGGCAAGGATCATACGCTGTTCGCGCTGGTCGACGGCCACGTCAAGTTCACGACGAAAGGCGCAGCCAAGAAGCACATGGTCAACGTCATCCCGGCTGCGGTCTGAGTTCGACCGGACACGGGTGCGATAAACCGAGAAGGCCCCGCGAAATGGCGGGGCTTTTTTGTTGCAAGCGCAGTTTGCGCTTTGGCTCAGGCAGGGCTGCAAGCCCACGCGAAGTGGCGTCCCTGTCCCGCTGGCATGGCGTTGGCCGGCTTGGTCATCGTCGGCCGGCGCGGCACAATATCGAAAACACGGGACGGAGCAATAGATGAAGTTCATTGACGAAGCGCGGATCGAGGTGATCGCCGGCGACGGCGGCGACGGCAGCGCGTCGATGCGCCGCGAGAAATTCGTTCCGTTCGGCGGACCCGACGGCGGCGACGGTGGCCGAGGCGGCAGTGTCTATGCCATCGCGGATCGCAACATCAACACGCTGATCGACTACCGCTACGCGAAGAAGCATCAGGCGCGCAACGGCGAGAACGGGCGCGGCTCGGATTGCTACGGCAAGGGCGGCGACGATATCGTCCTGCGTATGCCGGTGGGCACGGTCATCACCGATCAGGACACCGGCGAGCTCATCGCGGATCTCACCGAACACGAGCAGACGGTCCTCGTCGCCCAGGGCGGCGCCGGCGGCCTCGGCAATCTCCACTTCAAGTCGAGTACCAATCGCGCGCCGCGGCAAAAGACCGAGGGCAAGCCCGGCGAGCGGCGTATGTTGCGGCTCGAACTCAAAGTGCTGGCCGACGTGGGCCTGCTCGGCATGCCGAACGCCGGCAAGTCGACATTCATTTCTTCCGTATCGAATGCCAGGCCGAAGATCGCGGACTATCCGTTCACGACGCTCGCGCCGAATCTCGGCGTGGTGCGGGTGGGCCCCAGCAAGAGCTTCGTGATTGCCGACATCCCCGGCTTGATCGAGGGCGCGGCCGAAGGTGCGGGCCTCGGTCACCAGTTTTTGCGTCACCTGCAGCGCACCGGCTTGCTGCTGCATCTCGTCGATCTCGCGCCCTTCGATGAAAGCGTCGATCCCGTGGCGGAAGCTCGTGCGATCGTGGGCGAGCTGCGCAAGTACGACGAAGCGCTCTTTCAAAAACCGCGCTGGCTCGTGCTCAACAAGCTCGATATGGTGCCGGAGGACGAGCGGCAGGCGCGGGTTGCGGATTTTCTCGCGCGCTTCGAATGGACCGGCCCCGTTTTCGAGATTTCGGCGCTCACCGGTTTCGGTTGCGAAAACCTTTGCTACGCCATCTACGATTACCTTGCCGCCCACTCTGACGCCCATCGCGCGGAGCAAGCCGAAGATCTCGCGGCGGACGTACGATTTCGCGGTGGACCTTCGTCGACTGAACCGGAAGGCGGCGCGCCAAGCGCGTAGCGGTCGCTTCACGATCGCGGCCGGCGGCGCGGAGGATTGCGCGCCGCAGCGTTGCGCAGGCCGCTTTACCCGCGCTATTCAATTGGAGACTTTCGCACGATGCGCTCTGTCATCGCCGATTCGAAACGCCTGGTAGTCAAAGTGGGTTCGAGCCTCGTCACGAATGACGGGCGGGGACTCGACCAAGCCGCCATCGGGCGCTGGGCCGCGCAGATCGCGCAGTTGCGTGGGCTTGGCAAAGAGGTGGTCCTCGTGAGCTCGGGTGCCATTGCCGAGGGAATGCAGCGCCTCGGTTGGGTGAAACGTCCGAGGGAAATCGACGAGCTCCAGGCCGCTGCCGCCGTGGGCCAGATGGGCCTCGCTCAGGTCTACGAAAGCCGGTTTGCCGAACACGGCATCCGGACGGCGCAGATCCTGCTCACGCACGCCGACCTCGCCGACCGCGAGCGATATCTGAATGCGCGCTCGACACTGCTGACGCTCCTTGCACTCGGGGTCGTGCCGATCATCAACGAGAACGACACCGTAGTCACAGACGAGATCAAGTTTGGCGACAACGACACGCTCGGCGCGCTCGTCGCCAACCTGATCGAGGGCGATGCCCTAATTATTCTCACCGATCAGCTCGGGCTTTTCACAGCGGATCCACGCAAGGACGCCGCCGCCGAGCTGGTGCGCGAGGCCGACGCCGGAGCGCCGGAGTTGGAGGCAATGGCGGGCGGTGCCGGCTCCAGTATCGGCCGAGGCGGCATGCTCACCAAGATTCTCGCGGCCAAGCGGGCGGCAGGCAGCGGCGCCAATACCGTGATTGCAAGCGGGCGGGAGGCCGATGTTCTCGTGCGGCTGGCAGCCGGCGAGGCCATCGGCACGCAACTCGTCGCGCGCACGGCCCGGCTCGCCGCGCGCAAGCAGTGGATGGCAGATCATCTGCAAGTGCGTGGACATGTCGTCATCGACGATGGCGCGGTCGAAAAACTGACCGCCGGCGGCAAGAGTCTTTTGCCGATCGGTATCGTCGATGTGCATGGCGCGTTTGCGCGGGGCGAAGTCATCGCGTGTCTCAACGCGGCTGGACGCGAAATCGCGCGCGGTATCACCAACTACAGCAGCGCGGAAGCGAAGCTCATCCATCGCAAGCCCAGTGCCGAGATCGAGTCGATCCTCGGCTACATGCTCGAGCCCGAGCTGATTCACCGCGACAATTTGGTGCTGGTCTAGAGAGACTGATGGCGGCGCAATCGTGGTTTGCATGCGCCGCAGGTGTCCTGCGTCAATGAATCAATGACGCTGCCGTACGCCCGTAGCGGATATTGTTGACGATGGTTTTCGCCGAGGCCGCCGGCAACTTGTTCGCGCAGAAGTAATCTTTGTAGAGCGTGGCCTGATAGGCGTTGAGATCGCCGTTTTCGATGCGGCGCCAGCGCGTGGCAACGCTGCTGTCCCAACCGTTGTGATCCGCGTTCAACCCCGCGTATTGCCGCCACTCGTAGTTGTCGCAGCGAATGCCCTCGTAATTGATGTTCTGCGCCCCCGAGGGGCTCGTGACCACGATGGTGTAGCGCACGACGCCGTCCGAGCCGACATCGATCGATTTAGCGTCGACCGCGAAGCGCAGCGGCGTATTTTGCGAAACCTCGAAAGGCAACAAATTGGCCGATTGCGGCAATGGCGGCAGCGCATCCAGCTTGTTTTCGGTCCACTTCGACTGGCGTTCGAGCAGGTAAGTGAAGGTGCTCTCGTCCTTGTCCGAGGCTTCGGTGTGGGACTTGGGAGTGTGCGAGCAGCCGGCCAGCACGGCGCAGGCCGCCAGCGCGGCCATGGCGAGAGTCGTCGCTTTCAATATGGGTTCCTCGAAAAACGGGCACGATGATTCGGAGAACCGAATGATAGCGCCCGTTCGCGACTTTCCGGCTATTCCATTACCGCCGCGCGCTACTCGGGGGCAGTGACGGCGGACGGGCTCGATGGGCAGGGCATGTCTGCCGACGCATCGACTGTCGCTTCGATCATGACGACGCCCGCGCCCGCCGAGAGCACCGCGGCGAGGGCCGGCTCGGATTCGGAGCAGGCCGGCGGCTGCTTCGATTGTCCGTTCTTGCCGCGCGGCTTGTCATGCCTTGGCGCCGGGCGACGCAAAAACCGCGACAGCTCGGTCAACGCCAACTGATAAACATCCCGCTTGAACTCGATGACGGCATCGAGCGGCACCCAGTATTCGTTCCAACGCCAAGCATCGAATTCCGGATGGTCGGTGGCGCGCAGGCAGATGTCGCAATCGCGGCCGACCATGCGGAGCAAGAACCAGATCTGCTTCTGGCCGCGATAGTGCCCGCGTACTTCGCGCTTGATGAACTTGTCCGGCACCTCGTAACGCAGCCAGTCGCGCGTGCGACCGATGATTTTGACGTGTTCCGGACGCAGGCCGGTTTCTTCGTGTAACTCCCGATACATCGCTTGCAAGGGCGTCTCACCATATTTGATGCCGCCTTGCGGAAACTGCCAGGAATGTTCACGCAGCCGCTTGCCCCAAAACACCTCGTTGTGCGCGTTCAAGAGGATGATGCCGACGTTCGGGCGAAAGCCTTCGCGATCCAGCATACAACCACCTTCGAATCCTTTAAAATTGCTTTGATTATAAACAGATAACGAGTGTTCCGCATCGGCAAGTACCAGCACGGCCCGGACGTCTTGCGAGGCTTACCGCCCCGCCTGTTCCGGCCGCATGCCGGACGAATCGTCATCTGGGGTATGGGCAGGCGACTCGCGTGCGGCGCGGCGGGCCTGCCCGGCCCCGAATCCGCTCGTTCCCTTCTTTTGGCGGCCCGCCTTGGGCCGCCGCTTTTGGAAAACTGAATGAAAGCGTCCCGTTTTTTTATCGGCACCCTGAAGGAAGCTCCGGCCGACGCGGAAGTCGTCAGCCATAAATTGATGGTCCGCGCGGGCATGATCCGCCGAGTTGCGGGCGGCATTTACAGCTATCTGCCAGTCGGCCTGCGCTCGATTCGCAAGGTGGAAGCCATCGTGCGCGAGGAGATGAACCGCGCAGGGGCGCTCGAGCTGCTGATGCCCGCTGTGCAGCCCGCCGAGCTCTGGCAGGAGTCGGGGCGATGGAAGCAATACGGACCGGAATTGCTTCGCTTCAAGGACCGCAAGGACGGAGACTTCGTGATGGGGCCGACGCACGAGGAAGTCGTCACCGATATCGCGCGCAATCAGATCAAGAGCTATCGGCAATTGCCGGTGAACTTCTATCAGGTGCAGACGAAGTTTCGGGATGAGATCCGTCCTCGCTTCGGGGTGATGCGCGGGCGCGAGTTCACGATGAAGGACGCGTATTCGTTCGATAAGGATCAAGCCGGGCTCGACGAGTCGTATCGCAAGATGTACGAGGCCTACGTACGCATCTTCACCCGCATCGGCCTCGAGTTTCGCGCCGTTGCGGCCGATAGCGGGGCCATCGGCGGCAACAAGTCGCAGGAGTTCCACGTGATCGCCTCGACAGGCGAGGATGACATCGCCTACTGTCCGAATTCCGATTTCGCGGCGAACGTCGAGGCTGCCGAGGCACTGCCGCTCATCGCCGAGCGCGCCGCGCCGCGCGAAGCGATGACGAAAACCGCTACGCCGGGCAAGGCGAAATGCGAGGCGGTGGCGGAGCTCCTTGGCATTCCGCTCGAGCGGACGATCAAGTCGATCGTGCTTGCGACGGACAATGAGGGCGCCGAACCCACGATCTGGCTGCTGATGTTGCGCGGCGATCATGATCTCAACGAAATCAAGACGGCCAAGCTGCCCGGGCTCAAGGATTTTCGTTTCGCGACCGAAGAGGAGATCGTTCAGTGGTTCGGTACGCCGCCCGGCTATCTCGGCCCGATCGGCACCAAGAAGCCCGTGAAAGTCATTGCGGACCGGACCGTTGCGCGGATGAGCGATTTCGTCGTCGGCTCCAACGAGATCGACTACCACACGACCGGCGTGAACTGGGGCCGCGATCTGCCCGAACCCGAGGTGGCCGATATCCGCAACGTCAAACCGGGCGATCCGTCGCCCGACGGCCGCGGCACGCTCGAGATTTGCCGCGGGATCGAGGTCGGTCATGTCTTCCAGCTTGGCACGAAGTACTCCGACGCGATGGGCGCGAGTTTTCTCGACGAGACCGGCAAGCCGCAATCCATGGTGATGGGTTGCTACGGCATCGGTATCACGCGGATCCTCGGCGCCGCCATCGAGCAGAACAACGACGAGCGCGGCATCATCTGGCCCGAGGCGATCGCGCCGTTCGAACTCGTGTTGTGCCCGATGGGCTATGAGCGCAGCGAGGCCGTGCGCGAGGCGGCGGACAAGCTCTACGCGCAGCTCACCGAGGCCGGTGTCGACGTGATTCTCGACGACCGCGGCGAGCGGCCCGGTGTCATGTTTGCCGATTGGGAATTGATCGGCGTGCCGCATCGGCTCGTCATCGGCGAGCGTGGCTTGAAAGACGGGAAGATCGAATATCAGGGTCGGCGCGACACCGAGCCGACGCTCGTGCCTGCCGATGAAGCGGCGGCGTTCGCCACCGCGCGGGTGCGCTCGGCAATGGCGGTTCGCTGAAAAAAGCACGGGCCCGCTTGGGGCCCGTGTACGCTGGCGGGGAGCGTCGAGCGCGTCAGGCGCCTTCCGTCAGCGCCCGAATGGCCGGCAGATTGCGCCAGTAGCCGCGCGCATCCATGCCGCAGCCGAACACATACCGATCGGGCACTTTGAATCCACAGAAGTCAGGGTAGAGCGGCTTGCTCTTTTGCAGGGTCTTCTCGCAGAGCACCGCGCTCATGAACCGCTTCGCGCCCATCGCGAGGATGCGGTCGCGGATCGCGGCCATCGTTTCGCCTTCGTCGAGGATGTCGTCGAGCACGAGCACGACGCGGTCTTTGACCGATTCGGCCGGCGCGACGCGCCATTGCATCTCGGCACTGCCCTTCGTGGTGTTGCGGTAGCGCGTGAGATGGATGTAATCGAACTCGAGGGGAAAGTCGAGATGAGGCAGCAGCATGCCGGTAAAGACGGCGGCACCGCCCATCACCGACAGCACGAGCGGGAAATCGTCGCTCATCTGGGCCCGCATCTCCTCGGCCATGCGCGCAATCGAGGCGCTCACTTCGTCGGCCGGGACGATTTCTTCGGAGTGGCTGAAGATATGGAAAGCTTCTTCGCGATTCATGGTGGCGTCGAACGAGCGGTGTCTATCGTCTATATATAGTGCGGCATGGCGGCGTATGCCACCTGTTTGCCCATAGCGCTGGCTTCAGCGCATACCCGGCAGCATACCCTTCATGCCGCGCATCATCTTCTGCAGGTTGCCGCCTTTGAGCTTTTTCATCATCGTGCGCATCTGCTCGTATTGATTCAGCATGCGGTTGACCTCCTGCACCTGGACGCCCGCACCCGCGGCGATGCGGCGTTTGCGCGTGGCCTTGATGAGCTCGGGCTTGGCGCGCTCGCGCGGGGTCATCGAGTTGATGATGCCTTCCATCCGGCGCATCTGTTTTTCGGCCTGGCTCATGTCGGCGCCGGCAGCCGCCTGCTGGAACTGGGCCGGCAGCTTGTCCATCAGCGTCGAAAGCCCGCCCATGTTCTTCATCTGCGAGAGCTGCGCGCGAAAATCGTTGAGGTCGAAGTCGCCGCCCTTTTTGACCTTGTCCGCCAACTTCTGGGCGGCTTTCACGTCGACGTTGCGCTGCGCCTCTTCCACGAGCGCAAGAATGTCGCCCATGCCGAGGATCCGGTTCGCCATCCGCTCCGGATAGAAAATCTCGAGCCCGTCCAGCTTTTCGGCCACGCCGACGAACTTGATCGGCTTGCCGGTGATGTGGCGCACCGAAAGCGCGGCGCCGCCGCGTGAGTCGCCGTCCAGCTTCGTGAGCACGACGCCTGTCAGCGGCAGGGCGTCGTTGAACGCCTTCGCCGTGTTGACAGCGTCCTGGCCCAGCATCGCATCGACGACGAAAAGTGTTTCCGCCGGCTTCAGCGCGGCGTGCAGCGCGGAGATTTCCTGCATCATCGCTTCGTCGATGCCGAGACGGCCCGCCGTATCGACGATCAGGACGTCGTGATAGTGGCGCTTCGCCCAGTCGACGGCGGCAACAGCGATGTCGACGGGTTTTTGATCCGGCTGCGAGGGAAAGAATTCGGCGCCGACTTGCTCGGTGACTGTTTTCAACTGCGCGATCGCGGCCGGCCGGTAGACGTCGCACGAGACGGTCAGCACTTTCTTCTTGTACTGCTCGCGCAGCAGCTTGGCGAGCTTGCCGACGGTCGTGGTCTTGCCGGCGCCTTGCAGGCCGGCCATGAGAATGACGGCGGGCGGTGTGACGGCGAGATCGAGCTCGGCGGCCTGCCCGGCGTAATCGCCACCGATGACTGCGGTCAGCTCGCGCTGCACGACACCGACGAGCGCCTGGCCCGGCGACAGACTGCCGACGACGTCTTCGCCGAGCGCCTTTTCTTTCACCTTGGCGACGAAATCGCGCACGACAGGCAGTGCGACGTCGGCTTCGAGCAGGGCCAGGCGTACCTCGCGCAGCATGTCCTGCGTATTGGCTTCGGTGAGGCGGGCTTCTCCGCGCAGCGTCTTGACGACGCGCGCCATCCGTTGAGTGAGAGTGTCGAGCATGGGAGGCGGGAAAACAGAACGTGAACGGTGCGGGCCGGTCGAGCCGGTGCGGCCGCTAGTGTAAACTGCGGAACATGGACATTGTACTGTATGCCCTCACCGCACTCTTGTACGGCGGCCTCGCCGTAACGGGTTGGCGCGCTTACCGCACCGTCGCGGCAGGCGGGCGTGGCGGCGCTCCCGCGATGTTCCCGAACGTCGCGCACGTGGGGGCCAGCTCGCTGCGCGCCGCGGCATCGGGCATGACGCCGACGGAACGGGGCCTGCTTTGCGTAGCGCTCGTGGTGCATGGGGTGCTGCTGCACACGACCATTTTCCCGCGCGACGCGATGGTGTTCGGCTTCGCCTTCGCGCTGTCGGCGATGTTCTGGCTCGGCGCCGGCATTTACTGGATCGAAAGCTTTTTCTTTCCGCTCGACGGTTTGCGCCTGCTGGTGCTGCCGCTGGCCGCCGCTGCGTCCTTGCTGCCGCTCTTTTTCGGCGGCGTGCGCGTACTTCCGTACGCCGCCGCGCCGCTATTCAAATTGCATTTCATCATTGCGAACGTGGCTTATGGCCTCTTCGCGATCGCCGCGCTGCATGCGGTACTGATGCTGTTCGCCGAACGGCGGCTGCACGCCATGCGCGGCTCCATCGAACGGCACGCGGCCGGTGGCTGGCTTGCGAGCTGGCTCGATACCTTGCCTGCGCTGCTGACGCTCGAAAAGCTGCTGTTCAGGCTGATCGCAGCGGGTTTCGTGCTGCTCACGCTGACGCTGTTGTCGGGCATTCTCTTTAGCGAGCAACTCGTCGACCGCGCGCTCACGCTCGACCACAAGACCGTCTTCGCGTTGCTCTCATGGGTGATGTTCGGTGCGCTGTTGACGGCGCGGCGTGTGTCGGGGTGGCGCGGACGTGCTGCGCTGCGGTGGGTGCTGGCGTCATTCGCGGCTTTGCTGCTCGCCTATGTCGGCAGCCGTTTCGTTTTCGAGGTGCTTTTGCATCGCCCGGTGGTGTGACCGATGCGACAACTTCTACTTCTCATTGTCTTCGTGCTGGCGGCTCGCTGGCTCGTCAAACTGCAACGGGCGGGGCAGGCGCGCGGCAATGCGCGCGCCGATGCGGGGCGGGGCGCGTCGTCCTCCGCTCGCAGCGCGCGGCGTCGAAACACGCCGTCCCTCGCGGAGCCCGTGGAACGGTGCGCGGCCTGCGGCGTCCATGCGCCCAGGAGCGAGTCGGTCCTCGTCGGCCAACAGTACTTTTGCTGTGCGGAACATGCGCGTCCCTACACTGCGCGCGCGGCGGGGACACGGTGAACGCGGATGCGCGGTGAGCGTGTCGCCGTCGACACGGACGGTTGGGTCAGCTTGGCGCATATATCGCCGTCGCCTAATTGCGAGGCGCGGCCCGAGGGCGTCGCACCTTCGCTCATCGTCATCCACAACATCAGTCTGCCGCCCGGCGAGTTCGGCGGCAGCGCCATTACCGAACTGTTTCAGAACCGGCTCGACTGCTCGGCGCACCCGTATTTCGACGAACACCTGCGTGGGCTGCGCGTATCCTCGCATTTCCTGATCGCGCGCAGTGGCGCGCTCGAGCAGTTCGTATCCTGCGAGGCGCGCGCGTGGCATGCGGGAGCGTCGGACTTTTTCGGGCGGCCGCGCTGCAACGATTTTTCCATCGGCATCGAGCTGGAGGGCACGGACGATCTCTGCTTCGAGCCGCCGCAGTACGAGACGCTCGCCGAGCTGGTGAGAGCGCTCGCGGCGCGCTATCCCATCGATGCGCTGGCCGGTCACGCCGACATCGCGCCAGGCCGAAAGACGGACCCGGGACCGTATTTCGATTGGGACCGATTGGCTCGCGAGGCCGGTCTCGCCGATCGGTATTTCCCCTACCGGCATCGCTGAGCGCGTGCGGACAAAGCACCTTCCGATGGTGCCGAAACCCGCGCCCCTCTTGCGTTTTGCCCAAGCCCTTGCCCTGTCTCGAATAATCAAAAGTCAAGTGTCGCGCGCCAAATAAACCTTTTTGAGTTGGCCCATCGGTCTACTATACTTGGTGTGGTCGACGCTGAAATTCACAATATGTTGTGTCGGCGCGCCGGCGGTGCTTTCGATCGGGGTAAAGCGCCGCAGCGCTCGAAGCGTTGCAAAAGACGCGGGCGGTGGGTACCGGACATCGTTTCCGGGCCCGCCACCCTTTCGGGGAAAGAGGCGTTCACATGGCTAGAACAATGAAGAAGGCCATCGTCCATTGCGCGTCGTGTCGGCTCTCGGCAGCCGAATTGCGTCTCTTCCATTCCCGCACCTCATCGTTCGCGCTCGGGGTAGCGCGGCGGTTGTTCCAATCCGCGGCATGTCCGCACATCGAAGATCAGGAGCTTTGCACATGCAAACGACCGACAACATGACGAGCCAGCAGGGCGCGGCAACGGGCCGCCCCGTCGGTGGACAGGCAGGCCATCCGCAGCCGCTTGCGCCTCAGGCGACGTTCGCCGATTACAAGGTGATCCGCCGCAATGGCAGCGTCGTGTCGTTCGAGCCGTCCAAAATCGCGATCGCCGTGACGAAAGCCTTCCTCGCCGTCAACGGTGGGCAGGGCGCCGCATCGGCGCGCGTGCGCGAACTCGTCGAGCAACTCACGCAGAGCGTGGTGCGCGCGTTGCTGCGCAGCCGTCCGAACGGCGGCACGTTCCATATCGAGGACATCCAGGACCAGGTCGAACTGGCCCTCATGCGCGGCGGCGAGCACAACGTCGCCCGCGCCTACGTCCTTTATCGCGAAAAGCGCACTCAGGAACGCGCGCAGGAGCACGAAGAGGCCGTGCAATCGTCGGGGCTCAACGTCGTCGACAACGGCATCAGCCGCCCGCTCGACATGAAGGCGCTGACGGGGGTGATCGAGTCGGCCTGCGAGCATCTCGGCGATGCGGTGAGCGCCGAGCCGATCGTGGCCGAGACGGTCAAGAACCTCTATGACGGCGTGCCGATGAGCCAGGTCTACGACTCGGCGATTCTCGCGGCGCGCACGATGATCGAAAAGGACCCGGCCTACAGCCAGGTCACGGCACGCATCCTGCTGCACACGATCCGCCGCGAAATTCTCGGCGAGGAAGTGACGCAACGCGAAATGAGCGAGCGCTACGCCGAATATTTCCCGCAGTTCATCAAGCGCGGCATCGAGGCCGAGCTGCTCGACGAAAAGCTGCAGCAGTTCGATATGAAGCGCCTCGGCGCCGCGCTCGACGCGAGCCGCGACCTGCAGTTCGGCTACCTGGGCTTGCAAACGCTGTACGACCGCTACTTCCTGCACGTCGATGGCACGCGAATCGAAATGCCGCAGGCATTCTTTATGCGCGTGGCAATGGGCCTGGCGCTGAACGAAATCGATCGCGAAGCGCGCGCCATCGAGTTCTACGACGTACTCTCGACGTTCGACTTCATGAGCTCGACGCCGACGCTCTTCAACTCGGGCACGCGCCGCTCGCAGCTTTCGTCGTGCTATCTGACGACGGTTGCGGACGACCTCGACGGCATTTACGAAGCGCTCAAGGAAAACGCGCTGCTCTCGAAGTTCGCGGGCGGCCTCGGCAACGACTGGACGCGCGTGCGCGCGCTCGGCTCGCATATCAAGGGTACCAACGGCAAGTCGCAGGGCGTCGTGCCGTTCCTGAAGGTCGTCAACGATACGGCGGTGGCGGTCAATCAGGGCGGCAAGCGCAAGGGTGCGGTGTGCGCCTACCTGGAGTCGTGGCACCTCGACATCGAGGAATTCCTCGAGCTGCGCAAGAACACCGGCGACGACCGCCGCCGCACGCACGATATGAACACGGCGAACTGGATTCCCGACCTGTTCATGAAGCGGGTCATGGAAGGCGGCGACTGGACGCTCTTTTCGCCGTCCACCTGCCCCGATCTGCACGACAAATTCGGCACCGAGTTCGAGGCGGCTTATACGGCTTACGAAGACAAGGTCGCGCGTGGCGAGATCAAGCTCTTCAAGCGCATCCCGGCGGCGCAACTCTGGCGCAAGATGCTCGGCATGCTGTTCGAGACCGGGCATCCCTGGATTACGTTCAAGGACCCTTGCAATTTGCGCTCGCCGCAGCAGCACGTCGGTGTCGTCCATTCGTCGAACCTGTGCACCGAGATCACGCTGAACACGAGCGACACCGAGATCGCCGTGTGCAATCTCGGCTCGGTGAACCTCGTCGCGCACATGACCCGGCAGCCCGACGGCAGCTATCTGCTCGACCATGACAAGCTCAAGCGCACGGTGAGTGTGGCGATGCGCATGCTCGACAACGTCATCGACATCAATTATTACGCGGTGCCGAAGGCGCGCAATTCGAACCTCAAGCACCGGCCGGTCGGTCTCGGCATCATGGGTTTCCAGGACTGCCTGCACCTGCTGCGTACGCCGTACGCGTCCGACGCCGCGGTCGAGTTTGCCGACCGCTCGATGGAAGCCGTCTGCTACTACGCCTACTACGCGTCGACGGAGCTGGCCGAGGAGCGCGGCCGCTACTCGAGCTACCGCGGCTCGCTCTGGGATCGCGGCATTCTTCCGCAGGATACGTTGAAGCTGCTGGCCGAGGCGCGCGGCGGCTATGTCGAGATCGATTCGAGCGAATCGATGGATTGGACGACGCTGCGCTCGCGCATCGCCACCCATGGCATGCGCAACTCGAACTGCGTGGCGATCGCGCCGACGGCGACGATCTCGAACATCATCGGCGTGTCGGCCTGTATCGAGCCGACTTTCCAGAATCTTTATGTGAAGTCGAATCTGTCGGGTGAATTCACGGTCGTGAACGACTACCTCGTGCGCGATCTGAAGGCTCGCAACCTCTGGGACGAGGTCATGGTCGCCGATCTGAAGTACTTCGACGGCACGCTTTCACGCATCGATCGCGTCCCGGCCGATCTGCGCGCCATCTACGCGACGGCGTTCGAAGTCGATCCGAAGTGGCTCGTCGAGGCGGCCGCGCGCCGGCAGAAGTGGATCGACCAGGCGCAGTCGCTCAATATCTACATGGGCGGCGCGTCGGGCAAGAAGCTCGACGAGGTCTACAAGCTGGCGTGGGTGAGGGGCCTCAAGACTACTTATTACCTGCGAACGATGGCAGCAACGCACGTCGAGAAGTCGACGGTCGCGCATGGCGCGCTCAACGCGGTGCCGTCGAACGACGGTGGCCTCGGCGGCGGTGGCGCGGCGGGCGGCTTCGGTGCGAGCGGCGGTGCCATGGGCGGCGCGACGGGTTCGACCTCGGGCGGTCTCGATGCGGCGGCGGCAGTGGCGGTAGAGCCTCAAGCCGATGGTCCCGTATGCATGATGCGTCCGGGCGACCCGGGCTTCGATGAGTGCGAGGCTTGTCAGTAGCAAGGACAACGGCCGGCATCGACGCGCTGCTCGCTCGGCTTGGCGAGCGGCGCGAATCGAGAGCAGGCATCGACGATGCTGCACATCTGAGAGAGAAGAAATCGAACTGAGCACATGCATCGTCGAGTCATCGAGCGTGCTCGACTGTCCGAGGCATCGATCAAAGTGTTGTATGCAGGTCGCAGCGTGAATCGAAAACAGGAATTTTCATGAGCGAACCCTTTTATCGCTCGTGAAAAGATGGTACAAACCGTTCTAAATTGATGGTGAGAATTTATGCTCAACTGGGATGACGAGACGACTGCCGTAACTCCCTCGAGCGGTTCGCAAGCGAATGCGTTGCGCAACCCCGCAGGGCCGGTTGTCGGAACGCAAGCAGCGTCGCATCGCGCGACGCAGGCTCCGTTGGCGCAAGACATCTTCGCGGGCGATATCGCGGTCGCCCCCTATGTGACGGCCGAAGCCGCGCCGGCTCCTGAGCCCGAAGCGCGCGTGAACGTGGCCGACAAGCGCATCATCAACGGCAAGACAGACGTCAATCAGCTCGTGCCGTTCAAGTACAAGTGGGCTTGGGAGAAGTACCTGGCCGGCTGCGCGAATCATTGGATGCCGCAGGAAATCAACATGTCCCGCGACATCGCCCTGTGGAAGGATCCGAACGGGTTGACCGAGGACGAGCGCCGCGTCGTCAAGCGCAATCTCGGCTTCTTCGTGACGGCGGACTCCCTGGCAGCGAACAACATCGTGCTCGGCACCTACCGGCACATCACGGCACCGGAGTGCCGGCAGTTCCTGCTGCGCCAGGCGTTCGAAGAAGCGATCCACACCCACGCATACCAGTACATCGTCGAATCGCTGGGTCTCGATGAAGGCGAAATCTTCAATGCCTATCACGAGGTTAAGTCGATCCGGGACAAGGACGAATTCCTGATCCCGTTCATCCATACGCTGACCGATCCGGCCTTCAAGACGGGCACCCTCGAAGCGGATCAGCAACTGCTCAAGTCGCTGATCGTCTTTGCCTGTGTGATGGAAGGGCTCTTCTTCTACGTCGGGTTTACGCAAATTCTTGCGCTCGGCCGGCAGAACAAGATGACGGGTGCTGCGGAGCAATATCAGTACATCCTGCGTGACGAGTCGATGCACTGCAACTTCGGTATCGACCTCATCAACCAGATCAAGCTCGAGAACCCGCACTTGTGGACCCCGGCATTTCGCGAGGAGATCCGCGCGGTGTTCCGGCATGCGGTCGATCTCGAGTATCGCTACGCGGAAGACACGATGCCGCGCGGCGTGCTGGGACTGAACGCCTCGATGTTCAAGAGTTACTTGCGCTTCATCTGCAATCGGCGGTGCCAGCAGATCGGCCTCGATCCGCTGTTCCCGAATGAGGAAAACCCGTTCCCGTGGATGAGCGAGATGATCGACCTGAAGAAGGAGCGCAACTTCTTCGAGACGCGTGTCATCGAATATCAAACTGGCGGAGCGCTTTCCTGGGAATGACAGGAAACGCTCGCGAAACGATTGGCTGGGGTGGCCGCGGCGCGAACCGCGGCGGATATGGTTAGGAGCAAGAACGCCTGATGCAGAGCGTGCCCGGCGGCAGGTCCGCCCACAAACATGATAGGCACTTTGCGAACCCTTCAGTGGGACGGGCGAACTACCCCTCGAAAAAGCTGGCGGCCGCGCGGCCGTCAGCTCGACTCAAGCGATTGCCGGCAGGCGCGAGCGCGGTGCGCTGCGTTGCCGACTTGATTGGGCGTGCTGTGCCGTCGGGCACGGCACGCCTTGCCGTATTCATTAGCGTAAGCGCGCTGCATTCGCGTACGCCGATGAATAGCCCGCTTCGCAGCGCGCGCCCTGACCGGCGCGCAGCGGGAAGCGGGTTTTGATGAGGTGTAGTTCAAATTGACTCTCGAAACCTGAAGGAGAAAACAATGGCAACTGCCAAGAAGAAACCCGCTGCAAAGAAAGCTGCTCCGGCGAAGAAGACCGCTGCGAAGAAGGCGGCTCCGGCCAAGAAGGTTGCAGTGAAGAAGGTCGCGGCGAAGAAGACGGTAGCGAAGAAGGCTGCTCCGGCGAAGAAGGCCGCTGCGAAGAAGGCAGCTCCGGCCAAGAAGGTTGCAGCGAAGAAAGTCGCGGCGAAGAAGACCGTAGCGAAGAAGGCAGCTCCGGCGAAGAAGGCCGCTGCGAAGAAGGCCGCTCCGGCGAAGAAGGTCGCTGCAAAGAAGACCGCGGCGAAGAAGGCTGCGCCTGCGAAGAAGGCTGCCGCCAAGAAAACCGCTGCGAAGAAGGCCGCGCCTGCGAAGAAGGCCGCTGCGAAGAAGACCGCCGCCAAGAAGGCTGCCCCTGCGAAGAAGGCCGCTGCGAAGAAGGCTGCCCCTGCGAAGAAGGCTGCCGCGAAGAAGGCTGCGCCTGCTACGCCTGCTGCCCCTGCGGCGCCCGCTGCCTCGCCGGCCGCGCCGGGCGTCAAGACGGCACTGAACCCGGCTGCGGCTTGGCCGTTCCCGACGGGCTCGCGTCCGTAAGCGTCGTTGCAGGAAAGCGCGGCCGCGGCGGGGTTGTCGCGGCCATGCAGTTAAAAACCCGTCACCAGCTACCGGTGACGGGTTTTTTTATGCAGCGTCCGAGCATCGCATCCGCCCGTCGCACTCTGCGACAGCCCAGGTGCGCCGCCGACGCGCGCGGCTCAGTGGGTGACGCGCGTTACGCCGCCGCTCGAAAGCAGCCGCACGCGATCTCCCGCTTGGAAGATTTCGCCGGTCGCGCTTTGCGTGATGGCGCGCAAGTCGCCGTTGTCGAGCCGGACGGTGATCTCTACCCCGGAACGCTTGGCGACGCCATTCTCGACGGCATTGCCCGCGACCGCGCCGACGAGACCGCCGGCAATGGCTGCGAGAATCGACCCCTTTCCGCCGCCGATCGTGCTGCCCGCGACCGCGCCGGCAGCACCGCCACCGAGTGCGCCGATTCCGGTCGGCTGGCCGTTGTTGGAGCTGATCGTCACGCCCCTGACGCTTTCGACGGTACCCATGCGCACGGTTTGCTCGCGCTGCGCCTGGCCGGCGGTGTAGACGTCGGCCGAGCTGCTGTTATAGGCGCACCCCGTCATCGCCAGTGCGCTGACGAGCACCGTGGCGAATGCCACACGAGCCGATGTTTTCATTTTGTTTTGCTCCTCGAAGTATTACGGCAGGCGGTAACCGAACGCCTGCTCGAACCGCTCACTGATCTCATCGCGCGATGGCGCGTAGGTTTGCGGGCCCGAATGTTCAATTTTGAGCGAGCCCATGAGACTTGCCAAGCGACCCGTCGTGGCCCAATCGAAGCCACGTTCGATGCCGTATAGCAAGCCGCCGCGAAACGCATCCCCGCAGCCGGTCGGATCGACGACGCGTGCCGCCGCGACGACCGGAACGGTTTCACGGATTCCGGAATGATGGATGTGCGCGCCGTTTTCACCGTAGGTCACGATGAGCGCGTCAACGCGGCTGGCAATGTCGTCGAGCGTCCAGCCCGTCTTGTTGCAGACCAGCTTCGCTTCGTAGTCATTGACTGCGACGTATGTCGCGAGTTCAATGGCGCGCCGCAGTGCCTCGCCCGTGAAGAGCGGCAGGCCCTGACCTGGATCGAAGATGAACGGGATGCCGGCGGCCGCCAGTTTCTCCGTGTGCTGGACCATCCCCTCGAAGCCATCCGGTGCGACGATCGCAAGGCGGACGCCGGGCGCTTCGTCGGCGCGATTCAGGTGCGACTGCATCATCGCGCCCGGATGAAACGCGGTGATCTGGTTGTTGTCCAGGTCCGTCGTAATCATCGCCTGCGCACAGTAGGCGTCCGGCACGATACGGACATGATCCGTTGCAAGGCCGAGGCTCGCGAAGCGATCGAGATACGGTTGCGCATCCATTGCGCCGAGCGTCGCCATGATGCGCGCGTCACCGCCCAGAAGGTTCAGCGCATAGGCGATGTTGCCCGCGCAGCCGCCGAATTCCCGGCGCATCGTGGGCACGAGAAAGCTGACGTTCAGGATATGGACCTGCTCGGGGAGGATGTGGTCGCGAAATCTCCCCTGGAAAGTCATGATGTTGTCGTAGGCGAGCGAGCCGCAGATCAGCGTAGCCAAGGCAGAAGTTCCTCGTTGGGTCGAAAGATGGGTCTGTCGGCAGTGCACCATGACAAAGCGCCGCGCTTTTACTGCGCGGCGCTGCGTCCATCAATGCACGGGCCTGTTACTTCAAAGCACCGAGGGCCGCGTCGTAGTTCGGCTCGTTCTTGATTTCCTCGACCAACTGCGCGTGCACGACTTTGTCGTTCTCGTCGATGACGACGACCGCGCGCGCCGTCAATCCGGCAAGCGGCCCGCTCTTGATATCGACCCCGTACGCCTGTGCGAACGCCGGCGTGCGGAACGTCGATGCGGTGACGACGTTCTCGATGCCTTCGGTCGTGCAAAAGCGCGTTGCGGCGAACGGCAGATCGCCCGACACGACGATCACGGCGGTATTGGCGAGCTTCGCCGCGGCTTCGTTGAACTTGCGCGTGGAGGTCGCGCAGGTGGGCGTGTCGAGGCTCGGGACGATGTTCAGCACTTTGCGCTTGCCGGCGAAATCGGCCAGCGTGACCGGCTTCAGATCCTTGCCGACCAGCGAGAATTCGGGCGCCTTTTGGCCCACCGACGGAAACGTGCCGCCGACTTCGATGGCGTTGCCGCCCAGCGTAACTTGACTCATGTTGTGCTCCGGAAATTCGACTCGGGTTATCGCGGTTGCGACTAAAGGGCCGACCGGCCTCGCGCCGGCTGGCCCGCGGTTGTCCTACTACGGGTAGAAAATCTGCACGCGGAAGTTCGTGGCGATGGCGTTGCCGCTATCGAGCCGCACGATCATCGTTTGCGAGGTGCGCGGCGGCAAGCCGTTCGCGAGCGTCGTGCCGGGTGGCAGATAGTCTTGTGGCCATAATACGCGCCGGATCGCGACCTCGTTCTTCGCGTCGAAGAGCGTCAGCTCGATGGCCGGATACGCGAGCGCGACGCTGTAACGGTTGCGCAAAGGCACGCGCAATTCGAGTTTGTGCGGGCCGTCGATCTGGCGCAAGTCCGAGGCCTCGACTTGCAGGCCATCGATGTCGCGCGGTGGCGAAATCAGGCAACCGAACTGCGCGCATACCCGGACGAACAGCGGCTGCGATCCGGGCCAATAGACCATCACGGTTTCGCGTTGCCACCAGGCAAGCTGCGCGACGAGCAGCACCGCGAGTGTGAGAGACAGCAACGTACCGAGGACGCCGCGCAAAAAGTGCCGCGGGGCATTCGCGCGCCTCTCCCGTGTCACGGCGAAATGCGGGCCCCCATCGGCTGGTGTTGCGCTCGGTATCCCGAAGCCCTCGGCAACGGACGCGGTGTGCGACGGGCCGGGCTCGGCATGCGGCGGAATGCGAAAGCGCGGTTCCGGATCGGCCTCCCATCGCGGGACAGCCGGCTCATGGGGTGCGAATCGCGGCTCGTCATCGGGCGGGGGGCTGGGCGATTCGGGCTCGGCGCGATGCGGCGGTTCCCGATGGGGCTCGTCGTGCGGGGCTTCGTTGCGCAGCGGTTCATGCTGCGGCTCGGCAACGGATTCGGACAGAGGCGAGAGCGTCGGTTCACGATGCTCGCCCAACGGCACCTCATGCGGCACGGAATTCATCCGATGGCCAAGATCCGGCGTTTCGTGCGTTTCGTGAACAGCGAGCGGTGCGGTGGGGACTTCGATCGTCGTTTCGGCCGGCGTCTCGGCCGATGGAATCTCTGGCGCCACAGCGGCCGCTTCGAAGCCGGCCTCGGGTTCGGTCGCGTGCGCGGGCGCTGCCTGGGCGGGAGCCGGCGTCTCAGCCGGTGGCTCCTGCGGTTGCCGTTCGGGCGAGGCCTCAGCGGGCGCGTGCTCGCTGGTTTCCGAGCCGGCCGCGGGACCGAGCAGGTTTTGCGATGCGTCGAATACTTCCTGGCAATGCCCGCAACGCACGCGTCCGTGGGAGCGGGCGAGCTGTGCGTCCTGTACGCGGAAGACCGTTTCGCAGTGGGGACAGCGGGTGGCAAGAACCATAATGGAGCTTGGCCGGCCGCAAGGACCGGTGCGTGGATCGATACGCTATTCTAAAGGCTTTCCCGGCGTACCCCCGATACGTCGCGGGTTCCGGTCAGACAAACCCAGCCGTCGAGTTCGCGCCAGACGCCGAGTTCGAGCCACGGCGCATACGCGGCGGCAACTTCATCGGCTTGTCGCGCCAGCACGCCCGAAAGCGCGAGCCGGCCACCCGGTTTGACCTTCGACGCAAGCATGGACGCCATCAGCTTGAGCGGGTTGGAGAGAATATTCGCGACGACGATATCGAATGCTTGGGCAGGGCAGGCATCGGGCAACGCGAACGTGACATCGGCCCGATTGCGCGCGCTGTTGTCCCGCGCCGATTCGACGGCTTGCGGGTCGATATCGATGCCGAAGACCGGATCCGCGCCACATTTTTTGGCGAGGATCGCGAGAATACCCGAGCCGCAGCCGTAGTCGAGCAGGGACTGGCCGAGCGTCACCGATTGCTCGATCCATTCCATGCAAAGCCGTGTCGTGGGGTGGCTGCCCGTGCCGAACGCCAGGCCGGGGTCGAGTTCGAGTATGAGCGCGTTCGGATCGGGCGCCGCGTGCCACGACGGCACGACCCAGATGCGCTCGCCGATGGCGATCGGTTCGAATTGCGACTGTGTGAGCCGTACCCAATCCTGGTCCTCGACTTCACGGACATCGAAATGCGGCACGGTAGCCAGCGCGAGCACATTCGCCGCGGCTGTGGCCAGCACGGCGGGATCGTGTTCGGGTGCAAGCAGCGCGACCACGCGTGAGCGCTGCCACGCGGTGCGCTGCGGGGTGAGGCCCGGTTCGCCGAAAAGCGGCTGCTCGTCGGGCGTATCGGCATCGGCGTCTTCGACCGACACCGATAGCGCGCCGAGATCGATCAGCGCGTCGGAGTATCCCTCCGCTTGTGCGCGATCGAGCTCGACGATCAGTTCCCGGTAGGCCATCTCAGTATCATTCCCGATGAGGGCGTCGCCGCTCACGCTTCTTCCGGCGCAGCCTGCTGCTTTTCCGCGAGGCGGTGTTCGAGATAATGGATGCTCGTGCCGCCTTCGACGAAGCCGCGGTCGAACATCAGTTCGCGATGCAGCGGAATGTTCGTCTGAATGCCCTCGACGACCATCTCCGACAGCGCGATGCGCATGCGGCGAATGGCCTGCTCACGGGTCGCGCCGTAGGCGATCAGCTTGCCGATCATCGAATCATAGTTCGGCGGAACGAAATAGCCATTGTAGGCGTGCGAATCGACGCGAATGCCCGGCCCGCCGGGCACGTGCCACGAGGTGATGCGGCCCGGCGACGGTGTGAACTTGAACGGGTCTTCCGCATTGATCCGGCATTCGATCGCATGGCCGCGAAAAACGATATCGCGCTGGCGGAACGTGAGCTTCTCGCCCGCGGCGACGCGAATCTGTTCCTGAACGATGTCGATTCCGGTGATGAGTTCCGTGACCGGATGCTCGACCTGAACGCGCGTATTCATTTCGATGAAGTAGAACTCGCCGTTCTCATAGAGGAACTCGAACGTGCCGGCGCCCAGATAGCCCATCTTTTTGCAGGCGTCCGCGCAGCGATCGCCGATCCGATCGATGAGGCGGCGCGCGATGTTCGGCGCCGGCGCTTCTTCGATCACTTTTTGATGGCGGCGTTGCATGGAGCAGTCGCGCTCGCCGAGCCAGACGGCGTTCCTGAACGAATCGGCGAGCACCTGGATTTCGATGTGACGCGGATTCTCGAGAAACTTCTCCATGTAGACCTGCGGGTTGCCGAACGCGCGGCCGGCTTCCTCGCGGGTCGTATTTACGGCGTTCACCAGCGCGGCTTCGGTATGCACGACGCGCATGCCGCGCCCGCCGCCGCCGCCCGCGGCCTTGATGATGACGGGATAGCCGACCGCGCGCCCGATCTTGACGATCTCTTTCGGGTCGTCGGGCAGTGCGCCTTCCGATCCGGGCACGCAGGGCACCCCCGTTTTGATCATCGTTTGTTTGGCGATGACCTTGTCGCCCATCATGCGGATGGTTTCGGGGCGCGGGCCGATGAATGTGAAGCCCGATTGCTCGACGCGCTCGGCGAAATCCGCGTTCTCCGACAGGAATCCGTACCCCGGGTGGATGGCTTCGGCGTCGGTCACCTCGGCCGCGCTGATGAGCGCCGGCATATTCAGATAGCTCTGGGGCGACGGTGCGGGGCCGATGCAGACGGCCTCGTCGGCGAGCTTCACGTACTTCGCTTCCCTGTCCGCCTCGGAGTAGGCGACAACCGTCTTGATGCCCAGTTCGCGGCACGCGCGCTGGATGCGCAGAGCGATTTCGCCGCGATTGGCAATGAGAATTTTTTCAAACATGGCGATGGTTGGACTCTTCAATGGGCGCCGTGCGCGCCTCATGGGGAATGCGGCGGCCGGAGGGGCGAGCGTGGCGCACGACGTCAGCCGGCGGGGCGTGCGGCTCGCGCGTGGCTTGCCGGTTTCAGCCGATCACGAAGAGCGGTTGGCCGTATTCGACGGCCTGCCCGTTTTCGGCCAGGACTTCCTTGACGACGCCGTCCTTGTCGCTTTCTATCTCGTTCATGAGCTTCATCGCTTCGATGATGCAAAGGGTCTGGCCTTCCTTGACGGTATCGCCGATCTTGACGAACTCGGCAGCGCCCGGCGAAGGCGCGCGATAGAACGTGCCCACCATCGGCGACGTGACGACGTGGCCTTGCGGTTGGGCGGCGACCGGCGCCGGAGCGGCGGCGGCATCGAGGGGGGCGGCGCTGGCTGCGGGCGCCGCCGCCATCTGCGGGCTGTAGGAGGTGGAGGGTTGAACGTAAACCGGCGGCGCATTCTTGACGATGCGGACTTTGCCCTCGCCTTCGGTCACTTCGAGCTCGGAGATGCCCGATTCGGAGACGAGGTCGATCAAAGTTTTCAGCTTACGTAGATCCATAGGGAATCCCCTTGTTTGTTGCATGAGGCGCCGGCCCGCAGCCCGCGCCGATTGGTGTTGTTGAGAGTCAGCTGCGCTGGCCGCCGGCGAGCCGGTCGAGCGCAAACTCGAGCGCGTACAGATATCCCTTCCACCCGAAGCCGCAGACGACGCCCTCGGCCACATCGGAGAAATAGGAGTGATGTCTGAACGGCTCGCGCCGGTGCACGTTCGAGAGGTGAATCTCGACGAATGGAATATCGACGCCCTTGAGCGCATCGCGGATCGCGACGCTCGTATGGGTGTAGGCGGCCGGATTGATGATCACGAATTCGACGCCCTCCGCGCGGGCAGCATGGATGCGATCGACGATCTGCCCTTCGTGATTGCTCTGGAAGGTGGCGAGCTCGACCCCGGCAAGCTTGGCCCGTTCGACGAGCGCGTCGTCGATCTGCTGCAGCGTCACGTTGCCGTACACGCCCGGCTCTCGCATGCCGAGCAGGTTCAAGTTGGGGCCGTGCAGTACCAGCAGTCGTGTCATGGTGGCTTGTCTTTCCGCGGAATTGCGCGAACTTTAGCGCTGTTTAGCGAAACTTGTCCAGCAACAACGGTTGTGGTGGCGGAAACGGCAGGGCTGCCGAGTGGGCCGGGCGCCGCCGGTTTTCGCTAAATTCCGGCAACGCGCCCGCCGATGGCCCGAACTTCCGTTAAGTTGCGCGCAAAGTAAGGGGCCGTATTATAGTGCATCGAGCGCGCGGCGCAGCTCGGCGGGTGTGACTTCCCCTAATTTTGTCGAACGTACGGCGCCGTTCGCGTCAATTACGACCGTAAAGGGGAGGCCGCCGGCAGTATTGCCGAAGCGTCGCGCGATGTCGGCGCCGCCGAATCCGCTGACGTAGACCGGGTAGTCCACCGGGATCTTCTGCAAGAACGTCTGGATGTTCTTCTGCGAATCCACGCCGATGCCGACGAACGTCACGCCCTTGCCGGCATATTGGCGCGCGAGGCCTGACAGCGCCGGCATTTCTCGGACGCAAGGCGCGCACCATGACGCCCAGAAGTTGACCACGAGCACCTTCCCCTTGAACGGCGCCAGCTTCTCTGGTGTGCCGTCGGGCGCCGTCAGCGCGCTGGCGAAGAGTTGCGATACGGCATCGGATTGCACCTCGCCCGGCGCGGCCCCGTCTTGCGCGGCGAGCGCCTGAGGTGCCGATGCCTCGGGCTTGGTGGGCGTACCGCCGCGTAATGCGTGGGACGCCATGAGGCCGATGGCGGCAAGCGCGATCAGTGCGAGCGCTGCGCCGGCAAGTCGATTCTTCATCGTCTTCAATCTCAAATTCGGTCAATCGCCGGAGCGCCCCGGCGGTGCGGCCCGGTCCCGGTCTGCGCCATCGAGTAGGGCCCGGACGGCCTCCGCGTTGGCGCGCGGCGCCCGACCGCGCGCGTCGGCACGGACGGCGCCGCGCAGATCGTCGGTGTCGTAAAGCGCAATGTGCATTCCGACCGGCGGTTCGTGGGCCGTAGCGCGTGCGAGAAAGCTCAGCGTCTCCACGCTGCCGCGACCTCCGAAATGGCGCGTCTCCGAAACGTCATACTGGACGTTCGCATTGAGCAGGTGAATGGCGACTTCTTTTGGATTGTCGCAAAACACCTGCAAATGGATATCCGAGTGTTCGCCCGCCGTGCCGTTCAACACCGCGCCGGTCAGATAAGGATTGAATGCCGCGAGCCGCTCCATCCAATCGAGCGCGACTTCGCGCAGATGGCGCAGCACTGCAGGCTGACTCTCGGACTGGAAGATGGACTGGTACTCGCGGATTTCCTCTTCGATCTGATCGTTGTCGGGCAACCATTCGCCCGCCACACGCGTTTGTCCGAGCACCTGCCGCGCCGCTTTGCGCTTCGCGCTGGCGTAGTCGAGCCCTTCCTCCGCGATCAGCCGCGCCGCGGCGATCGCAATCTCTTCCCGCACCCGCTGCGGGTCTGCATGAAATCGGCGAACCATCAGGCAATCATACCCGATCGGCGCGCGACGGCCGTCCGGCGCGCTGCCGCACGAGAGGCGTCGGGTACAATAACGGCCTTTTCCGAGATGCGCTCGAGCGAGCCGCGGCGCCCGAGCAGGGTCGCCGCGCCGATGCCCGGCGGCTGCTCCTCCTTTTTTTGCGACATCACCCGCGCTCGGCGGCACCTTATCGTTATGCACATCCATATTCTCGGCATCTGCGGCACGTTCATGGGCGGTCTCGCGGTACTCGCGCGCGCCGCGGGCCATACGGTCACGGGATGCGACGCCGGCGTCTATCCGCCGATGAGCACCCAGCTCCAGGCGCAGGGCATCGAACTCGTCGAAGGGTATGGCGCCGAGCAGCTCGATCTCGCCCCCGATCTTTTCGTCATCGGCAATGTCGTGACGCGCGGCAACCCGCTCATGGAAGCGATTCTCGATCGCGGCCTGCCCTATGTGTCCGGGCCGCAGTGGCTCGGCGAGCATGTATTGGCCGGCAAGTGGGTGTTGGCCGTGGCCGGCACGCACGGCAAGACCACGACGAGTTCCATGCTCGCCTGGCTGCTCGAGGATGCGGGGTTGAATCCTGGCTTTCTCATTGGCGGCGTGCCACTCAATTTCGGCGTCTCCGCGCGACTGACCGATTCGAGTTTCTTTGTGATCGAGGCGGACGAGTACGACACGGCTTTCTTCGACAAGCGCTCGAAGTTCGTCCACTACCGCCCGCGCACGGCCGTGCTCAACAACCTCGAATACGATCACGCGGATATCTTTCCCGATCTCGCCGCTATCGAGACGCAATTCCACCACCTGGTGCGTACTGTGCCTAGCGTCGGACGTCTCATCGTCAATGGCCGGGACGCCGCGCTCGAGCGCGTGCTGGCCCGCGGCGTATGGAGCGAGGTCGAGCGCTTCGGCGTCGAGGGCGGATGGGTCGCGCGGCCGGCGGCCGAGGGCATCGAGGTCGACGAGAGTTTCGCCGTTTATCGGCAGGGCGAGCGCGAAGGCGTCGTGCAGTGGCAGGTGCAAGGCGAACATAATCGCTTGAATGCGCTGGCGGCCATCGCGGCGGCGCGGCATGTCGGTGTGCCGGCCGCTCAGGCTGCGCGCTCGCTGTCGGCGTTTCGCAACGTCAAAAGGCGAATGGAGGTGCGCGGCAGTGTCGATGGCGTGACGGTCTACGACGACTTTGCGCACCACCCCACCGCGATCGAGACGACGATCGCGGGCTTGCGCACCCGCATCGGCGAGCAGCATGCGCGCATCCTGGCGGTGCTCGAGCCGCGCTCGAACACGATGAAGCTTGGCGTCATGAAGGCGCAGTTGCCGATCAGTCTCGCCGATGCGGATCAGGTGTTCGGCTACGGCGCACCAAGCGGGCGCGATGCGTTGGGCTGGGATCTCGCCGCCGCGCTCGCGCCGCTCGGCGCCAAGGCCCAGGCCTTCGACGATCTCGATGCGCTCGTCGCCGCGGTCAGCGCAGCGGCGCGGCCGGGCGATCATATCCTCGTCATGAGCAACGGCGGATTCGGCGGTGTGCACCAAAAGCTGCTCGACGCGCTCGGACGTCGCGCGAATGGGCGCGAGCGGAGCGCCACGTGATTCTTTATCTGCACGGCTTTCGTTCTTCGCCGAATTCGTTCAAGGCGCGTCTTTTGGCGGCCCGCCTGGCGGAGCTGGGCCGTGCCGACGAGTGGCGCTGTCCGATGTTGCCCGTATCGCCGCTCGACGCGGTCGCGCTCGTCGAAAAGACGCTCGCGGGCGCCCAGGACGTCACGCTGATCGGCAGTTCGCTGGGCGGCTACTATGCGACCTACCTTGCCGAACAGCACGGCTGGCGCGCGGTATTGCTGAACCCGGCCGTGTTGCCGCAGCGCGATCTCTCGTCGTACCTCGGCGAGCAGCCGCTTTGGCATGGCGGCGGCAGTATCGTCGTCACGCCGCGCCATCTCGAGGAGCTCGGAATGATCGGGGTGGCGTCCGTGACGCGGCCGGAACGCTATTATCTGATCGCCGCCACAGGCGACGAGGTGCTCGACTATCGAGACATGCTCGCGCACTATCCGGGCGCCCGAACGAAGCTGATCGAAGGCGGCGATCATGCGATCAGCGGTTTTGCGGATCATGCGGACGACGTGCTCGCCTTTTGCGGGGTCGAGCCGGCTCGCAGCGCTTGAGGCGAGTTCGAGAAGAGCGCCAGGCGCGCCGCGCTATCCGATGAATTGACACCGCAGCGGGCGCGCGATTTGCGTAACGCCTGCACGCTGCCGAAAACAAGTCTCCAGCGAGAATATCGAGTGAACGTTTTTTTTGAGGAATCGGGCGGATTGAAGGCGGGCAGCGTGCTGTCGCGACAAGGCGATGCGCTGCAAGTCGAACTGCCGGGCGGCCGGCGCACGAAAGTGCGCGCCAAGGATGTGCTGATCGAGTTCGGCGAGCCCGCGGCCGGCGAGTTGTTGCAAAAGGCGGATACAGCGGCGCAGCAGATCGATCTCGATTTCCTGTGGGAATGCGCTCCGCCGGACGAATTTCCTTTCGCGGCGCTCGCCGACGAATATTTCGGCGCGTCGGCCGGGCCTGTCGAGCGCGCCGCGCTGGTCTTGCGCCTGCAGGGCGCGCCCGTGTATTTCCGCCGCAAGGGGCGCGGGCTTTATCTGCGCGCGCCCGAGGAACAGCTCAAGATGGCGCTCGCCGCGCTCGAGCGCAAACGTCAGCAGGCGCTCGTCCAAGCCGGCTACGAGGAAGAGCTCAAGGCGGGACGCCTGCCCGCGGCATTCAATGGCAAGGCGCTCGCGCTGCTGACGAAACCCGATAAGAATTCGATCGAATACAAGGCGCTCGAAGCGGCCGCCGCGGCGCGCGGAGTGTCCCAGGCGCGGCTCATGCTCGAGTGCGGCGGCGTCGCATCGGCGCGCGCGCTGCACGAAGCGCGGTTTCTGTCCGAATATTTTCCGCATGGAACGGGCTTTCCGAGCGTCGTGCCCGGGCCGGTGCCCGACGATCTGCCGACGGCTCAGGTCGAGGCGTTCTCGATCGACGACATCACGACGACGGAGATCGACGACGCGTTTTCCGTCGAGATGCTTGCCGACGGGCGCGTGCGCGTGGGCATCCATATCGCGGCGCCCGCACTTGGCATCACGCGCGGCGATGCGGTGGACGCCATCGCGCGCGCGCGCCTGTCGACCGTCTACATGCCCGGCGACAAGATCACGATGCTGCCCGATGAGGTCGTCGACGTTTTCACGCTCAAGGAGGGCGGCCTGCGTCCGGCCTTGTCCCTTTACGTCATCGTCGATCGCGCGACGCAGGATGTCGTCGCGACGGAAACGCGCGCCGAACGCGTCTTCGTGAAAAGCAATCTCCGGCACAACACGCTCGATGCGCAGGTGACGGAAGAGGCGCTCGCCAAAGGCGAAGGCGACTATCCGCACAAAGAGGAGATCGCGATTCTCTGGCCGCTTGCGCAGGCGCTCTTCGAAAAACGCCAGGCTGCGCGCGCGGGCTATGGGCTCCGACGCGAAGTGTTCGGCAACACCGACTACAACTTCTATGTCGACGGCGAACATGTGACGATCACGCCCCGCCGGCGCGGCTCGCCGCTCGATCTCATCGTCGCCGAGCTGGCGATCCTCGCGAACTCGAGCTGGGGCGCGTTTTTGCACGATCACGGCGTGCCCGGCATCTATCGTACGCAGCGCACGTTCGCCGCCGCGGGGCCGAAACGCACGCGCATGCAGACGAGCGCCGCGCCCCACGAGGGGCTCGGCGTCGCGCAATACGCATGGAGCACGTCGCCGTTGCGCCGCTATGTGGATCTCGTCAACCAATGGCAATTGCTGGCCTGCGTGCAGCACGGCGTGACGGCCAAACTCGTCGCACCGTTCAAGCCGAAGGACGCCGATCTTTTTGCAATCGTGCAGGGTTTCGACGATACCTATTCCGCCTATGCCGACCACCAGCGGCGCATGGAGTACTTCTGGTGTCTGCGCTGGATCACGCAGGAGGGCAAGCGTGAAGTCGTCGCCGTGGTCGTGAAGGGCGATCTGGTGCGTCTGGAGGAAGTGCCGCTGCTGTTACACGTGCCCGGTCTCGGTGTACATGCGCGCGGTACGCGCGTGGTGCTCGAAGTGATGTCGGTCGACGAGTTGACGGTCGAAGCATCGGTGCGTCCGACTCGTGTGCTCGACGCGCCTGGGTTGGCAGCGGGCGCAGGCGACGAGCTCGAGGCGGCCGAGGACGAGCAGCTCGACGACGTCGTCGATCCGGCGGATGCATCGGACGCCTCCGCCGAGAGCGAAGAAGAGGCGCGAGCCGAAGGCGGTGAGGGCGACGCAGGCGAAGCGGGCGCACAGAGCGAGCAGCGAGGCGAGCCGGACGCTGACGGTGACGGTGAGCCCGGAGCGGATGGCGCGCGCGTTTCGGGCGCGGGGCAGTCGATGGGCCCGTCGAGCCGTGCGACCCACCTGACCGAGTGAGCACGATGGAACCGATCGAACTTCCAGCGATCGCTCCGGCTACGGAGGGTCGCGAACTCTATGCCGTCGTGGGCAATCCCGTTGCGCACAGCAAGTCGCCGTTCATTCACGCGCGTTTTGCCGGGCAGACGGGAGAGCCCGTCGAATATCGCCATCTGCTAGCGCCGATTGGGGGATTTGCCGACACGGTACGTGCATTCATCGCCGCACGGGGACGGGGCCTCAATGTCACCGTGCCGTTCAAGCTCGAAGCGCATGGGCTGGCCGACCGGCTATCCGCGCGCGCCGAGGCGGCAGGCGCGGTCAATACGCTGCGCGTCGACAGCGACGGCCTGTACGGGGACAACACCGACGGCGTGGGTCTCGTGCGCGATATCGAGTCGAATCTCGGAGTCCGTCTTGCGGGTGCGCGCATTCTGCTGCTCGGCGCGGGCGGCGCGGCGCGCGGCGTCATTCTGCCGATACTGGCGCGCTCGCCGGCTGAATTGACGATCGTCAATCGCACGGCCGAGAAGGCCGACGCGCTCGTCGACCGATTCCGTACTGCCGCGAACGATGCGGGTTGCGCGCTCGGCGGCGGCGGCCCGCAGGCGGCCGCCCCGCGCGCGTACGATATCGTCGTCAATGCTACGGCGGGCAGCCTCGACGCGGCGCTGCCCGAATGCGACGAGCGCGTTTTCGGCGCCGGCACACTCGCCTACGACATGATGTACGGCATGCAACCGACTGTCTTCATGCACCATGCCGAATCGCTCGGCGCGCGCGCGGCGGACGGTCTCGGCATGCTGGTCGAGCAGGCGGCCGAGTCCTTCTTCGTCTGGCGCGCGGTGCGGCCGGCGAGCGCACCCGTGCTCGCCGAGTTGCGCGCAACGCTCGCCGCCGCGCGCGCATGAAGCGGGGTGGCGGCTCGCCGGGCCCGGCCCGCTGGGCCGTGTATGCGGTTTCGGTTGCCGTTGCCGCGTGGCTTGGAACGCAGGCCTATTACTTCGCGCAGATTGCCGTGTGGACGTTCGTCAATCCGAGATCGACTGCGTTCATGCGCGCCGATGCGTGGCGTCTTGCCGCGGACCGCCCCGACTTGTCGATCGCGCATGAATGGGTTCCCTACGACAAGATTTCGCGCAATCTGAAGCGAGCCATCATTGCGTCCGAAGACGCCAACTTCGTCAATAACAGCGGCTACGAGACGGATGCAATCCTGCAGGCTTGGGAGCGCAACAAGTCGCGCGGCAAGATCGTCGCGGGCGGCTCGACGATCACCCAGCAGCTCGCGCGCAACCTCTTTCTCTCGCGCGAAAAGAGCTACGTGCGTAAAGGGCAGGAATTCATCATTACCTGGATGCTCGAAACGCTGATGGACAAGCAGCGCATCTTCGAGATTTATCTGAACTCGGTGGAATGGGGCAATGGCGTCTACGGCGCGCAGGCCGCCGCACGCTACTACTACCGCGTTTCCGCGGATCGGCTCACCGCCTGGCAGGCGGCGCGGCTCGCCGTCATGCTTCCGCGGCCGAAATATTTCGACGAACATCGGTCGTCGGGCTATCTGGCGCAGCGCGCGGCGGTCATCGCTCGGCGCATGGGGGCCGCGGAAGTGCCGCGCTGAGGCGTTCCCGGGTCGACCGACGCCGCGCGCGCGTGCTCACTCGTTCCGCTGCTCCGCTGCGCCGCTGCTCAATTGCCTTCCCAGTAGCCGACGCCGGCTTCCTTGCGCGAGACGAAACGGAAGACGGTGGAGGGCGCGCCAGCGCGGCCCGGTAGTTCGGCGAGCAGGCCGAACTTCCCCGAGTCGGGATATTCCACCACTTCGGGCAGACTCATCGTGCTCACCGCCAGATACCGCAATTCCGACTCGCCCGTATTCACGATCTGATGGGCAGCATCTTCGCCGCCAGGCGGGCACGCGATGACATCGCCGGCGCGGATCGGATAGCGCGCCTCGCCGATCCGTATTTCTCCCGTACCTTCGAGCACGAAAAACATTTCCTCGTTGACCGAGTGGCTGTGACACGGAAACGCCCGCTTGCCGGGCGGCACAGCCGTCACGTTGTAGCCGAGCTTGCGCGCACCGATTGCGCGCCCGATCTGGCCGATCTGAACCTCCCCGTAACGGTCGTTCATCGATTCTGGCGGGGCGAAGGCGGCGGGCCGCGGTGAGAGTTCGACGTCGGCAAGATTGATGATCGGTTTCATTTCGTGGTCCTCGAAAGGGGCGGGCCGGGGAAGAGAGAAGCTGCTCAATATAGAACACGTACGCGCGGCCGGCGCTCATCTCCCCCTATCGAGCCTTCGCGGTACGCAATCGCCGGCATGACCGGATGCGCGAAGAATCCCAATATATGGACGTTGAACTCATATGTTGAACAGTCGAAGGCGCCCGCCTACAATCTCGACGAAATGACATGGGAGACAGCGATGAACCCCCCCGAACAAGCGGCGCATACGCCCGACGGGCCGGATACGCCGGATATACCGGAAACGCCGGGCGGCGCAGCCTTGGCCGCCGCGCTTTCCTCGCGCGCCGGTGCGGACGAAATCAGCCTTTCGGGTACCCCGCTCGACATCGCGAGCCAGCAGGCCGGCACGCAGACACTGCTGCGCGGTCTGGCGATTCTCGAAGCCGCGGCCGCGGGCGCGCACGACATGCGTGCATTCGCCGCGGTGCTCGGCACCTCGCGCAGCACCACGCATCGTCTGTTGAACAGCCTCGTGCAGGCGCGGTATCTGCGTCAGACACCCGCGGGCTATTTGTTGGGACCGAAGCTGATCGAGCTCGGTACCATCGCGCTCGAACAAATGCCGCTGACGGCGGTGGCGCGCCCCCACCTCGAGCGGCTCGCGCAAGCCACGCTCGATACGATCCACCTGGGTGTGCGCGATGGCGACGACGTTCTCTATATCGACAAGATTTCCGGCCAACGCGGGCTCGAAATGCGTTCGCGCGTCGGACACCGGATGCCGCTGGCGTCGACCGGGATCGGCAAGGCACTGATGCTCGATTTGAAGCCGGACGATTGGGAGCGGCTTTTCGACGTCTCGCGTCGGGCGCTCGCGGGCGTGACGTTCAAACCCGAGAATCGGCCCGACAAACCGCTCTTCCTGCACCGCATGGTGCGCTATGCAGCGGGCGGATTCACGTTCGATCTGGAAGAAAACGAGACGTCGATCCGCTGCGTGGCCGGACCGGTGCGCGATGCGTCGGGTGCGATCGTCGCGGCCGTCTCGGTTGCCAGCACGGTTCCGTACATGTCGCTCGAACGCATGGACGAGCTCGTGCCGCTCGTGCAGCGCGAGGCACGCGGAATCTCCGAAGAACTCGGCTGGCGCGCGCCCCAGGGAACACGGCGGATCAAACGATGATCGGATCGCATTCGACATTTGCCGAGCCGGCACTGATCGGGCTCGATTGGGGCACGACGTCGCTGCGCGCCTATCTTTTCGATGCGCACGGCAACGTACTGGCCACCCGCGCATCGACTGCGGGAATCATGAACTTGCCGCGGCCCGGCGGCTTCGACGTCGCGTTCGAAGCCGTCGCAGCAGAGTGGTTCGAGGCGTTCCCCGATCTGCCGGCGATCGCCGCGGGCATGGTCGGCAGCGCTCAAGGTTGGCGCGAGGCGCCCTACGTCGATACGCCCGCCACGGCGCGGGAGCTCGTTGCGGGCATCGTCGATGTCGCGACGGCACGCGGAGTCGTGCTTCACATCGTGCCGGGCGTGATCGAGCGCGGCGAGCTGCCGAACGTCATGCGCGGAGAAGAAACGCAGATCGTCGGGGCGCTCGCAAGCGATGCCGCGCTCGGTGCAAACGGCGCGGCGGCGCTCGTCGGATTGCCGGGCACGCACGCGAAGTGGGCCGTGGTGCGCGGCGAACGCATCGAAGCCTTTCATACCTTCATGACGGGCGAGCTCTTTGCCGCGTTGCGCGATCACACGATCCTCGGCCGCACCATGACGCAGCCGGCCAAGCCCGACACGGAAGCATTCCTGCGCGGCGTCACGGTGGCGAAGAACGCCGATCATGCGGGGCTGCTGGCGACGATCTTCAGCACGCGAACGCTGGGCCTCACCGCGCAGTTGAAAGCGGACCAGCAGCCCGACTATCTATCCGGGCTCCTGATCGGGCACGAACTGGCCGGCCTTCGGGCGGTGCTGGCCGCGCGAGGCGAGGGGCTCGAGAACGAGGCCCTGCGGCTGATCGGGGAGCCCGCACTGTGCGAGCGGTACCGGCTCGCGCTGGCGGAATTCGGCAGCGCGAATGCCGCGATCGTCGAGCATGCGGCCGAGCGCGGATTGTGGCGCATCGCCGTGCAAGCCGGGCTCGTCGGCGGCGCGGCAGCGCCGGCCGCGAACGCGGTCGGCACCACGGACCTGGGCCGCTGAGCGGCGCATCACGACATCGACGGAACACGACATGGTTACGACCGACCCTAACACCACCGATCTCGACCTGCCTGCGCCGTACCGGCCGCACCCACGCTTTGCCGCCGCGTTCGCCGCTTGCCCGCTGATCGCGATCTTGCGCGGCATCGAACCGGGAGAGGCTGGCGAGCACGGGCTTGCGCTCTACGACGCGGGGTTCCGGGTCATCGAAGTGCCGCTGAATTCGCCGGCGCCGTTCGAGAGCATTGCGGCGATACGCGCGGCGCTGCCGCACGATGCGATCGTCGGGGCCGGGACAGTATTGCGCCCCGAGCTCGTCGGTACGCTGGCCGGCGCAGGCGGCGAGCTCGTCGTCATGCCGCATGCGGATGCGGCGGTCATTCGTGCGGCGAAGGCCGCGGGACTGGCATGCACGCCCGGCGTGGCCACGCCGACCGAGGCATTTGCGGCGCTCGCCGCCGGTGCCGATGCACTGAAGATGTTCCCCGCCGAGCAGCTCGGCGCGCATGTGGTCAAAGCATGGCGGGCGGTCGTGCCCAAGCGCGTTCCGATCGTACCGGTGGGGGGCGTCTCGCCCGAGAACATGCAGCCGTTTCTCGCGGCGGGTGCGGACGGATTCGGGCTTGGCTCGGCGCTTTATCGCCCGGGTCAGGGTCCTGACGAAACCGCCGTGCGTGCGCGTGCATTCGCCGACGGACTGCGCGCGGCACGCGAAGGAGTCGCGCGATGAATCGGCTGGCCGGCAAAGTCGCGCTCGTGACCGGTGCCGGCCGGGGCATCGGCGCGGCCATCGCACGGGCATTCGCGGGCGAAGGCGCGGCGGTGCTGCTGGCCGAACTCGATACCGATGCCGGTGAAGCGAGCCGCGACGCGATCCAGCGCGAGCACGCCGGGGCGCGCATGAAGGCGCATCGAACCGATGTGACCGACGCGGCCTCCGTGCGCGACGCGGTCGCGGCGGCAGAAGACGCGTTCGGCCCCATCGACGTGCTCGTCAATAACGCTGGCATCAATGTGTTTTGCGATCCGCTGACGATGACCGACGACGATTGGCGCCGGTGCTTCGCGGTCGATCTCGACGGAGTCTGGAACGGTTGCCGGGCGGTGTTGCCGGGCATGGTCGAACGCGGACGCGGCAGCATCGTCAATATCGCTTCGACGCATGCGTTCAAGATCATTCCCGGTTGTTTCCCGTATCCGGTCGCCAAGCACGGCGTGATCGGGCTCACGCGTGCGCTCGGTATCGAATACGCGGCGCGACAGGTGCGGGTCAATGCGATCGCGCCGGGCTACATCGAGACGCAGTTGACACTCGATTGGTGGAATGCGCAGCCCGACCCCGAGTCCGCGCGTCGCGCGACGCTCGCGTTGCAGCCGATGAAGCGAATCGGCCAGCCGGAGGAGGTGGCGATGACGGCGGTGTTTCTCGCATCGGACGAGGCGCCTTTCATCAATGCGAGTTGCATCACGGTGGACGGGGGACGCTCGGCGCTCTACCACGATTGAGCGACGGGGCCGGCGGTGCCGAGGCAACTCGCACGCGGTATCCGCGCAGCAAGGAAAGCAGCAAGAAGGCAGCAAGAAGGCAGCACGACAACAAATCATCGACATCGGATGACGCACCGGCCGCGTGAGTTATCCGACCAAGACAACGCGGCCCACACCTTCAATAGACAGGAGACACGCACATGAAGCGCAGAATATTCCTTTCGCTCGCAGCGGTTGCGGCAGGCGCGATGTTCGCCGCAGCGCCGGCTGCCCAGGCGGCCGACCCGGTGAAAATCGGCTTTCTCGTGAAGCAGCCCGAAGAGCCGTGGTTCCAGGATGAATGGAAATTCGCCGAGAGCGCTGCGAAGGAAAAGGGCTTCACGCTCGTGAAGATCGGCGCGCCCTCCGGTGAAAAGGTCATGAGCGCGATCGACAACCTGGCGGCGCAAAAGGCGCAGGGCTTCATCATCTGCACGCCGGACGTCAAGCTCGGGCCCGGTATCGTCGCGAAGGCGAAGGCGCACAACCTCAAGATGATGACGGTGGACGACCGTCTCGTCGATGGCAGCGGCAAGCCGATCGAAGCCGTGCCGCACATGGGCATCTCCGCTTACAACATCGGCAAGCAAGTGGGTGACGGCATCGCGGCCGAAATCAAGAAGCGCGGCTGGGACATGAAGGACGTCGGCGCCATCGACGTGACCTACGAGCAGCTGCCGACGGCTCACGATCGCACGACGGGCGCGACCGACGCGCTCGTTGCCGCGGGCTTCCCGAAAGCCAACGTGATCGCCGCGCCGCAAGCGAAGACGGACACGGAAAACGCCTTCAACGCCGCGAACATCGCGCTCACGAAGAATCCCCAGTTCAAGCACTGGGTCGCCTACGGCCTGAACGACGAAGCCGTGCTCGGCGCCGTGCGCGCAGCCGAGGGGCGCGGCTTCAAGGCCGACAACATGATCGGCGTCGGCATCGGCGGTTCGGACTCGGCCTTGAATGAATTCAAGAAGCCGAACCCGACGGGCTTCTTCGGCACGGTCATCATCAGCCCGAAGCGTCATGGCGAAGAAACGTCCGATTTGATGTACACGTGGATCACGACGGGCAAGGAGCCGCCCAAGCTCACGCTGACGACGGGCATGCTCGCGACGCGCGATAACGTCGCGCAGGTGCGCGAGAAGATGGGCCTGGCCTCGAAGTAACCGTGGCGGCAGTCTCTGCGGACATGGGGCGGCGAAGCCCCATGTCGGCGGGGATCTTCAATCAGTACGAGGTGAAGCGACATGGCAGCAACGCTGCGTTTTGACAACATCGGCAAGGTCTTTCCGGGTGTGCGCGCGCTCGATGGCGTCTCGTTCGAGGTCGAGGCCGGGCAAGTGCATGGCCTCATGGGCGAAAACGGCGCGGGCAAGTCGACGCTGCTGAAAGTGCTCGGCGGCGAGTATCAGCCGGACTCGGGCCGCATCATGATCGATGGGCAGGAGGTGCACTTCTCGAGCGCGGCCGCTTCGATCGCCGCCGGCATTGCCATCATCCATCAGGAGCTCCAGTACGTGCCCGATCTGACGGTCACGGAAAACCTGCTGCTGGGCCGCCTGCCGAATGCGCTCGGGTTCGTCGACAAACGCGGCGCGCAGCGCTTCGTGCGCGAGCGGCTCGCCGCGATGGGCGTCGATCTCGATCCGAATGCGAAGCTCGGACGGCTGTCGATCGCGCAACGCCAGATGGTCGAAATCTGCAAGGCGCTCATGCGCAATGCGCGCGTCATCGCGCTCGACGAGCCGACGAGCTCGCTCTCGCACCGCGAGACCGAAGTGCTGTTCAAGCTCGTGCGCGATCTGAAGGCCGATGGCCGTGCGCTCATCTATATCTCGCATCGCATGGATGAGATCTATTCGCTTTGCGATGCCTGCACTATTTTTCGCGATGGCCGCAAGGTCGGCTCGCATCGCGATCTCCACGAAGTCAAGCGCGAGACGCTCGTCGCCGAAATGGTCGGGCGGGAAATCACGGACATCTACGATTACCGGCCGCGCGAGCTCAAGGACGTGCGTCTTGCCGTCGACGGCATCGAGGGGCACGGGCTCGCCGCACCGGCGAGCTTCGAGGTCCGCGCGGGGGAAATCCTCGGATTTTTCGGCCTCGTGGGCGCCGGGCGCAGCGAGCTCATGCGGCTCGTCTACGGTGCCGAGAAAAAACGCGGCGGGCGCATTGCCCTCGACGGTGCCGAGATCGACATCAGGAGCCCGGGACAGGCGATTCGCCACGGCATCGTGCTGTGTCCCGAGGATCGCAAGGAAGAGGGCATCCTTGCCATCGCGTCCGTGGCCGAAAACATCAACATCAGCTGCCGCCGACACGGTCTGCGCGCGGGCCTCTTTCTCAATCACGCGAAAGAGGCGGAAACGGCCGAGCGTTTCATCAAGCTGCTCAAGATCAAGACGCCGCACCGCCGGCAGCGGATCCGGCTGCTTTCGGGCGGCAATCAGCAAAAGGCGATTCTCTCGCGCTGGCTCGCCGAGCCCGGGCTGAAGGTCGTGATTCTCGACGAGCCGACGCGCGGCATCGACGTCGGCGCGAAGCACGAAATCTACAACGTGATCTACGAGCTGGCCGAGCGCGGTTGCGCGGTCGTGATGGTGTCGTCCGAGTTGCCCGAGGTGCTCGGCGTATCGGATCGCATCGTCGTCATGCGCGAGGGGCGCATCTCAGGCACGCTCGAGCGCGGCCAGGCCGACGAGTCGGCCCTCTTGAGCCTCGCGTTGCCGCAAGGCGGCGACTCGCAGGCAGCCGGCCCGGCGCAAGAGGCCGCGTAGCCGATCCGCGTCGCGCGGGCGGCGCATGGACGGCCGAAGCGGCATGTTTTGACAGGACAACACGGTAGCCCGTGGACGACGGACGAGCAAACGGACCGGGAAGCGGGCGAAGAAACGGGTGAAGGAGCGACGAAATGCAAGCTAGAGAAAACCTCGCGAGTTCGGCGGCCAAGCAGGCCGCCGAGGCGCTGATTCCGAAGACGAACGATCGGCAGAAATGGTGGCAGCAGGTCACCGAATACAGCCTCATCCTGATCTTCGCCCTGATGTTCATCACGACGTCGCTGACGGTCGATCACTTTTTCTCGATCGACAACATGCTGGGCCTCGCGTTGTCGATTTCGCAGATCGGCATGGTCGCCTGCACGATGATGTTCTGTCTTGCCTCGCGCGACTTCGATCTCTCGGTCGGTTCGACCGTCGCATTCGCGGGCGTGCTGTGCGCGATGGTGCTCAACGCAACCGACAACACGTTCGTTGCGATCGTCGCGGCCGTCGCGGCCGGTGCCGTCATCGGATTCGTGAACGGTGCCGTCATTGCCTATCTGCGCATCAACGCATTGATCACGACGCTGGCGACGATGGAGATCGTGCGGGGCCTCGGTTTCATCGTGTCGCACGGACAAGCAGTCGGCGTGTCGTCCGACACGTTCATCGCGCTGGGCGGCCTGACGTTGGGTGGCGTCTCGCTGCCGATCTGGGTGACGCTGATCTGCTTCATCGTCTTCGGCGTGATGCTCAACCATACGATCTACGGCCGCAATACGCTCGCCATCGGCGGCAATCCCGAAGCGTCGCGTCTGGCCGGTATCAACGTCGAGCGCACACGCGTCCTCATTTTCCTCGTCCAGGGCGCGGTGACGGCGTTGGCGGGCGTGATCCTTGCATCGCGAATCACATCGGGCCAGCCGAATGCGGCACAGGGCTTCGAACTCAACGTGATCTCGGCTTGCGTGCTGGGCGGCGTCTCGCTGCTCGGCGGCCGCGCGACGATCTCGGGCGTCGTGATCGGCGTGCTCATCATGGGCACGGTCGAGAACGTCATGAACCTGCTCAATATCGACGCGTTCTACCAATACCTCGTGCGCGGCGCCATTCTGCTCGCCGCCGTGCTGCTCGACCAACTGAAGAACCGCGGCTCGCGCGATTGACGCGCCGGCCGACGTAATCGACGGAGATTCCTCACGATGGCGTTACCCGATCATCCGCAACCCGGTCCCTACGCGCGGTATCCCAGCCTCGTCGATCGCACCGTCTTCATCACCGGCGGCGCAACCGGCATCGGCGCCTCGTTCGTCGCGCATTTCGCGGGACAGGGCGCTCGCGTGGCCTTTTGCGATATCGACGCGAGCGCGGGCGAGGCCCTGGCAGACGCACTGGGCGATTCGCGGACGAAGCCGCTGTTTCTTGCTTGCGATATCACCGACATCGAGGCGCTGCGCGGCGCGCTTGCCGATGCGCGCGGCGCGTTCGGACCGATTGCGGCGCTGATCAACAATGCGGCGAACGACAAACGTCACACGATCGCCGAAGTCACGCCGGAATCGTTCGACGCGGGCATCGCGGTCAATCTGCGGCACCAGTTCTTTGCGGCCCAGGCCGTCGCCGACGATATGAAAGCATCCGGCGGCGGCTCGATCGTCAATCTCGGCTCGATCAGCTGGATGCTGAAGCAGGGCGGCATGCCGGTCTATCTGACGTCGAAGGCGGCGATCACGGGGCTCACGCATGCGCTGGCTCGCGATCTCGGTCCGTTCGGGATTCGCGTCAATACGCTCGTGCCTGGCTGGGTCATGACCGACAAGCAGCGGAGCCTGTGGCTCGACGAGGCCGGCTTGCGCGCACTGAAGGCCGGCCAATGCCTCGATGGCGAATTGCTGCCCGAGGATCTCGCGCGCATGGCCCTTTTTCTCGCTGCGGACGACAGCCGGATGATCACGGCGCAGGAGTTCATCGTTGACGGAGGTTGGGCATGACGGGGCACGACACGAACGGCAATACGCCGCGCAGCTATCGCGCAGCGCTTGTCGTCGATACGGAATGTACGCTCGGTGAAGGTGTGCTCTGGTGCGCCCGCACGGGGCAACTGTATTGGACCGACATCGAAGGCCAGCGGCTCTTTCGGTACAACCCCGGCACCGGCGAGCGCGCCGAGTGGCGCATGCCGGAACGGCTGGCCACGTTCGCGTTCACCGCGCGCGCGCACGTGCTGCTCCTTGGCCTGGCCTCGCATCTGGCGTTTTTCGATCTCGCGACGAATGAATTCACGCGCATCGTGGAGGTCGAGCCGGGCATGAGTACGCGTCTGAACGACGGCAAGTGCGATCGGCAGGGGCGCTTTGTCTTCGGCACCATGCATGAAGCGGACAAGCAGCAGCCCGTCGGCGGTTTTTATCGTCTGGATCTGGACTTGTCCATTGAAAGGCTGCCCCTACCCGCGCCGGCCATCGCGAATAGCATCGCATTCAGCCCCGACGGCGCGACGATGTATTTCTGCGATTCGTTGACGCGCGAGATTCGTGCCTGCGCCTATGGCGCCGATGGCAGCGTCGGACCGTCGCATCGGTTCGCAGCCGTCACCGATCCCGACGGCGACCCGGACGGATCGACCGTCGACGCCGAGGGCGGTTTATGGAACGCGCATTGGGGCGCCGGGCGGGTCGTGCGCTACGACGCCGCCGGCCACGAAACCGAGCGCGTCGTGGTCCCGGCCCGGCAGCCGAGCTGTGTTGCGCTGGGTGGAGCGGACCTTGGCACGCTCTACGTCACGACGGCGCGAGTCGGGCTCGATTCCGATCAGCTTGCCGCCGAGCCCGACACAGGCGGCGTGTTCGCCGCGACAGTCGTGCGCCGCGGGCTGCCCGAGGTGGTGTTCGCGGGTTTGCCCGCCTGACGTTCTGGCCAACTGCCAGGAACCGAACGATAAATAAAGAGACAAAGGCGGCAGGTATCGCCGCCTTTCAAGTAAGACCCGTCCGATCCGGACCGCATCTCGCCTCTCGAGGAGCAGACTATGGCCGCAGCGAATTCCGATGCCCGACTGGCGCGGGGCGAGACACCGTCCGCGGCGCGCCGTGCCAAGCTCGCCGCGGTGAGTCAGCCGGTGCGGCCGGGGCCCAGCACCGCGGTGCTCGCGCGTGGGCTCGGCGCGGGCGGCGAAAGCGCCACCGTGTCGCTCTCGACTTCACAATTGCGTCTCGACGTGGCGCCGGCGCTGGGCGGTGCGATTACGCGTTTCGACTGGCGCGGCAGCGGCAACGGAACGGTCCCGGTGTTTCGCCGCACGCCGTCCGTCACAGCGGGCGCGGACCCCAACGCGCTGGCCTGCTATCCGCTCGTACCGTATTCGAATCGCATCGGGGGTGCCTCATTCAGGTTCGCGGGGCGCCAGGTCGACGTGCCGCGCAACCGTCCGGCCGAGCCGCTGCCGATCCATGGCGATGGCTGGCTGCAGGCTTGGGAGCTCGTCGCGCACGACGCCACGAGTGCGACGCTCGCGCTCGATCGCAGCCGCGGCAAGCCGTACGGCTACCGTGCGGCGCTGACCTATGCGCTCGACGGCGCCAGCCTTGTCGTCTCGCTGGCCGTCGAAAATGCCGGGCGCGAGCCGTTGCCATTCGGGCTCGGCCTCCATCCGTTTTTGCCGCGCAACGGCGAGACGCATCTTGCCGCGGCGGCGAGCGGCCTGTGGTTGGCCGGCGACGATTGGCTTCCTGTGCGGCATGTGCCGGTGCCGCCGGCCTGGCAATTCGGTGTCGCCTATCCGCTGCCCGGCGCGCTCGTGAACCACTCGTTCACAGGCTGGAGCGGACATGCCACGGTGGTCTGGCCGGAAAAGCGCCTGTCATTGACGATCGCGGCGGACGCCGACTACTACGTGCTTTACACGCCGCCGGGTGAAGCGTTCTTTTGCTTCGAGCCCGTCGATCATCCGATCAACGCCGTCAATCTGCCCGGCGGCCCCGATTCACACGGCATGACCGTGCTTGCGCCCGGAGAGAAGCTCTCGCGCGAGTTCCGGTTCACGGTCGAGCGCGTCGGCAGATAACGCCGCGAGCCGTGCCGCACCGCGATGGTGGTCGCGGGCGGGTCCGGCTTGCGCATGACGGCGGTTAGAATACGCACCTCACATTCGATAACCGGCCCTCGCGGGCGCTCGATCCATGTCTTCCAGCCCGTCTTTCGTCCGCACGCTCGACCGTGCGTGGCAACGCACCGATTCCCTGCTTTGCGTCGGGCTCGACCCCGAACCGTCGCGTTTTCCCGGCGCGCTGGCGAACCGCGGCGATGCCATCTTCGACTTCTGCCGCGCGATCGTTGATGCGACGGCGCCGTTTGCAAGCGCCTTCAAGCCGCAGATCGCCTACTTCGCGGCGCATCGTGCCGAGGATCAGCTCGAGGCACTGATTGCCCATATTCATGAGGCGCACCCGGGCCTGCCGGTCATTCTGGATGCCAAGCGAGGGGATATCGGCAGCACGGCCGAGCAGTACGCACGCGAAGCATTCGAGCGGTATCGCGCGGACGCGGTGACAGTCAACCCGTACATGGGTTTCGATTCGATCGAGCCTTACCTCGCGCACCCGGGCAAGGGCGTCATCGTGCTTTGCCGGACCTCGAACGCGGGCGGCTCGGATCTTCAGTTCCTCGATTGCGGTGGCCGGCCGCTCTATCAGACGGTGGCGACGCTTGCCGCGCAGAAGTGGAATGCGAGCGGCGAGCTCGCACTCGTCGTCGGCGCGACGTTTCCGAAGGAAATCGAAACGGTGCGCGCGATCGTGGGCGATATGCCGCTGCTGATTCCGGGCATCGGCGCGCAAGGTGGCGATGTCGAAGCGACCGTGCGCGCCGGGCGCACGCAGGCGGGCACGGGGATGATGATCAATTCCTCGCGCGCGATCCTTTATGCGGGCAAGGGCGACGATTTTGCGCAGGCGGCCGCGACGGCGGCACGCGAGACGCGGGATACGATCAACCGTTACCGATAGCCGTCAATGGG
>NZ_DASXWY010000134.1:0-42884 GCF_036503415.1 Trinickia sp. | reverse complement strand
ATTCTTTATGCCCTTGACTGGTTTCAACCACTTCAACTTGCGAGCCGATCGACGCACACTCGACGCGCTGCGCGATTTCTATGTCGATGTCATCGGTCTGCGGGTCGGCGAGCGGCCGCCGTTCGCGCATTTCGGGTATTGGCTCTATATTGGCGAACAACCCGTGCTGCATCTGAGTGAAGTCCGTCCGGGCGAAGTGCGTGACACGCATGTGCATGGCACATTCGACCATGTGGCTTTTTCATGCACCGGACTCGACGAATTCGAAGCGCGCCTGCACGCACGTGGTATCGCGTTTCGGCAATCGCACGTGCCGCTGACCCGAACGGACCAGCTCTTTCTTGCCGATCCAGCCGGCAACGGTGTCGAGCTGAATTTTGCAGAGTAAAGGACCTTAAACGGTCGAAACCCGCCCATCCGGCCCATACACGCCGGCTGTTCCCTTCGACGCCGACCCACGCAAGATCGCCAGCGCCTTCTCGTTGTAATTCATGCGCACGCGAATCATGAGCCCGTTGGTCATATTGGCGCGCCGGGCGCGATCGACCACGTCCTGAAGCAGCTTCCATTGCTGGGCGAGCCGGGGCTCGTCCGCGCTCGCGAGCTCCATGCCGCGCTTACCGGCAGGCAGGCCGAGCGCCTTCAGTTGAGCGTCGCGCGCTTTCTCCAGCGACGCGAGCTTGTCGGTCAATTCGGTTTTCTTTTCGAGGATGGCAGGCAGCGTCTCGAGCGGTGACACAGCAGCGAGCGCTTTTTCCTCATAGACCAGCAGCGACGCAAACGCCTCGAGCGTCGCATGTTCTTCCGTCACGGTATTGAGCAGGGCGTCTTTCATCGGATTCGCCAAAATTCGCGCGTGAGCGCTCGTTCATCAGAATCGCCCCGCAACAATGCCGTGCTTGAACGGCCTCAGCCGCCGGACGATTGAGGTTTTTGCAACAAATTGCGCGCGGTTTCGAGGATGCCGTCCGCGATCTTGCCCGTATCGATCGACAGCGTGCCGTCCTTGATGGCCTGCTTGATCGATTCGACTTGCGCAACATCGATGTCGGCTGCGCCCGATGCCGCGAGCGAACGCAGCTGGGACGAAAGGCCCGACAAGCTGACGCTCGCATCGCCGCCGGCCGATGCGCCGGCCGCACCCGCGCCCGCCGTGCCGGCAGTATTGACCGCCGGGGCCGAATCTCCCTGGCGCGCGTTTTGGACGCCGCCCTTGGGCGACGACACGCTGGAGTTGGTGGAGGAGTCGATTTTCACGATTGGCTTCCCAAGGTTCTCGATTTGAATGTGATATCGGCACACCCAAGTCGAACTTTAGCGCAATCGAGTCCGTCGCCTCCCCCCTCAACTGGTCTCCTTTCCCTTCAGTCCCGAGGCCGTAGGCGCTCCGGTCTGTCCCCGTTACATCTGAATTTCCACGGTGGAACCGTTCTTGACGATCCCCGAAATGATCTGGCCCCCCGCGGTCTTGACCCGCACCTGTTGTCCCGGCGACGCGTTGTTCATGACGGCGCCTTCGGACGAAATCGAGAACCCGGTGCCCACCGCGATGACCCTGACCGTCTGACCGATCGTCACGGAACTGGCGCTGCGCAGCATGTCCTCGCGCAGCGGCGAGCCCGCGCCGATCCGCGCGAGCGCGACGGCGCCGACGGCTTGCGAGGGATCGGTCACGATGGTGCGCGGCAGGTTGGCGAGGTCGCCTTCACGTGTCATCAGATCGGCCGGAGAAACCACCGCACCCGGTTCGATCTGCCGCGCGGCGAGATAGTAGGTGGCTTCGAGCGAAACGCGCGCTTGCAAATAAAGCGTCCACGGCCGTTCGCCGGCGCAGCGCACGCCCACCGTGGTGCGGCCCCACAGGCGCGCGCCCGGTGGCATGAACGGCACCAGCGTCGTGCACGAGGCGAGGCCGCGCGGGAAGGCGGGCGCGACGGTGATCGTGATCTTGCCCGGCAAGCCGGCCGATTGCTGCTGCAAAAACGTCAGCGCGGTGCGGCGAACGGATTCGCCGTCCTGCTGGCCGGCCGGCACGGCGGCCGCGACCGGTGTGGGTGCCGCGTTGGCCGGCGGGGCGGTGGTTTCGACAGTCCGTGCCGCAGTTTGTGCGGGTGTGGCGGGTGTGCCGGTTTCGGCGAGCCTTGCGGCCTGCGAAGCGCCGTTCGTGGCCGCCGCGCTCGGCCCGCCCGCGCTGGCCGGCCGGTCGATCGGAATCGGCTGCGCGGCCCTGGTCGCGCGCGGCGAAGGCGTGACGACAACCGGGATTACCCGGGACGTGGCCTGCATGGCCGCCACATGCGGCAGCGCGCTGCGGGACGCGGGTTGCGCCGTGGCCTGTTCGCCCGGTCCTGGAATGGTGATCACGCCGGCCGTCGCGCCCGGCTGTACCGGGCGCTCGCCCGGACCGGGGATCGTAATCATGCCCCCCGGTGCCTCGCTACCGTTGCCCACCATACCGCCAGGGCCGCTGGTGGCGCTCAGGGTGCCGACGGCCGGGGCGGCCGGCGCTGCCGAACGCTCGCCGGGCCCGGGAATGTAAATCTGCGTGCCGCCCGTTGGCTGGGCATGGGCCGCCGTTGCCAGGCCCAGGCACGTCACGACCGACGCCGCGAGCCCTAGAACGGCGCCGGCGAGCGAGCGCGAAGCGCGTTCGCGCGCCGTCCGCGCGGCGGCGGGCCGTGCTGAGCGCGAAACTGCGGTGGCGGCGAAAAGCGACATCGTGTGTTTCTCCATCGAACTTCGGACAGCCCTCGAAGCGCAGGCTCGTCATGACAACGAATTCTAGAAGCCCGCCCCATCGCGCAAACGTTGAATAGAGGCCTGCTTCCCTGGTTATTCGTCCGATTGGTACTTGACCGCCGCCCATAAGATGCAGTCCATGCAAAAAGGTCTTGCCGGACGGCGCTACAGGGCTCTCCGACAAGGCGAACCGCCTGACTCATTGCTTGGCAACGGAGAAACATTCGATGCTGGACAAACTCGATGCCGAATTCGCCTTCGGCCGTGAAGCGCTCGATGTGCGCGCTTATCGGCAGGAGCTGCTCTCGTCGAACATCGCGAACGCCGATACGCCCGGCTACCGGGCGCGCGACGTCGATTTCGCCTCGTCGCTGGCCGGCGCCCTGAAAAAAGCGGGTGCGCCCGGCACGAGCGCCACGGCGACGGTGGCCGGCACTTCGAATGCCGCGCCGCTGGCCATGGCGCAACCGGCCGGTGTGACGAGCGGCATGGCGATGAACGCGACGGCGCCCGGCCATATGGCCGGCGAGGCGCGGCTCGTGGCCACGGGCGGCTCGAGCCAGGACTACGGTCAACTGAAATACCGCAATCCGACGCAGCCCGCGCTCGACGGCAACACCGTCGATCTCGACGCGGAGCGCGTGCAGTTCGCGGACAACTCGCTGCATTACGAATCGGGCATGACGGTTCTGACGCAGCAGATCAAGACGATGCTCGCGGCGATTACGTCGGGCGGCTGATGCCGCACGCCCGACACTTCGCCGCAGCCAACGAATAAATCGCTACGGGGCATTAACAGGAAAGCAAGGAGGCCACGCCGTCATGTCATTGATGAACATCTTCACGGTTGCCGGTTCGGCGCTCTCGGCACAGTCCGAGCGGCTCAACGTAACCGCGTCGAACCTCGCCAACGCGGATAGCACGACGGGCCCGGACGGCCAGCCGTACCGCGCGAAACAGGTCGTTTTCGAGGTCAAGCCGGTGGGCGGCGCGCACACGGCGTCGGGCCAGCAGATCGGCGGCGTCCAGGTGAGCAACGTCATCGACGATCCCACGCCGATGAAGACCACCTACGACCCGAGCAACCCCTCGGCGGACGAGAACGGCTACGTCACGCGTCCGAACGTCGATCCGGTCCAGGAAATGGTCAACATGATCTCGGCATCGCGCTCGTATCAGGCCAACGTCGAGACGTTGAACACGGCCAAGAACCTGATGCTGAAAACACTCACGATCGGCACCTGAGGAGAAACTTCGTGACTTCATCCAGTACGACCATCGCCTCCGGCGGCACGGTCTCGCAGTCGCTGCTCGACACGATGAACGGAGCGTCTTCGTCGTCCGGTTCGTCGAGCACGTCGTCCACCGGCAACGCGACGACCGATCTGCAGAACACCTTTCTGCAGCTGCTCGTCACGCAGTTGAAGAACCAGGACCCGACCAATCCGATGGACAGCTCGCAGATGACTTCGCAGCTGGCCCAGATCAATACGGTAACGGGGATCAGCCAGCTCAATACATCGCTCACCTCGCTCGCCTCGCAGCTCGCCGCCGGCCAGAACGCGCAGACCTCGCTGCTCATCGGCCAGAACGTGCTCGTGCCGGGCAACACCGCGACGGTGTCGAGCGGCAGCTCGTCGGGCTTCGGCTTCACGCTTTCGCAAGCGGTCACGGATCTGAAGGTCACGATCAAGGATTCGTCGGGCAACGTAGTCAATAGCGTCGACCTCGGCGCGCAGGCAGCCGGCACGGTGCCGGTGGGCTGGACGCCGACCGACGCATCGGGCAACACGCTGCCCGATGGCACCTACACGATTTCGGCGCAGGGCACGACGAGCGCCGGCACCTCGGCCACGGGCATTACGACCCTGACGGGCCAGCAGGTGGTGAGCGTCGTGCAGCAGAGCTCGGGCAAGCAGGGCCTGCTGCTCAGAAACGGCACCACGGTCGATTCGACGAGCGTCGCAGCGATCCTCTAACCCTTCTTCCAGAACACTCGCGCAGGAGACCCGACAATGGGCTACCAACAAGGTTTGAGCGGCTTGTCCGCATCGGCGAACGACCTCGATGTCATCGGCAACAACATCGCGAATGCGAACACGACGGGCTTCAAGGAAAGCACGGCGCAGTTCGCCGACGTCTACGCCAATACGATCGCCACGACCGTGAGCAACCAGATCGGTCTCGGCACGCGGCTCGCCAGCGTCCAGCAGGATTTTTCGCAAGGCACGATCAACACCACGGGCCAGGCGCTCAACGTGGCCATCAACGGCACGGGCTTTTACCAGATGTCGAACAACGGCACGCTGACCTACTCGCGTGACGGCGTCTTCCAGATGGACAAGAGCGGCTATATCACCGACGCACAGGGCCTCAAGCTGATGGGCTATGCGGCCGGTGCGAACGGCGTCATCAACACCGCTTCGACGGTGCCGATCCAGGTGCCGACGACGAATATCGCTCCGCTCGCGACGACGAACATCACGGCGCAACTGAACCTGAATTCGCAGGACACGGTACCGACCGTCACGCCTTTTTCGGCAACGAACTCGCTGACCTACAACTATTCGACGTCGATCCAGAGCTACGACTCGCTCGGCGGTTCGCAGCAGGTCAACATGTACTTCGTCAAGACCGGATCGGGTGCGTGGGACGTGTACTCCGGCACGGCGACCGGCACGGTCAGCAAGGTCGGTGCGGTCGGCTTCGACACGGCGGGCGCGCTTTCGACCACGACCGCCACGGCACCCGCAACGAGCTCGGGCACCGGCATGCTGACCTTCAACATTACGAACTCCGACGGCAGCACGTCGCCGCAGGCGCTGACGCTGAATCTGAGCGGCACGACGCAGTACGGCAGCAAGGACGGCGTGAACAGCCTCGCGCAGGACGGTTACGCCAGCGGCCAGTTGACGAACTTCTCGATCGCCGACGACGGCACGATCACCGGCAACTATTCGAACGGCAAGTCGCAGCCGCTCGGCCAGATCGTGCTCGCGAATTTCTCGGACCCGAACGGGCTGCAGGATCTCGGCGGCAATCAGTTCGCCGAAACAGCGGCTTCCGGCGTACCGCAGATCTCGGCGCCGGGCTCGACGAACCACGGCACGCTGCAAGGCGGCGCGGTCGAAGAGTCGAACGTCGATCTGACGAAGCAGCTCGTCAACCTGATCACGGCGCAGCGCAACTACCAGGCGAACGCGCAGACGATCAAGACGCAGCAGGCGGTCGACCAGGCCGTCATCAACCTGTAAGCGGCTTTGCGCTTCTCAGGACCGGGCACTCACGACTTCATCGGAAAAGGCGAGTCATGGACCGACTGATCTATACGGCGATGACGGGCGCGAGCCAGACGCTCGAGCAGCAGGCCACCGTCGCCAACAACCTGGCGAACGTCTCGACGACGGGCTTTCGCGCGCAACTCTCGACCTACCGGTCGGCGCCGATGAATTTCGGCGATGGCTCGACGATCAACCCCGACACGACGCGCACGTTCGTGCTCTCGTCGACGCCGGGGGCCGATTTCGCGCCGGGTGCGATCTCGCAGACGGGCAACCCGCTCGACGTCGCGATACAAGGCCAGGGCTGGCTGTCCGTGCAAACGGCGGACGGCAACGAAGCCTATACGCGTGCCGGCAATCTTCACGTGGACCAGAACGGGCAGCTCGTGACGGCCAGCAACCTGCCGGTGGTCGGCAGCGGCGGGCCCATTTCGATTCCGCCCGGCGCCGAGGTCACGATAGGCAAGGACGGCACGATCACGGCGTTGATGCCGGGCGATCCGCCCGCGGCGCTTGCCGTCATCGACCAATTGAAGCTCGTCAACCCGAGCCCGGGTTCGTTGCAGCGCGGCGACGACGGACTCTTCCGCGCGGCCGACGGCCAGCCGGCCGATGCGGATCCCACTGTCACGGTGGCCTCGGGCGCGCTCGAGGGCAGCAACGTCAATCCCGTGGCGGCGATGGTCTCGATGATTACCAACGCACGGCAGTTCCAGATGCAGACCAAGCTGCTCCAGACGGCCGATCAGAACGAGCAGACGGCAAACCAGCTGCTGCAGTTCAGCTGACCGGTTCGCTCGACGAAACCGGCCCCCTCATTTCAGGAGAAGTTTTACCGTGAACCGCTCGCTCTATATCGCCGCCACGGGCATGAACGCCCAGCAGGCCCAGATGGACGTGATCTCGAACAACCTGTCCAACGTCAGCACGAACGGGTTCAAGGGTTCGCGCGCCGTGTTCCAGGATCTCATCTATCAAACGCTGCGCCAGCCCGGTGCGAACTCGACTCAGCAAACGGAGCTGCCCTCCGGCAGCCAGATCGGCACCGGTGTGGAGCAAGTCGCCACGGAGCGCCTCTACACGCAGGGCAATCTGCAGCAAACGGGCAACTCGAAGGACATCGCCATCAACGGCAACGGCTTCTTCCAGGTGCAGATGCCCGACGGCACGACGGCTTACACGCGCGACGGCTCGTTCCAGACCAACGCGCAGGGCCAGCTCGTCACGTCGAGCGGCTACCAGGTGATTCCGGCCATCACGATTCCGCAAAACGCGACCTCGATGACGATCGGCACCGACGGCGCGGTCAGCATCACCGTGGCCGGCTCGACGACGAATCAGACCATCGGCACGGTGCAACTGGCCACCTTCATCAATCCGGCCGGTCTCGAATCGAAAGGTCAGAACCTGTTGATGGAAACCGCTTCGTCGGGCGCGCCGAACGTCTCGACGCCGGGCCTGAACGGCGCCGGCACGCTCAATCAGGGCTACGTCGAAGCGTCGAACGTGAACGTCGTGCAAGAGCTCGTGAACATGATCCAGACGCAGCGCGCGTACGAAATCAACAGCAAGGCGGTCCAGACTTCGGACCAGATGCTGCAGACCTTGAGCCAGATGTCGGTTTAAGGCGATCGGCAGCATTCTCGAAGAAACAGGCGGTAAAGGAAGATGTCGCACACGAGCCCCATTCCGTTTCGCATGCGCACGCTGCGTGCAACGCTCTCGCTGATCCACGCAGGCGCGCTCGCAGGCCTGCTGACGAGCACGTTCGCCGGCTGTGCGTATGTCGAGCACCGGGAGCCGATCACGCAGCAGCCGATGACGGCCACGCCGCCGTTGCCTCCGGCGCCGCAGCCCACCGGATCGATCTACAACCCCGGGTTTGCGGGCAGGCCCCTTTTCGAAGACCAGCGGCCGCGCAATATCGGCGACATCCTGACGATCGTGATTCAGGAAAAGATCAACGCGACGAAGTCCTCCGCAGCGGGCGCCGGCCGCGCGGGCTCGACGGCGACGTCGGTCCCGACCGCGGGCTTTCTCGGCGGTTTGTTCAACAAGGTCAACCTGAGCGCGTCAGGCAACAATACGTTCCAGGGTACGGGCGGTGCGAACGCGTCGAATACGTTCGACGGCACGATCACCGTCACGGTCACGAACGTGCTGCCCAACGGAAACCTCGTCGTGAGCGGTCAGAAGCAGATGCTCATCAACCAGGGCAACGAGTTCGTGCGTTTTTCCGGGGTCGTCAATCCGAACACCGTCGCGGGCGACAACAGTGTGCTCTCGACGCGCGTGGCCGACGCGCGCATCGAATACTCGGCCAAGGGCTACATCAACGAGGCAGAGACGATGGGCTGGCTGCAACGATTTTTCCTGAACGTCTTGCCGTGGTGATCATGGATACCGTTTCCACTCGGCGTGTCGGCGCGGCATTACGCGGCTTGCTCACGCTCATCGTCCTTCCCGCCATGCTGGTATTCGCGGGCAACGCACATGCCGAGCGGTTGAAGGATCTCGTGCAATTCCAGGGCGTGCGGGACAATCCGCTCATCGGCTACGGCTTGATCGTCGGTCTCGACGGCACGGGCGATCAGACGACGCAAACGCCGTTCACGACGCAAACGCTCACGAACATGCTCGCCAACCTCGGCATTTCGCTGAACAGCAACGGCTCGAGCGGTTCGTCGGCATCGTCGAACATGCAACTGAAGAACGTCGCCGCGGTGATGGTCACCGCAACCCTGCCGCCGTTTGCGCGTCCGGGCGAGGCGATCGACGTGACAGTCTCGTCGCTCGGCAATGCGAAGAGCCTGCGGGGCGGCACGCTGCTGCTCACGCCGCTCAAGGGTGCAGACGGCCAGGTCTATGCGCTCGCTCAGGGCAACGTCGCCATCGGCGGCGCCGGCGCCAGCGCGAACGGCAGCAAGGTGCAGATCAACCAACTCGCGGCCGGCCGGATCACGGGCGGCGCGATCGTCGAGCGCTCGGTGCCGACGCAGGTCTCGCAGGCCGGGACGCTGCAAATGGAACTCAACGATATGGACTACGACACGACGCAGCGTGTCGTGGCGGCTGTCAACAACATGTTCGGCAGCGGGACGGCGATGCCGCTCGACGGCCGCACGATCCAGTTGCGGGCGCCCACCGACCCGGCGCAGCAGGTCGCCTTCATGGCGCAGCTTCAGAACATCGAAGTCAAACCGGCCCAGGCCGCGGCCAAGGTGATTCTCAACGCGCGCACGGGCTCGATCGTGATGAACCAGATGGTGACGCTGCAAAACTGCGCCGTGGCGCACGGCAATCTGTCGGTCATCGTCAATACGACGACGGCAGTCAGCCAGCCCAACGCATTCTCGAACGGTTCGACGGTGGCGGTGCCGCAGTCGCAGATTCAGCTCAAGCAGGACAACGGAGCATTGAAGTTCGTGACGGCCGGCGCGAATCTCGCCGAAGTCGTCAAGGCGCTCAACACGCTTGGCGCCACGCCCGCGGATCTCATGTCGATCCTGCAGGCAATGAAGGCCGCAGGCGCATTGCGCGCGGACCTCGAGATCATATAAGGGCTCGTCAGCGCGTATTCGACGGGCTCCCAGGAGGCACAGATGGAATCGAACGTACCCAACACCGCAACGGATTTGTCGCAGCGCTTCGCGCTCGACGTGCAAGGTTTCGACGCCTTGCGCGCTCAAGCCGCCGCGTCTCCGCAACAAAGCCTCAAGGGGGTGGCCAAGCAGTTCGATGCCGTGTTCCTGCAAATGATGCTCAAGAGCATGCGCGAGGCGACGCCGCAAGACAGCCCGCTGGATTCGCGCGACGGCGCGCAGTTCACGTCGATGCTCGACGAGCAGCTCGCCCAGCAGATGTCGTCCAAGGGTGTCGGCGTGGCCGATGCGCTGATCAAGCAGCTCTCGCGCAGCGTCCCGGGTGCCGGCGCGAACGGCGCGGCGGGTGCGTCAGGGGCTTCGGGCGCGATGGGCGCGCTCGGTGCTGCCGGTAGCGGGGGCGGCATCGGTGCCGAAGGCAATGCGGCAATGATGAACGCGCTGGCGCGCGCCTATTCGAACGCGGCGGCCAACGGCTCGCTGTCGAAGGGCGCCGGCTATTCGGCCGCGAGCTCGCTCACGCCGCCGTTGCACGGCAACGGCAATTCGTCGAAAGTCGATGCGTTCGTCGACAAGATGGCTGCGCCGGCCCAGGCCGCGGCGGCGGCAACGGGTATTCCCGCGCGGTTCATCATCGGCCAGGCGGCGCTCGAATCGGGCTGGGGCAAGGGCGAGATCAGGAATGCGAACGGCTCGCCGAGCCACAACGTGTTCGGCATCAAGGCTACCAAGGACTGGACGGGCAAGACGGTGTCGACGGTCACGACCGAGTACGTGAACGGCCGGCCCCGCAAGGTGGTCGAGAAGTTCCGCGCCTACGATTCGTATCAGGACGCGATGACGGATTACGCGAACATGCTGCGCAACAATCCGCGCTACGCATCGGTCGTCAACAACGCGCACGATGCCGCAAGCTTTGCACACGGGATGCAGCGGGCCGGTTACGCAACGGACCCGCATTACGCGAAGAAACTGATTTCCATCATGCAGCAGATGGTGTGATGACGAAATCTGCTCACGGGGGTGCCTTCGGGCGCGACGGGGCCAGGCAGTAGAAGACGGTACGGCCGGCTATCGAAAGATGGCTGGCCGAAGCCGCAACTTTCAACTATCGGGGCATCGACTCACTCAGGGATCGGAGCCGCCCGACAATCTCACCGGATTTGCCCGCTTCGGCCCGCCCAGACTGGCGCTCGCGCGGTTCACAAAAATTAGAAAAATTATTTCCGGATTGCCTCTAAACTTTGCACGTTTGATGCCGCTAATCAGATAGTCCCTTTTCGGATCGCCGCAAGGTATCCGAAAGCACGTGCGTCGGCGCCTTGCGCGCTCCGACGCGACCACGCATACGGCAAGCCCATGGATACCAATCAGTCGAACGATTCGATGGAGGAAGACGTAGAACCCGCTCTCGACTTCGGGCGGCGCAATCCGCTTGAGATCGGGGTGCAACTGCGCAACCTCGCCAATCGCGGAGACTTTTTGACCGTTCAATACAAGAGCGGTCAGCTCGTCACGCGTATTCTCGATGTCGATGTGAGAGAGCGCACGTTCATCTTCGACTGGGGCGCGCTGGCCGAGCAAAACCGCGGCATGCTCGCCTCGCCGAGCTGTACGTTCCGGGCCTCGCCCGAAGGCGTGCGCGTCGAGTTTTCCACGCCGACGCCGGCCGAGACCCGCTTCGAAGGGCTCCCCGCGTTCGAGGCGGCGTTTCCCGAAGTGCTCTACTACGTGCAGCGGCGCGAGTATTTCCGCGTCGATGCGCCCATTCTCGATCCGTACTTCTGCCGCGGCCAACTGCCCGAGGGCGAGGCGTTCCGCTTCGAGATCCACGACATTTCACTCGGCGGCATCGGCCTGCGCACGGCCGACGAGCGCGTCGTCGAATTGCCGATGGGCGCGACGCTGCAAGACGTCGAGGTCAATCTGAACGGACACGGTACGCTCTCGCTCGATCTCGAGCTCGTTTCGCTGCGCGCGACCGAACTGCCCAACGGCGGCCGGCGCTACCAGCTCGGCATGCGGTTCGTATCGCTACCCGGCAGCGCCGAAAACACCCTGCAGCGGCTGATTACGCAACTCGAAATGAAGCGCCGCTCGCTCGTGCGCGCCTGAAGACGAAACGGTCGCGCCGCGCTGGCGCGCGACCGCCCCACGCGGGTCTCCCCGGCCCGCCCACCGATGCCGAAAAAGCGTCGCGTCATGTCGATCTGTGCCCTTAAATTTTCCGGCGCGCGGCCGATATACATGTGTTCCCTCAACGAGGCGGTGGCAACGAAGCTCGCCGTCCTTCAGGAAGACGCATGTCCAACAACATCTTCAGCATCGGCCTTTCGGGGCTGGCGGCCGCCCAGTGGGGCCTGACGACGACGAGCAACAACATCAGCAACGCGTCGACCACGGGCTACACCGTGGAGAATCCCGTCTACGCCGAAGCGAGCGGGCAGTACACGGGCGCGGGGTACATGGGCGGCGGCGTGTCGTCGGTGACCGTGGCGCGCAACTACAGCCAGTACCTCTCGACCGAGCTCAACAACGCGCAATCGACGAGCAGTGCGCTGACCACGAACTATTCGATGGCCTCGCAGCTGAACAACCTGATCGGCAGCCCGACGGCCGGGATCTCCACGGCCATCACCGCCTACTTCACGGGCTTGCAGAACGTCGCGAACGATCCGAGCAGCCTCGCCACGCGCCAGGGCGCGATGAGCGCCGCGCAAACGCTCGCGAGCCAGATCACCGCGACCGGCGCGCAATACGACCAGCTGCGCCAAACGGTGAACCAGCAATTGACGACGACCGTCAACCAGATCAACGGCTATTCGAAGCAGATCGCGGACCTCAACGCGCAGATCGCGAACGCGAGCGGGCAGGGGCAGCCGCCGAACCAGCTGCTCGACCAGCGCGATCAGGCTGTTGCCGACCTCTCGAAGGCGGTGGGTGTCTCCGTTGTACAGGGCGCGAACGGCTACAGCGTTTTTCTGAGCAGCGGTCAGCCGCTCGTGGTCTCGAACCAAAGCTTCGATCTGGGCACCAAAGTGTCGTCGGGCGACCCGAGCGAACTGGATGTCACTTATAACGGGCTTGCGGGCACGACGCCTGCGACGACGCAATATCTGTCCAGCTCGGTGCTCTCGGGCGGAACCGTCGGCGGCTTGCTCACGTTTCGCAGCCAGACGCTCGATCCGGCGCAAGCGCAGCTTGGCGCCGTCGCCACGAGCTTCGTGAACCAGGTCAATTCGCAAAACACGCTCGGTCTGGACCTGTCGGCCAATGTGGGCGGCAACCTGTTCAGCGTGGCGGCGCCGACCGTCTACTCGAATCTGCAAAACACCGGCACCTCCACGCTGTCGGTGGCGTTCGCCAACGGCTCGCAGCCGACTGCCGGCGACTACACGCTGTCATACAACGGCACCACCTATACCCTGACGGACAACGCGTCGGGCTCGACGATCGGCACGAGCACGGCGCTGGGTGCCGGTTCGGTGACGATAGGTGGCCTCGCATTGACGCTCTCCGGGACGATGAACTCGGGCGATTCGTTCACGATCCAGCCGACGCGCGGCGCACTGAACAGCTTCGCGCTCGCGACGTCGAACACGTCGGCGATTGCGGCGGCGTCACCGGTGCTCGTGTCGACATCGACCACGAATACGGGCACGGGGACCGTCACGCAAGGCACGGTCTCGGCCGGCTACACGCTGCCGGCCACGCCGCTCACGCTGACCTACAACTCGGCGACGAATACGCTCGACGGCTGGCCTGCCGCCGCGAGCGTTTCGGTGAACGGCGCGGCCGCGACCACGGGAACGTCGTTCCCGTACGCGGCGGGCAACACGTACACCTACAACGGCATGACCTTCACGATGAGCGGCGCGCCCGCGAACGGCGACACGCTCACGATTGCGAAGAACACCGGCACGGCCGATGGCCGCAACGCGCTGGCGATGTCGAAGCTCGTCTCCACCACGACGCTCGGCAATGGCACGGCCACCTTGACGGGCGCCTACGCGAACTACGTCAACAACGTCGGCAACGCGGCCACCCAGCTGAAATCGGCGAACACCGCGCAAACGGCGCTCGTTTCGCAGATCACGGCGGCACAGCAATCGGTCTCGGGTGTGAACCTCGATGAGGAAGCGGCCAACCTGTTGAAGTATCAGCAGCTCTATCAGGCCAACAGCAAAGTCATTCAGTCCGCCGAGTCGATGTTCCAGACTCTGATGGGTATCTTCGGCTAAGGTGCAAAGCGATGCGTATTTCTTCCTCACAGTTGTTCGCGCAAAGTGTCCAGACGATGGACAACCAGCAGTCGTCGCTCAATCAGCTCTATCAGCAGATTTCGACGGGGCAGTTGCTGCAGACGCCGGCCGACAATCCGCTCTATGCGGCGCAGGCCGTGCAGTTGACGATGACGACGGCGACGCTCACGCAGTACACGACGAATCAGAACTCGGCGCAGACCTCGCTGCAAATCGAGGACAAGACGCTTTCGAGCGTGACCAACGTCATGCAGAGCATCAATTCGCTGATCGTGCGCGCCGGCGACGGCACGTTGCAGGACTCCGATCGCGTGTCCATCGCGAAGACGATGCAAGGCTATCGCGACCAGTTGCTGACGCTCGCGAACACGAGCGACAGTTCCGGGAACTACCTCTTTTCGGGTTTCCAGGCCACGACGCAACCCTTCACGAACAATGCCGCGGGCGGCGTGAACTATCTGGGCGACAATGGCCAGCGCCAGGTGCAGGTGGCCGATTCGCATCAGATCACGACGAACGATACGGGCGCGAGCGTGTTTTTGTCGGTGCCGTCGATCGGCACCTCGCCTGTTGCCGCGGGCTCGGCCGCTAACACGGGAACGGGCGTCATCGGCCGCGTGGCGAACAACAATCCTTCGGTTGCGACGAACGGCGACAAGTTCACGATCACGTTTGGCGGAACGGCCGCCGCGCCGACCTACACGGTGACGGACAATACGACCGGCTCGACGACGGCTGCCACCGCGTTCACGGCCAATGCGCCGATCGCGCTCGGCACCGGTATGACGGTGTCGATTTCGGGTGCGCCGAATCCGGCCGATACGTTCACGGTGACGCCCGCGACGACTTCGGCGAACAGCAGCGTGTTCTCGACGATCGATTCGATGATCGCCTCGCTTCAGACGCCGGCGGACAACAACCCGGCGGCCAAGGCGACGCTGTCGAACGATCTGGCGACGGGCCTGACGCGCTTTCAAAACTCGCTGACGGCGATCACGGTGGTGCAGGCGTCGGTGGGCGGGCGCGAGCAGGAGCTGACGGCACTGCAGACGACGACGAAGAACAACTCGCTGCAAGCGACGAACGACCTGTCGAACGTGACCGATGTCGACATGGTGTCGGCGATCAGCCAATACCAGCTCACGCAAAACGCGTTGCAGGCGGCGCAGCAAAGCTTCGTGAAGATTCAGGGGCTGTCGCTGTTCCAGTACATGTAATCGATGCCTGGCGTCAGCGTTGGCGCGCAGGCGGCTCGGAACGAGGCGAGCTCGCCGACGCGCTCAAGGATGGGGTGCGAGCGATCCCGCCACGCGCCCCATCGCATCGACGCCAAGATCGAACAGATGCGCGAAAAACGGAATCATATTGGGCAGCATGAGCTGCACGAGCAGCAGCCCGACCATCAACGTGACCGGAAAGCCGACCTGAAAAACGCCGATTTGCGGCGCGGCCCGGTTCAGGATGCCGAGCGATAACGTCGCCACGAGCAGTGCGACGACGACCGGCAGCGCAAGCAGCAGCCCCGCCGAGAAAATCGCGCCACCCCATTGGACGAGCGTCCGCCAGCCCGGCGCGCCGAGTAGCGCGGCGTCGATCGGCACCGACTGAAACGAACCGATCAACGCGTTGATCACTTGCAAGTGCCCATCGAAGGCGAGAAAGGCCAGCAGCGCGATCGTATGCAGATAGCGCGAAACGACTTCCGACGAAGCGTTCGAGCTCGGATCGAAAAACGTGGCGAAGCCGAGCCCCATTTGCAGCCCGATCAGCGATCCGGCCATATCGATGGCGGTGAACGCGAGCTGCATCGTAAGGCCGAGCGCCGCGCCGACGATGAACTGATTGACCATGATCCAGACGCCCTGCGCCGAGAACACGGTCACGGCCGGCAGCGCGCCGAGGGTCGGCGCCACGATGAGCGTGATAAAGGCGGCCAAACCGATCTTCACACGGGCGGGCACGCTCGACTGGCTGAACGCGGGCGCGGTGGCAACGAGCGCGGCAATGCGCACGAATGGCCAAAGAAACGCGGTAAGCCAGGCGTTCAGCTGAGCGTAGGTGACGGTGAGCATCGTCGTGCCGGGCCGGTGCTGGCTGAGCGCTAATGCACGCTCAGCCGGCCAGCGAGGGAATGCTCGTCAGCATCTGGCGCATGTAGTCGAGCACGATCTGCAACATCCACGGTCCTGCGATCACGAGCGTGACGGTCACGGCGACGAGCTTCGGAATGAACGACAGCGTGGCCTCGTTGATCTGTGTGGCTGCCTGAAAAAAACTGACGAGCAGGCCCACGACGAGCGAGACGAGGAGCGGCGGCGCGGTCAGCAGCAACGCGACGTACATCGCGCGGTGAGCGAGGGTGAGAACGGATTCCGGCGTCATGGCGGCAACTTCGAAGGCAATCTGGGTCAGGAAAAGCTCTGCGCGAGCGAGCCGATCAGCAACTGCCATCCATCGACGAGCACGAACAGCATCAATTTGAACGGCAGCGAAATCGTGACGGGCGACACCATCATCATCCCCATCGACATCAGCACGCTTGCCACGACCATATCGATGATGAGAAACGGAATGAAGATCGTGAAGCCGATCTGGAAGCCCGTTTTCAGCTCGCTCGTGACGAAGGCCGGCACGAGCAGCGAAAGCGGCACATCCTCAGGGCCTTGCATCGCGGGCGCATGCGAAATCTTGGCGAACAGGGCGAGATCCGATTCGCGCGTTTGACGCAGCATGAACGTCTTGAACGGCACCACGCCGCGCTGCACGGCCGTCTCCATCGGGATCGCGCCCTCGGAGAACGGCTTGTAGCCGTCCTGGTAAGCCTTGTCGAGCACGGGAGACATGACGAACAGCGTCAGAAACAGCGCGAGACCGACGAGCACCTGGTTCGGCGGCGTCGTCGTCGTGCCGATCGCCTGGCGCAGCAGCGAGAGCACGATGATGATGCGCGTGAAGCTCGTCATCATGAGCACCATCGCCGGCAGGAACGACAGCATCGTGAGCAGCAGCATCGTCTGCACGCTCAGCGAATAGGTCGTACCGCCGTTCGGGCCCGGGCTCGTCGTGAACGCCGGCAGACCGTTGGCCTGTGCGAAGGCGCCCGACGGCGCGAGCGCGAGAATCAGAACGAGAAGCGGCAACACGGGCGCGAAGGCTCGCGCAAACCGCTCGACACGGCACAACGACATTTACTTGCCTCCGCCCGAAGGCCGGGTAAAACGCTTTTTGGCTTCGCCCGCCAGCGCGGCGCGAAATCGCGAGCCGAACGTGCCCGCCTGCGTGGCGGCGTCGTCGGGTGAGTCGGCGGGCCCCGGTGAACCGGGCCCGCGGCGCGTGAGATCGATGGAGCCGGCCGGCAGCGTATGCAGGAGCCGCACGTTACCGGGGGCGGCCCCGAGCACGAGCCACGTATCGCCGATCTCGACGACGGCGACTCGCTCCTTGCCACCCAGCGAGACCCCGCCGACGGTGCGTACGACATTGCCGCGCGCCGACGGCTGCAGGCCGAAGCGCCGCGCGAGCCACGCGCACGCAAACACGAGCCCGATGACGACGGCGAGGCCAACCAGCGTTTGCAGCACGGCGCCGACGCCGAGCGACGGCACGGCCGTTCCGGCACCGACGCCCGATGCGATGCTCGCCGCGTGGTTGACTGCGTTCAGATCGGCTGCGTCGGCGACGCTCGGCGCAATGGCCGCCGACGCCATGGCGAGCGCCAGACCGGCTGCGCGTACTGCTTGCGGTACCGGCAGGATGCCTTGCCGACGCATGAGCCCTTTCATCGGTTCAGCTTACGAATCCGTTCGGACGGCGTAATGATGTCGGTGAGCCGGATGCCGAACTTGTCGTTGACGACGACGACTTCGCCCTGCGCGATCAGGCAGCCGTTCACGAGTACGTCCATCGGCTCGCCGGCGAGCCCGTCGAGTTCGACGACAGAGCCTTGCGCGAGCTGCAGCAGGTTGCGGATCGCGATCTTCGTGCGCCCGAGCTCGACCGTCATCTGCACGGGGATATCGAGGATCATGTCGATGTCGTTGCGCGTCGAGGCGGGCGCGACTTTCGAGAGCGGCTGGAACACGCCCGCGGCGGCCGTGGGCGTCTCGTTCGAGTTTTGCTCGGCGAGCGCGCTGGCCCAGTCATCGAGGCCCGTTTCGGCGTCGGCAGCCGTGGCGGCCGCTTTCTCGGCCTGCATGGCCGCCGCCATCTGGGCCTCGAGCTCCCGGGCGCCGTCGCCCGGCGTCGCGTTCAGATCACTCATATCCACCTTCCTTCATCGTATCGGCCGCGCTGATCATCTTTTGCACGCGCAGCGCGTATTGACCATTGAAAATTCCGTAGCCGCATTCCATGACCGGCACACCGTCGACTTTCGCGGTGACCTGCTCGGGAATGTTGATCGGCAGCACATCGCCGGCGCGCATATTGAGGATGTCCTCGAACGTGACCGGTATCGCGGCGAGGTCGGCCGTCAGTTCCACCTCGGCCGATTGAACCTGCTGCGACAGCACGCGCACCCAGCGGCGGTCGACTTCGAGCGCCTCGCCCTGGATCGGCGAAGACAGCACGTCGCGGATCGGCTCGATCATCGAGTAGGGCATGCAGATGTGCAGCGTGCCGCCGGTCGAGCCGAATTCGATCGAAAACTGCGTGACGATGACGATTTCGTTCGGCGTCGCGACGTTGGCGAACTGCGTGTGCATTTCCGAGCGCATGAACTCGAACTGCAGCGGCCGCACGCTTTTCCAGGCGGTCGAATAGTGATCGAACACGAGGTTCAGCAGCTTGCCGATGATGCGCTGCTCGGTTGCCGTGAAATCGCGTCCTTCGACCCGCGTATGAAAACGGCCGTCGCCGCCGAAGAGGTTATCGACCACGAAGAACACGAGATTCGGATCGAACACGAAGAGCGACGTGCCCCTGAGCGGCTTGATATGAACGAGGTTCAGGTTCGTCGGAATCGGCAGATTGCGCGTGAACTCGCTGTACTTTTGCACCTTCACGGGCCCCACGGAAATCTCTGCCGTGCGGCGCATGAAATTGAAGATGCCGATGCGCATCAAGCGCGCGAACCGCTCGTTGATGATTTCGAGACCGGGCATCCGGCCGCGAACGATGCGCTCTTGCGTGGCGATGTTGTACGGGCGAACAGTGGCCTTGTCGCCATGCTCCGCATCCGCATCGGACTCGCCAGTTACGCCCTTGAGGAGTGCATCGACTTCCTCCTGGGACATGAACTCTTCGTGGCCCATACCTTTATTCGTCCCTCGTTGCGATTGGTGGGATGCGGCGCAATGCCTTCGACCGGCGACCCATTACTGGACGACGAATTCCGTGAACAGCACTTCCTGTACCTTGGCCGGCGGCGCGCCGGCATCGGTCGGCTGCTCGATCAGCGCCCTGAGCTCGTTCGCGAGGGCATGCTTGCCTTCGAGCGTCGAGAGCTCCTCCGGATGCTTGTTCGACAGATCGAGCAGGATCCGGCTTCGCAGCTCGGGCATGTGCTCGGTCAGGCGCGCCTGCATCTTCTCGTCGGCGATCTTCAGCGTGAGGCCCACGCGCAGGTAATGCTGGCCGTCGTCCGAGAGCAGGTTCACCGTCATCGGATCGAGCGCGAAAAACACGGGCGGCGGAGGTGGCGGAGGCGCCACGGGCTTCGACGGACCATGCTTGGCGAGAAAGAAGTACGTACCGCCCGCGGCTGCCGCGGCGGCCCCGAGGGCGATCAGAACGATCAGCACGAGACGTGTCAGTTTCCCGGGCTTGGCGGAGGTGGCGGCTGGCTGCTGCGTTGCGGTCGTGGTTGCCATGGCAATGCGTTGCTTATGAGCGATAGGTAGGATTGTTGGTCAAAGCCGCTTTCGGCGATAAGCCGAAAAGAAGGGAGATTCGATGCCATCTCGTCTCTTTGACCCGGCCGGTCAAACCCAGCGCCGCGGGCCCGTCGCGGCGGAAAGTGAGCCGGGACAGGACGTATTCATTGCTCAGATCAGAGCAAAAAACGGACCGCGATGACGCCTGGGCCGCGCGAGGTGGTCTCTGCGTTATCGGCACGCGGGGGGATTCCTTGATGCTGCCGGTCGAACTGCTCGGCCGGCGCGGGCGCAAGGGAAGACGAGGGCGGGCAGGCGAGTCGGGCACGCGAGGCGTCAGTCGCGCTGCGGGACCGGCAACCGGAGCTGCCGGTTGCCATCGGTCCGAACCTGCTACGCCAGGGTGCCGTCAGGCGAAGGTATCGACGATTCCGACTTGGCGACGCACCGGGACGCTCGCCGTCGAGGCGACGGCATCGTCCGCACTGCCGCCCCCGAAGCTGCCGCCGCGGCCCCGGCCGTTGCCGCCGTTGCCCGAGCGGGCGTCTTGCTGGCCGTTCTGGCGCGCGAAGCCATCGCTGACGCTTGCGCTGCCGAGCCCGAGGCCGCCGGCTTCGAGCGCGTCGCGCAGCTTCGGCAGCGCGGCTTCCACGGCTTCGCGAACCTGCGCGTGCTGCGAGACGAACAGCGCGTGGGCGTGATTGTCCGCGACTTGCAACACGACTTGCAGCGGACCCAGATCGCGCGGATTGAGCGTGAGTTCCGCGCTTTGCTGATGAGCGTTGGAGAGGAAGACGACTTTCTGGCTCAGCGCATCTTCCCAATCGGGCGTGCCGACCTGCGGCGCGAGCGTGGCGGCCGCGGCCGATGCGCTCGTCGTGGCCGCGGCGGCCGTCGCACTCGTCGCCTGCGTGCCTTGTGCCTGCTGAGCCGCCTGAGCGGCGGCCAGCGCGGCGCGTGCCGCTTCGGCCGTGTCCTTCAGTGTGGAGAAGTCCGCGGCGGCGCCGGGATTCGAGGCACCGCTTGCCGCCAGCGCCTGGGCAGCCGACGCGCTCGCGTCCTGTGCGTTGGCGCCGCCTTGCGCCGCCTTGGCGTTCAGCGCTGCCGCGTTGGCCGCGCCGGCATTGCCGTTCTTGCCGTCGCCGGTCAGTGCCGCCAGGCCCTTCGACGAGAGCGGCGGCGCACCGACGCCGTTCGCGAGATTACCCGTGCCGAGTCCGCCGGCGCCGGTATTGCCGCTGTTGCCGAGCACCGTGGCTCCGCCCGGGCCTGCTGCCGCAGCCGCCGCGGCGCCTTGGCCGCCCATTTGCGCCGCGAGGGCAGCTTCCAACGCGGCCCGCACCGATTTGGGCTCGGCCGTGCCGGTTTTCTTGCCGCCCGTCGCCGTCACGCCCGCCAGCTCGGAATTGCCGTCGGTGGTGGCAGCGCTTGCGGCATCGCTTTGCGCGCTTTGTGCGCCCGCTTGAGCTTGAGCTTGCGCCTGGGCCTGTGCTGCCGCCGCGGCGCTGGCCGCGGCCTGATCGGCGGCGCTCCCTGCATTGGCATTCGCGTTTTGCGAGGCGCTGGCCTGTCGGTCGCCGTTCGCACCATCCGTGCGCTTTTCGTTGCCGCTCGCCTTCGTCCCGTCGCTCGTGCCCGCGGAGTTTCCGGCCGTATTCGCGCTGGTACTCGCCGCTGCGTCGGCCTGCGAACCGCTATCAGCCGGCTTCGCCGCGCCCGCGTTTGCCGAGTTGGCTTGCGCGGCGGCTGAATTGGCCGCGTCCGCGGCATTGCCCGAGCTGGCCGGCGAACTATTTTTCGCGTTGTTGGCGGGTTCGGCCTTGGCCGGTGCCGGTGCGCTTTGCTGCGCGTCGATGCTTTGCTGCAGCGTCTGCGAGAACGGTACGGCAGGCGCGGCGGAACTCGCCGACTGGCGGGCCGCTGCGGCCTTGCCCGTGGCGGCGCCCGGGCCCGAAACCGAGTCGAGGAAAGAGAAAAACGACATGTGATGCCCCTTGCTGCCGTGCGTCTGTCATCGTCTGGCGACGCATCGGATAAATCGATTCAATAATCGGACGGCCGGCGGTCCGATCCGGCCGGTCAGTCAATCAGTTCAAACTCTCCGCGCGCATGCGCAGGATCTTCGCGGCGTGTTCGTCGGATTCGCGCTGCTCGCGCTTGGCGGCCACGCGCGCTTCAGCGGCTTCGCCGCGCGCCTGCAGCACTTCGTAGGAGCCGAGCTTCTGCTTTTGCCGCACCCACTCGGGCTTGGCGGCCTCCACGCGCGAGGTGGCGGCTGCCAGGAGGCGCCGCTGCTGGTCGATGGCGGCATCGAGGGTATCGATGAACGCCTGGAAGTTGCGCCAGTTTCCGGCCGGCATGCCGGCTTGCGCGGAGTTCGAGAAACTTGCGTGATATTCGTCGCGATAGCGGATCAAGTCGGCCAACTGCGTCTCGATGTCGGCACGCTCGCGCTGTACACGTCCGAGCTGCTTGGTGGCAGCGTCCAGATCGTCCTGAGCGAGATCGACGAGCGTCTTGATCGGGAAATGCTTCGCCATCCTGTGACTCCTTGTTTGTCACCCATTTACTCGAACAACGCACCCAGCATCGTGAGGCTTGAATCGAATGCTGCGCATTCGCGAAAACCCTGCTGCAGGAAAGCCTCGATGCGCGGATAGAGCGCAATCGCCCGGTCCAGCAGCGCGTCGCGGCCGCTCGCGTAGGCCCCGACGTTGATCAGATCGCGATTGCGCTGGTAGCGCGACAGCATCTGTTTGAAAACACGCACGCGATCCAGATGTTTGTCGTCGATCAGTGCCGTCATCGCTCGCGAAATCGACGCTTCGATGTCGATCGCCGGGTAATGTCCGGCTTCCGCGAGCGTGCGGGACAACACGATATGACCGTCGAGAATCGCGCGGGCCGCGTCGGCGATGGGGTCCTGCTGGTCGTCACCCTCGGTCAGCACCGTATAGAACGCGGTGATCGAGCCGCCGCCCGCGGGGCCGTTGCCCGTGCGCTCGACGAGTGCCGGCAGCTTGGCGAAGACCGAAGGCGGATAGCCTTTCGTGGCGGGCGGCTCGCCGATCGCGAGCGCGATCTCGCGTTGCGCCATCGCGTAACGCGTGAGCGAGTCCATCAGCAGCAGCACATGCTTGCCCTGGTCGCGGAAATATTCGGCGAGCGAGGTGGCGTAAGCGGCGCCCTGCATGCGCAGCAGCGGCGAGACGTCGGCCGGCGCGGCGACGACGACCGAACGCGCGAGCCCGTCTTCGCCGAGGATCTGCTCGATGAATTCCTTCACTTCGCGGCCCCGCTCGCCGATGAGGCCGATCACGATGACTTCGGCACTCGTGTAGCGCGCCATTTGGCCGAGCAGCACCGATTTACCGACGCCCGAACCGGCGAACAGACCCATGCGCTGGCCGCGTCCGACGGTGAGCAGGCCGTTGATCGCACGCACGCCCACGTCGAGCACCCTGTGGATCGGTTCGCGCTGCAGCGGGTTGATCGACGGGGCCGAGAGCGGGGCGTCGGCGCCTGTGTCGAGTTCGCCGAGGCCGTCGAGCGGGCGCCCCGAAGCGTCCACGACGCGCCCGAGCATGCCCCAGCCCACCGGCAGGCGCTTGGCGCCGGCGAGCGGATCGGCCACCGGCGCGCTTTCGCGCGGAAAGACGCGTGCGCCCGGCAACAGGCCGGCGACTTCGGTCGTCGGCATGAGGAACAGTCGCTCCGCGGCGAAACCGACGACTTCGGCTTCGGCCATCGCGTATGGGCTGCCGGGCGGCAGCTCGATCATGCATTCGGCTCCGACGCCGAGCCGCAGGCCCACCGCCTCCAGCACGAGGCCGGCCGCGCGCGTGAGCCGCCCGCAGGCGGACAGCGGCCGGGCGAGCGCATTGCGCTGGCCCAGGCCGTTCAGCCGCGCGCGCCAGGCGGCGAGATGCGGATTGGCGGCCAGCGCGGGGTCGGGCGTCGCGAGCGGCATGCGCAACGTGGGCGCGGTAATCGCGCGTCGTGGGCGCGAGAGCACGCCGGCATCGACGGGCGCCGTCTCGGGCGCGCCTTCGGGGCCGAACGAAGCGAGGGCGAGCTCGACTTCGAGCGGCGACATGCCGCTCGCGCGCAGTGCGTCGACGGCGCGCTCGGTCACCATTGGGTCACCTTGCCGAGTGCCGCCGCCACGCGCTCCCAGCGCGATCCGATGGACGCGTCGATCTCGCCGCTCGCGGCATGCGCGCGGCAGCCGCCGCGCTCGATCGTGGCGTCGGTGCGCACGCTCCAGCCCAGCGCTTCCAGTTCTTCCTTCAAATAGGCTTCGACAACCGGCAGATCGGCCGGATTGACGACGAGTTGCGGTGCGCCCGTGAGCGCGGGCTCGGCGGCCAGCACCTCGCGCGCGCAGGCGACGAGCGCGACGGGATCGTGCGCGATGTGCTGCCGCACGACCTGCTGGGCGATATCGAGCGCCAGGGCGACGAGCGTTTCGGAGAGCTCGCTTTGCACGCCGTCGAGGGCGGCCTTGAACGATTCGGCGAGACTGGCCAGCCGCGCCGCTTCGGCCAGCGCTTCCTGACGGCCTTTTTCGAAACCTTGAGCGAGGCCTTGATCGAAGCCTGCCTGATAGCCCAATGCCTGGCCGGCCACGTGCCCCGAGGCGAGGCCCTGCGCGTGCGCTTCGTCGCGCAGGCGCAGCAGCTCGCGCTCGTGAGCGCGATCGGCGACGGGATCGGGGGGCGGAGGCGGATCGAACGAAGCCATCTCCCAGCGCTGGTACGCCGAGATCTGACCGTCGCTCTGACGCCCGGAATCAGACATATGCATCTTCCGCCTTTCCGCCAATCACGATCTGGCCGCTTTCCGCCAGATTGCGCACGATCTGCAGGATACGCCGTTGCTGCGTTTCGACTTCGGAGACGCGCACGGGACCGCGCGAATCGAGGTCTTCCGCGAGCAGCTCGGCCGCACGCTGCGACATGTTCGAGAGGAACTTCTGACGCAGCGCGGGCTGCGCGCCCTTGAGCGAGATGATGAGCGCTTCGGACTCCACTTCCTTGAGCAGGAGCTGGATCGCGCGGTCTTCCAGATCGAGCAGGTTCTCGAAAACGAACATCTGGTCGACGATTTTCTGCGCGAGGTCCGCGTCGTACTGCTTGACGTTTTCGAGCACCGATTCCTCGTGCACGCTCGTCATGAAGTTCAGGATCTCGGCCGCCGTGCGGATGCCGCCCATCGGGCTGCGCTTCAGGTTGTCGCTGCCGGAAAGCAGGCCCGTCAGCACGTCGTCGAGTTCGCGCAGCGCCTGCGGCTGAATACCGTCGAGCGTCGCGATGCGCAGCAGCACGTCGTTGCGCAGGCGATCGGTGAAGCACGAGAGGATTTCCGAGGCCTGATCGCGGTCCAGGTGCACGAGGATCGTCGCGATGATCTGCGGGTGCTCGTTCTTGATGAGCTCGGCCACGGCCGGCGAGTCCATCCACTTGAGTCCTTCAATGCCGCTCGTATCGCTGCCTTGCAAGATTCTGTCGATGAGCACGCCGGCCTTGTCTTCGCCGAGCGCTTTGGTCAGCACCGAGCGGATGTAATCGCCCGAATCGAGCGACATCGCCGTGTGCTGCTCGGCCGCCTTGACGAAATCCTGCAGCACCGTTTCCACTTCCTCGCGCGTCACGTTCTTGAGCGACGCCATCGTCGCGCCGATCTTCTGCACCTCGCGCGGCCCGAGGAATTTGAATACCTGTGCGGCCTCTTCTTCGCCGAGCGACATCAGAAGCAGCGCGCTTTTGGTTACGCCTTCAGCGCTCATCGGACACCCAATTCTTGACGACGGTTGCTACGATCTTTGGATCCTTGCGCGCGATCGTCCGCGCGTAATCGAGGTTCCGCTCGAATTTCTGCTTCTCGTTCTCGAACGCGAGCAGGTTGATTTCCATTTCGCTGTTTTGCTCGATGGCGTTCGTGACCGGCGATGCGCCGCCGTTCGCCGGGATGCCGTCGAGCAGCACCGGCTCGTCGGGTGTGCCGATACCGTTGCCGGCCAGCGCTGCTGCCTGGCTTCCCGGCGCGGGCAGCGGCGGGAACGCGCGCTTGAGCACCGGCTTGACCATGACCAGATAGAGGATCAGTGCCGCGATGCCGATACCGATCCACTTCGCCGCCTGGACAGCGAGCTCGATCATGTTCGGCTGGCGCCACCACGGCACGTTGGCGAGCGGATCCTCTTCGGTCGAGAACGTGCTGTTCACGATGTTCACGGAGTCGCCGCGCTTCGCGTCGAAGCCCATCGCGTCCTTGACGAGCTGGTTGACCTTGGCGAGCTCGTCGGTCGTGAGGGGCTGCATCGTGGCATGGCCCTTCGCGTCGACCACCCGCTTGTAGTTGATCACGACCGCCGCCGAGAGCCGCTTGATGCCGCCCATCGGTTGCTCCATATGGGAGACGCGCTTGTCGAGCTCGTAATTGGTGGTCGCGTTCTTCTGCTCGCTGATCGGCGTGGAGTTTGCCGAAGCCGTCGCACCGCTGGCTGCAACGATCGGTGCCGAAGCCGGCTGCGGCGGCGTATTCGAGAGCGCGCCCGGTACGCCGCCCGCGGCGCTCTGGCCGACTTCCGTCGCCGAGCTCGTCTGCTGGCTGCGGATCGCGGCCTGCTGCGGGGTGCCGTTCGGGCCGTAGGACTCGGCCGTCTGCTCGCTTTGGGAGAAATCGATGTCAGCACTCACTTGCGAGTGCGCGTTGCCCGCACCGAACAGCGGCGCGAGGATGGCGTCGATTCGCCGTTGCGTGTTGTGCTCGATCTGCTGAACGTACTTGAGCTGGGTCGCGTCGAGGCCGTTACCCGAGGCCGGTTGCGTGAGCAGATTGCCGTCCTGGTCGACGACGGTCACGTTCTTGAACGGCAATTGGGGCACGCTGGACGCGACCATATGCTGGATCGCCGATACCTGGCCTTCATCGAGCGTGCGGCCCGGGTAGAGGTTGACGAGCACCGAGGCGGACGGCGCTTCGCGCTCGCGCACGAATACGGTCGGCTTCGGAATCGCCAGATGCACGCGCGCGGCACGCACGACGGAGATCGACTGGATCGTGCGCTCGAGCTCGCCTTCCAGGGCGCGCTGATAGTTGACCTGCTCGGCAAACTGGCTGATGCCGAATTTTTCGCGGTCCATCAGCTCCATGCCGACGGAGCCGCTCTTGGGCAGGCCTTGCGAAGCGAGCCGCAGCCGCATTTCGGCGACTTGATCGGACGGCACGAGAATCGCGCCGCCGCTTTCCGAGAGCTTGTAGGGGACGTTGGCCTGCTGCAATGCAGCGACAATGGCGCCGCCGTCCTGATCGGAGAGGTTGCTGTAGAGAATCCGGTAGTCGGGCGAACGGGTCCAGAGAATGAGGGCGGAGATGGCGGCGATGAGGACGGCCACCGCGAAGATCAACGGTGCGCGCGGGTTGCCGCGCATTTGCGAAAGCGACGAGAAGCGCTGAGCGAGGCCGCCGAGTTCGGCGCCGCCCGCACCGACGCCGCCGGCGCCAGGCAAGGCGCCTGCCGCCGCCGCGCCGGGCTGCGCGCCCGCCAGGCTCATGCGAGCGTCGGGGTTGATCAAGGAATTGGCCTGCGAATCCATGCGTCGGGGTTCTCCGGGATGCGGGGGTGACCAACCGGCGCCGGCCCTGGAGCGGGCGCGGGTGGACACTTTCACGAGAAGGATTATCACCAGACGGCCCGCGGCGCTATCAGTCGAATAGAGCCGGGTTTTCCCCCTAGTTTCGCGGGTTTGGCAAAGGGGCCGCTGCTATGCTCCATTCCTGATCGATGAATGGGTCAGGCAAGCGCTGGCCTGCCTCCGATCATCGTTTCAGCCCTTTTCCCTCCCGGAGAAACTATGACTGTGCCAGTCAATCCGCTCGAATCGGCTCTCGCGCAGATGCGGTCGATGGCGGCCGAGGCGGCCGGCGGTGCCCGCTCGGTCACGCTTGGCGAGAAGACGGAAGCGAGCGGCGCCGGCAGCTTTGCCGCGGCGCTCAAGAGCTCGCTCGACAAGATCAGCGGCGATCAGCAAAAGGCGGTCGGCGAATCGCAGGCGTTCGAGCTCGGCGCATCGAATGTGTCGCTCAACGACGTCATGGTCGATATGCAGAAGGCGAACATCGGCTTCCAATTCGGCCTGCAGGTGCGCAACAAGCTCGTGACCGCCTATAACGAGATCATGCAGATGTCGGTGTGACAGGCACACGCGGGCCGCGCGTGCCTGGTAGAAAGGTTCGTAATTTCGTCTAAAGCTTTGGTCCGGTTGATCCGATAACCGCGATATGAGCACGGTGCGCTGGCTACGGGGTGCTGGCACGAGCGCTGTGCCGTACGTTTCGCAAGAAGCGTCGCTTTTCACGAATTTCCGCAACCATTGAACAAAATAGGAGAGGCGCCGATGTTTTCCCAAGGCCACGCTGGAGCGAACGCGTACGCGCGTGTCGGCGTCGAGACAGGGGTGATGGGCGCGAATCCGCATCAGCTGATCCTGATGCTCTACCAGGGCGCCCGGCGAGCCATTGCGCAGGCACGCATGCATTTGCAGCAAGGCAACATCGGCCCACGCGGCGAAGCCATCGGCAAGGCGCTTGCGATTATCGGCAGCGGCCTTCAGGCATCGCTCAACATGGAAGTGGGCGGCGAGGTTGCGGCGCGCCTCGACGCTCTCTACAGCTATATGACCCGGCGTCTCCTGGAGGCCAATCTCGAGCAAAGCGATGCGATGCTGCTCGAGGTGGACGGCCTGCTGGCGACGCTGGAGGAAGCCTGGATCGGCATCGGCGGCGAAATTGCGCGTGTCGCGGCCCAAGGCTCCCCGGAAGTTCAACGATGAACGCGACAGCAGAATATCTTGCGCATTACGAAGCAATCGCCGCCGTCTCGGCCCGCATGTTGGCCGCAGCCCGCAAGGCGCTCTGGAACGACCTGATCGAATTGCAGCAAGAGTATCGCGTGCTCGTCGATATGCTGCGGGAGATGGATGCCGGCGCGCCGCTCAGCGAAAACGAGCGCGGGCGCAAATTCGATCTGATCCGCCAGATACTGGCCGACGATGCCGCGATCCGCGATCTCGCCAATCCCGGCGTCGCGCGGCTATCGATGTTTTTCTCGGCGCGGCGCCCCGCGCACGTGCTCAAGGAATTGTTCGGCGCGCGCTAGGCGGCGCGGCGCTCATTTTATCCAAGGTCTTCGTACCGCCTCGTGCGGCGACGGGGCAGCTCAGGACCCTGCATGACAGGAATCGACTCGAGGCTGGCCACGGTGCTGGCGAGCCGCATCGACAGCCTCATCGACAGTGTCGCTGCGGGCTCGCGCACGGCCGCCGCCCAGACAGGCGCGTCCACGCAGGCGAGCGATATGAGCGCGGCCCCCACGCTGGGTGCGCCGCTCGTCGATACGCCGCTGCCGGCCTCGGCTCAAGCCACGTTGTCCGAAGTCGCGCTGACGCTCGACGCCATTTCGCGAATCGGCGGCGAGGCTACGCCGGCCGTGCTCGGCGAGACGCCGATCTGGCCGGCGCCGCCGGCCATCGATGCGCAAGCGGGTCTGCCCGAAGGACTCTTCGCCGCGACGGCGACGGCGATGGCGACAGCGGGCGAGCCAGCCGCCGCGGCCGATACTCGAAGCGGCTCGGCTGCTCAGACAGGCGCGAGCGGGGCGTTCACCGCCGATGCCCCCGCATCGTCCGGTTCGGTTGCTCTCGTTGCATCGGCGGCGAACTTGCCCGTCGCCGCGCTCGCCAGTGCGTTGGCGAGCACCGTCGCCGAAACGGGTCTCTTCTACGAATCCCATCTGGCGCAGTGGCTGAGCGGCGGCTATCCCGCCGAGGCACTGCTCAAGGAGCCGCAAGCGCGGCTTGCCGCCGAGACCTCCCAGCTTTCGCTCGACTGGAGCGATGCCGACGACGCCGGCTTCGTCTCGGCCGGTCCGCAACTTTCCGGATGGGGCGGCGCGGCGCCGGACGGGGGCTTGTCCGGCATGCCCATGCCCGGGCACGCGGCTGCCGCGCAATTGCTGGCGTCGGCGCTCGCCTCGCAGGCGCGCTCGGATGCGGCCGCCTACGCAGGTGCGCGGCAAGTGCCTGGCATCTCGACACAGGTCGGTTCGGATTCGGACAAGGCGGCGCAGGCGCAAACCGGCTCGGCCGCGCGCGCATTGCAAGCGGGCGATGGCGCGCCGGGCTCGATTGCGGCGTCGATTCATCCCGCCACGATCCCGCTCGTGCGGCAGCAGCTCGATTTGCTCGCGACGGAGCAATTTCGCTGGAGCGGCGAGGTGTGGCCCGGTGCGAAGCTCGACTGGACGATCGAGCCCGACGACCCGCGCCGCGGGCGACCGGGCGAGGCCGATGCGGATAGCGAGCAGGCGTGGCGCACGCGGCTCACGCTGACGTTGCCCACGCTCGGTACGGTGGACGCGGATCTCATGCTGCGCGGTTCCCAACTGATCGTCCGGGTTCAGGCAAGCGCAGCGGGTGCGGCCCGGCTCGCGACGGGCGGCGCGGCCTTCGGGCGCAGGCTCGAGGCGGCGGGTATCGAGCTCGCGGGCCTCACGGTGAGGGAGATCGGCGGACCGGCGGCGGGTGCCGCGAGCGGCGCCGGGCAGGCCGCCACTTCGGCGTACGCCCGTGCTGCGGCGACGGCGGCCGAGGCGCAGGTACACGACACGGCTTCGGCCGGCGATCAATGGGAACGTGCGCCCGCGGGAACGGCGGCACCGTCTTCGGCGGCGCGCGCGCCTCATTCGCCGCTCGATCGTCTGTTCGGCGATCCGTTCGATTGGAGCGGGGAATGAGCCGCACGACGCGCAAGAGCGCGGCGGCGCTCGCCTATGACGCGAAGTCGGGAGATAGCGCGCCGCGCGTCATCGCAAAGGGCTACGGGCTCTTTGCCGACATGATCGTGCAGCGCGCCGAGGAAGCCGGGCTTTACGTTCACCGCTCGCCCGAGATGGTGTCGTTGCTGATGCAGGTCGACCTCGACTCACGCATCCCGCCGCAACTCTATCAAGCCGTGGCGGAGCTGCTCGCCTGGCTCTATCGGCTCGAAAGCGGCGCGAGCGATGCGGACGAAGCTTCGCCTGCTGACGCGCCCGATTCCACGCAACGGCAAACGGGGTCGGGTGAGGCGGGGCATCCGCCTTACCCGCTGCTTCCGGCCAATTGATTTTTAAGCATTCAACGCCGGGTGATTCAGGCCTTCCAGGCCTTCCATGATTTGGCGCCTTTACCGGTAGGCGCCGATTCCGCCACTGCCGCATGCTGGACCGAAGGGTCGCCGGGCTGGGGTGCATCGCTTTCGGCGCCGGCACCGTCGCTCGTCACATGGGCCGCAAAGCGCTTGACGAATTCGTCGGCCACTTTCATTACCGTGCCGCTCGTGCCGTTCGTCGAGCCGCGCGAGACGCACGACAACGTAGTGGACGCTTCGCCATCGGCTTCGAGCTCCAGGTGGGCGCTGCCTACTGCGCCAGCCTCGCTGCCGGCCTCGCTTTCGAAACGCAGCGTGCAGGCGCGCGGGGCCTCGCCACGGATCATTCGCATATGACCAGTGAACCGCGCTTTGACCCCATCCAGCGACGTATTGACGGCGAAGGCGAACGCTTCTTCGCCATCCGCAACGAGATGGTCGCATCCCGGGATCGATGCGCGCAGGACTTGCGCATCGTTCAGTGCATCCCAGGCGCGTTGTGGCGGTACGGGCAGCGTATAGCTGTGCGTCGATTCCATTGCATTGCCTCCCTCTCGTGAAAGTCCAAAGGGCGGCCGAGCCACCGGCCGGCCGCTTCCATTATGTACCTTGTGAGGCAGGGCGGTTCCGCGAATTGGCTGCGGCGCGACGCCGCCCCGCTCGGGGCGGGGCGCAACGCAAGAACGCGCGTATCAGCGCGGTACCGGGGCCAGATGCGAACGGCGGCGCGAATAGCCGAAATAGACGAACAGACCCAGAGCGAGCCAGATCAGGAACGCGGCCCAGGTGATCCACTGCAGGTTCACCATCAGAAACACGCACGCTGCGACGGCCAGCAGCGGCAGCACCGGCACGCCGGGGCAGCGAAATGCGCGCGGCAGGTCCGGGTGGGTGCGCCGCAGGATCAGCACGGCGATCGACACCATCGAGAAAGCCGCGAGCGTGCCGATGTTGATGAGCTCGGCGAGCACATCGAGCGGCACGAGCGCGCCGATCAGGCCAAAGAACAGGCCCACGAGCCAGGTCGTCTTGAACGGCGTCGCGAAGCGCGGATGAACGCTCGAGAGCGACTTCGGCAACAGGCCGTCGCGCGACATCGCGAAGATGATGCGCGTTTGCCCGTAGCTCATGACGAGAATGACGGTGAGCATGCCGAGCACCGCACCGAGATCGATGAAGCCGGCCACCCATCGCTCGCCGGCCACTTGCAGCGCGTAGGAGACCGGATGCGAGATGCCCGCGAATTGCGCCGACGGCACGATCCCCGTCACGACGGCTGCCACGGCGACATAGAGCACGGCACATACGGCCAACGAGGCAATGATGCCGATCGGCAAGTCGCGCTTCGGATTCTTGACCTCTTCGGCCGCCGAGGAGACCGAATCGAAGCCGATGAAGGCGAAGAACATCACCGCCGCGGCCCCGAATACGCCGTGCCACCCATTTGCCATGAACGGATGCCAGTTGGCAGGCTGCACATGGAATGCGCCCACCGCGATGACGGCCAGCACGACGGCCACCTTGATCGCGACCATGGCGTTGTTCACGCGCGTCGATTCGCGCACGCCCACGGACAGCAGCGTCGTGATCACCATCATCACGAGAAACGCGGGCAGATTGAACAGCGTCACCGCGCCCGGCACCGTACCGGGTGCGGCGCTCAGGGCCAGCGGCAGCTTGAGTCCGAAGCCGGCGAGCAGCGACTGCAGGTAGCCCGACCAGCCGACGGATACCGCGGAGGTGGCGAGACCATACTCGAGCATCAGGTCCCAGCCGATGATCCAGGCCGCGAGCTCGCCTAGCGTGGCGTAGGAGTACGTATAGATCGAGCCCGCCACCGGAATCGTCGAAGCGAATTCGGCGTACGCGAGACCCGCGAGCGCACAGGCGACGGCGGCGATCAAAAACGCGATCATCAGCGCGGGGCCGGCTTGCACGGCGCCCGTGCCGGTCAGCACGAAGATGCCGGTGCCGATGATGGCGCCGATGCCGAGAAACGTCAGGTCGAGCGCGCCGAGCGCCTTTTTGAGGCCGGTGCGCTCAGCGCCGGCAATCATCTGCTCGACGTTCTTTTTGCGGAAGAGGGACATGAAGGCGAATCTCCGAAATGCACCGGCAAGGTGCGTGTGCCGGCCACCGTGAAAACCCGCAATTCTAGCGGATCGGCCTTGGCTGGATTGGAGACTCGTCAGAAAACTAGAATAATCGCTAGGACCGAGGAAGTGCGAACGCACTGAAATGGTGCGCGCTGGCGCGACAGATGCCGATTCAGCTGTTCATGACCGGATTGAAGTCGACGAGGCGGTTGCTCATCACGTAGTAGGTCAGCTCGGCATTGTTGCGCAGCTTCATTTTTTCGAGCAGCCGGGTACGGTAGACGCTGACCGTCTTGACCGAGAGCGAGAGCGTATGGGCAATGTCGGTCAGCCGCTTGCCCGAAGCCAGCATGCAAAGCGTCTGATATTCGCGGTCGGAGAGCTTTTCGTGCGGGAGCTGGTCGCCGTCGAACGATACGTATTCGGCGAGCGCTTCGGCGAGCGCCGGGCTCACGTACTTGCGCCCGGCGGCGACTTGCCGGATCGCCTCGATCATCTGCGCCGCCGTCACCGTCTTCGAGAGGTACCCCGACGCGCCGGCCTTCAGCGAGCGCACGGCGTACTGATCCTCGCGAAACATCGAGAACATCATGACGGGCGTGCGCGGCGCGCGCCGTTTCATTCTTTTGAGCACCTCGACACCGTTCATGTCCGGCAGCGAAATGTCGAGCAGTACGAGATCGAATGGCTCTCCGGCATCCACGCCCATCAGCGCCTGCGCGCCGTTGTCGGCTTCGACGACTTCACGCGCCACACTGTGATTGAGCAGAAGCTGCCGGACGCCCTGGCGCACGATCGCATGGTCGTCGGCGAGCATGATGCGTAGTGTCATGTGGCCTGCCTCGTCGCCAAGCCGCCCGCATCGGCGCGGGCGTCGCGTGCTTCCAGGATCGCGTCCCAGCCAAAACGCGCGCGTACCGTCGTACCGGGACCTTCGCCGATGCCTTGCGGCAAGCCATCGGCGAAGGCCCTGGAGGAACCGCTTGCGGGCGCACCGCGCGTGACGACGCGCAGCGAACCGTCGAAGGCCTCGCAGCGTGCGCGCATGCCTGCGAGCCCGAAGCCCACCGTCCGTACCCGATCGGAGCGTCGGCGGCGCCGGATGCCGCGCCCGTCGTCGCTGACGATCAGCGTGAGGTAGCGCGCATCCGTTTCGATGCGCACGTCCGCGCACGAGGCCAGAGCGTGCTTCGCGACGTTGCTCAACGCTTCTTGCGCCACGCGAAAGACGGCGAGCGCCGCGCCTTGCGGCAGTTGAGTGAGGCGAACATCGGCGGCGCACACGACGCTCGTGCGCAAGCCCGTGCGTTCGGTGAACGCATGCGTCCAGTGAGCGAGTGCGCCCACGATGCCGCCCTCGAAGTGCGGTGCGTGCAGATCGGAGACGATACGATGACTGGCTTCGCAGGCGGCTTCGAGCGAGCGTTGCGCAATGGCGAACGCCTCGGTTGCGCAGACGTCGCGCTTGGCCGTCACGCTCGGCTGCACACCCGCAAGCGCAAAGCGCGCGGCGGTCAGCTCGGGGCCGACGCCGTCATGCAGCTCGCGTGCGAGATGCTCGCGGGCCGCTTCACAGGCCAGCACGAGTTCGCCGGCAAGCTCGCGCAGGCGTTTTTTCAGAGCAGCGACATCTTCCCCCACGGCTGCGGGGCCGGCCGGATCGGGCGGGAGGGGCGCCTCGAAAGAGCAGGCCATCGAGGTGGCCATGCTCTCGTCGTCGCGCGGGAAATCGATCGGACGTTCACTCATCGCGGAAAACGGCTTCTTCTAAGCTAAGCGGCTGGAAAACGGCGAACTACTGCTCGTCACATGCGCCGCGGAAAATCCCGACGCCGCCCGTAACGGTACTTACAACTTGTAGCAAGACAATTCCTAGTAGAAATCGTTTACATCCTACCGGCACCGGTCGGGTCGATCATATCTCAAAAATTAGGAAAAGATCAGACCTGACAAGACTTAGGCGACGTTCTTAATGTACCGATTGACATTTTTCGCGCGTTGAGATGTAAGACTAATTCCTACGAACAAACCTCGCCGAGCCGTGTGTCGGGATGTAACAAAAGTAACAACGGCGCCCCCTCGCCGGCCCCTCGGCGGCCCGATACGAGGTACGAAAGGCGAAAAAAAACCGGAGCCTCGGCTCCGGTTTGCGCTCAGCGGGTAGCTTGCTCCGGCGTCAGCCGACGAACGCCTTTTCCACGACGTAGTGGCCGGGCTCGTTGTTGCTGCCCTCCTTGAACCCCAAACTGTCGAGCAGTTCGCGCGTGTCGCGCAGCATATGCGGGCTGCCGCAGAGCATGACGCGGTCGTTTTCGACCGAGAACGGCGGCATGTTCAGATCGGCGAAGAGCTTTTGCGTATCGATGAGCTCGGTGATGCGGCCGCGGTTATGGAACGATTCGCGCGTGACCGTCGGGTAATAGATGAGCTTGTCGCGGACCAGATCGCCGATGTGCTCGTGCGCGGGCAGGTGATCGGTGATGTATTCCTTGTACGCGAGTTCGTCCACGAAGCGGCAGGTATGCGTCAGCACGACCTTCTCGTAGCGTTCGTAGACGTCCGGATCCTTGATCAGCGACATGAACGGCGCGAGGCCCGTACCCGTCGAAAGCAGCCAGAGCGTCTTGCCGGGCAGCAGGTTGTCCGTCACGAGCGTGCCCGTGGGCTTCTTGCCGATCAGCACCTGGTCGCCCACCTTCAGATGTTGGAGGCGCGATGTCAGCGGGCCGTCCTGCACCTTGATGCTCAGGAACTCGAGGTTTTCCTCGTAGTTCGCGCTGGCCATGCTGTAGGCGCGGATCAACGGCTTGCCTTCGACTTCGAGCCCCACCATCGTGAACTGGCCGTTCTCGAAGCGAAACGCGGTGTCGCGCGTGCAGGTGAAGCTGAAAAGCGTGTCGGTCCAGTGGTGGACGGAAAGGACGGTTTGCGAGTTGAGATTGCTCATGGCTACTTGGACAAGAACGGCGTCGCCGGACGCAGAATCCGCTATTTTACCGCGCTTGGCGCGCCGGCGCTCAATGCGTCGTTGCGACGCATGGCGACTGGCGTGCCGTTGCCGTCCGGTTCACTCGGCGAGCCGCAGCCGCGCAACGTAGGGGAGGTGATCCGAGAGCCACGCCGTTTCCTGCGTCGGAGCGAGCCATTCGACCGGTGTCAGCCCGCGCACGAACATCTTGTCGAGCGCGAGCGCGGGCGAAAATGCCGGGAAGGTCCGCGCGGGCTCGCCGAGTTCCGTTGCGACTTCGGTCAGTCCGTGCTCGCGGAACAGCGGAATCGAATCGCTGCGCCAATCGTTGAAATCGCCGGCCAGCACGAGCGGACCGTCCGGCGCCTCGCGCGCGATCCAATGCGCAATCCAGTGCATCTGGCGCAACCGCGCCGAGCGCGTGAGCGCCAGATGCGCGCACAGCAGCGTCACCGAGCGGCCCGCGAACGCCGCGCGCGCGACGAGCAGGCCGCGTTTTTCGAAGCGATGCGCCGAAATGTCCCAGCGTCCGCCGAGATCGAGCGGATGCGGTGAAAGAATCGCATTGCCGTGGCGCCAGGACGGCTTGAACACGTTCGGGCCGAGCGCGATGTCGAGCTCGAGCGCGTGAGCGAGTTCCGTGGCCTGGCATTCCCAGACGTCGGAAAGCGGTTCGTGCACGGGCGCGCCGAAGCTCGTCGCGAGGACCGGCCCCGGCATGCGGCGCGCCATCGCTTCTTGCAGAAAATAGGCGTCGGCGTGCGTCGATTCGACCCAGCGCTGCATGGCCTTCCAAGCCGTGAACCCGAGCGGCGAGCGCCCTTTGTGCAGGTTCCAGCTGACCGCGACGAAGTCCTTGTTGGCGCTCGCCGCCGCCTCGCGTAGCAGTTCTTCGGGATTTCGCATTGCACGCTGTTCCTGCTTCTCGATTGTCCTCAATGGGAGGCCACGCTCGCGCTCACGCGATAGACGAGCGTCGGATGCGCCTCGACGATGGTCCAGCTTGCCGGTTGGCCGGGCACCACGACGAGGCCGGGATGATTGGCCGCCAGGCGCCGCGGCTGCGGCGGCAGCGTGCAGCCTTCGGGCGTGCGTTGCGCCGTCTCGTCCTCGATCGTCTCTTGAGCGTCGATTGCAAGCGTGATGCCGGACGGTTCGGCGGAGATAGGCGAAACCGTCAGTGTCCGCGCGAGATCGATGCGAGCATCGGGCTGATTTTTGCAACCGACGGCATGCACGACCTCGTGATGATGCGTGGCCGTGACGGCCTGGCCGACGGCTGTCGTGCCTTCGAACGTGTCCACGTCGCGGCCGTCGCGCAACACCTCGAGTCGCCACTGTACGAGGGTGGGCTCGGCCGGCGCCGGTGCTTGTACGGCTGGCGCCGGTGCGGGCAGCGGTGCCGGGGCTACCGTGGGTGCGGGCGGTACTGTTTGCGTCGGAGGGGCAGGGGCAGTTTGCGCCGCCGCCGCGAGCGCGGTACAGCATACGGCGCACGACACGATGAACCGCAAAGCCCGCCTCGACCCAGCCGCGATACCGATTTTGCATCCCATTCGAAAGCTCTCCTTCGCGCCCCTTTTGTCGCCGCGGGCGCAAGCGCTCATCTTACGCCTAAGGCATCGGACGGCATTTCAGCGCTATTAGCAGCAACGGGCGCCCGCTGCTTGCTTTGCGCACGGAACTTGCGTCGCTACACTGGACTCGTTGTGAAACTAGCAAGCGAAATGCGCGCCGCCTTCAGGGCGCCGATGTTCCGGGGGACGACCCAAGACCGACGGCGGGCAGATTCGCAACAGTGAGGTGAGCGATGACGACAGCCATGGTCAAGCACGAACTTGCGGTCGCCTCGTTCAGCAAAGTCTACGATCTGGATCAGGTCGAGACGGCGCTGAACGAATTGGGAGAGAGCGCGAACGAGGCATTGCGCACGACATACGAAAAGATGCTGAAGGTCGGCAATATGCGCTTTTGTGTGAAGCCGAACCGGATGCCATCGATCGATGCGCTGCTCGACATCTTGCCGAATTTCGCCGAACCGCTCGAAGACGTGCGGCGGCAAATCGCGCTTTGCATCGAGACCGAGGACCGGCTCGAACTGATGCCGATCCTGCTGCTCGGCGATCCAGGCATCGGCAAGACGCATTTCGCCAAGGCGCTCGCGCGTCTTTTCGGCACCGCTTATCAATACGTGGCGATGAGCTCCCTCACCGCGGGCTGGATTCTGTCCGGGGCTTCTTCGCAATGGAAGAACGCCAAGCCCGGCAAGGTCTTCGAGACACTCGTGAACGGCAGTTATGCGAATCCCGTCATCGTCGTCGACGAACTCGACAAGGCCAACGGCGACTCGCAATACGACCCGCTCGGCGCGCTGTATGCGCTGCTCGAACACGAAACGGCGCAGTCGTTCATCGACGAATTCGCCGAAATTCCGATCAACGCCGCGCAGGTGATCTGGGTCGCCACGGCCAACGACGATCGCAGTATTCCCGAGCCGATCCTGAGCCGCATGAGTGTCTACGAGATCACGCCGCCCGATTCGGCGGGCGCGCGGCGCATCGCGCAGGCCATCTACGACGAGATCCGCTGCACGCATGCCTGGGGACAGCGTTTTCCGGCCGAGCTCGGCGACGATGCGCTCGATGCGTTGGAGCGGAGCTCGCCGCGCGACATGCGCCGCGCGATTCTGCAAGGGTTCGGCGCGGCGCGCGTCGATGGGCGCGATGCGATCCGCGCCGACGACATCCGGCTCGATCGCAGCACGCGCCGCCGTCCGATCGGCTTTTGAGGCCGACGATGCGCCGCATGCGCTCGCGCGCAGGGCGCGCGTCGTACAATCGCCGGGACGAGGCGCATCGGCGGCGATGTGCGGTCACACGAAAGCGCCTGCCTATCGGGGCACATACGCGAGCGGGTAGTTGACGCGAACGGGCATCGGGGCAGGCTGCGGCGGAAGACATGGACCAGATCGAATGTGTAGTGATCGGCGCCGGCGTCGTTGGTTTGGCGGTGGCGCGTGCGCTTGCCGAGCGCGGGCGCGAGGTGCTCGTGCTCGAGGCGACGCAAGCCATCGGTACCGGCACGAGCTCGCGTAACAGCGAGGTCATCCATGCGGGGCTCTACTATCCGCGCGGCTCCCTGAAAGCAACGCTGTGCGTGCGCGGGCGCGAAATGCTGTACGAATACTGCGCGGAGCGCGGCGTGCCGCATCGGCGTTGCGGCAAATTGCTCGTGGCGACCGCGCGCAATCAGTTGCCCCAGCTCACGGCGCTTGCCGCACGCGGCAAGGAAAACGGGGTGCTCGATCTCATGCGGCTCACGGGCGAAGAGGCACAAGCGCTCGAGCCGGCGCTCGAATGCGTCGAAGCGGTGTTTTCGCCGCAAACGGGTATCGTCGATAGCCATCAACTGCTGCTCGCGCTGCAGGGCGACGCGGAGCGCAACGGGGCCGTCTGCGCGTTTCATGCGCCGGTGGAATCCATCGACGCAAGCGGCGGGCGCTTCGTCGTGCAAGTCGGCGGTTCGTCGCCGAGCGTGCTGTCTGCCGCAACGCTCGTCAATAGCGCGGGGCTCCACGCCAATGCGCTCGCGCGAAAGATTCGCGGCCTCGATGCGCGCCACGTACCGCCGCTTTACTTTGCGCGCGGCTGTTACTTCAGCATCTCGGGGCGCGCGCCGTTCTCGCGGCTCATTTATCCGATGCCCAACGAAGCCGGGCTCGGTGTGCATTTGACGCTCGATCTGGGCGGACAAGCGCGCTTCGGTCCCGACGTGGAGTGGGTTCAATCGATCAACTACGACGTCGATCCGCGCCGCGCCGAGAGCTTTTATTCGGCGATTCGCGAGTACTGGCCCGCGCTGCCCGATGACGCGCTGCAGCCCGCTTACGCCGGTATCCGGCCGAAGCTGTCCGGTCCGGGCGAACCGGCTGCGGATTTCGTCATTCAGGGGCCCTCGGCGCATGGCGTGCGCGGACTCGTCAATCTGTTCGGCATCGAGTCGCCGGGCCTCACCGCTTGTCTGGCCATCGCCGCGCGCGTGTGCGAGATCGTCGCGCGCACCTGAGCGCCGCTCGGCACAAACCCTGATCTCCAGTATGGCCCGCACTGCGCGGGAGATGGCTCGCTTCGTTGTATGCTGCCACTGCTGTCACAAGAGCAGCCGCCCGAAGTGGTTCATTACAACTATGGAGAGTCCCCTGATGAAATCATCTCGTCGTACGTTTTTGATCACGAGTCTCGGCGCCGCTTCGGCGCTCGCGCTGTCGCGTCAGGCATTGGCGGATGCGCCGAAAGTCACCGAGAGCGATCCCACCGCTCAGGCGCTTGGCTACAAGGAAGATGCAACGAAGGTGGACAAGGCCAAGTACGCCAAATACAAGGCCGGCGAGCAGTGCAACAACTGCTCGTTCTACCAGGGCAAGGCGACGGATGCCTACGGGCCCTGTCCGATGTTCGGCGGCAAGCAGGTCAACGCCAAGGGGTGGTGCAGCGCTTATAACAAGAAGGCCTGAGAAGCAGGCGTCAGCAGCCGGGCGGGCGGCCTGCGGCCGGGCGGCGCGCGCTCCATCCGGCTTATCGCCGTTGCCGGCGCAGCCTTTCTCGCGGGCCGCGCCGGCAACGTGCGGTCGATCAGATACGCGTAGCCAGGAACGTCATCGTGCGTCCCAGCGCGAGTGCGGAGGCGCGCTGATCGTACGAGGCGCGATCGGTGCAATTGAAGCCGTGGCCCGCGCCCGGATAGACGTGAAGCTCCGCATTCGCCTTGCCGGCGAAGCGCGCTTCGATCGTTCTGACGGCATCGATCGGAATCGAAGTGTCCCGATCGCCGAAATGAAAGAGAATCGGCACGTCGATGCTGTCGGCCTGATCGAGCAGATTCTGGATTCCACCGCCGTAGTAAGCGACGGCCGCGTCGGTCATGCTTTGGGCTGCCATGCGATACGCAAGCTGGCCACCGATGCAGTAGCCGACCGCAGCGACCGGGCCGGCCAGTTCAGGGCGCGCTTTCAAGGCGCGTACGCCGGCGCCGAGATCGGCCACCGTGCGATCGATATCGAGCGACTTCAGCAGCGACAGCGCCTTGTCCCGATCGGGCCCGTCATAGCCTAGTTCGATGCGTCGCTGGGTGCGCCAGAACATGTCGGGTACGAGCGCGACATAACCCGCGAGCGCATATTGCTCGGCGACCGAGCGGATATGTCCGTTCACGCCGAAAATCTCTTGCACGATGAGCACGCCGGGCCCGCGGCCCGCTCTCGGCAAAGCCAGGTAGCCGTCGAAGCGCTGGCCGTCGTCGCTCTCGATTTCGATCCATTGAGAAGTCACTGTCATCGTCGTTTCCTCATTCGTCATTCATCGTTCATCGTTTCGTTGCTCGTCCGGCTTCACCCAACCGGAGACGCTGCGCCGCCAGAGTTTGTCACTATTCGCGGCGGCTTGCCGAAAGCCGTGCCGCGCAGCCACCGGTCGCCGCAGTCACTGTTCGCCGCAGTGTTCACCGCAGTGTTCATCATAGGCCGCCGATCGTTCTTGCCTTTGGATCGAATCGATCTCGATTATTCATTTTTCGGGAGGGCCGTGCGCGCGTAGAGTAAGCGCGTAGCGTCCGCCAGAGGTCATGACGGCCATGAAACGAAAGGGGAATCGACCATGAGTACGCCGCGTTATCCGTCCGCGCTTGCCGAGCGTTTCGATTTGCGCTTGCCTGTGGTCCAGGCGCCGATGGCGGGTGCCTCGAATCCCGCGTTCGTCGCGGCGGCCTGCAATGCGGGGGCGCTCGGCAGTCTCGGCGCATCGGGCATGTCGCCCGACAAACTCGCGGCGGCCGTCGCCGAGATTCGCGCGGCGACTTCGCGGCCCTTCGCCGTGAACCTGTTCGTGCTGCAGCCCGCCTCGCCCGACGAAGCCACGGTGCGGCGCGCGCTCGAAGCCATCGATCCGTTGCGTGCGGAGCTCGGACTGCCACCCGGGCATGCGCTCGATCGTTATGCGCCCGATTTTCGCGCGCAATTAGAGACATTGATCGAATTGCGCGTGCCCGTCGCGAGCTTCACGTTCGATGTGCTGAGCGCGGCCGACGTCGCGCGGCTGAGGGCAGCGGGCAGCTATGTGATCGGCACCGCGACGCACGTCGCGGAAGGCGTTGCCTGGCGCGATGCCGGGGCCGACGCGGTGGCCGCGCAAGGCGGCGAAGCCGGCGGCCATCGCGGCACGTTCATCGGTGCCTTCGAGGATGCGCTCGTCGGCACGATGGCGCTCGTGCCGCAGCTCGTCGATGCGCTCGGCGACGTGCCCGTATTGGCGGCCGGCGGCATCATGGACGGGCGCGGCATCGAGGCCGCGCTTGCGCTCGGCGCCCAGGCCGCGCAGATCGGAACCGCCTTTCTGACCTGCGCCGAATGTCCGATTCCGCAGGCATGGAAGGCACGCATCCTCGAAAGCGAAGACACCTCGAGCACGGTGACGCGCGCCATCTCCGGCCGCCATGCGCGCGGTATACGGAACGGTTTGATGAGCCGGCTCGGCGCGGTGGCGGAACGCATCGCTCCGTATCCCGTGCAGAACGCGTTGACGCAAGAGCTGCGTCAGACAGCCGGCCGCGCCGGGCAAAGCGATTATTTGTCCCTGTGGTCCGGCCAGGGTGCGGCGCTTGCGCGCAGACGCCGCGCCGGACTTACGGTGGGCGAGCTCATCGATGCGCTCGAAGCCGAATGGCTTGCCGCCAGCCGCCGGCATTGAGCGGCGCAACGGGGCAACGCCCGCGTAAAAGCGGCTTACCGATGGCAAACCGATAGTGAAAGGATGCGTTGAGCATCGCATCGGCGGATGTCATCGGATTGCCGCATTCGGGTTATCCGCATCGCACATACGGCATATTGGCTTTGAAAGAAAACGATTGCCATCGAGAGTCTATACGCGTAAAACCCGC
>NZ_DASXWY010000133.1:0-55432 GCF_036503415.1 Trinickia sp. | reverse complement strand
GCGGCGGTCGCCGCCATCGACAGCGCCACGAATGCGGTCGCAAACCCGAAGCGATCTGCGACGAAGCCCCCTATCAGATTGCTCAACGCGGCGCCCGTACCGACGGCGAGCGACATCGCACCCTGCGCGAGATTGAAGCGCCCCGTCCCGCGCATGAGGTCCGAGACGATGACTGTCGCGATAACGCCGAAGATGCCCGCGCAGACGCCATCGAGAAGCTGAATGGCGACTACGGCGTACGCGTTGCGCGCCAGCGCGAACAGCAGGCCGCGCACCGGCAGCAGCATGAGCGCGACGAGAAAGATCTTCTTGCTGCTCACCCCAGCGCGAAGAGCGCGTCCCACCCCAAGCGCCACGGCGACCATCGTGAGCTGAGCGACGATCATGCATGCGCCGAGGCTGATGACGTCGGTCCCGGGCGCGTCCACGGCGATCATCTGTCCCGCAAGCGGCAGCATGGCGGCATTGCCGAAGTGAAAGAGCACCACGGTAATGAGGAAGATCAGCAGATCGCGCCGCTGCAGCATTTGTCGAAGCGGCAGCGGCGGGGTGTTGGCTTGGCCGTCGTCTAGTGGGTCGCCGCCTCGCGCGTGCTCGTGATCGATGTCGCCGGGCCGTATCGACGCGACTGCGAGCGCACTGGCGAATGCAAATGCGCAGACGACGTAAAAAAGCCAGAGCGTACCGAAGTGCTGGCCGAGCGTGCCGGCCAGTATCGCGCCGATGAAGTTGCCGCCATGGTTGAAGACTTCATTGCGGCTGACACGCCCCGGCATGAGCCGGGGCCCGACCACACCGCGGCTCAGTGCGGCAAGACAGGGCCCGTTGACGGTCGCGACAAGTGCGAGTGCGATCTGCGTGAGCACGATGACCGCGCGCACCGGAAACAGTGCGATCAGCAGACAGCCTCCTCCGATGGCGCACGTTGCGAGAGCGATCATTGCCCGTCGGGCGCGTACAGCGTCGACGAGCATGCCCGCCGGAATCTGGCCGAAAGCGGCGGCAAGGCCGCTTGCGCCCAGCACGAGTCCGATGTCCGCGGAAGACCAGTGCTGCGTACCCTTCAGAAACACAGCGAGGAATGGGCCGATGCCGTCATGGACATCCGCCATCAGAAAGCTCAGGACGTCGAGGCCTCTGAGGCTGCGCGCGGACGGCGGCCCCCCGCGTTGCCGATCGCTGTGGGCATTCTCTGCGGGCCGGCTCATCGGCGTCTCCATCGACTGATCCGTCGGCTCATCCGTTGGCGCGAACGCCGGCATCGGCGGGCGCGTCGAGAGCGGCATCGTCCGCTTCGCCGTTGTCGGTGAGCGCTCCTGCGGGCTCGCCTTCGTCCTCGTACGCGATCTCGCTCACATCGAGCGTGCGGGCCAAACCCGTCTCGACCATTTCGCCCCAGGCGCGTACTCGTGCACCGGGCGTCAGATACGTATCGAGTTCGACGGCGGCGTGAGGCTCAACGCGCAGCGAAATGCCATCGCTCAGCAGTGCGCCGCGCAGCTCGCCTTTCGGCCCGAACAGCGACAGCGCGATGGTGCCCGCTACTTCGGCAGCGTGTCGCTCGACGTCCGGCGCCTCATGCTCGTGCTTGTGGTGATCGCCATGCGGCCCTTCGTCGACGATCAGCCCGCCGTTCGCGGCCTCGATGGAGACCGCCGCGACGATATCCGCCGTGCGCGGCTTGACGCCTCGCACGCTCACGTTCTCGCCTAGCGTGATGTGCGCGCCGATGCGCTCGGAAAGATGCGGTGGGAAGTGAACCTGCCATTGACCGTCGAGAATGAAGCCATCCAGTTCGCCGTGCGGGTTCATCAGGAACTGTGTGACCGTGCCGTTCGTTTCGGGCAGGCATGCGGGATCGATCCAATGCATGGTGTTTCTCCTTTCGGTTGGGGCGTTGTGAAGGCCTTGCAGCGCGCAGCCGGGATTGCGCAGTCCCTCGTCGTGCGGCGAGGGTGGCAACCGGCTCGCCTGGTGGCCGCCCGTCAAACGCAAGGGGTATGCCATGCCGTCGAGGCAGGTGTGGAGAGGGTTAAGCGTCGAAGGAAGCGCGAACGCTGTCCGGTTGCTTGACACCGGGTGTCGGGTTTGTTGACAGCTCGGTTCGCGTGTGCGCGGCGAGCTCACCTAACACCTAGTCGAGTCCCAGGCTCGCAAGCTTTGCGTAAAGCGACTGTCGGCTGATGCCGAGCCGGCGTGCCGCATCGGCGCGGTTGCCGTTGGCCATCTCGAGGGCGCGCACGATCATCGCGCGTTCCATGCGCTCGATGGCGAGCGGTAACGGCAGTTCGAGAAGACCGGGGCCGAACAGGTCTTGCGCCGGTGCCGCGGGGGGACGAAGAAACGATAGATCGTCGATGGTCACCCCCGGGCCCGGCGCGAGCGAACAGACCCGCTCCATTGCGTTCTTCAGTTCGCGCACATTGCCGGGCCACAAGTGTTCGACGAGCCGCCGCTGGGCTTCGGCCGACAAATACATCTTGCGCCCCGAGGATTGCGCAGCCTGCGCAAGGAAGTGCTCTGCAAGCGGAACGATATCGGCGATGCGCTCGCGTAGCGGCGGCAGGTGAAGCAATACGACGTTTAGCCTGTACAGCAGGTCCTGACGGAACGTTCCCGCGCTTACCATCGCATCGAGGTCGCGATGCGTGGCCGCGACCACACGAATATCGACGGTGGTCGTCCGGTTTGTGCCGAGCGGCGTGACTTGCCGCTCCTGGAGCGCCCGCAGGAGTTTCGCCTGCATTGCCGCGGGCATATCGCCGATTTCATCGAGAAAGAGCGTGCCCCCATCGGCTTCGACGAGCCGGCCTATACGTTCGCCCGCAGCCCCGGTGAATGCGCCTTTCCCATGGCCGAACAATTCGCTTTCGAGCAATTCGTGAGGAATGGCGGCACAGTTCACCGCGACGAACGGGCCTTCGTGCCGGCTCGACGACTCGTGCAGCACACGCGCGGCGACTTCCTTGCCCGTTCCCGTCTCCCCGGTGATGAGCACCGTTGCGTCCGTCATCGCTGCGCGGCCCAATTGCTTTTGCACCTCGCGCAGGGCGGCGCTAATGCCGAGCAGTTGCGTCCGGTTCCGGGCGGGCGCCTCGGCAAACGACATGTCGGCGGGGCGGGTTGCGACGGGCGGCTCGTTGGCCGAGAAGATTCGTTGAAGCAGTGACGCAATGTCCTTGCGGCCGACGGGCTTGATGAGATGCTCGAACGCGCCCAGCCGCATGGCGCCGATCGTATTGTCGCTCGTTGCATAAGCAGTGAGCATGACGACGGGAACTGCTTTGAGCGAGGGCTCGTCGCGCAGCTGCGTCAACAGGGCGAGCCCGTCCAGGTCGGGCAAACGGAAGTCGAGAAAGATGCACTCCGGGGCGGGCGCTTCCCGCAGCATCCGCAGCGCGGCCTGTGCCGAGGAAGCTTCGAGCACGCGATGGCCCAGATCGCTGAGCGTCTGGGCGAGTCCGTCGCGAAATGCGTCGTCATCGTCGATTACGAGGATCGTTGCCATGGAATCTCGATCACGAATGAGGCGCCCTTGGGCGTGTCGTCGAGCCACGCTCGCCCGCCGTGAGCGGCAGCTACTTCACGGACGACGGCGAGGCCGAGGCCGGACCCATCCGGGCGGCCTGTCACGAAGGGTTCGAAGATACGTTCCCGTTGCGACGCGGGCACGCCCGGCCCACTATCGGACACGGCGATTCGCAGATGTGACGTGTCGCTGGAACATTCGTGCGAGGCGTGCACATTCACAACGCCGCCCTCGCCTGCATGGCGCAACGCGTTGACCAGCAGATTATCCAACGCACGACGCAATTGTTCCGGGTCGAACTCGGGAGCGGTGTCGATGTGTCCGGCGGATCCTCTGTCATCGACGAGTTCTGTTGCGGGCATCAGTGTGATGCCGCGCGCTTGCGCGAGTTCGCGATGCGATTCGACGACGTCGGTCAGCCACGCGGCGAGATCGGTTTTTTTCACATTTACGCTGACCGGCTGCGTTAAGGCAAGCAGACTGGAAAGCTGTGTTTCGATGCGACCGATCTGTTCGAGTATCGTCTGCAGGGCGTCCCGATGTCGGCTGCTGTCGCCTGCCAGGGCGTTTTCGGCCTTCAGACGCATGGCACCGGCTGGATTGCGTATTTCGTGAGCCACTTGAGCGGCGAGTTTGCCGAGAACGCTGAATCGTTCGGCTTGCGCCAGTTTGCTACCCAAGTCCGAGGCTTGCCGTTGCAAGACATCCGTGCGCTCGATATATCGGTTCAGTGCGGCGACGATCCGATCGAGGTCGGGCTCGCCCGGCAGCGACAGGCGCGCTCCATCGCGTTGCGTCGCGAGCGATGTTTCGACCCGCGCGAGGTCTTGCTTCCAGCGGCGCAGTGCAAGGGCGAGGGCGGTTGCGACGACGAGAATGACGGCGAGTACCGCGGCCAACGTCGCGACCAATGCCTCGCCGTATGGCCCGAGCGGCGGCCGGGCGCGATTGAGCATCCAGGCGAAGACATCGGTTGTGTTTGACACCGGGCAGGCGGCCGCGATGACCGCATCTTGTCCGCTCGAAATAACGTTCGTGACGGTGCGGTGCGCTGCAGCGGCCGAGTGTAGCGTGCTCACGATGAGCGGGGTTTCAGCCTCCGGGACATCGCGTTTTACTCCGCTGCCCTGATAGGTGGGAAATGCGTAGGCGAGAAAGCGGCCGGGCGCGGAAGCCCGAGCTCGCGCCGACGCCCAGAATCCGCCTTCGATCCCAGGCGCTTGTGCAAGGACGATGTCGAGCACCGAATGCATCAGGTCGGTGTTCTGCGCGGAATCGGCGGGCGATATAGACCGGCTGTAGCGTGCGGCGACCGCTTCGCAAGCGGCTGCGGCTTGCTGCCTTGCACCGGCGATCTGCTGGCTTTGGGCGGAATTCGCCGTGAACCAGACGAGCGCGATCAGCATGGCGCAGATCGCGGCCACGAGTATCCACGACGTGACGAGTTGCGTAGAGAACGATGGCCGCTTCATTGGATGCTGGTGGGAGGGATCTGCGAAGGATAGCCGAAAGCGGTTGCCTTTCGATCGTTTCGACGGGCGGCTGTGTGCGCGCGAGGCGCGGGAAGCAGGCGAAGCGCGTTACCGACCCTGAGCAGCCAGTGGATGACTTCGATAGCGTGCGCGCAGCAATTGCCATCTCCTCCCGCGTGTGCCGTGAGGCGCTAACTGATTGATGCAAACGCTCTGAGCCGTTTCTCGCTGCATTAAAGATTTTTGCTCCGAAGCCAGGCGTGGATGGCTTCGATGTGTCTGGATAACGACGCGCTCACTATGTGGTTTGCCGTGCCTTCCTGTCCCAAGGCGGTTCATCCCCGAACGCCTCGGCAAGATAATCGACGAAGCGACGCACTTTGAGCGGTATGCGCTGTGCGCTCGGATAAACCGCTTGAATCGCCAGGTCGGCTGCGCGATACGCCGGCAGTAGCGCCACGAGTTCGCCACGACGGAGGTGCTCTCCGAACACGAAGGTCGGGCCGTAAGCGATGCCGGCGCCAGCGAGGGTCGCGGCAAGTAGCATTTGCGTATTGTTAGCGGCCATCCGGCATGGTCCGTCGATGACGTGCGCGTGGTTTTTCGCATCGAGCAACGTCCAGTCGCCGGCCGACACGGCCTCGCTGAAAGCTAGTCGATGCGCGCGTTGCAAGTCTTCGGGCTGGCGTGGCGTTCCATGGCGCTCGAGGTACGCTGCAGACGCACAGACGACCATTCGACACGGTGCAAGCCGGCGCATCACCAGTCCGGGATCCTGCAACCGTCCGATCCGGATTGCCACGTCGACACCCGCCTCCATCAGGTCGACGTAGCGGTCTCCGAGTACCACTTCCACTTTGACGTGCGGATGGTCGTCAAGGTAGCGGGCAACGACCTCCCCCAGGTGCATCGCACCGAACGTGACTGGCGCTGCGACCCGCAGGACGCCGCGTGCCGTGCCTTGTGAATCTCCCACTTCCCGATTGGCTTCCTCGAATGCTTCGAGAATCCGCTTACTGCGCTCGTAGTAAGTCTGGCCGGCATCGGTCAGACTCAAGCGCCGTGTAGTGCGCTGAAGTAGCCGTGTATTCAGCTCGGCCTCAATTGCGCTTACATGCTTGCCGGCCATCGCTGCCGATAGCCCGAAACGGCGCGCCGCAGCTGCAAAACTGCCTTCCTCGACTGCAGCGACGAATACCCCGAGGCTCGTCAGCCGGTCCATTTAGTCCTCCAATTCGATAGTGCCATTATCGACTCAATAAACTATAGGGGCAATTATCAAAAGGACGACATGAATCTACCATTTAGCCATCCTCTAACGGAAAGGGCGCGGAAATGAGAATCAGATCGAACGGTACGCAGATTTATGTCGCGCAGCGCGGCAGCGGCGAGTTGGCGCTTGTGTTCCTGCATTACTACGGCGGCTCGTCGCGTACATGGGACGGCGTAGCAAGCGAATTGGCCGACCGCTATCGCATTGTTGCTATCGATCACCGAGGCTGGGGCCACTCCGATGCCCCTGTCGACGGCTACCGCGTGGCCGATCTTGCCGCCGACGCAGAAGGGGTTATTGAGCAGTTGGGTCTGCGGCGCTACGTTCTGGTCGAACATTCGATGGGCGGCAAGGTTGCTCAACTGATCGCATCGCGTCGGCCGGGTGGGCTGGAGGGTCTTGTACTCGTCGCGCCGTCGCCGCCTTCGCCGATGCAACTTTCCGAGGAGCAACGTGCGACGTTGACCGGCGCGTATCAGTCACGCGAATCGGTCGAATTCGTTATCGATCACGTGCTCACCGCGAAATCGCTCAGCGCTGCTTGCCGGGAGCAAGTCATCGAGGATAGCCTGAGGGCCGCACCGCAGGCGAAGGCGGCTTGGCCAAACATAGCCATGCGCGAAGACATCACCGCGGCGGTGGCATCGATCGACGCGCCGACCGTTGTGATTTCCGGTGAGCTCGATCAGGTGGAGCGCGTCGCAACGCTGCAGGCGGAACTGATGCCTCGTATCCCGCACGCACGGATGCATATTCTGCCCGGGATTGGACACCTGTCGCAGCTGGAGGCGCCGGTCGAAGTGGCGCAGATCATTGCGCGATTCGTCGCAACGTTGCACGGATAGGGGCGTTCTGCTGCTGGGAGCATTTGCAGCCGCTGTCCAAGTCGGTCCCCGAAGCGGCCGCCCCGTCGATTGTCGTGATGGCTCGCGTGGACAATGAGGGGAGCAGGACTAGAGTATCGCTAGGTATCACTCATTGATAACGGAGGGCTGGCGTATGGCAACGTCACTCAAAATCGACGACGAGTTGAAAGGGCGCGTGCAGCACTTGGCCAATCTGCGCGATCGGTCGCCACACTGGATCATGTGTGAAGCGATCAAGCAGTACGTGGAGCGGGAAGAAGCCCGTGAAAGCTACAAGCAAGAGGCTACGGCATCATGGGCTGAATATGAGGGAACCGGCCTACATTTGACCGGGGAAGAGGTTCGCACTTGGCTGAAAACTTGGGGCACGGACGATGAAACGGGGCTGCCTGAGTGTCACGCGTAATTATCACGGCCCGCGCCGGCCAAGGGTTGGAGCGCTGCCGGCGCTTTCTGGCCGACAAGAGCGAAACCGCCATTCGGCGGGCAACTCAGGCCATTGAGCAACGATTTCTGATGCTGGAAACGGCGCCGGCCGTTGGTCGCCCTTTTCCGGAAAACCCAGCCAGAGTGGCGCGCTGCCATTCCGTTCGGCGGCTCTGGCTATGTGGCCGTGTATCGACACGAACCTGAAGTCGATGTAGTTTATGCGCTCGCGTTTCGGCATCAGAAGGAAGCGGGACATTGATCGTGCGGGTTGGCAACCGCTGGGAGGTCTGTAAGTGATGAGGGAAGCCCTGCCTCGCACTAGCTCTCGTGTTTCAACCACCGTCCAACTTCTGGGATTCAGCTCATTTCGGCAAAGGCCAGTTTTTGACGCCGCCACGCGCTAGCTACAGACGAAAAAAAGCACCGCGATCGCTCGCAAGTGCTTGATTTTCAACTACCGAACTCGGTGGTGGGGCGTGAGTGACTCGAACACTCGACCTACGGATTAAGAGTCCGACAAAGTGCACATTTCTCAGTGTTGACCGTTGCTCATGTAACCGCTGTGACCTCTGGTGCATAAGGTTTTCAGCCCTGTTATCTGGATTTTTGTGTTGATCGTCTTAAGCATCGTAAGGTCGGAGGCTAGATCCCAATGCCAACGCTTCGGATTCCAGGTCAAGAGATAGGTGTTCATGGTGCGTGAGTCCCCGTTGTACCGCTTCCGTTTGATTCGGGCTGAGCGAGGCGCTTTTTTTGAATGAACCCAGCCCTAATTTCGCGCTCGCGCCAAGCGCTACGCGTCAACGATATGCGGCGACAAAAGATTCTAGTTGTATGGTCGGACGCAAACAGTCGGCCTCGATTGGCGGTGCGTGGATACCCGGACGGAGAGCAATGCCGCGCAATGCGCCATAGTACACCGAGCTTACTTCTCGCCCTGGACGAAAACGGACGATTGCGTACGGTTTGCCACAGGCCGTACGAAAATTGGCTTCGAAGTATTTCGTACCCAACCTACGATTCGTACACGGCATTCGTACACCATTGGGCTACAAATCGGGGGCTACAACATGTCTAGGGCCTTCGCGTATTGTCGGGTCAGCACACGCGATTAGACGACCGAGAATCAGCGACGGGAGATCGAGACTGCGGGCTTTGCGCTCGACAAGCGCCGCATCTTGGAGGAGTCGATCAGCGGTTCGGTAGCTGCAAGAGATCGTCCGGGCTTCGCGAAGCCCGAAGACCGGATGGAAGAAGGCGACGTTCTTGTCGTGACCAAGTTGGATCGCCTCGGGCGCAACGCGATGGACGTGCGCGCCACGGTTGAGCGCTTGGCGGGCATAGGCGTGCGCGTGCACTGTCTTGCTCTCGGTGGCGTTGATCTCACGTCCGTAGCAGCCAAGATGACCATGGGTGTTCTTAACGCTGTGGCGGAGTTCGAGCGCGATCTGTTGATCGAGCGGACGCAAAGCGGGCTCGCACGTGTGAAGGCCGAAGGGAAAGCGTTGGGCCGCAAGCCGGCACTTACACCAGCCCAACAAGCCGAAGCTCGGACACGCCTTGCGCGGGGCGTATCGGTGTCACAGCTTGCTCGCGACTATGAGACGACACGGCAGACCATCATGCGGGTACGGAATCGGTCCTATTCTGCGAACGGTCGCAGCGATTTGTGAGATTGTATGCGAACCTTCGATGATTGAATAAACGCTGCTCTGCATCGTTATGACGAGGTGCATAGCAAGGACACTGGAGCGCGTTTCTTTCTTTCATCGATGAGGAGGGATGCCCAGACCGTTACAAACGGCTCCTACCGGGGGCCTAGCACGGCAGGGGGCCGCAAATAGCATCGGCGAGCAGCGCGGTATGGTTCTGGCGCGGAAACCAAAAGGCCGGGTGCCAAACTGGGGCCCCCTCCTGTTCGCGTTTGGCGGCCACCGCCTCATCTGTCACTGATTGTTGGTGGCGCGAGTTTTGCTTATCGAGGTGCGTGCCGTAACCGTTTAACTGGCACAGCGCATCCTCAGCGTTGTATGGCGGCAACGTCGAACGCGCGTCAGCGAACGGTGACTTGTCCCATGCGCTGGTGCGGATCGCTTGATGGCAGGACTGCTAGCCACCTCACGGTGCGACGAATATTTCACTTGAGTTCCATCACCGCATACTTGACAATCTCGACTCAAGTTGATCTTGAACAAGCCGTTAACAGATCGAGAGGACACAGTGAAGGTCCCGAACAACAAACCGTTACTAGACCGCGAAGACACACTGAGGACCCATCATGACTAAGTTTCCCCAATACGCCGCGTTCGACGCCGCCAGGCGGCAGGTGGACCAGGAGATGGCGGGGTTTTTGCAGCGAGCCCTCGACACGACGCGGAGTCGAGCGGAATCGAAGGCTGCCGCGCACGCCGGGGAAGCAAAGGGCGTACAGCCGAGCAAAGCTAGGACCCCAAAGCGCTGAAGCCTGCTACGAGTTTGACGATGAGCTAGGGATCGCCCTAGCTCTTTTTTTTGAAACAAAAGAAAGATGAAAAAGAAGAACATCCGAGACCAGCAGAAACAACTATACACAGAGCAAGACATAGAGCGCGCGAGCTCGCTTACGAATGGCGATAAGTTTGATCCCAGCGATCCGGTTCGGGCGCAGTTTCGACGGGACTACGCTCGGCTTGTGCATTGCGCATCATTTCGTCGATTGCAAGGAAAGACGCAGCTATTCCCGGGTGTCGAATCGGATTTCTTTAGGAACCGGTTGACGCACTCGGTGGAGGTTGCGCAGATCGCTAAAGGCATCACGCTAAAGTTGAACGCAGAAGCGCCGTTTAACGAGTATCCAATCAACACGGATCTTGTTGAGCTGGCTGGACTAGCCCACGATATTGGTCACCCGCCTTTTGGGCATAACGGGGAACATGCGCTCGATGAATGCATGGGGGAGTATGGCGGCTTTGAAGGCAATGCTCAAACGCTTCGTATTATCGCGCGATTGGAAAAAAGAGAAGCGAATGGAGGCGACGCGTCGAGTCGCAACGGCCTGAACCTGACTTATCGTAGTATCGCCGCATTGCTCAAATATAACAACCAAATTCCGCGAAAAAGAAAGGATCGCAAAGACCCGGAGAAGCTCGCTAAAGGATATTACGAATCGGAAAGCGATCTCGTCAGTTGGGTTCGTAAATCAGTAGCGCCCGGCTCTCGCGCTTCAAAGTTCAAGACGATCGAGTGTCAGATCATGGATATCGCGGACGACATTGCATACTCGACATATGATTTGGAGGACGCGCTCAAGGCCGGATTCTTCAATCCGTTGGAAATGCTTAGCTTGACGGCGGACGAAACGATTCTTGGCGCAGTCACCGAGAAGGTCAACGAAGCAACGGGTATGAAGCTATCGAAGGCTGATATTCAGCAAACGATTATCGATGCGTTCGGCACTCTTTTTGATAATAGAAATGCTGCAGTTGCTGGCGAAAAATCTATCAGCGACATTTTGAATATTATCGCTATTTATCGGCAGTCCAAAAAGATAGCATCGGATGGATTTCTTAGGACGCAATTCACCTCTGAGCTTGTGAGGGAGTTTATTGGTGGTGTATCGGCAGCATACAACGATAGGTTTCCCGCTCTTTCCGAGATTGTGGTGAAGGAAAATGTGCGGATCAAAATTGAAACGTTTAAGCACCTTACCTTCGAGGCTTTGACGATGTCGCCGCGAATGCGGCTCGTCGAATATCGCGGTAGAGACATCGTGAAGCGCATTTTTTCTGCGCTGACAGAGGATAAGCAAAAAGGTAATTTGCTGCTTCCGGATGATTGGCGGGAAACGTATGAATCCACTAAAAAAGAGGAAAAGACGCGCGTGATATGTGATTTCATCGCGGGAATGACGGATAGATATGCAATGGAGTTTTTTGCGCGGTTGACGTCGATAAATCACGAACATTCGTTTTTCAAGCCGTTCTAGAGCGGCTAACCATGGGTTCGCGAGACGAGACATTCCCGTCACGTGTTAACGGTGCGTGCGCTGCGCGCGGAGCGGCGAGGTGGAAAGGGGGGGGCGCATCTGGGCGTGGCGCGAAAGTCATCTGGGGGGGGCGGCTGCAAAGTTCTGTCGCTCCGTTGAGGAGCCTCAGGATGCCGCGATTTTACGCCGTTCTTTCGGATGCGAAGCAATGACTGCCAATCCTTTAGTGTACGACTCGGTCCGCCTCGTTTTAGCTGGCTTGGTTTCCGCCGCCCTCGCGTCTTGGTTCCAGAACCGTGATCATCGATTTCGAAAATACTGGGAACTCAAGGTGGCCGCTTACCAGGCAGTGATTGAGGCATTGTCTGATGTCGAGCATTACTACGACGAACACTTCACGTACGGATGCCGGGCACTTAGATGACTGAGGAGCATCACGAAAGGCTGTCGGAGCAGTCGAGAGCGGGTTATCCTCGGATTAGAAAGGCCGCGCACGTCGGAGCGTTTTTCTTTTCGGCAGGCGTGCAGTCAGCGCTTGAGCGTGTCCTCGTGGAGCGCCCGCGGGCGCCGAGCTGGTTCGACCACGTCATGGAAGAGCAGTCAGAGGTTGCGTTCTGCCGCCAGACGCTCGTTGAGCTGTCCAAACGCGACCTCAAGTTGCCCGCGCCACCGCTGCTTAGGGCATGGCGGTACATTTGCCAGCTAGCGCCAAAAAGGCGGCGAAGAACCGCGGTTGATTGATGCCAAATGCGCAAACTGTTGGCACCGCCGCGCGCGTCCGGTTACAGACCGGTTACATGGTCAGACAACGAAAAATGGGTTACAGCCGCGAAGCGCTGTAACCCTTTGAATTCCTTGGTGGGGCGTGAGTGACTCGAACACTCGACCTACGGATTAAGAGTCCGCTGCTCTACCAACTGAGCTAACGCCCCAACAGATCGTCAATTATGCAGGACTTTTTCTTGCTTGGCTAGTGCCGGTACGCATTTCTCGCAAAAAAATCCGCGGCCGGTACCCGAGGACCCTCTCCCAGCGTCACGAGCCCTGGCTCCATGGCCCGCATCTTCCCGAGCACTCCCTCTTTGATTCCGGACAACGGCGGCCAGTATCATGACGCCTTGCGCAGCCTCCCTCCCGCGGCCCGCTGCACAGTCCGCCCAAAAATCCGCAAAACCCTCAAAAACCACCCGAACATGTTCGATCAAGTCGTCTTCGCCGGCGGCGGCAACCGCTGCTGGTGGCAGGCCGGATTCTGGGAAGTCGTGCAGCCCGAACTCGGGTTGAAGCCGCGCGTCATTGCCGGGATTTCGGCTGGTGCCGCCACCGCCTGCATGCTCTACACCCGGAATTCGCAGTGGGTCATGCGCTATTACGAAGACGTGCTACGCGGCAACACGAAAAACGCCTATTGGGGCAATCTCTTGCGCCGCGGCGCATCGGTCTTTCCGCACTATCGAATCTACCGCCAGGCCTTGCTCGACATATATGGCGAATCGTTCGCCGAACTGGCCAGCGCGCCCGAGATCCGCATCGGCGTCTCACACATACCGCGCTGGCTCGGCGCACACGTATCGGTCGCAGCGGGACTCATCGCCTACAACATCGAAAAACACGTGCGCAAGACATTGCATCCGACGCTGGGCCGCACGCTTGGCTTTCGGCCGGAGTACGTGCGCGCGCAGGACTGCGCGAGTGTCGATGCGCTCGCGGACCTGATTCTCCAGTCGTCCTGCACACCGCCCTTCACGCCCGTGTTGCGTCGCGATGGCAAGCCCGTGCTCGACGGCGGCATGGTCGACAATGTCCCGGTCGACGCGCTCGACTCCTCGGCGGGACGTGTGCTCGTCATGGTGACACGCCGCTATCCACGCCCACAGATGTTCGTCGTCGCGCACGGCGAACAGCGGCGTCTTTACGTGCAGCCATCGAGCAAAGTACCGATCTCGAGCTGGGATTACACTCAGCCCGCACTGATGCGCCCTGCCTACGAACTCGGCCGGCGCGATGGCGAGGCGTTCTTGCGCCGCCTGCCGCAACTCGACCACGCCGAAGGTGCCGTCGACGCGGCCGCATGATGTCCGCTTCGAGCACGCAAACGCGCATGCCGCGCGAGCCAAACCGACACGCGCGCCCTTCGCTCAACGGCGCTTGACGACCGACAACGCATCCGGATTGGCGACACTCGAGACGTCGCCATCGTCGAACGCAAGGATGTTCTTGAAGGCGGCACTGAAGTAGAGCTCGTAGCTCTCGCGCTCGACATACCCGATATGCGGCGTGCAGATCACGTTCTCCATCCGTAGCAGCCCATAACCCTGAAGGATCGGCTCGCTCTCATAAACATCGATCGCAACCATCCCCGGCCGGTTATGCGAGAGCGCGTTGACGAGCGCGTTCTCCTCGAGCAACTCGGCGCGGCTCGTGTTGACGAAAAGCGCCGTTGGCTTCATGCGCAACAGATCGGCTTGTTTGACGATGCCGCGGGTGTCGTCGTGCAGCCGGAGGTGGATCGACAGGACATCGCTCTGTTCGAAGAAGGCCTCGCGGCTTTCGGCCGCCTCATAGCCGTCGGCTTTCGCGGCTTCGAGCGAGTGCTCGCGCCCCCAGACCAACACCCGCATGCCGAACGCCTTTCCATAGCCCGCTACGAGCCGCCCGACCTTCCCATAGCCCCAAATGCCCAGCGTATGCCCGTGCAGCAACTGTCCGAGGCCGAAGTTCGGCGGCAGAGCCGAGGTTTTCAATCCCGACTGCTGCCACGCGCCCTGCTTCAAATTCGCAACGTATTGCGGGATGCGCCGCTGCGCGGCCATGATGAGCGCCCAGGTCAACTCGGCCGGCGCGGTGGGCGAGCCGACGCCCTCGAGCACCGCAATGCCGCGCTCGGTACAGGCATCGAGATCGATATGGCTCGATACCTTGCCCGTTTGACTGATCATCCGCAGATGCGGGCACTTGTCGAGCAATTGCGAGGTCACACGCGTACGCTCGCGAATGAGCACGAGCGCGTCGACTTCCGCCAGACGGCTTGCCAACTGCCCGAGGCCGCGCACGGTGTTGTTGAACACCTTGACCTCGTGGTTCGCAAGCATTTGAAAGCAATCGAGTTTACGAACTGCATCCTGGTAGTCGTCGAGTATGGCAATTTTCATAGGGCAAGTTTGGTTTTGCAGCGCACGATGAACGCAATAGACGCGGTGATATCCTTCCCGGTTCCACCCATCGAAAAAAAGGAGCTGGCATGAACCATGCACCGGCTTGGGCTACGATGCTGATTGCCTCCTTCGATAGGCAGGACCGTTCCTATTTAGCAGCTTGCGGCGGCGACGCGCAAGCTGCGATGCTCCTGACGCGCCGTCCCACCGGCGCCCGCGCGACGTAGGTCTGCGCACATGCCTCTCGCATGCAGCGTCAGCGAGCCCACCGTTTCCCTTCAACGAACATAAAACGGAGACAACCTCGATGAATCAATCATCTGCCCCGGCGGGCGCCCCGACTATCGAAGCGCCGGCATACGTCAGACATCGCGAGTTGCTCGAGTGGGTCGAGCGCGTTGCGGCATTGACGAAGCCCGCGCGCATCGTCTGGTGCGACGGCTCGCAGGAAGAGTATGACCGTCTTTGCGACGAAATGGTCCAGGCGGGAACGCTCAAGCGCCTGAACCCCTCCAAACGGCCCAACTCCTATCTCGCCTGCTCGGCACCCTCGGATGTCGCTCGCGTCGAAGACCGCACCTTCATTTGCTCGGAGCGCCGCGAAGACGCCGGGCCGACCAACAACTGGCTCGATCCGCAAGAAATGCGCACGAAGCTCGACGGCTTGTTCGACGGCGCGATGCGCGGGCGGACGATGTATGTCGTGCCGTTCTCGATGGGGCCGCTCGGCTCGCCCATCGCGCACATCGGCATCGAGCTCACGGATAGCCCCTATGTCGTAGTCAACATGAGAATCATGACGCGCATGGGGCGGCGGGTGTACGAAGTGCTCGGCACGGATGGCAGCTTCGTGCCTTGCGTGCATTCGGTCGGCGCGCCGCGCGTCGACGGCACCCCCGACGTTCCATGGCCGTGCAACGACACAAAATACATCGTGCATTTTCCGGAAAGGCGCGAGATCTGGAGCTTCGGCTCCGGCTATGGTGGCAACGCGCTGCTGGGCAAAAAATGCTTCGCGCTGCGCATCGCATCGACGATGGGCCGCTCCGAAGGATGGCTTGCCGAACATATGCTGATTCTCACGGTCACCTCGCCCGAGGGGCGGAAGTACCGCGTGGCGGCGGCGTTTCCGTCGGCCTGCGGCAAGACGAACTTCGCGATGCTGATCCCGCCGCCCAGCATGAGCGGCTGGTCGATCTCGACGATCGGCGACGATATCGCCTGGATCAAGCCCGGCAAGGACGGCCGCCTTTACGCCATCAACCCTGAAGCGGGCTATTTCGGCGTGGCGCCCGGCACGAGCGAGAAAACCAATTACAACGCCATGGCGACGCTCAAGGGCAACGTCATCTTCACGAACGTGGCGCTGACCGACGATGGCGACGTCTGGTGGGAGGGCATGACCGATACGCCGCCCGCGCATCTCATCGATTGGCAAGGGCAGGACTGGACGCCCGCGATCGCCAAGGAGACAGGGCGCAAGGCGGCTCACCCGAACGCGCGCTTCACCGCACCCGCGGCGCAGTGTCCCTCGGTCGATCCCGATTGGGAGAATCCCACCGGGGTGCCGATCGATGCCTTCATTTTTGGTGGCCGCCGTTCGAGTACGGTGCCGCTCGTGACCGAGGCGCGCAACTGGGTCGAAGGCGTCTATATGGCCGCGACGATGGGTTCGGAAACGACGGCCGCGGCGGCAGGACAGCAAGGCGTGGTGAGGCGCGATCCGTTCGCGATGCTGCCGTTTTGCGGCTACAACATGGCCGATTACTTCGGCCATTGGCTGGGCGTGGGCGAACGCATCGAGTCGCTCGGCGGCAAGGTGCCGAAGATTTTCTGCGTCAACTGGTTCCGAAAGGGCCCCGACGGCAAGTTCGTCTGGCCGGGCTTCGGCGAAAACATGCGCGTGCTGCGCTGGATGATCGGCCGCATCGAAGGCCAGGCCGAGGGCGTGGAGCACGCGTTCGGCATCTCGCCGCGCTACGAGGATATCGACTGGACGAACCTCGGTTTCACGCGCGAGCAGTTCGAGCAGGTGATCTCGATCGACGATGCGGCCTGGCGTGACGAGCTCGCGTTGCATGCCGAACTCTTCGAAAAACTCCGTCATGGCTTGCCCGATGCGCTGACTCGCACGAAGGCTGGCATCGAAAGTCGGCTCGCGGCCTCCTGACGACGACCTTTCGACGGCGCGGGGATTCGATCATTCCCGCGCCGTGCCCCCGTGCCCCGCGTGCGCCGGCCTTCGTTGGCTCCAGTTCAATCCGACCGCTTCGACAGCTTGTACGTAGGGAATCGCCGGCTCGGGGCGATTCTTTTACGTATTACGCATGCTGAGCGTCGCCTTTTCCCCGCTAATGTGATCCGTCGCGATTTTAGTCTCGAAAATTCGGCGATGCGAAGCAACTCTGCGCTGTTTTCGGAGTCGTAGGACAATTACGAATTGGCTCGGAATTTTTTTTCTGAGTAATCACAGCGGCAGGAGTCGTCAATGGATCATTTGCAGTCGATGCGTGTGTTCGTGAAAGTGGCGGATCTCGGCAGTTTTGCTCGCGCGGCAGGCGCGATGGATATCTCGAACGCCGTTGCCACGCGCCATGTCGCCGACCTGGAGGCCAGGCTCGGCACGCGGTTGCTCAATCGCACCACCCGCAGCCTCTCGTTGACCGAATCGGGCCAGGTCTATCTCGAACGCGCCAGACAAATCCTCGACGAACTCGAAGACGTCGAGCAAATGGTTGTCGCCCGCAACCATGAGCCGGTCGGCACCCTGCGCATCGTGGCGCCCGTCGTTTTCGGGCTGCACAACCTCGCGCCGGTGCTCCAGACCTATGTCCAACGCTACCCGAAAGTACTTCCCGATCTGACGCTCGTCGACCGGGGTGTCGATCTTGTCGAAGAAGGCTTCGACGTCGGCATCGTCATCGCCCAGAAAATGCGCAGCGCGAGCATCGTCACGCGCCGCCTGACGACCGGCTGCATGATCGTTTGCGCCACGCCCGCGTACCTCGAGAAGCACGGAACGCCGACACGGCCCGAGCAATTGGCCGATCACGCCTGCCTGAGCCTGCCCTCGGAATATTGGGGAGATGAACGTGTATTCACGGGCCCTGAGGGCGAGGTGCGCGTGCGTCCGTCGAACGTGATCGTGGCGAACAACACCGAAATGCTGCGTCAATTCGCGCTGCTCGGCATGGGTGTCGCGATTTTGCCGAGTTACCTGATCGGTAGCGACGCGACGCGCGGCAACCTGGTGCGCGTGCTGTCGGACTATCGGCTGCCGCAGGTCGAGGTGAACATCGGCTATCCGAGCCGGCGCCATTTGCCGGCCAAGGTGCGGACTTTCATCGACCATCTCGTCGAGCACTTCAGCCAGACGCCGAACGGCACGCTGGGCGAACTGTGGCTCAAGGACGGCACGGCGCTGCCGGCTCCGGCTCCGGTGGCCGCGCAAGAGCACGAAACAGCACAGCCGCTCGAGGACGGGGAAAAGCGGTACGCCGGGGCTCGCCACGACGGTACCCTCGCGAAAGTGCCCCGCGCGGGCCGCTCGCGCATGAGTACGCCAACGCCGCTCTGAAATGAATGGGGTGCGGGGACGGCCGACGGCGGCCCCTGCGCGCCGTCGCACAGCGCGCTGTAAGGCCCGGAACGTCTGCCGAGGCAGGCATTCCGGCCGATAGAGCTAACGCCGAAGCGCGCCGCCGCGGCTCGTAGCGGCTACGCGCTCACGCGCCGACTTTTCTGGCGGCAGCCTTCTTGGCCGGAGCCTTCGCTGCCGGCTTGGCGGCTGTCTTTGCGGCCGTCTTGGTTGCTGTCTTAGCCGTTGTCTTACGGGCCGTCGCCACGGTCGTGTCGCCCGCCTCGTCCGCCGCCGCATCAGACGCGGCGGCCGAGGCAGCCGCGGTGCGAGCGCTCGATTTGGCCGCCGTCTTGGCCGAGGGCTCCTTCTTCTCGAACTCGAAGCCGATCTTGCCGTCGCTCTGCTTGACGAGATACGCCTTGAAGTTGCGTCCGGTGCGCGACGACTTGAAGCCGGTCAGTAAATCGGTGCGGCCCGCCTCGAGCAGCTTCGCCATCTGCTCACGCGCGATCTCCTGCTGCAAGATGACTTTGCCGGAGCGGAAATCGCAGGTCTTCGGCACGGCGACCGAGTTCTCGCACACGTAGCTCATGCCGTGCTCGAAGACGCGCGCATGGCATTTCGGACATGCGCCGACGGCTTCCTGTTCCGAGAAGTCCGGTGCCTCGCCGTCCTCGCCGCCCTGATCCTGACCGAAATCGAACTCGAGCTTGTAGTTCTTGATTTCGTCATCGAACGTCAGCTTGAGAATGGCCGAGAAAGGCCGGCCCATCTTGCTGCGGAAACCGGAGAGCGGCCCGATCTCTTTCTTGGCGAGCAGCGTTTCGACTTCGTCGATCTCGAATTGGCGGCTGCCCGGAATCTTCGAAATCGAGAACTCGCATTGTGTGCAAGCGAACCGCCGGTAGTTTTCCTTTACCTGGCCGCCGCAGTTCGGGCAGGGCGTCGTCAACGTCGCGTAATCGCCCGGGATCGTATCGGAATCGTATTCCTTCGCCCGTTTGACGATCGTTTGCGTCATGCGCGCGATTTCCTGCATGAAGGCGTCGCGCGCAAGCTTGCCGCGCTCCATCTGCGCCAGCTTGTGCTCCCATTCGCCGGTGAGCTCGGGGGCGGTGAGCTCTTTCACGCCCAGCCCGCGCAGCAGCGTCATGAGCTGGAATGCCTTGGCGGTGGGGATGAGCTCGCGCCCCTCGCGCACCAGATATTTCTCACCGAGCAGCCCTTCGATGATGGCCGCGCGCGTGGCCGGCGTGCCCAACCCTTTGGCGGCCATCGCTTCGCGCAACTCGTCGTCTTCGACGAGCTTGCCCGCACCTTCCATGGCCGACAGCAGCGTCGCTTCGTTGTAGCGCGCCGGTGGTTTCGTGGTCAGCTCATGGGCGGCAATCTTGTCGGTCTTGACCTTCTCGTCCTTCTGTACCGGCACGAGGTTGGCTTCCTCGCCACCCGTCTCGCGCCCATAGACTTGCAGCCAGCCCGCTTCCACGAGAACCTTGCCCTCGGTCTTGAAGTGGTGGCCAACCACCTCGGTGATGCGCGTCGTCACGCGATATTCGGCTGCCGGAAAGAACACGGCCAGAAAGCGCTTGACGACGAGATCGTAAAGTTTCTGCTCGGGCTCGGACAGTGCCTTCGGAGCCTGCAGCGTCGGAATGATGGCGAAGTGATCGCTGATCTTCGAGTTGTCGAAGATCCGCTTGTTGGGCTTGACCCAGTTCTTGTCGAGCACCTGTTTCGCAAACGGAAGGTAGTTGTTGCTTTCCTTCAGCATCTCGAGCGTGCTCGTCACGGTGCCGAGATAGTCTTCCGGCAGCGCGCGCGCATCGGTTCGCGGGTAAGTGAGCACCTTGTGCTTTTCATAGAGCGCTTGCGCGAGCCCGAGCGTGTTCTTCGCCGAAAAGCCGAAACGTCCGTTCGCCTCGCGCTGCAGGCTCGTCAAATCGAACAGCAGCGGCGAGAGCTGCGTCGAAGGCTTCGACTCCTCGCTGACGACACCGATCTGATCGCGGCAGGCCGCCACGACCGTCTCGGCGGCGGCCGGACTCCAGAGCCGCGAATCGCGTTTCTCCGGGTCGAATTCGTCGCGCTTGAATTTCGGATCGAACCACCGCCCTTCGTAAAAACCGCCCGCGCAGACGAACTCGGCGCGAACCTCCCAGTAATCGCGGGGCACGAAGCGCCGGATTTTCTCCTCGCGCTCGACGACGATCGATAGTGTCGGCGTCTGCACGCGCCCGACAGTGGTCAGGAAAAAGCCGCCGCCCTTGCTGTTGAATGCCGTCATCGCGCGCGTGCCATTGATGCCGACGAGCCAGTCAGCCTCGGAGCGGCACCGGGCGGCATCCGCCAGCGGCTGCATGTCGCCATCGCTGCGCAAGTGCGCGAAACCTTCGCGAATCGCGGCCGGCGTCATAGATTGCAGCCACAGCCGCTGAACGGGTTGTTTCGCTTTCGCGTGCTGGGCGATCAGACGGAAGATCAACTCGCCTTCACGGCCCGCGTCGCATGCGTTGATGAGGCGGTCGATATCCTTGCGCTTGATCAACCGGGTCAGCACCTTGAGCCGCGATTCGCTCTTGGCGATCGGATTGAGGTCGAAGTGCGGCGGAATGACCGGCAGATGAGCAAAGCTCCATTTGCCCCGCTTGACTTCGTATTCCTCGGGCGCGGCGATCTCGAGCAGATGGCCGACTGCCGACGAGAGAACGTACTCGTCGCTTTCGTAGTACTCGTCATGTTTGGTGAAGCCGCCGAGTGCTCGCGCGATGTCGTTCGCGACAGAGGGCTTCTCCGCAATGATCAGTGCTTTGGACATGACAGGATGTAATAGTCTCCGGGGTCGATCCCCGTATGGTGGTTCCTTTAACGACCGCTTTATAGCATACGGCGCCCTCGGGGCGCCCCACGATCGGAAAAGGCCTGTGTTTTCAAGCCGGTTTTTTCCAGAGTCTGCGCAAACGCGGAACGCAAGCATCGCACGTGCCGGAGCACCGCGGCGCGGGAAGAACAAAAAGGGTCAGGTTGCGACGAGTGCGGGCCTCAATTTGGGCGCCCCGACTGCCGGCGGCAACGCGGTCAGATCGGACAGCAGGCGCTCGGCGATCGCGATATGCGGCAGTACCGTGCCGAAAAAGCGTGTCGTGACGCCGTCCTCGATCAGCAGCGTCGGGAAGTTTTCGACGTCGAGGTCGTCGAATCGATCCGCGTGCGTTTCGATGTCGATCCAGACGAAGCAGATCTCGGGGTGCGCCTCGGCCAGGCGGTCGAATTCGGCCTGGTAATCGCGGCACGTGCCGCACCACTGTGCGCAAAGGCAGGCGACGAGAAGCGTGTCGCTGTCGGTGACGCGCTCGGCGATCCGGTCGGAGTCGGTATCGAGGTTCAGCGCGGGCATGCTGGGTCTTCCTGTGTCGGTCGAAGTGCGTTTCGAGCGAATGTAGCACGGCGGCCGTTGTACAGCGTCGAGGCCTGCCGGCGCGAATTGCAGACCTGCGCACGCTGCTTTAGCCCCGGCGCGTTGCCGTACGCGTGAAGCGGCCACCCGGCAGCGCATTCACGTGGCCGGCCAATTCGAGTTCGAGCAGCGCGGCCTGCAATGCCGCGCCACCCATGTCGGTGCGTCTGGCGAGAACTTCAAGGGTGGCCGGTGCGTGGCCGAGTGCGGAGATCACGCGTGCCGCGGCGCTGCCTTGCGCATAGGATGGCGCCGTGCGCGCGTCGGCGCCTGCCTGCGCTGCCGGTGCGACTGCCGGTGTCGCTGGCGCGCCGGAGTCCGGGGCTGCAACATCGGCGTGAGACCGGGCCATGCCGACGAGCCCCAGTTCCTCGAGAATCTCCGCGGGCTCCTCGGTCAGCCGGGCGCCTTCCTTGATCAGGCGATGGCAGCCGCGCGAAAGCGGCGAATGGATGGACCCAGGCAACGCAAAGACGTCGCGCCCCATCTCGTTGGCAAGCCGCGCGGTGATGAGTGAGCCGGACCGAAGCGCTGCCTCGACGATCAGGACACCTTTCGCGAGCCCGGCGATGAGCCGGTTGCGCTGAGGAAAGTGCGAAGGCCGAGCCGGTGTGCCGAGCGGCCATTCGGAGACGAGCGCCCCGTGCGAGGCGATCCGTTGAGCAAGCTCGCGGTGTGCCAAGGGGTAGACGATGTCGATACCCGTGCCGATGACAGCCACCGTGTGGCCCATGACTTCGAGCGCGCCCCAGTGCGCCGCCGCATCGATGCCGAGCGCCAGACCGGACACGATCACGAGACCCGCCGCCGCGAGCTCGCGGGCGAATTGCGCGGCGTCTTCGAGCCCCTGCGGCGTGGCGTTGCGGCTACCCACGAGGGCGATCGCGCTCGCGTGCAGCAGTTCCAATTGCCCTTTGACGTACAGCAGTGGCGGCGGATCGGGCATCGCGAGCAGCGCGGGCGGATAGGCGGGATCGGCGAGCGAGACGAGTGCATTGCCCGGCTGTTCGCACCATCTTGCGACGCGGGCCACCTGCGCGTCCCAGCCCGCGGGCAACGGCGCGAGGATGGCCTGCGCGGCGGCTTCGCCCCCGACCGCCGCGAGCGCGTCGAACGATTGGCTGCGTAAGGCGTGCGGCATTCCAAAGGCGGCAAGCAATGCCCGCAGCGCGGCGGGCGTGAGACTGCGGGTGGCGGCCAACGCCAACCACGCCGCCCGTTCATCGTCGGTCATCGGTAGCGCTTTCATCGCCCCCGCCCCGGCCGCCTGCGCAGACCCCCGCGGCATGTTAAAATTTTCACCATCCGAAAAAGCCCCCCGTGCCCTCGTAAACGCGGCGCGAACGCTCGCCTGCTCTGATTCCCGCGGCGAAGCGACGCATGACATCGCGCTATCTTCGATGTGCGAGCACGGCGGCACAAGCCAGCCGAACGGCCTATCGCCGCATACGGCAATTGTTGATTCGCGCGCGGCACCACTGAAGCGTGGCTGCTCGAGCGCCAGTAACTTTCCGACCATGGCATTGCTGAACATCCTGCATTACCCCGATAAACGCCTGCACAAGATCGCGAAGCCCGTCGCGAACGTCGACGAGCGCATCCGCAAGCTTGTCGCCGATATGGCGGAAACGATGTATGCCGCCCCGGGCGTGGGCCTCGCCGCAACCCAGGTGGACGTTCACGAGCGCGTCATCGTCATCGATGTCTCGGAGACGCATGACGAGCTGCGCGCGTTCATCAACCCCGAGATCGTCTGGTCCAGCGATGAGCGCAAGCTCGCCGAAGAGGGGTGCCTCTCGGTGCCGGGTATCTACGACAGCGTCGAGCGGGCCGAGAAGGTTCGCGTGCGCGCGCTCAACGAGCGTGGCGAGACATTCGAGATCGATTGCGAAGGTCTTCTGGCTGTCTGCATTCAGCACGAGATGGATCACTTGATGGGGCGGGTGTTCGTCGAGTACCTTTCGCCGCTCAAGCAAACCCGCATCAAGACAAAGATGAAAAAGCTCGCCCACGCGATGTGAGCGGCCCGTCCCCGTTGGAATCCATGACACATTCGCTGCGCGTCATCTTTGCCGGTACGCCGGAATTCGCGGCCGCGGCGCTCGCCGCGATCGATGCGGCCGGGTTTCCGATCGCGCTCGTTCTAACGCAGCCGGATCGCCCGGCCGGGCGTGGAATGAAGCTGCAGGCAAGTGCTGTCAAGCGTTATGCCCTCGAGCACGGTTTGCCGGTGGCCCAGCCACCCTCGCTGCGCCGTAACGGCAAATATCCGGCCGAAGCGAGCGCGGCCATCGATGCGCTGCGCGAAACGCCGCACGATGTGATGGTCGTAGCCGCTTATGGGTTGCTGCTGCCCCAGGAAGTGCTCGACATTCCGCGCCACGGCTGTATCAATATTCACGCTTCGCTGCTCCCGCGGTGGCGCGGCGCCGCGCCGATCCATCGGGCGCTCGAAGCCGGAGATACCGAAACGGGCATCACGCTCATGCAGATGGATGCGGGACTCGATACGGGCGCGATGCTGCACGCGGCCAGCGTCCCGATCGATCCGCAAGACACGACGGCGACGCTTCACGACAAGCTCGCCACGCTGGGTGCGCGGTTGATCGTCGAGGCGCTCGGCGAGCTCGAGCGCAACGGCCCACTAGCCGCGTCGCCTCAGCCGGAAGCTGGCGCCACCTATGCGGAGAAGATCGGCAAGCACGAAGCGGCGCTCGATTGGCGTCGGCCGGCCGACGCACTGGCCCGGCAAATCCGCGCGTTCGACCCATTCCCGGGTGGCGCGGCGACGCTCGAGGACGGCGCGGTGCTGAAGGTCTGGGCTGCGCAGCCCACCGCGGTGCGGGCGCCCGATGCCGCACCGGGTACGATCGTAGAGGTGTCGCCGGACGGCATCGTCGTGGCCTGCGGCGAGGGCGCACTGCGATTGACGCAGCTGCAAAAGCCGGGCGGCAAACGCCTGCCGGTGCGCGAATTTCTCGCCGGCAGTGCACTCGCGGCCGGGCAGCGGTTCGTGTTGCCGCAGCCAAGCTGAAGACTGCCGCGCCGCGTGCGCTCGGCAGTCTGTCGAATCACGGGTTTTGGAAGTTTGAGGTCAGGAGATTTCGCGCATGTTCGGCATCGTTCACTTTCCGTTTTTCCTGGCAGCCGTTTTCTTGCTGAACGTGACGCCCGGCCCCGACACCGCGTACATCGTCGGGCGCAGCGTGGCGCAGGGGCGCAGCGCGGGGCTGGTCTCCGCGCTGGGTATCTCCGCTGGCTGTTGCGTGCACTCGCTGGCGTGCGCATTCGGCTTGACGGCGCTGCTCGCCGCTTCGGCCACCGCCTTCACGGTCATCAAGCTGGTTGGCGCCATTTATCTGATCTATCTGGGCGCCCGCATGCTGTTCGCGTCGCGTGGCGAACCGCGGCAAGCGCAGCTCGAGCAGCCGCGGGGCGCCCCGGGTGGGCGCAAGCCGCTCGGGCAGCTGTTCGTGCAAGGGTTCTGGACGAACGTGCTGAATCCCAAGGTCGTGCTTTTCTTCGTTTCGTTCTTTCCGCAATTCGTCTCGGCCGATAGCGACGCCAAGGCGCTGGCGTTCCTCTTTCTCGGCCTGGTTTTCGTCGCCATGAGCACCGTCTGGAACAGCTTCGTTGCATGGGTTGCGGGCAGCGTGACCGAGCGTCTCGGCGGCAAGCCCGGCGTGAAAAAGTGGCTCGACCGCGTGGTCGGCAGCGCGTTCGTCGGGCTCGGGTTGAAGCTCGCGACGGCTCAGCGTTGATTTTCCGTGCCGGGGGTTGAATTTTTTGCCCGCGCCGCAAACTAACGAATCGCTTACAATCGATCGGTGGCCGCCGTGGGCGTATTGTCGCCGCGCGGTCCCCATGCACCAGGCAAACGGGAAAAGGAGAGCTCATGTTCAACTGGGTCAAAACCGCAATGCTGATGGCGGCGATCACGGCCCTGTTCGTCGTGATCGGCGGCATGATCGGCGGCTCGCGTGGCATGACGATCGCGCTGGTCATCGCACTCGCGATGAATTTCTTTTCGTACTGGTTCTCGGACAAGATGGTCCTCAGCATGTACAACGCTCAGGAAGTCGACGAGACCAGTGCGCCGCAGTTCTATCGAATGGTGCGCGAACTCGCGACGCGGGCGAATTTGCCGATGCCGCGCGTCTATCTGATCAACGAAGACGCGCCGAACGCTTTCGCGACGGGACGCAATCCCGAACACGCGGCCGTGGCTGCCACGACGGGTATCCTGCGCGTTCTCTCGGAGCGCGAGATGCGCGGTGTCATGGCGCACGAGCTGTCGCACGTGAGGCATCGCGACATTCTGATCTCGACCATTTCGGCGACGATGGCCGGTGCCATCTCCGCGCTCGCCAACTTCGCCATGTTCTTCGGCGGGCGTGACGAGCAAGGGCGTCCCGCCAACCCGATCGCCAGCATCGCCGTTGCCTTGCTCGCGCCGATCGCTGCGGCCATGATTCAGATGGCCATCTCGCGCGCGCGCGAATTCGAAGCCGATCGCGGCGGCGCGGAGCTCTCGGGTGACCCGCAGGCGCTCGCTTCGGCGCTCGACAAGATCCACCGTTATGCGGCGGGGATTCCTTTTGCGGCCGCCGAGGCTCATCCGACGACCGCCCAGATGATGATTCTCAACCCGCTGTCGGGCGGTGGGATCGCGAATCTGTTCTCCACGCACCCGGCGACGGAGGAGCGTATCGCGCGCCTGATGGAAATGGCGCGCACGGGCCGCTACGACTGACGCGCCGCGATTCCTGCGCGGCCGCCGCGCATATCGCGCGGCGAGCTCGTCGGGCAAGCGCGCTAAAATGCTGCGTTTGTCCTGCCGAGGGCGTCACGTGGCGCCCTCGCTCCACCGTTGTCTCCATGACCCGATCCTCTTCAGCGCACCGGCAGCACGGCTCGCCGCGAGCCGTCCGTGAAAAGCGTCTGCCGGCGCTTCCGCTCGTGCCCGATTCGCTAGGCTTCGCGCTCGATGCCGCCGCGCAGGCGGTGGCGGCGGTGCGCGCCGGCCGCGCATTGCCTGCGGCGCTGGCTGCCGTTCGCGCGAGTTCCCTGCCTGCAGCCGCCGAGCTATCGCGCCAAGCGGTCCAGGACATCGCCTACCGGACGTTGCGCCGCCTCGGCACAGCGGATTGGATCGTGGCGCGGCTCGTGCGCAAGGCGCCGCCTCCGCATGTCGGCAATCTGCTCGTATGCGCGCTCGCCTTGTTGATCGACGACGCGGCAAACGCGGCCTATGCCGGGCATACGGTTGTCGATCAGGCAGTGCATGCCGTCGGTGCGCGGCGCGATCTCGCATTTGCGAAAGCACTCGTCAACGCGGTGCTGCGAACCTTCCTGCGCGAGCGGGAGACACTCATCGAAAGCGCGCAGGCCGACCCGGTGGCGCGCTGGAACTATCCGGGCTGGTGGATCGACGCGGTTCGGCATGCCTGGCCGGCGCAATGGGAGGCCATCCTCGCCAGCGGTAATGCGCCCGGGCCGCTGACGTTGCGCGTGAACGCGCGCCGCACGACGGTCGACGACTATCTCCAAACGCTGCGCGAGGCGGGGATCGAGGGGGCCGCCATCGGACAGTACGCGGTAAGGCTTGCGTCGCCGATGCCGGTCGAACGTATTCCCGGCTTCGCCCACGGCGTGGTCTCGGTACAGGATGCGGGCGCGCAACTGGCGGCCGAGTGGCTCGGCGTGCGCGACGGCATGCGCGTGCTCGATGCCTGCGCCGCGCCGGGCGGCAAGACAGGGCACCTGCTCGAGTTGGCCGATGTGACGCTCGTTGCGCTTGAAAGCGACGCCGCGCGCGCCGGACGCATCGTCGAAAACCTCGACAGGCTGCGGCTTTCAGCCGAGGTGCGGATCGGCGATGCCGGCGCGCCGGACGCCTGGCACGACGGACGGCCTTTCGACCGAATTCTCGCCGATGTCCCCTGCTCGGCCTCGGGCATCGTCCGGCGTCATCCCGACATTCGCTGGCTGCGCCGGCCGGGCGACATCGCCGCGCTCGCGGCCGAGCAAGCGCGCATTGCCGATGCGTTATGGCCGCTCGTGGCGCCCGGCGGCGAGCTGCTGTACGTGACCTGCTCGATCTTTCCGGAAGAAGGCGAGGCTCAGGCCGCGCGGTTTGAACGCGTTCATCAAGATGCGGTACGATTGGACGCGCCAGGGCAGCTGGCGCCGGTCTCGGCCGGCGCGGCACTTCCATCCGGCGCTCTCGTATCGGCCGGAATGCGCGCCGCCGGGCGCACCGGGTCAGACATCGACCACGACGGTTTTTTCTACGCGCGCTTTCAGAAACGGTGACGATCAGCAAACGCTCTTTTCCGCTTCGGCTCGTGGCCGTGCTCCTGATCGGGCTGACCCTTTGCGTTGCCGCGGCGGCGTCGGCGTTCGCCGATTCCATCGCCGTGCAGCGCGCGTCGCTGCAGGCGGACGGCACGGGATGGAGCCTGGATGCCCGTTTCGAGTTCGAGCTCAACAACAGCCTCGAGGATGCGGTCAACAAAGGCATTCCGCTGTACTTCACGACCGAGTTCGACCTCACGCGTGCGCGCTGGTATTGGTTCGACGAGCAGCCCGTATCGGCATCGCAGACGCTGCGGCTGTCGTTTCAGCCGCTCACGCGCGAATATCGCGTCTCGAGCGGCGGGCTGCAGCTCGGCTTCGCCTCGCTCGCCGATGCGCTTGCCGTGATCAAACACGTGAGCTCGTGGCACGTGATCGATCGCACGCAGGTGCGGCCCGGCGAAAGCTACACGGCATCGGTGCGCATGGAGCTCGACACCGCATTGATGCCGAAGCCGTTTCAGGTCGATGCGGTGAACAATCGCGACTGGGCGCTGGCATCGGACTGGAAGCGGTTTACTTTCACGGTGAACGAACATGCTAAGTAGCGTGCGCCGCATTGCGAATGTGAAGAGCATCGTCCTGCGCGTGCTCGTGGCGACGGTCGCCGTCGTCGCGCTGCTGCTGCTGGTGCTGCTCGCGGCGGCGAGCGCGAACACCGAGTTTTTCGACCGCTATTACTCGTGGCTCTATGCGGCCAATATCGCGGTCGCGCTCGTCTTCCTGCTCGTCGTCGTCGCACTCGTCGCGATGATTCTCGCGCGCCTGCGCAAAGGCAAGTTCGGCACGCGGCTGCTGGCGAAGCTCGCGATTTTCTTCGCACTCGTCGGCGTCGTGCCGGGCGGGATCATCTACGTCGTTTCGTATCAATTCGTCTCGCGCAGCATCGAATCGTGGTTCGATGTGAACATCGAGACCGCGCTGACTTCAGGCCTCAATCTCGGGCGCGGCATGCTCGACGCGTCGCTCTCGGATCTGCAGACCAAGGCGCGTCTGATGTCCGAGCAACTGGCGAGCGCGAATCCTGCCAACACCACGATCACGCTGCTGCGGCTGCGCGATCAGTTCGGCGTGCACGAGGCCATGCTGATCGAGACGACGCGCGGAGTGGGCGCCTCGCCCGATCTGCACGTGCTGGCGCAGGCGTCGAACAACATCGCCAAGCTCGTGCCGGACGATCTGCCGACCCCGCTCATGATCGATCAGGCGCGCGGGCGCGGCTTTGCGGCCATCGAGGGCGAGATCGACGGCGATCCGCATGCGACGGGTAGCAAAGGCTCGCTGCGCTTGCGCGTCGTCGAGCGCGTGCCCGACGCGACGACCTCGCTGTTGCAGCCGACCGAGCGCTTCTTGCAGATCACGCAGCCGGTCTCGCCGACGCTTGCCCGCAATGCCGATGCGGTACAGCGCGCCTATCGCGAGTATCAGGAAAAGGCCCTCGGGCGCACCGGCTTGCGCAAGATGTACATCGGCACGCTGACGCTCGCGCTTTTTCTCGCCACGTTCATCGCGATGATGCTGGCGCTCGCGCTCGGCAATCAGCTTGCCCGGCCGCTCTTTTTGCTCGCGCAGGGCACGAAGGAGGTGGCGGAGGGCGATTACACGCCCAAGCGCGAGATCAAGACGCGCGACGAGCTGGGCTTTCTGACGCAGTCGTTCAATGCGATGACGCGCCAGCTTTCCGAGGCACGGGCGGCCGTCGAACGAAACCGCATCGCGCTCGAGCATTCGAAGGCCTATCTCGAGCGCATTCTGGCGAACCTCACGGCGGGCGTGTTCGTGCTCGACCGGCAATTCCGGCTGACGACGGCCAATCGCGGTGCCGAGCGTATTTTCCGGCAGCCGTTTCAGTCGATGCTCGGTGCCTCGCTCGAGCACATCGGTGTGGCGGCCGAGTTCGGTGCCATGGTGCGCAAGGCGTTCGCGGACCGTGACGCCGCCGATCACGGCGAACTCGACGATGGGCATTGGCAGCAGCAGTTCGCGGTTCAATTGCCGGGCGAGAGCGAGCCTGTCACGCTGCTCGTGCGCGGTTCGCGCCTGATGTCGGGCACGGTCGACAGCGTGCCGGACGAGGGTCGCACGGCGGGCTATGTCGTGGTATTCGACGACATCTCCGACGTGATCTCGGCGCAGCGCTCGGCCGCCTGGGGCGAGGTGGCGCGGCGGCTCGCCCACGAGATCAAGAACCCGTTGACGCCGATCCAGCTGTCGGCCGAGCGCCTGCAGATGAAGCTTGCGGACAAGCTGTCGCCGCACGATGCGGATGTGCTCAAGCGCGGTGCGACGACGATCGTCAACCAGGTGGCGGCGATGAAGCGGATGGTCGACAATTTCCGCGATTACGCGCGCACCCCGCCCGCGGTGCTGGTCAATTTGCAGCTCAACGATCTCGTTGCGGAAGTGCTCGCGTTATACGGCATCGAGGAAGGCAAGAGTCCGATCGTCGTGAACATGCACGATCTTCCGGTTATCAAGGGCGATGCGACGCAGCTGCGCCAAGTCATCCACAATCTGCTGCAAAACGCGCAGGACGCGGTGGCCGAGCTTGAAAATCCGCGTGTCGTGCTCGAAACCAAGACAGTAGAATATGGCGATCCCGACGCGCAGGGCAAAGTGCGCGTCGCCGTGCGCCTGACGGTGTCGGACAACGGACCGGGCTTCCCCGCGCGCATCTTGACGCGCGCGTTCGAGCCTTACGTGACGACGAAGGCAAAAGGCACGGGGCTCGGGCTCGCCATGGTCAAGAAGATCGTCGACGAGCACGGTGCACGCATCGACATTCGCAATCGCGGGAAAGACGCGGCGGTTGAAGGTGCGCAGATCTCGATTTTGTTCCTGCAAATGGCGGACGACAGCGCCCCGCTCGAACCGGGGCAGGCGGCAACGCGTTCAGGCGCATCGCCGGGAACGACAAAAGCAATAGCGCAGATAAGGGCAGCATAAATGGCGACCATCCTGGTGGTAGACGACGAAATGGGTATTCGGGAGTTGCTCTCGGAAATCCTGAGCGACGAGGGACATGCCGTGGAAGTCGCGGAAAACGCGCAGTACGCGCGCGAATACCGCTTGCGTCAGACGCCCGATCTGGTGCTGCTCGATATCTGGATGCCGGACACCGACGGCGTTACCCTGCTCAAGGAGTGGGCCGCGCAGGGCTTGTTGACGATGCCGGTCATCATGATGTCGGGGCATGCGACGATCGATACGGCGGTCGAGGCCACCAAAATCGGCGCGCTGAACTTTCTCGAAAAACCGATCGCGCTGCAAAAGCTGCTCAAAGCAGTCGAGCAAGGGCTTGCGCGCGGCACCGCGCTGCCGGCAGCGGCCGCGGCGGCTGCCAAGGCGGCCTCTGGGGGGCCTTCGAACGCCGTCGCGGCGGCCGTCGCGTTGCCCGTCCTCGCTTCCGACAACCTGGCGGGCACGGCCGCCGTGGCGCAGACCGCATCGATCTCGTTCGATATTCCGCTGCGCGATGCGCGTGACGCGTTCGAGCGCGCCTACTTCGAATACCATCTGGCGCGCGAGAACGGCAGCATGACGCGCGTTGCCGAGAAGACAGGGCTCGAGCGTACGCATCTTTACCGGAAGCTCAAGCAGCTCGGTGTCGATCTCGGCAAGAACAAGGGCGAATGAGCGGTGCTCCAAAAGCACTTGAGCACGCCCTAGGTCCTTGATATACTCTCGCTTCTTCGTGGCCCGGTAGCTCAGTTGGTAGAGCAGCGGATTGAAAATCCGCGTGTCGGTGGTTCGATTCCGCCCCAGGCCACCAGCAGTATCGAACCCCAAGAACCGAAAGGTCCTTGGGGTTTTTCTCATGGCATCGGCCCGGCATCCGGATGCGTCACGGCGGGTACTGCGTATAAGCGCCACGGCGCCTGTCCCCAAAAGCCGAGGCATATACTGCACGGGTGGCGCTGCGCGAGCGTTCGCGCCCATCCTGGTTCACGGAGTTCTAACGGTGGTTCAGACAGACGCTAAGAACGGCGCGCTCGTGTTGTTTTCGGGCGGGCAGGATTCGGCCACGTGTCTCGCGTGGGCCCTCGATCGCTACGACACCGTGGAGACGATCGGCTTCGATTACGGCCAGCGTCATCGCGTCGAGCTCGAATGCCGCGAGGGTGTGCGCGAGCAGCTTTCGCGCGCATTTCCTGCTTGGGCCGAACGTCTGGGCGAAGACCATACGGTCGATCTGTCGGTGCTCGGCACGATCAGCGATACGGCCATGACGCGCGAAATCGAGATCGAGGTGGCGGCGAATGGACTGCCGAACACTTTCGTACCCGGACGCAATCTGATGTTCATGACGATTGCGGCGGCGATCGCTTACCGGCGCGGGCTGCGAGTCCTCGTCGGCGGCATGTGCGAAACCGATTTTTCGGGCTACCCCGATTGCCGCGACGATACGATGAAGGCGCTGCAAGTCACGCTCAATCTCGGCATGGCGAGCCGGTTCGTGCTGGAGACGCCGCTCATGTGGCTCGACAAGGCCGATACATGGCGGCTCGCCGAATCGCTCGGCGGCCACGCGCTCGTCGAGTTGATCCGCGTGGAGACCCACACCTGCTACGTCGGCGAGCGCTCCGAGTTGCACGATTGGGGTTTCGGCTGCGGCGAATGTCCGGCATGCCGCCTGCGAAAGCGCGGTTACGAGGCGTTTCGCGCGGGCGAAAAAGTGACGCAGGCGCCGACGTAGCGACGTAGCGCGGCTCGGCGATATCGGTACGGGCGCTCGTTCATTCGCCGCCCGGCCCATCGAGATGGACAGAAAGAAATCATGACGTACGCGGTCAAGGAAATTTTTTACACGCTGCAGGGCGAAGGCGCGAACGCTGGCCGGCCTGCCGTGTTTTGCCGATTCGCCGGCTGCAACCTATGGTCGGGTCGGGAAGAAGATCGCGCGCAAGCCGTCTGCCGTTTTTGCGATACGGATTTTGTCGGTACCGACGGCGAAAATGGCGGCAAATATCGGGACGCGGCTGCCCTCGTCGAGAAGATCGCATCGCTGTGGCCGGACGGCGAGGCTCACCGCTTCGTCGTCTGCACGGGCGGCGAACCGATGCTGCAGATCGATGCGGCCTTCGTGGATGCGCTGCACGCGGCGGACTTCGAGGTCGCCATCGAAACGAACGGAACGCTGCCCGTGCTCGAATCGATCGATTGGGTGTGCGTGAGCCCCAAAGCGGACGCACCGCTCGTCGTGACGAAAGGCAATGAGTTGAAGGTCGTGATTCCTCAGGACAATCAGCGCCTCGCGGAGTACGCTTTGCTCGATTTCGAGCATTTCCTCGTGCAACCGATGGACGGGCCGGCGCGCGACCTCAATACGCGGCTCGCGATCGACTGGTGCAAGCGGCATCCGTTGTGGCGGCTGTCGATGCAAACCCATAAGTATTTGAATATTCCCTGAGCTTCTCGTGCTGACGATTACCCGAAAACTTGAGTTCGATGCGGGGCACCGCATTCCCGACCACCGCAGCCAATGCCGCAACCTGCACGGGCATCGCTACGTGCTCGAGATCACGCTGCAAGGCGATATCGTGGAGACGGAAGGCGCGCCGGATCGCGGCATGGTGATGGATTTCGCCGATGTGAAATCGCTGGCGATGGAGCATCTCGTCAATCGCTGGGATCACGCGTTTCTCGTCTATGCCGGGGATACGCCGGTGCGGACGTTTCTCGACTCGATGCCCGGGCATAAGACCGTCGTACTCGATCGGATACCGACCGTCGAGAATCTCGCAGCGATCGCCTTCGAGACGCTGGCCGCGGTCTATGACGCGCACTATGGCGTCAATTTGCGGCTCGCGCGTGTGCGGCTCTTCGAAACGCCGAACTGCTGGGCCGATTTCGCTCGCGGCGCTTGAAAGGCCCCGTTCGCCGGCGTGCCGTCAGCGTGAACAGCCCTGGCTCGATTGTCACGGTATGATCGTGAGAGCCGGTTGGCGCGAGGAGGCGCACGATGAGCCCATTCACGAATCCCCTCAAAGCGTTGGCGATGCTCGCGTTGGGCCTCGCTGCGGCGGGTCCCGGCGAATTCGCGCTCGCCCAGGGCGTCTCGCCGTTAGCGGGGGTACCCCAGGCCGCGGCCGATGCCGAGACGCAAAGCGCGGTTGCAGACTACAACGCCGGCGCTTTCGAGGCCGCGCTCAAAGGTTTTCGCCACGCGGCCGAGCATGGCAGCCGGCTGGCCCAGTTCGACTACGCGATGATGCTGCTCAACGGCGAAGGGGGGCCGGCGAATGTCGACGAAGGGCGCAAATGGTTGCGCAAAGCCGCCGACGCGAACATGTCGCATGCGCAGTATGTCTACGGCAGGATGTACGACGATGGCGAGTTCGTCGCGCGGGATCCCGCCGAAGCACACCGGTGGTTCTTGAAAGCCGCGCGGCAAGGCCACGTGCAAGCGCAGCTATCGCTCGCCAATCAGTTCCTCGACGGGCGCGGCACCCCGCGCGATAACCAGCAAGCGTTCTATTGGTACAAAAAGGCCGCGGAGGGCGGCGACGCCACGGCGCAATATGTCGCGGGCTCGTTTTACGAACGCGGCGGGGACGGTGTGACGCGCAATCTCAATATCGCCCGTGCCTACTACGCGGCTGCGGCGGCACAGGGCGATCCGGCGGCGCGGCTCAAATTCAGGGAGCTGAGCCTCGAGTTGCAACGCGAGGCGAAGAGCCCGCCCAAATCGAACTGAACGCCGGCCGGCGGTTCAGCTTTTCATCAGCCGCTTATGCCGCCCGACGCTCATGATGAGGCCCACGGCGATACCAAGCGTCGTCAGCGCGGTACCGCCGTAGCTCATGAACGGCAGTGGCACGCCCACGACGGGCAGGACCCCGCTCACCATGCCGATATTGACGAACGCATAGGTGAAAAACGCCATCGTCAGCGAACCGGCCAGCAATCGCCCGAACAACGTGGCGCCATTGGCGGCGATGAACAGGCCGCGCGCGATCAACGCCGTATAGAGCAATAGCAGCACCACTTCGCCGAGCAGCCCGAATTCCTCGGCAAAAACGGCGAAGATGAAGTCGGTATGTTTTTCGGGGATGAAGTCGAGATGCGCCTGCGTGCCCTTTAGCCAGCCCTTGCCGAGCGGTCCGCCCGAACCGATCGCTATCACCGCCTGGATCGTATGGAAGCCCTTGCCCAGCGGGTCGGATGTCGGATCGAGCAGCGTGCAGATGCGGTGCTTCTGGTAATCGTGCATGAGCGGCCATTGCACTTCGGGCTGACAGATCCGATCCTGAAAAATGGCGACCGAGCTCGCGCCGATGACCACCGCGATCAGCACCGGCGCGATCAATTTGAACGAGAGTCCCGCAAAGTAAATGACGAAGAAGCCGGCCGCGAACACGAGCATCGCCGTGCCGAGATCGGGCTGCTTGGCGATCAGACCGACCGGCAGCAGCAACAAGGCGAAACCGACGATGAAGTCGTACCAGCGCAGGCCGGCTTCGCGTTTTTGGTAATACCAGGCCAGCATCAGCGGCGTCGCGATTTTGAGGATCTCGGACGGTTGGATGACGACACCGACGTTGATCCACCGTTTGGCGCCCTTTTTCGTGATGCCGAAGACCGCTACGCCCACGAGCAGCGCGATACCGAACGTGTAGAGCGGCACGGCGAAGCGCATGAGGGTGGTCGGCGGCACGGTGGCGAGCACCCACATCAGCAAGAACGTGAGCACGATGTTGCGCATTTGATCTTCCACGCGCCCGGGAACGTCGAGGCTCGCGCTGTATAGCGTGACGATACCGACGCAAAGCAGCAGAAAGACAGTCAGCGCGAGCGGGCGGTCGAAGCCGATGAACATGCTCTTGAGCCGTTCGAGCCAGACCCGTTTATCGAAGTTCAAGTGGCCCTCCGTTAATCGTCGGCGCCGGCCGAAGCCGGCCTCGCGCTCGCCGTGCCCGATGTCCGCACCGCGCGATTGTCGCGCGCCGGCGCCAGAGCCTCGTCGGATACGGTGTGCGGCTTGGGCGGTGTCGGCGCGGGCTGTGGTGCGGGCTGTGGTGCGGCCGCCGACGGTGCCGGCGCCGCGGCTGCCGAGGCCGGAACCTCGGGCAGCGGCAGCGGCTTGAAGCCCGGTGCCACTGTGACCGGTGTGGCCGCGCTTGCAGGCTGGGCCGCGGGTTGCCCGATTGCCGGCTCCGACGCCGCCTGCGTGGCCGAGGCCGCGGTCGCGACGGCGGCTTGCAGCACACCGGGCTTGTTACGTTGAAGCAGATAGTAGTCGAGCACGCTGCGCACGATCGGCGCGGCGACGCTCGCCCCCCAGCCGCCGTTTTCGACGATGAGCGCAACGGCGATTTGAGGATGGTCGGCCGGCGCAAACGCGATGAAAAGCGAATGGTCGCGCAAATGCTCGGCCAGCGCGCCGCCATGATATTTCTGGCCCTGCAACGAAAACACCTGCGCCGTCCCAGTCTTGCCGCCGACGACATAGGGCGCATTGCGGAAAACCTGATAGGCGGTGCCGGACGGATTGCTCGTGACGGCAACCATCGCCCGTTTCACGAGATCGAGATCGGCTTGGGTGACCGTGGTGATGCGTCCGCTTTCATGCGGCACCGTGAGGCGCATCTGATGCGTGATCGGGTTCTCGATTTCCTTGACGAGGTGCGGCCGCATGACGACGCCGTCGTTGGCGAGCGTCGCCGTGGCGTGCGCGAGCTGCAGCATCGTGAACGAGTTATAGCCCTGGCCGATCCCGAGGCTGATCGTTTCGCCTTCGTACCAGCGCTGCTGTTCGGGCTTGCGATACGCCTTTTTCTTCCAGTCCGTCGAAGGCAGAATGCCGCGCGCCTCGCCCGCGATGTCGATGCCCGTGATCTGGCCGAAACCCCAGGGTTTCATGAAGTTGGCGATCGCGTTGACGCCGAGATCGTGCGCGAGCATGTAGAAATAGGTGTCGTTCGACACCATGATCGCGCGGTTCATGTCGATCCAGCCCTGCCCCTGCGGCACGTCGTTGCGGAACGTGTGGCCGGCGAACGTATAAAAGCCCGGATCGTGGAATCCCCATTCGGGCGTCCGCTTTTTCAGCGCGAGCGCGGCCAGCGCCATGAACGGCTTGTAAGTCGAGCCCGGCGGATAGGCGCTGTGAAGCGGCCGATTCAAAAGCGGATGGTCCGGCGAGTTGTTCAGCGCATCCCAGGTCGGCTGATCGATGCCGTCGACGAACGCGTTCGGGTCGAAACTCGGCGCTGACACGAACGCGAGCACGTCACCCGTCGCGGGCTCGATGGCCACGAGCGCCCCGCGCCTTCCCGCAAACGCCTGCTCGGCCACTTGCTGCAGCCCGATGTCGAGCGACAGCACGAGATTATTGCCCGGCGTGGCCTGCGTGCGCGACAGCGTGCGCACCGGGCGGCCGCCGGCCGTGACCTCCACTTCCTCGAAACCCGTCAGGCCGTGCAGCTCTGTTTCGTAGCTTTGCTCGACGCCGATCTTGCCGATGTAGTCGGTGCCCTTGTAGTTGTTCGCGTCGAGCCGCGGATCGTAATGATCCGGGTCGCTGTCGTTTTGCTCGCTGGCCGCGTCGATGCGCTCCTGATCGCGCTGCGAGATCCGCCCGATATAGCCGATTACGTGTGCCGCCGTCATGCCGAGCGGATATTGACGGAACAGCCGCGCGCGGACGTCGACACCCGGAAAACGAAAGCGCTGCGCCGTGAAGCGCGCGACTTCCTCGTCGGTGAGCCGGGTGCGGATCGGCAGGCTCTCGAAATTCTTCGAATCCTCGAGAAGCTTTTTGAAGCGGCGCCGGTCGACCGCGTCGATGTTGACGACGGTGGCGAGTTTGTCGATGACGTTTTCGAGCGAATCGTCGAGCTTCGAGGGCGTGATTTCGAGCGTATAAGCCGAGTAGTTGCGCGCGAGTACGACGCCGTTGCGATCGGTGATGACGCCGCGGTTCGGCACGATCGGCGCCACCGAGATGCGGTTTTCGTCGGCCTGCAGCGAGTACTTGCTGTAATGCCAGACCTGCAGAAACAGAAAACGGAAGACGAGCAGCCCGAAGCACACGAGCACGAACAGGCCCGCGGCCGCGACGCGCACGCGAAACCGCGAGAGCTGCTGCTGGGTGTTCTTGAATTCGGTCATGCGCGCGAGCTCTGCATGCTCAGATGGGCCGCGTGTCGTCGGGATCCGCCGGACGGCGTTGCGGCATCAACAGCAGCGTGCAGGCAAGCGGCCAGAGCGCCGCTTCCACGAAGCCGTGCACGAGATAGCCCCAGCCCGGGAATGCCGCGCCCATCAAAAGCCGTGTAATGAACGGCACGAGTTGGGCGATGACGAGCAACGGCGCCACGGCGAACACCTGCAGACCGCGCGGCATCCACAGTACGCGCCGGTGGATCGTGATGGCCCCGTAAGAAAGCAACGTGTAAGCGAGGGCGTGCTCGCCGAGCAGGCTCGCATCGTGTACATCCATCAGCAAGCCGAGAAAAAACGCGATGCCCATGCCGACCTTGCGCGGCTGATGCACGTTCCAGAACAGCACGACGAGCGCGACGAAGTCCGGCACGCCGATGAGATGACCCCACGGCATCAGATTCAGTAAGAACGCCGCGGCGAGGCTGAACGCGATGAAGTACGGATTGACCGGCAGCAGAATGTATTGCGGACGGTTCATCGCCGCGCTCCTGCCGGCGCCGCGGCTTGCGTCGTTGCGCGATCGGCCGGCTTCGCGGCGGGCGGCTGGGAAGCCGCAGGTTTCTCGCCGGCTTTCGGCACGCTGTTCGTCGCGCCCTTTTCCGAGCCCGGGCTTTTTTCCGCGTCCTTGTCTGCTGCCTTGTCTGCCGCTTTCTCGCCCTTTTGCCCTTTATCCGCGCCCTTGCCGGTTTTCTTGCCTTTCGGGTCTTTCGCGCCAGGCTCCGGCTGCGGCTCCGGACGTGGCGGCAGATTGCTCTGGTAATGAAGAACGAGGACGGCGCGCGCACCGCGCACTTTGGCCACAGGCACGCAAATCACGCGCGCGAACGCCGTATCGGCCAGTTTGTCGACGCGCGCTACCTTCGCAACGGGCAATCCCGGCGGATAGACGCCATCGAGCCCGCTCGTCACGAGTTCGTCGCCGGCGACGATATCGGCGCTGATCGGCACGAAGCGCAGCTCCAGCGCATTGCCCGCGGGCGTGCCGTAGACGACGCCACGCAGCCCCGTGCGGACGATCTGCACGGGCACTGCCTGATCCTTGTCCGTGAGCAGCGTCACCTCGGATTGCATCGGGAATACGCGCGTGACCTGGCCGATCATGCCGTCTTCGCTGACGACGGGCGAGCCGTTCTGAATGCCTTGCTGCGAACCGCGGCCGATCACGACCTTTTGCGTGAACGGATCGCGCGTGTCGTATTGGATTTCAGCAGGTGTCGTTTGGGTGCCGATTTCGTGGCTCAGATCGAGCAATGCCCGCAGGTGAGCGTTTTGCGCCGCCAGCGAGGCGTTCAGATTGGCTTCGACCGAAAGCTGAAGGTTTTTTGCGGCGAGCTTCTGGTTGTCGCTGCGCAACGTAACCGTCGACACCGCAAAGCTCGTGGCACCGAGCGCGAGATCGCGCGGGATCAGCGCCGCGCGCTGCAGCGGGTAGAGTCCGACGTCGAGCACGCCGCGCACGATTTCGAGCGTTTTGAAACGCGCGTCCGAGATCAGCAGCGCAAGCGCGAGTGCAACGAAGAAAATGAGCCGCGCAAGCGCGGACGGGCCTTGCTTGAACAGAGGCGGCGGACTGTATTCCATGGTCGACGCCGGGGGCGTGATCGTGAGCGGGCGGCGGCGCAGTGCTTCAGCGCACCGGGAGACCCGGCGATGGCGTATGCGCCGCGCCCGCGAAGCTCATCACTCGTACGAGAAGATGCTGCCGAGCTTGTCCATCCGCTCGAGCGCCATGCCCGAGCCGCGGACCACGCAGGTGAGCGGATCTTCTGCCACGAGCACGGGCAGTCCCGTTTCTTCGGCGAGCAGGCGATCGAGATCGCGCAACAGCGCGCCGCCGCCCGTGAGCATCATGCCGCGCTCGGCGATATCGGCGCCGAGTTCCGGCGGGGTCTGCTCGAGCGCGATCTTGACCGAGGAGACGATCTGATTCAGCGGATCGGTCAGCGCTTCGAGGATTTCGTTGCTCGAAATCGTGAAGCTGCGCGGAATGCCTTCGGACAGGTTGCGCCCTTTGACTTCCATTTCCTTGACTTCCGAGCCCGGGAACGCGGAGCCGATTTCCTTTTTGATGGCTTCGGCGGTTTGTTCGCCGATGAGCATGCCGTAATTGCGGCGGATATAGTTGACGATGGCTTCGTCGAATTTGTCGCCGCCGACACGCACCGAGCCTTTGTAGACGATGCCGCCGAGCGAGATGACGCCGACTTCCGTGGTACCGCCGCCGATATCGACGACCATCGACCCCGTGGCCTCCGACACCGGCAGGCCCGCGCCGATCGCCGCGGCCATCGGTTCTTCGATGAGGTAGACCTGCGAGGCACCGGCACCGTGCGCGGCTTCCTTGATCGCGCGGCGCTCGACCTGGGTCGAGCCGCAGGGCACGCAGATGATGATGCGCGGCGACGGCGAGAACATGCGCGATTCATGCGCCGTCTTGATGAACTGCTTGATCATCTGCTCGGTGACCGTGAAATCGGCGATGACGCCGTCTTTCATCGGCCGGATCGCCTCGATGTTGCCCGGCACCTTGCCGAGCATCTGCTTGGCTTCCCGGCCCACCGCCTGGATGGTTTTCTTGCCGTTCGGACCACCCTCCTGGCGGATCGATACCACGGAAGGTTCGTCGAGGACGATGCCCTTGCCGCGCATGTAGATGAGGGTGTTGGCGGTGCCGAGATCGATCGCCAGATCGTTCGAGAAGTAGCTGCGCAAAAAGCCGAACATGAAATTCCTGTCTCGCCGGGGAAGAGCCGGGCTTCGCCACCTTGGGCGCTGCCGCGGCAGCGGAAAAAATAAAAGCCTCGGGATCGGGCGTGAACGGTGCGCCGATACCTGCGTACCGCCCACCGCGAGCGCGAAGCTGCGATGAATTCGACCGGAAGGCCGCACGAGGCGAGGCGGCAGCGTGGTTTTCAGCGCCAAAACCCCCTGCGAGGGACGGTCCGGGTTTGGTTCGAACGCGTAATGATACCTTATAATTTCGACCTATTTGTAGTAAACGGACGGTCCTTTTTGCCGTTCCCGGCCCGCTGTTCGGGGGTCTGGAGCGGCACTCCAACAGTTTCGCGCGGCGCCGTTTCGGGCACCGCGCGAGGCCCCTTTTTCTCCGGTGAGACGCATGGCCTTGACCCTGACCGATGTGAAACGCATCGCCCATCTCGCGCGGCTCGAGCTGCCCGAGGCCGACGCCGAGCCGACGCTCGCCCAGCTCAACGAGTTTTTCGGCCTCGTCGAGCAGATGCAGGCGGTCGACACGGCCGGCATCGCCCCGCTCGCGCATCCGATCGAGCAGATCGAGGATGTCGCGTTGCGGCTCAGGGACGATGTCGTCACGGAAACAGTCGCCCGCGAAGGCAACCAGCAGTGCGCGCCGGCCGTCCAGGACGGCCTTTACCTCGTACCGAAGGTGATCGAGTAACCGAATCGTCTTCAAGACAGGAACGAACCAGACATGCACGCCAACAGTTTGACCGAGCTCTCCCGCGCGCTCGCGACGCGGCAGATCTCGGCCGTCGAGCTCGCGCAGCTCTTTCTCGAGCGCATCGAATCCGCGCGCGAATTGAACGCCTTCATCGAAGTCGCGCCGGAGCGCACGCTCGAGGCCGCGCGCGCGGCCGACGCCCGGATCGCCTCGGGCGACGCCGGCCCGCTCACCGGGGTGCCGGTGGCCCACAAGGACGTGTTCGTGACACGCGGCTGGCACTCCACGGCCGGCTCGAAAATGCTCGCCGGCTACGAGAGCCCGTTCGATGCGACCGTCGTCGAGCGGCTCGCGCGAGCCGGCATGGTGACGCTCGGCAAGACGAACATGGACGAATTCGCGATGGGTTCGTCGAACGAGAACTCCGCCTTCGGGCCGGTGCGTAATCCGTGGGATACGCGAGCCGTACCGGGGGGCTCGTCGGGCGGCTCGGCCGCGGCCGTCGCCGCCCGGCTCGCGCCCGCCGCGACCGCCACCGATACGGGCGGCTCGATTCGTCAGCCGGCGTCGTTTTCAGGCGTGACGGGCATCAAGCCCACCTACGGCCGCGTATCGCGTTACGGCATGATCGCGTTCGCGTCGTCGCTGGACCAGGGCGGGCCCATGGCCCAGAGCGCCGCGGATTGCGCGCTGCTGCTCAATGCGATGGCCGGTTTCGATGAACGCGATTCCACGAGCCTCGCGAGAGAGGACGAGGATTTCGGGCGTTATCTCGACAAGCCTTGGGGTGCGTCGGGCAGCGCGGACAAACCGCTTGCCGGCCTGCGTATCGGCTTGCCGAACGAGTATTTCGGCGCCGGTCTGGCCGATGACGTCCGCGCGGCCGTCGACGCAGCGCTCAAGGAGTACGAGGCGCTCGGCGCGACGCTCGTGCCCGTTTCGCTGCCGAAGACCGAGCTGTCGATCCCGGTCTACTACGTGATCGCGCCGGCCGAGGCCTCATCGAACCTGTCGCGTTTCGACGGCGTGCGCTACGGTCATCGCGCGGCTCAGTACGGTGACCTTCTCGAAATGTACAAGAAGTCGCGCGCCGAAGGGTTCGGCCCCGAGGTCAAGCGCCGCATTCTCGTCGGCACGTACGTGCTCTCGCACGGGTACTACGATGCCTACTACCTGCAGGCACAGAAGATTCGCCGCATCATCGCGCAGGATTTCCAGGAAGCCTTCCACCACTGCGATGTCATCATGGGGCCCGTCGCGCCGACGGTCGCATGGGATATCGGCGCAAAAGGCGACGACCCCGTGCAGATGTATCTGGCGGATGTCTACACGCTCTCGGTGAGCCTGGCCGGCCTGCCCGGCATGAGCGTGCCTTGCGGTTTCGGCGCCGGTGCGGGCGCGAAGCGCCCGGTGGGCTTGCAGATCATCGGCAATTACTTCAACGAGGCCCGTATGTTGCAGATCGCTCACGCGTATCAGCGCGCGACCGACTGGCACCAACGAGCGCCGGAGGCATGACCATGCAATGGGAAGTCGTAATCGGCATCGAGACGCACGCGCAGCTCTCGACGGCCTCCAAGATCTTTTCGGGCGCCTCGACGCGCTTCGGCGCCGAGCCCAACACGCAGGCATGCGCCGTCGATCTGGCGCTGCCCGGCGTGTTGCCGGTCATGAACAAGGGCGCGGTCGAGCGGGCCATCCGCCTGGGACTCGCCGTCGGGGCGACGGTCGCGCCGCGCAGCATTTTTGCGCGCAAGAACTACTTCTACCCCGATCTGCCCAAGGGCTACCAGATCAGCCAGTACGAAATCCCCGTCGTGCAGGGCGGCGCGATCACGATCCAGGTTCCGGCCAACGAGAAGACGGGCACCGCCGCCTATGAAAAGACGATCCATTTGACGCGCGCGCACCTCGAGGAAGATGCCGGCAAGTCGCTGCACGAGGATTTCGCCGGCATGACGGGTATCGATCTGAACCGTGCCGGCACGCCGCTGCTCGAGATCGTGACGGAGCCCGACATGCGCAGCGCGGCGGAGGCCGTCGCTTACGCGAAGTCGCTCCACGCGCTCGTCGTCTGGCTGGGCATTTGCGATGGCAACATGCAGGAAGGCTCGTTCCGCTGCGATGCCAACGTATCGGTGCGCCCGGTAGGCCAGGAGCAGTTCGGTACGCGCGCCGAGATCAAGAACCTCAATTCGTTCCGTTTTCTCGAAGAGGCGATTCAATACGAGGTGCGCCGGCAGATCGAACTGATCGAAGACGGGGGCACCGTGGTGCAGGAAACGCGTCTTTACGATCCGGATAAGCGCGAGACGCGCTCGATGCGCAGCAAGGAAGACGCGCACGACTATCGCTATTTCCCCGACCCGGATCTGATGCCGCTCGTGATCGATGCGGGCTGGATCGAGCGCGTGAAGCTCGAGATGCCCGAATTGCCGGCCGCGATGCAGGAACGGTTCGTGCAGCAGTATGGGTTGACGCCCTACGATGCCGCTGTACTGACATCGAGCAAGGCAATGGCGGCCTACTTCGAGGCTGTCGTGGCGAAGCTCGGCGCCTCGCAGGCGAAAACGGCCGCGAACTGGCTGATGGGCGAGGTCTCGTCGCAACTGAACCGCGATGGTCTCGAGATCGGCGCGTGCCCGGTGTCGGCGGCGCAGTTGGCGCTTGTGCTGCAACGGATCGCCGACGGCACCATATCGAACAAGATCGCCAAGGAGATCTTCCTTGCGATCTGGGACGAGAAGGCGACCGACGACGCTGCGGCGGACCGCATCATCGAAGCCAAGGGCTTGAAGCAGATATCCGATACGGGCGCACTCGAAGCGATCATCGATGAAGTGCTGGCGGCCAATCCGAAATCGGTCGACGAGTATCGGGCCGGCAAGGAAAAGGCGTTCAACGCGCTGATCGGGCAGGCGATGAAGGCGACGAAAGGAAAGGCCAATCCGCAGCAGGTCAACGAGCTACTGAAGAAGAAGCTCTCATGAAGCGGTACGGCGGCGGCTTCGAAAGGCGTGAATGAAGTCATGGCAAAACAAGTGCATCTGGACGACTTCCGAGTCCCCTTCTTCGACAGCGGCAAGAAAAGCGACGCCTTCAATCTGACGGACTTCGATCCGGCCGGCAAGCCGTTCTCCGCCCGCTCGAAGCAGGCCGATCGCGAGCGGCTGGCGGCGCTCGCCGTCCAACTCGACGAAATGCAGGAGCGCTTGCACGCGCAACGCCGCGAGCGTGTCCTGCTGATCTTGCAGGGCATGGATACGAGCGGCAAGGACGGCACGATTCGCGCGGTGTTCCACGAGGTCGACCCGCTGGGCCTGCGCATCGTGCAGTTTCGCGCGCCGACACTCGACGAAGCCGCGCATGACTTTCTTTGGCGCGTGCATGTCCACGCGCCCGCGGCGGGCGAGCTGACGATCTTCAATCGGAGCCACTACGAGGATTTGCTCGTGCCGCGTGTGCACGGACAACTGAACGACGAGGCGTTCGCCGCCCGCACGCGCCATATCCGTCATTTCGAGGCGCTCCTTGCGGATTCCGGGACGGCGATTCTCAAGTGTTTCCTGCACATCTCGAAGGAAGAGCAGCGCGGCCGCCTGCAGGCGCGCATCGACGACCCGACCAAACATTGGAAATTCGACGTGTCCGATCTGGATGCGCGCAAACAATGGGATGACTACCAGAAGGCGTACCGCGATACGTTGGCGGCCACATCGACCGACTACGCCCCTTGGTACGTGGTGCCGGCGGACTCGAAATCGCATCGGAACGTGATGGTGGCGGCATTGCTGCTGCGCGTATTCGAAAGTCTTTCGCTCGAGTATCCGCCCGCCAAGGCGTCCCTGACGGGCGTGACCGTCGTCTGACGCGTGCCTCGGTATCGCGGGCCGCAGTCGAATCAACGAACAACGAGCAACGAAAGGAAAACGAGCATGCTGCGCGTGATTACCGCCAACCTGAACGGCATTCGGTCTGCCGCGAAAAAAGGCTTCTTCGAATGGTTCGGCAACCAGGAAGCCGATGTTCTGTGCGTACAGGAAGTCAAATGTTCGCAGGAGGACATGACGCCCGAGTTCCTTGCGCCGCACGATTTCACGGGCTATTTCCAGCACGCCGTCAAAAAGGGCTATAGCGGCGCGGGCCTTTACACGCGGCGCCAGCCCGACGATGTCGTCATCGGGTTCGGCAGCGCGGAATTCGATCCGGAAGGTCGTTATGTCGAAGCGCGTTTCGGCGAACTGTCGATCGTTTCGGTGTATGTGCCGTCCGGCTCGAGCGGCGACGAGCGCCAGCAGGCCAAGTACCGCTTCATGGGCGAATTCATGCCGCATCTGGCCAAGCTGCGCGAATCGCGCGAGGTCATTCTCTGCGGGGACGTCAATATCGTCCACAAGGAAATCGACATCAAGAACTGGAAGAGCAACCAGAAGAACTCCGGTTGCCTGCCCGAGGAGCGGGCATGGCTCACGACGCTGTTCGACGAAGTCGGTTATGTCGATGTCTTTCGCACGCTCGATCCGCGCCCCGAGCAGTACACGTGGTGGAGCAACCGGGGCCAAGCCTACGCCAAGAACGTCGGGTGGCGGATCGATTATCAGATCGCGACACCCGGTATTGCCGCGAAGGCCAAACGGACCTCCATCTTCCGCGACATCAAGTTCAGCGATCACGCGCCGCTTACCGTCGATTACGATCACTGGGGCTGATCGCGACGGGGCGTCGCGGTCAACGATCGCGCGTAGGCCGCGCCTTCGGCGATTTGACGCCGGGATAGTCGGGCAGCCGGTCGGGGTCGACGCCGCGCGCTTTCGCGTACTGCGCGAGCATGTCGGGCAGGCGCTTGATGATATCGAGCCTGCGTGCTTCGCTGTAAGGATGGATGTGAATGAAGCCGGTGCCACGGTCGCCGCGTGTCGCGTCGGCCAGCTTGTCCCAGAGCGAAAGCGCCGCGCGGGGATCGAAGCCGGCGCGCGCCGCGATGTCGGCGCCGATCACGTCGGCCTCCGTTTCGTCGGTCGCATCGTAGCGCATGGCCAGGATCGGACTGCCGAGGCCCGGCGCCTGGGGCGGTGAGCCGTCGAACTCGGTCACGCCGAACAGCTGCGGCAGCGGATCGGTACCGAACGGTGCCGCTTGTTGAGCGCTGAGCCGGTCGCGCACCTGCTCGCGCAGCGCATGGGCGATCATGTGGCCGAACAGTACGCCGAGTTCGTCGTCCTTGAGGCGCATGCGATCGAGCAGGCCGCTATAGACGACGAGCTTGCCGCCCGGCAGACAAAACATGCCGATCTCGCGCGAGCGTACGACGTTGACTTCCCATCGCCAATCCTTGACGCGCTCGCTCCATTTATCGCCGTAAGGCGCCACGCGCATGAGGATCGAATGCACGCGCTCGACGCGCGGGTCGCTCGCCGGCAGCAGACGTCCCTCGCCGCGCGCCCGCTCGATCAACTGCGTGTACTCGACGGCCGACTGCGCTTCGAGAAGCGGCGACGGAACGAGGCTGCGGAACGTCGGGCCGCTGCCGAAACGCACGGTCGCATTCGGCGCGAGTGGGCTCGATGCCGGGGCGGGTGCCGCGGCCGGCGCACTCGCCGCCGAGCTGGCGCCGGGATTGGCGGCCTGCACCGGTTGCGCCGCCAGCAACACGAGGGCGGCCGATGCCAGCGCGGGTATTCGCACGAGGGGCCGCACCGTGCAGTGGCGGGAACGGCGCGAGGTGGCCCCTCGCTTCATGCGCGCGAGTTCCATGGGGCTACTTTCGGCAATAGCAGCATGCCGGGTACCGCAAGCAAGGCGCAGAGAAAGAAATAGTCGAACCAGCCGATTTCCGTGACGATGTAACCGCTCGCCGCCGAGGCAAGCGTTCGTGGAACGGAAGCGAGGCTCGTGAACAGCGCGAATTGTGTCGCGGTGTAGCGCGGATCGGTGGTGCTGGCGATATAGGCCGTGAAGGCTGCCAGCGTCAAACCCGTGGCAAATGTCTCGAACCCGTAGATGAGCGCGAGTGCCGCGGGCGACGGGCCGATCTTGGCCAGCCAGGCGAAGCCGAGCGTGGAGACGATCTGTACCACGCCGAACACCCAAAGCCCACGGGCGATGCCGACTTTCACGAGCCAGGCGCCGCCGATGATGCCGCCCGCGAGGCTTGCCCAGAACGCCGTCGTTTTGGCGATCACCCCGATCGCGGTCTTGTCGAAGCCGATGTCGAGAAAGAACGAAGTGGACAGCGTGGTCGCCATCACATCCCCGAGCTTGTAGAGGAAGATGAACGCGAGGATCAGCAGTGCTGCGCTCCAGCCGTCGCGCGAAATGAACTCGGTGAATGGCTCCACGATAGCCGCGCGCAGGTTTTTCGGCGGCTTACCGCTGACCTGCGGCTCCCTCACCACGAGCGTCAGGACGATGCCCGGCAGCATGAATGCGGCGGTCGCAGCGAACACGACGGTCCACGGCAGGTGATCGGAAAGGATCAGCGAAAGCGAGCCCGGAATGAGCGCCGCGACCTTGTAGGCATTCACATGTATCGCGTTGCCCAGCCCCTGCTCGGTATCGGCGAGCAACTCGCGTCGATAGGCATCGATGACGATGTCCTGGCTCGCCCCGAAAAACGCGACGAGCGCCGTCAGTGCCGCGACGGTCCAGATTTCCTCGCGCGGCGACACGAACCCGAGCGCCGCGATCGCGCCGGCGACGAGCAACTGAGTAACGAGCATCCAGCCGCGACGGCGCCCCGGACGCCAGCCCGGCAGCCGTGGGACGTACCGGTCCATCAACGGCGCCCAGACGAACTTCCACGTATAGGGAAACTGGATCAGTGCGAACAGGCCGATTTCCTTGAGATTGACGCCTTCGGAGCGCAGCCAGGCTTGTACGAGATAGACGAGCGTAAAAAGCGGCAATCCCGACGTGAAGCCGAGAAAGACGCAAATCAGCATGTGCCGGTTCAGGAATGCCCGCCAGCCGGGATGGTCCTCGTGAGCGCCCAGCGGGGCATGCTCGTGCGGCGGGTTCGGAATATCTCGTTTGATAGGCGGCCTCTCGGATTGGTGCGGCGTCAGCCCGGGGACGGAACACCCGGTGCGGCGCGCTTCACGCGATAGACCGCAAGACTACCACGCCAGTTTCGGCCCCAGCGCACCGTCCGGCCTTCATGCAGGACGACGCGATCGAGGATCTCGATTCCCACTTCGGGAGCGAGCGCTTCGAAATCCTCGATCGTCAGTACGCGCACGTTCGGCGTGTTGTGCCATTGATAAGGTAGCGAACGCGAAACGGGCATGCGTCCGCACAGCACCGACAGGCGATGCGGCCAGTAACCGAAATTCGGAAAGGAGACGATGCATTCCTTGCCGACGCGCACCGTTTCGCGCAGGATCGCCGCCGTTTGATGGATCGTCTGCAGCGTTTGCGAGAGGATCGCGAAATCGAAGCTGTCGTCTTCGAAGAGTCGCAGGCCATCTTCGAGATTCTGCTGAATGACGTTCACGCCGTGCTTGACGCACGCCAGCACGCCGGCGTCGTTGATCTCGATGCCGTAGCCGCGCACCTCGAGCTCCTCGGTGAGCAGCGCGAGCAGCGTGCCGTCCGCGCAGCCGAGGTCGAGCACGGTCGAGCGGGGCTCGACCCAGCGCGCGATGGCGCGAAAATCGGCGCGTGTGGCGAGCGAATCGATAGCGGACTGGTTCATGCGCCGACCTCCTCGGCAATGCGCGCGTAATAGGCGCGTAGCAGATTGTGATAGCGCGCGTCGTCGAGCAGGAACGCGTCGTGACCGTGCGGCGCGTCGATTTCCGCGTAAGTGACTTGCCGCTTGTGATCGAGCAGCGCCTTGACGAGCTCGCGCGAGCGCGCCGGCGCGAAGCGCCAGTCGGTGGTGAAGCTGACGACCAGATATTTCGCGCGCGTCGCGGCGAGCGCGGCCGTCAGATCGCCGCCGAAAGCGCGGGCGGGATCGAAATAATCGAGCGCGCGCGTGATCAGCAAGTAGGTGTTCGCATCGAAGTAATCGGCGAACTTATCGCCCTGATAGCGCAGGTACGACTCCACTTCGAATTCGACCTCGAAGTTGAAGTTGTAGGCGGCGCCACCGGCGGCTCCGTTCTCGCCGTTCTCCCGCCGCAGCGCTCGGCCGAATTTCGTCGCCATGTCGTCGTCGGACAGGTAGGTGATATGCCCGATCATGCGGGCGACCCGCAGGCCTCGCCTCGGTTTGACGCCGTGAGCGTAGTAGTCGCCGCCGTGAAAATCCGGATCGGACAGGATCGCCGAGCGCGCCACTTCGTTGAACGCGATGTTCTGTGCCGAAAGCTTCGGCGTCGAAGCGATGTCGATGCAGTGCGCGATGCGCTCCGGATACATCGTGCTCCAGGCGAGCGCCTGCATGCCGCCGAGGCTGCCGCCCATGACGGCGGCGAAACGCTCGATGCCGAACGCATCGGCCACGCGCGCCTGCGCGTTGACCCAGTCCTCGACGGTCACGACGGGAAAACTCGCGCCATACGGGCGTCCGGTGGCCGGATCGATGCTCATCGGCCCCGTCGAGCCGAAGCACGAGCCCAGGTTGTTCACGCCGATGACGAAGAACCGGTTCGTATCGAGCGGCTTGCCGGGGCCGACGAGGTTGTCCCACCAGCCGATGTCCTTGGGTTGATCCGCATAGAAGCCTGCGACGTGATGGGAGGCATTGAGCGCATGGCAGACGAGCACCGCGTTCGAGCGCGCGGCGTTGAGCGTGCCATACGTTTCGACCATGAGATCGTAGCCTGCGAGCGTGCTGCCGTTTTGCAGCGCGAGCGGCTCATTGAACTGCATACGTTGTGGCGTGACGATACCGATCGATTCCATTCATTCCGCCTCATGACAGGGCGGCTAAATGGTGTCGGCGATGCGCGGGGCAAGGCGGGCGCGGCTGACGACCTCTTTAGCCGCATTTATAGTGAATCCCGTCTCGGGGGATTCGCGCGCCCGCAATCAAGTCGACAAATCGGCGCGCAGCTTGAGCTCGAACCCTCGAGCCACCCGACACGGTACCCCATGACCGGGGCCGCATCCAGCAAGCAGACGGCAAAGAATAGCGGAAATCCGGTGCTTGCGCTATTGGAGAATCAGCCGCAATTCGGCTTCGGCGTGTTCGGCCGGCGCGCGCGCAAAGCCGCTTCGCGCATAGCGGTGCCAGCGGCCGAGCACGTAGCTGACGAGCAGACTGGCTCGGAGCGCGGGATCGTAGTCGGCCGGCAGCGGCGCGGCCGCGTCGTGCGCGCCCTGGTTCGCCTCCATGAGCGCGACGCGCAGGCACTGCTTCACGGAGGTCTCCACGCGTTCGAGCATCTGCGTGACGCGCGCGCTCAGGCGTTCGTGCTCGCCGACGAGCGCCTCGCCCGTCAGCACCCGTGTCATGCCGGGATTTTTGGCCGCGAAGTTCAGCAGCATGACGCCGATCGCGCGCGCCTGCAGCACGCCGTTCGGCTCCTTGGCCGCGATCTGGTTGATGAGCCCGAAAAAGGTGCTTTCGATGAACTCGATCAGCGCTTCGAACATTTGCGCCTTACTCGCGAACTGCCGATAAAGCGCCGCCTCGGAGACGCCGAGCCGGGCGGCGAGCGCCGCCGTCGTGATTTTCTCGCCTTTCGGGGCTTCGAGCATCGTGGCGAGCGTCTGCAGGATATGCACGCGCCGCTCGCCCGGTTTCATGCGCGGCGCTTTGCCGGCCCCCACGGGGTTCGCTACACCTTCGGCCTCGCCGTCGAGGATCGCTGCTTGCCGTTCAGTCGAGCGCATGGGAGCTCCGCGAGATGACCCGTCGGAGCGATTTTAGCGAACGAATGCGGCTATCGATATAGTGGGGGCGTCCTGTACCGGGCATTCGAGCCGCGCGGCGCTCGCCGCCTGCGCCGCGCACCGGTGCGACGAGGTGTCCGACGATCCACACGGTGCCGATGCCGAGGCGCCGGTAGCGCTTCAGATGGGAGCGCGTATCTTCCACGAGCACGGCTTCGGCGAGCCGCACGCGCGCGGCTCGCAGCACGTGGCGCAGCATCGCGAGATCGGGTTTCGCGTGCCACTGGCCGCGCCGGCGCATATGTTCGATCGCGATGACTCGCTCGAACAGGCGCTCGATGCCGAGTTCATCGAGCACGGCCCGCGCGTAGCCCTCGGGCGCGTTGGTCAACACGATCTTGCGGCCCGGCAGCGCGTCGATCAGGCGCGCCAACCCCCGCTCGGCGCGCAGCATCTGGCGCAGTTCGGGCATCGCGTGCGCCACGCGCAGGAATTCGTGCGGATCGATCGGATGATGGCGCGCGAGGCCGAGCAGCGTTGCCCCGTAGCGCCGCACATAGGCGAGCCGCAATTCATCGGCTTCGGCGCGCCCGATGCCGAGCGCGTCGATGATGTAGCGCGTCATCCCCTCGTTGATCGACGGAAAGATCGCGTGCGATGCGCTATGGAGGGTGTTGTCGAGATCGAACAGCCAGACGGGGCCGCCGCCGCGATGTGCGGGACGGCGCCGGCGGGAAGCGGGAATTGGCATGACGTGGGCGGGCAGGGGGCGGCGCGGCGCGCCGGGGCCGCAGGCAGCCGCGCCGCGCTCGTGGCCTCAGTGAGAGCGGATCATCGTGCCGAACGGCTGCTCGGTCAGAATTTCCAGCAGCACCGAGTGCTCGATCCGGCCGTCGATGATGTGTACCGAGCGCACACCGCTTTTAGCGGCGTCGAGCGCCGAGGCGATCTTCGGCAGCATGCCGCCCGAGATCGTGCCGTCGGCGAAAAGCGCGTCGATCTCGCGTGCCGAAAGATCGGTCAGCAGATTGCCGGCCTTGTCCATGACGCCGGGAATGTTCGTCATCATGACGAGCTTTTCGGCATTGAGAACGACGGCCAGCTTGCCGGCCACGAGGTCCGCGTTGATGTTGTACGACAGGCCGTCCTCGCCGAAGCCGATCGGCGAAATGACGGGGATGAACGCGTCGTCCTGCAGCGCCTTCACGACGGCCGGATTGATCGCCTCCACCTCGCCCACCTGGCCGATATCGACGTACTGCCCGGGGTTGTCCCGATCCGGCATCATCAGCTTGCGCGCATGGATGAGGCCGCCGTCCTTGCCTGTCAGACCTACGGCCTGGCCGCCGAAGTGATTGATGAGCGTGACGATGTCCTGCTGGACTTCACCGCCCAGCACCCATTCGACGACTTCCATCGTTTCTTCGTCGGTCACCCGCATGCCCTGGATGAACGTGCCTTGCTTGCCGATCTTCTTGAGCGCCTGATCGATCTGGGGGCCGCCGCCGTGCACGATGACGGGATTGATGCCGACAAGTTTGAGCAAGATCACATCGCGTGCGAATCCTTGCTTTAACCTCTCTTCCGTCATCGCATTGCCGCCGTATTTGATGACGACGGTCTTGCCGTGGTACTGACGGATATAAGGCAGGGCCTCGGCCAGTATTTCGGCTTTCAGTGTAGGCGCGATCTGGGCGAGGTCGTGAGGCTCGGACATGGCGGCAAGCTCGGCAGGCAACAGGGGTTCGAACGAGTGGGACAGGCGAAAACAGGCCGAATTGTACAGGACTGGTGCTATGTTCCGCGGTTTTTGGTCGCAGGTCCCACGGCCGCATGCGGCTTGGCGGGAGGGCACGCATGCGCCGTGCCGGGAACGCTGGCATGATGCACTTGTCGTCCATGTTTCGGTTTTTTGCGGGCAATCGTCATGAGCCGTTCGCAGCACAAATCGCCCGAGTGCGCGGCGGCGCGCCCTGCCCGGTGTCCCCGGTGCGGTACGCCGTTCGATTGCGGCCGCGATGCGAAGCCCCTCGAGTGCTGGTGTGCTTCGCTGCCGCCGGTGGCGGCCGAGCGGCTCGTACCGGGGTGTGGGTGCCTGTGCCCGCGGTGTCTCGCCGAAGCGAGCGCGCCGCGCTGCCCGCCCACGCCTGCGTTTCCCGACTGAGTCTTTCGATGCACCGAATCACCAATACCGGCCGCGTGAACCTGGCCCATCTGTTCTGGCTCCGCTCGCTGGCCATCATCGGTCAGCTTGCGACGATCGCCGTCGTCGAGCAGTTCTTCGGCGTCCATCTGCCGCTGCCGGCGATGCTCGCGATCATCGGGCTCGAGGTGCTTTTCAATGCGTTGACCTGGGTTCGCGTCGCCAGCGCCCGGCCGGAAACCGATCTCGAGTTGCTCGGCCAGCTTTGGGTGGATCTCGCGGCGCTTTCGGGGCTGCTCTTTCTGTCGGGCGGCACGACGAATCCATTCGTTTCGCTTTATCTGCCCTCGCTTGCGATCGCCGCCGCCGTGCTGCCCTGGCGACACATGATCTGGCTGGCCATTTTTGCGATGTGTTGCTATGTCGCGCTCGGCTTCGATTCCGTGCCGCTCAATATGGACAACCCGGCCAATCTGTTCGATTACTACCGCGCCGGCATGTGGGTCAACTTCATGGTGAGCGTCGGGCTCATCGCCTGGTTCGTCGCACGCATGTCGAATGCGCTGCGCCAGCGCGACGCCGCGCTCGGCGAGGCGCAGCAGCGGCTCTTGCGCGACGAGCGCGCCGTGGCGCTCGGGGTGCAGGCGGCAACCGTCGCGCACGAGATGGGCACGCCGCTTTCGACGATCGCCATGCTGACCGAGGAGCTGCGCGTGTCAGCCCAGCACGACAAGGGACTCGCGCCCTATGCGCCGGACCTCGATCTGCTGGAGCAGCAGATGATGCTTTGCACGTCGGCGCTCGCACGGCTGCGCAGCCGTGCCTCCGAATCTTCGCATCGCGAAAATCTCGAGCAATGGTTGGGCGGTTTTTCCGAGCAATGGCGCCTGCGCCATCCCCACGTGAAATACGAGCGGCTCGGCGCACCTTGCGCCGAAGCGTGGGTCGACGATACGACGGCCGTTGGGCAGATCCTCACCATCCTTCTCGACAACGCGGCGCGCGTGAGTCGCGACAGCGTGACGCTTGCGGCGATGGTGTCGGCGGGCGTCATTGAATTCGAAGTGCGCGACTGCGGGCCCGGCATCGCGCCCGCGCTGCGTGCGCAACTCGGCGCGACGCCGGTCGATAGCGCCCAAGGCGGTCATGGCGTCGGGCTTTATCTCGCGTTTTCGGCGGCAGCGCGCCTGGGCGGCTCGATCGAGCTGGCCGATGGCGTGCCGCGAGGCACGCGCGCGATTCTGCGCGTGCCCGCCGCCTCTTCTTCATCCGATTCCAGGGAGACCCTACGATGAGCGACACCCCTTTTCTCGTCATCGACGATGACGAAGTGTTCTCGGGCATTCTTGCGCGCGGTCTGACGCGCCGCGGCTACGAGGTTCATCAGGCGCATAACGCGCAGGAGGCGATCCACCTTGCCAATGCACACAAGTTCGATCTGATCACGGTCGATCTGCATCTGGGCGGCGACTCCGGCTTGAACCTCGTCGCGCCGCTGCGCGAGCTTCAGCCCGACGCGCGCATGCTGGTGCTGACCGGCTATGCGAGCATCGCTACGGCTGTGCAGGCGGTCAAGGACGGGGCAGACAATTACCTTGCGAAGCCGGCCAATATCGAGTCGATCTTGAGCGCGCTGAAGGAAGAAGCGAGCGTCGAGCAGGCGGAAGCGGCACTCGAAAGCCCGGCGCTGCTTTCGGTGGCGCGGCTCGAATGGGAGCATATTCAGCGCGCGCTGGCCGAGAACGGCGGCAACATTTCGGCCACGGCGAGGGCGCTCAATATGCATCGGCGGACGCTGCAAAGGAAGCTGGCAAAGCGGCCGGTGAAGCAGTAGGG
>NZ_DASXWY010000132.1:0-21217 GCF_036503415.1 Trinickia sp. | reverse complement strand
AATAAGGCAGCGCTGCTCGACAAGGCCGTCGATGCTCAGTCGGTTGATGCTGTGACGCCGGAGGAAGCGATTCGTGATCCCTTCGTCCTCGAATTTCTCGACATCCGCGATGAATACTCGGAGTCCGACCTCGAGGCGGCGGTGATCCAACACCTTGCGGACTTCCTCTTGGAACTGGGCGATGACTTCGCCTTCGTCGGACGGCAACGGCGTCTGAGGATTGACGACTCCTGGTTTCGTGTCGATCTAGTGTTTGCCGGAGCACGCCCGCAAGCCGAGAGCCCGCCGATTCAAGGGCCAGCGAACGGTCGCGTGGACGGACTTTATTGTCACGGACCACGCCGTTGATCCGAAGGATCATCATGCGGGCGAGGGTGATGCCGGGGCTTGGCGTGGCGGCCTACCGCTGCTGCATCGAGCCGGAGAGCAAGACCATGCGGCCCTTAGCCGACGGGACTGCAGAAAGCAGCGCCCTAGCGACGGCCGCCGCTTCGATGGGCCGGAAATTCGCGGGAATCAGGAAGCCGAGCACCTTTCCGAACGCAGACGCCCATTCTTCCCCACGCCGGGTGCGTTGCCCGATGGCTGCTCGATTCCCCACCAACATCGACGGGCGCGCGATGACCAACCCCTCGAACTGCAACTGTGCCAACGCGTCCTCCAGTTCCCCCTTTACGCGGCTATAGAAGATCGTCGAGTTGCTGTCGGCGCCCATGGCGCTCACCAAGCCCGCCTTCTTGGCGCCGGCAGCTACTGCCGCCTTGGCGACAGCAAGGTTGGCGTCGTAGTCGACGGCACGGAATGCAGCCTGGCTGCCGGCGACCTTGATCGTGGTCCCCAGCGCCAGGTACACCTCGTCGGCGGGCGGCAACTCAGGCAATGCGGCGAAGTCGACGACGTGGGCCGTTATCTTGGGATGCTCGATAGCCGGCGGCCTGCGTCCAAAGCTGTGCACCATCACCACGGTTCGGTCGCCCAGCAGACCCTCTAGAATTTCTCTGCCCACCAGGCCAGTAGCGCCTGCGATGATGACGGTACGGCCAGTCATGAGCGGTCTTTTGTTGATATGCCTTCAGGTCCGGTGGCAGCGAGACCGATACCGGACGAGGCGCCGGTGATGAGGACAACTGGCGCGGCGGATTCAATGGAAGTCATGGCCCAGGTGCCTTTCAAATGTTGAGGCGAACACAACGAGCTCAGCTGCGGAGGCCGTCCCAGCAGAGCTGGGACGCGGATCAGGGTTGGCGTTTGCCTCGGCCACCAGCGGATCTGCCAGCAGGCATACGCGAATTCGCAGATGGCTTGCTGGCAGGCTTGCTGCGTGGCTTTTGCGCGCTGAATGGGTTACCGCTCGACGAGTTTGCACCTTTACCCGCGGTCGGAGCACGCTGCGTCGCGGGCTTGCGTTTGTTTTCGCCACTTTGCGGATGCGGTTTCTTGCTGAGTGCCGGCACGGCGCCGGGCGCAGCTTGCGACACCTTGGGCTTCTTAGGCTTTTTGGGTTTTTTGACGATCTGGCCCGTCGTGCTGGTTTGCGGCACGCGGTGGTCGGCTTCGAAACCCGGCTCTTCTTTACGGGGCAGCGTTTGCCGGATCAGCGCTTCGATCGCAGCGAGTTGCGGTGCTTCATCGGCACACACGAGGGACACCGCCACGCCGCTGGCGCCCGCGCGGGCAGTACGGCCAATACGGTGCACATAGTCTTGCGCCACGATCGGCAGGTCAACGTTGATCACCAGCGGCAGGTCGTCGATATCCAGCCCGCGCGCGGCAACATCGGTGGCCACCAGCATATTGACTTCGCCGCTCTTGAAGCGCTCCAGCGCGCGCAGGCGCGCGGGTTGCGGCTTGTCACCGTGAATGGTGTCGACCGAATAGCCGGCCTCATCCAGCAAGGCTGCCAGATAATCCACGCCATTGCGGGTTTTGACGAACACCAGAGCGTGCTCCCAGTGGTTCTCGGCGACAAGGTGCATGAAGAGGTCAGGCTTGTTCTTTTTGTCCACCGGCACCACCCACTGCTTGATGTTGCTGGCGGTGGCATTGGGCGGGCTGACGCTGATGTTGACCGGGCCGCGAAGAATGCTCGCCGCCATGGCTCGGATGTCATCGGTAAATGTGGCGGAAAACAGCAGGGTCTGGCGCCGAGCGGGCAAGCCTGCAAAGACGGCGTTGAGTTCGCGCGCAAAGCCTAGATCCAGCATGCGGTCGGCTTCGTCCAGCACCAGCGTTTGTATTTGATCAAACTGCACCGCGTTCTGGCGATTGAGATCCAACAAACGGCCCGGCGTGGCAACGAGCACATCGACGCCTTTGCGCAACTTCATCATCTGCGGGTTGATGCTGACACCGCCGTAGGCGGCCAGAAATCGTAAGTCGAGGCCTTTGCCGTAATCGATAAAGCTTTGCAGCACTTGTTCAGCCAGTTCACGCGTGGGCACCAGCACCAGAACACGCACGCGGTTGCTGGAGACCGCCGGGCCGTGTTGCACTAGCCGCTGTAACAGCGGGAGCGCAAAACCCGCCGTTTTGCCAGTGCCGGTCTGCGCCGCAGCCATGACGTCCTTGCCAGTTAGCACGGCGGGAATCGCCTTGGCCTGCACCGGCGTAGGGGTCCGGTAGTTGAGGTCCTGCACATTACGCAGCAGGGGATCGATCAGGCCAAGCGAAGCAAAAGACATTGGCGTATTCCGGCTAAAGCTGCAATTCTAGCGGTTACCGCCTGTGTTGAAAGCCCGACGGTCAAGACTCCGTCCCTGGCTCCCCTCGCAAGCGGTCATTCGAAGCAGCCGAGACAAGACGAACATACTCTCGAGGAGAAGCGTGATGAGTCATAAGACCCCTTTCGCCCGTCATACTTTGGCGCTGTTGATGGGTATGACGATTTCATGCGCAGGCATCGCCGCCCGAGCTGAGACGCTGAGTGAACAGGTCGTCGGAACGTGGGCCTACGTATCGGTCGATACCGTGCGCCCGGACGGCAGCCGGCAACCCATGTTCGGCACCAATCCGCAAGGACTCGCGATCTTCGACGGGAGTGGGCACTATGTTCTGATGACATCTCGCGCCGACATCGCAAAGTTCGAGTCCCCCAACCGGATGAAGGGCACGCCGGAGGAAAACAGATCCGTCGTGCAAGGATCGATCGCTCACTTCGGTACATACACCGTGGACGAAGCTGACAAGACAATCACTTTCCATGTCGTCGCCAGCACGTTTCCGAACTGGAATGGAGTGGAGCAAAAGCGGCCATTCGTCATCAGTGGAGACAAACTCAAGTGGACGACGTCCGCTTCCAGCGGGGGCACGGCCGAGGTGGTCCTGCGGCGCCTGAAATGATGCTTCGCGTTCGAGCCTCGCTCCTCGCGCGAACCCCGTTGTCCGACCTCACCGCCTGGCCCGCAGCGCTTTCGCGAGATCGGCCAGCCGATAGGGCTTCGGCACAAACGCCACATCGCTCAGTTGGCCACTATCGTCGTGAAGCGGAGCGGGCAAGTACCCCGATGTCAGCACTATCCTGATCATCGGGTACTGCGAGCGGACCAGACGTGCAAGGTCGAGCCCGCTAATGCCGTGGGGCATCGAAATATCGCTGACGACAACGCTGATGTCTATCCGATCCCTGAGGATTTCCACTGCCTCCGATGCGCTGCTCGCCGGCACCACCTCGTACCCGATGCTCACCAGCAGTTCCGACGCCAAGCCCAACACGTCGGGCTCATCCTCGACCAGCAGAACGGTCTCGGCCTTCGGTGCGGAAGGCACCTTCACCGGTGCCGCCGGCTCCGCGGCCGGCAGATACAGTTCAACTCGCGTGCCTTTGTCCAATTCGCTCGACAGTTGGACGTCGCCACCCGATTGCGCGATGAATCCGTACACCTGGCTGAGCCCGAGCCCCGTCCCCTTGCCGGCCTGCTTCGTCGTAAAAAACGGCTCGAACGCTTGTGCCAGCACATCGCTGTCCATGCCTGTCCCCGTATCGGTGACCGAGACGCGGATGTAACGACCGGCAGGCAATGCCGGGGTGACCGCCGTGCCCGAGTCGACTATCTGCGTGCGAATCGTGATGGTGCCGCCGTCAGGCATGGCGTCGACCGCGTTGACGACGAGATTGAGCAACGCCGCCTCGAAACGCGCGGCATCGACAATTGCCAGGGCTGACTGGGCGTCAAGAGAATATTCCAGACGAATGCTGCGATTGCCAGCGCGTGAAAGCATCGGCGCGAAGTCGCGAATCAGTGCGTTCAGCTCGTGTAACTGGGCCTGCAGCGGCTGTTGCCGCGCGAACGAAAGCAACTGTTGGGTGAGCGATGCGCCGCGGTCGATCGCCCGTCGCATCCCCTCGATCATTTTTCTGTCGATCGACGTGCGCGACTGGATCGCCAGTACTTCGAGACCGTTGGAAAGCACCGCCAGAAGGTTGTTGAAATCGTGCGCGACGCCGCCCGTCAAGCGCCCGATCGCCTCCATCTTCTGCGACTGGAACAGCGCCGCGTTCGCTTTCTCGAGCGCCAGCGCCGCTTCCTTGCGCTCGGTGATGTCGCGCGTCACTTTTGCGAATCCGACGAGAGAACCGTCATCGTCCCGGATGGCATCTACCACGACGTGCGCCCAAAAGCGGCTGCCGTCTTTGCGAATCCGCCATCCTTCGCGTTCGGCACGGCCGTCGCGTGCCGCCGTGGCCAGAATCTGCGCGGGCACGCCGGCCGCCTTGTCCTCGTCGGTGTAGAAACGCGAGAAATGCTCGCCGAGGATCTCCGACTGCTTGTACCCTTTGATCCGCTCCGCGCCGACATTCCAACTTGTCACGACGCCCGCGGGCGAAAGCATGAAGATCGCGTAGTCCGTGACGCCTTGCACCAGAATCCGGAACTGCTCCTCCGTTTCCCGCGTCGCGTCCTGCCTGTCTGTCTGGCTCATGGTGGCAAATCCAGTCTGGGTGAAGGCATCGCTCTCGAGCAGATTCTACCGCTCGCATCCGCAAAGCTGCCCTCGGCAAACAATCTACAATTGGGTCCCTCGGGCCGCTCGCGAAGCGTGCGCACGCATAGCGTCCCGGCTCTGTCCATGTTTACTACCCCCACTTGTCCTATGACACAAACCCTGCGCGACCTCACTACCCTCGAAGCCCGTGTCCTCGGCGTCCTGGTCGAAAAGCAGCACACCGTCCCGGACACCTACCCGCTGTCGCTGAACGCTTTGACGGCAGGATGCAACCAAAAGACTGCGCGTTCGCCCGTCATGAACGTCACCGAATCCGAAGTCCAGACCGCGATCGATGGTCTGAAGCGTCTGAGCCTCGTCATGGAAGCGAGCAGTAGCCGGGTCACGCGTTACGAACACAATATGAATCGCGTCCTCGGGATACCGAGCCAAGCTGCGGCGCTGCTGACCATTCTGCTACTGCGCGGCCCGCAGACGGCTGCCGAATTGCGACTGAACGCAGCACGTTTGCACGGTTTCGCGGACAACTCGTCGGTCGAGGCGTTCCTCGACGAACTCGCCGCACGCACGCCAGCGCTCGCCATCAAGCTGCCCTGTGCCCCCGGCGAACGTGGAAACCGCTGGATGCATCTGCTGTGCGGCGAGGTGAACATCGATGAAATGGTGGGCGCGCGCGAATTCACCGAAGCCTCGATCCCCTCCTCCGAGTTCGAGGCGTTGAGAGCCGAACAAAAGCGCCTGGCCAACGAAGTCAGCCAACTGCGGGCACTCGTACAGCGCATGGCAGCCGAGTTGGGCATGCCGATCGACGACCCGGCACACGATTGAACTTCCATCGCCGAGGCTTGCTCATCGCTGAAACAACGCAGATACGTCGATGTCCGGGATTCGCTCGAGTTCGTCGCGGCGGCTGTCGCACGCTCGACGGATCGTCGCGCCCGGTAAGACCCACACCATCACGGAAACGGCGGCGAGGCTTCCCAGTATCACGAACGCCGTCGGAAACCCGAGGCGGCTGGCAAGCCATCCGCCCAGCAACGGACTCAGGCAGCCGCCGATGGCCTCGACGGTGAATAGCGCACCCTGGCCCAGATTGACTCGACCGCTGCCGTGCAACAAGTGGACGACCAGCGCCGGTATCGCGACGCTTTGCAGCCCGGAGCCCACGCCATCCAGAATCTGGACCGGCGCAATGCCCCAGGGTGTCGTCAGCCATGCGGCGATCAATCCTCTGACCGGCAGCGTGACGAGTGTGGCGAGAATGACCCACCAGAATCCCCAGCGTCGGATGGCGCGATACGCATAGGCAGCGGCGATCAACATCACGACTTGTGAAATGACGAGGTTGGCCGCGGTGAGCTGGCTTGCGAGGCTGTGGTGATCGGCCGCAACCGCAAGGCTGTATAGCGGCAGCATCGCGGAGTTGCCGAGGCTGAACGCGGCCAGCGCGATGGCAAGTAGCCGCAGCGGCCGGTTCTGCAACAGCACGCGCACGCTCTGCGCACGCGCTTGCGAGCGATCTTTATCGTCGTCGTGCGCAAGGCCGCGTGCGTAGTGCCGATGGACCGCGCGCGAGGGAATGAGCAGCACCGATGCAATGCAAGCAACGCCGAAGACGGCACTGAGCACGAACACATACGAGATGCCGAACCGCCATCCGGCCGCCCCGGAGAACAGGGCTGCCGCGATGTTGCCGGCATGATTCGCTACTTGATTGCGGCTGTATTGCAGGTCGAAGTTCTTTCGGCCGACCATCCCGAGTGTCAAGCCGGTCAACGTTGGACCCATGAGCGAACCCGCAACGGCGGTCGCGATCTGCGCCGACGCAATCGGCCAGTACCCGCGTGAAAGCCAGATCACGATCGCGGCGACAATCGTCAGTGCGCTGGCACCCACGACGAGGGAACGCCGATGGGAGATGGCATCGACAAGTGCACCCGCGGGTGTCGTGACGAGCATCGCGACGATTGCGCCCATCGTCAAGACGGAGCCGATCGTATCGGTGCGCCACCCGTGTTCCTGCAGATAAATGCCGAGGAAGGGGCCGGCACCCGCCTGGACATCGGCTGCAAAGAAACTGACCGCGAGTAGTGGGATGGTCGGCTTCACTCAAACGATTGGGTTGTGGCGTTACCCCGGTAGAGCATCTATCGTGCCCGCTCGATGACGCGCCGGCCGGTACGTGGCGGTTGCCCCACTGGCCGCGTGCTGGCTCAATTGCTTCCGGACTAAACTACCGGCAAGCAACGGCAAGAATCGCTACCCGACGCCGGTGCGCGCGGTGCGAGGGAAAGTCATGGAACGGGAGCTTCGCGTGAAGGAACAGAGCCAAGCCGTACATGCGCTTCCTGTCAAGCTCAAGAAAAACGATACGATCGAGAGTGCGTTTCGGCGCATTGCCCGGAACTGCCTCGCACAGGTGCACGGTAACGAACGCGGCGTCGGGTCGGGTCACGATGCTTCGTGCGTTCATCAAATGCGCGTGGGCCTGCGACGTTTGCGTTCCGCATTCGATCTTTTCGAGGGTGTCGTTTCGACGCCAACTTTCTTGCAGGAAGAACTGCGATGGATCGCGGGCGAACTCGGTGCCGCTCGCGACTGGGATGTCATGCTCAATTCGACGCTGCGCACGGCGTTCGATGGTGCCCCTGGCGATACCGACACAGGTGCGGTGACGCAAGCGGCCGCGGACATCGGTAAGCGCAATCGCGCGGCCGCCGCAGCGGCGGTCGGCTCTGCGCGCTATACGCGGCTCGCCATGGAGTTGACGCGTTGGGTCGATGAGGCGGGGTGGCGCGAGGAGATGAACGGCGACCAGCTCGCCGCACTCGATCGATCGATCGAGGCATTCGCCGGCGAGACGCTGCGCAAGCGGCACCGAAAGCTGATCAAGCGTGGCCGGCACCTGCCGGATCTCGATGCGCAGCGGCGTCACCGCGCACGCATTGCCGCGAAGAAACTGCGCTATGCCACGGAGTTCTTCGGTTCGCTCTATCCGAGCGAGGTCGTGCGCCATTACCTTCAGGCGCTCGGCAAGCTTCAAGACGACCTCGGCTGGCGCAACGACGTGGCGGTGGGAGAGGGCCTCCTCAAAGGATTGGCCTCGGACCACGAGCAGACCGCGGCCGGTGTGGCGTATGCGAGAGGCTATCTCGCGTCGCGCGTTGCGGCGGATCACGATTCGCTGAAGAAGTTGTGGAAGCGCTTTCGTCGCTTGTCGCCCCCGCACTGAAGTCTGCCGGGCGCTTCGGTTGCGTCTCCGAATCGAATGGTTATCGAGTCTGTGCAGTCGTCAGCAGGAGCCGATGCTCGGCCGGACCGGGCAGCAATGCCGCCGATTCGCCGCGGACCCATGCGCGGTGGCCGGCAAGAAAGTACGGCGACATCGGGCTGCCCGATTGGCCGCCGGGCATCTCGAAGAGCGCATCGCGCTCATGTCCGGGCGATATCACGAACCGTTCCGACGCGCCGAACGACGGCGCCTGCACACGCGGCATGTTTGCGTCGCCGGGCAGCGGCTCGCGCGGAGCCATCAGCAGGCCGCGCAGCATCGGCAGCCACGTGGGTATCATCCGCGCGAACGGATGCGCAATCGCCGCGCGGTTGCGCTCGCCCCAGCGCGCATCGGCAAGGCGTGTGCCGTCGCGCGTGACGACCTCGATACTCCGATCGATCCGGTCGAGCACGAATGCGTGCCAGTCGGCAACGCCCGGCGGAAGCCACGCATGATGCTGCGCGAGCGCTTCCATCACCGCGAGCGAGCGCGAGGTCGCGAGCCGATAGCGAAAATTCGGATCGCGTTTGGCGAGCGTCTCGTCGAGGCGGCCGAACCATGCGTCGTACATCGCCGCATGGAGCGTGCGAAGCAGCGTATACCCCACCGCATCGGCATCGGCACGGCCATTCCATTGCTCGAGCAGGCGTCGATACTCGGCGCGCTGCGGGTGGCCGGCGAGCGCGTTCCCATCGAGTGCGTCGAGTGCGATGCGTCGCCATCGCTCGATCCAGAGCGCGCGATCGTCGATCTGCAGAGCGAGCATATCGCGCTCGGCGAAGTGCTCGTGCGCAAACAGCGCGTCGCGGATTTGCGTTGCACGAGCGCCGACGTCGCTGCCTGCGTCGCCGATCGGTGATTGCGCGGCGCCGCTCAACTGTCGGCTGTTCGCGGTCCATAGGCGCGCTGCAGGCGGGTCGATGCGGCGCGGATAGTCGGTCGGATCGAGGTAGCCGTCCCACCCGCGGTACACGTTCGCGCGCACCGGTAAATCCGTCAGAGCGGGCGCCGCGGATGGCGCGGATGCCGGTGATGCAACGGCCCGGCGCGGCAACGGCCCGGCGAGCGTCCAGCCGATATGCCCGGCAGCGTCCGCAACGACGATGTTCTGCGTAGGGATTCCGCACGCCGCCGCGGCAGCCAGCGCCGACGGCACGTCGTCCGCATCGGCGAGCCGGCCGAGCCCGAGATTCACCGCGCGCGCGTCGTGCGCGGCCCAGCGGATCGCATAGCTGTGCCCGTCCGCCTGCAACATCGGCCCCCAGCGCGTATCGGCGACATCGAGTTCGGCGGCCGGCGCGCCGCGCACGTCGATCCGTTCGCGATGTACCCGCGCGCGCTCCCAATCGCCGTTCGGTGTGCGGTAGCGCAACGGGTCGTGCGGATCGACATCGAGTTCGACGACGTCGATGAAGTTGCCGTAGCTGTTCGTGAAGCCCCATGCGATACGGCCGTTGCTGCCGGCAACGATGCCGGGCGTGCCGGGCAGGCTGACGCCGGTCAATTGACGAACTACGCCGTTTCGATCGGGCGCGCGCAGCACGACGCGGTACCAGATATTCGGCAGCGACAGGCCGAGATGCATATCGTTGGCGACGATCGCCCGGCCGTCGAAGCTTGCATTCCGATTGATCGCCCAGCTGTTGCTGCCGATCATGAAGGTGTCCAAGCCCGGCGTACCGGGATCGAGCTCAGCAGTGCGCAGTGGCGCCGCCCGCAGCCAGTCAGGGGGGGGCGGCGGTGTCGGCACGGCGGTGCTCGTCGACGCGGCATCGGGCGCCGGCATCGAGTCGAGCGGCGCGTCCCAGTGGCTCGAGGTTGGCAGCAGAAATCGCAGCAGATCGGGCGACACGCGCTCGCTCAGTGCCGCGCGGGCCAGCGTGCGACGCAGTTCGCCGTACTGCAGATCGAAGTACATCGCGTAGACGACCAGCAGCGTGTCTTCGGCACGCCAGGATTGCGGCTGGCTTCTGAGCATCCAGTACTCGAATGGCCGGCTGCGCAGCGATGCAAGCCCGTCGTTGACGCCTGCCGCGTAGCGTTCGAGCAGCGTGCGCGAGTTGGGGTCGAGCGCTGCGGCAATCTCGTGCGCACGGGCGCGGAACCGGTGCAACCGGTGAGTGCGGTCGAGTTCCACCGCGGCCGGCCCGATCAGAGCGGCGAGTTCGCCGGCCGCAACGCGGCGCAGCAGGTCCATTTGAAAGAAGCGATCTTGCGCATGGGCGAAGCCGGTGGCGTACGCGAGATCGGCGGAGCTGCCCGCGCTGATGGTCGGCACGCCGAGCGCGTCGCGCTCGATCGTGGCCTCGTGACTGAGCGCGGGCGCCGGGTACGTGCCGTCGAGCGCGGGCAGGCCCGCGCGCAAGAGCGCGCGTCCGCCGACGCCGGCCAGCGCGAGCAGCGCCGAACCCAACAACACCGCGGCGATAGCGGCGCGAAGTATTCGGGAGGGCCTGCGCGGCCGTGCGACGCCAGGTGGCATGCCTTCAAGGCCCGGCTCGCTGACGCGCTTCACGACGTCGTCCGTCGTATAGCCCCTCTCTTTCATGAAGATGTTTCCTCTTTACGCACTCGCGGCGCGGCGACCCGCATGAACGTATCACGATTCGTCGAAAGCGCGTGAGGAAGGGAAGCAACCGGAATGCTGCGCAGCGATCGTCGAGCAGACCCATACCTAAAGGTTCACCGATTGTTGCCGATATGCGGTTAACGCCTCGTTTGGCTCGTCGGCCGCCATGAACTTACTCACGCAGTCCAACCGTTGCCAGCACTCAGCGCTTGCAGACCGAAAGGCGATCTGAAGTGCGACGAATCGGTATCGCCCTCGGCGTGGCCGCCATGGCCGCACTGCTTCTGGTAGCGCTGTGCGGCTACCGGCAGCGGACGTCTGTGCCGGCGAGCGCGCCGAGACCGGCCGCCACGACCCTCACCGCATTGATCTGGGCTCCTGACTGGCCCCAGCAGATGCTTCAGATCGCGGCCGAGTTCATGCGGCTGAACCCGGATATCCGCGTGAACGTACAGTTCATGATTGGCGACACGGTCGAGGACAATATCAAGCCGCGAATCGCATCGGGCAATCTGCCCGATCTCGTTAGTGTCAACCCTAATGCCTATGCAGCCGAGCTGGCCGACGAGGGGGTGCTTGCCGATGTCGGCTCGACAGCGGCGTGGGCCAACATGCTCGGTCCGTTGAAGGAGGACTGGACCAGTCGCCAGGGCAAGGATTTCGGCATATCCGGCGGCGTGGCGACGACGCCGATCTATTACAACAAGGCCATATTCGCAAAAGCCGGCATCAAGAATCTGCCGACGGATTTCCGAGCGTTCCTGCTGGTCTGCGAGCAGCTCAAGCGCGCGGGGTTCGTACCGATCATGCTCAACGGCGGGTTTCCGAACATGCTCGGGAACGGCCCGTTCGCTTCGGGCTTCGCCAACGATGTCGCGGCACGCGAGATCGGCTGGAAGCGGAAGATGGGCGACGGCTCGCTCGATCTGAATACTCCAGAGGTGGCCGACATCTTTGCCAAGATGCTGCTGTTGGTCGACCGCGGATACGTGCAGAAAGGTTTCATGGCCACCGATTACGATGGCGGCATCCAGCTTTTCAAGCAGGGCAAGGTCGCGATGGTCTTGCATGGCAGCTGGGCAGCCGGTCTGCTCCTGCACGGGAACCCATTCCAAGTCGGTGTTTTCATCCCGCCCTGGAACGCGCCCGGCAAGCTCGTCGTGCCCGTAATGGGCAGCGAAACCGGGTTTGCGGTCTGCGAGACGCCGCGCAAGGCGGCCGCCATGCGTTTTCTCGAATTCATCGCCGGAAAAGGTTTTTCCATTCTCCAACGAAAGCGCCACAACATTCCGCCGTTCGAGCATGTGACGGGACCGATCGTGACCGACCAGATCATGATCGACTACACCAACAGGGTCGGCCGCTTTCCCGTCACTTCGAGCCCGTACTATTCGGTGCTCCCTTCGAACTCGATCGAGGAGTTGCATCGGCTGATGCAGGATGTGCTACTCGGAAAGACGACGGCCACGGAAGCGGCGACGCTCCTCGACCAGTCGGTCAAGAATCAGGCAACGATGCACTATAAATGAACCCAATCATCGTTCCGCTGCGACGCGTGTTCGCCTACCTTTCGCTGGATGTACTGCGCCGCGTCGAGATCCGCTACCGGCTGATGACGGCATTCGTCCTGCTTTCACTGCTGCCTTTGCTGATTTCGGGCTACATCTCCTATGCCGAATCCACGGCCGCAATCAAGGAGAAGGCGGAGATCTTTTCGAAGGAGGCGGTCAGGCAGGTATCGAAGAATATCGAATTGGAGATGGCGCAGATCGAGACCGAAAGCACTCATCTCATGCTGTCGGACAAGGTCCAGGATAGCCTCGTAAAAGCCGTCAGCGGTTCGGCGAAAGAACAAAGCGAGGCGCGGGAGCGGGTCACGAAGCTGTTGCTGGAACGCTATGGCTCGATGGATTTCATCAACCAGAAGTATCTGCTCGACAATCGCGATCGCATCATGGACACGCAGGCATTCGCGCTGCTGACCCACGACGTGATGCACTTGGTGGAGCGCGCCCGCAGCCTCAACGGGCGTCCGTACTGGGGCAGCCACGACATCGGCAGCGGGCGGCGGGATCTCGCCATGGCGCGAGCCATTATCGGTAAAAGCGGCAATCACCAGATCGGCAGCCTGGTTCTCATCATTCGTCCCGAACACTTCTCGGCGATCTTCAACGAATTTGCCGTAGGCAGCGGAACCCAGATTTGCGTTTTCGATGCCGGCGACAATCGCATCGTTCTGCGCGCGGGCGGAGGTTCGAGCGACCTCGGTGGCCTGGCTCCGCCCGAGCTGGTCAAGAAGATAGCCAACCGGCAACCTAATCGCAGCTCGAACGGTTTCATCGATTTCACAGGCAACGGTGGCGGCCACTACCTTGCCACGTACACGGGAATTCCCGGTACTTCGTGGTTCGTCATCAGTGCGATTGCGGAACAGAAGCTGACTGGGGAGGCGCAGTCGGCCCGCAACGAAATCATCCTGGTCGGCATATCGGGTCTTTTGCTTTCGATTTTTCTCGCCTACTTCATTTCGCACAGCATTACAGGGCCGCTGAACGAGCTCGTACGCAAGATGGACGATACGGGCAACGAGGCAGGGGCGGGCGCCGACGCGTTGGCGCAGGCAAGCGGCGATGCGCGTCGCGTCGACGAGTTGGGAAGATTGGCGCAACGGTTCGAACGGATGAGCGCCGCGATCGGCCAGAAAATCCAGAAGATCAATGAAATCAACGCATCTCTCGAGGAGACCGTCGCTGATAGAACGGTAGCGCTAACGAGGCGGGAGCGGGCTTTTCGGACCCTCATCGAAAACTCGCCTGACACGATCACTCGCTACGACCGGGATTTCCGCCGCACTTACGCCAATCCGGCCTTTTGCGCGATGGCTGGATGCACGCTCGAAGAAGCGCTCGGCAAGCGGCCCTCCGAATTTCCGGGCGGCGCGGACACGCTGCGCTACGAATACAAGATAGGCGAAGCGATTTCGTCCGGGAAAAGGACGCAATTCGAATTGAAATGGACGGGCGAGAATGGGCGGGAGCAATGCTCGCACATTTCTCTGACGCCGGAAATCGACTCCTCGGGCAACGTCAGTTCCGTGCTTGCCATCGGCCGCGATCTGTCGGACCGCTTGGTGTTCGAGGAAACCATCTGGAAGCAAGCCAATTTCGATGCCCTGACCAGATTGCCCAATCGTCAGATGTTTCATAACCGCTTGGAGCACGAGGCGCGGTTATCCGAAAGTTGCGGCAAGCAAATGGCGTTGATGTTGATCGACCTCGATCGCTTCAAGGAGGTCAACGACTCTCTCGGGCACGACAAGGGGGATGTTTTGCTGATCGAGGCCGCCCGGCGAATCAGCTCGTGTGTCCGGGACTCGGATACGGTCGCCCGTCTTGGCGGCGACGAATTCACGATCATTTTGCCTAGACTCGACGACACGGCAAGTGTCGGAGCGATTGCCGGCGCGATCATCGAGAAGCTGGTCGAGCCATTCGATCTGGGTTCGGACGAGGCTTTCATTTCGGCGAGCATCGGCGTGACGATCTATCCGGACGATGCGGCCGAGCTCGACGTGCTGTTCAAGAATGTCGATCAGGCCATGTACTCGGCTAAAAATGCCGGGCGCAACCGCGTGGGCTACTTCACGCCCGATCTGCGCGTCGCCGCGCAAAAGCGCCTTCGCTTGACGAGCGATCTACGGGCCGCGATCCAGGGCAATCAGTTCCAGGTCTACTATCAGCCGATCGTCGATCTCGCGACGGGGGAGATCCGCAAGGCGGAGGCGCTGATCCGCTGGCTGCATCCCGAGCGCGGGATGGTGAGCCCTCACGACTTCATTCCGTTGGCCGAAGAAACGGGCCTCATCGTCGCGATCGGCGATTGGGTCTTCAAACAGGCGGTGCAGTGCGCGCGGCAATGGCGCGACCGCTTCGACCCGGCCTTTCAGATCAGCGTCAACATGTCGCCCGTGCAGATTCGACAAGACAGCCAGGTTTGCGCTCACTGGTCGGATTATCTCGCGCAGGAAGGCATGCCCGGTCAAAGCATCGCCGTTGAAATCACCGAGGGTCTCTTGCTCGATGCCGAGCTCAACGAAAAGCTTTTGACGTTCCGCGACGCCGGAATCCGCGTGTCGATCGACGACTTCGGCACCGGCTATTCGTCATTGGCTTATTTGAAGCGATTCGATATCGATTACCTGAAGATCGATCGGTCGTTCGTTCACAACGTTGGATTCGACGGCAACAATCAGGCGCTTTGCGAGGCCATGGTGGTCCTGGCGCACAAGCTGGGATTGCAAGTCATTGCGGAGGGCGTGGAGACGACGGAGCAACGCGATTTTCTGCGTGCCATCGGGTGCGACTTTGCCCAGGGTTTCCTATATTCGCAGCCCGTTGCGCCCGGGCAGTTCGAAGTGCTCGTATGGCCGAGCTTCGGCGAGCAGGCGGGCGCCGGACGGCTGCTCACGGAGTGGCCGATGTAATCGGTGTTGTGACCTTGACTTCGTCCCGGGGGGAACTAGATTCCAACCAGCTACTCGAGCTACGCGTCGCTCGAGACAAGAAAGGGGGGCGATCATGATCCCGTGGGAAATCGAAGGCACCGAATTAATCAGCTGCAATTGTTCATACGGTTGCCCTTGCCAGTTCAGCGCAACGCCTACCCATGGCTTTTGCGAAGCGATGGGGGCCATTTCCATCAGCAGCGGTTATTACGGCGACGTGCACCTTGACGGCGTCAAGATCGCGGTCGTTTTTCAGTGGCCAGGGCCCATTCACGAGGGTAAGGGGAAATGCCAGCCGGTCGTCGACGAGCGGACAAGCCCCGAGCAACGCGAAGCGATCCTGAAAATCATGACGGGGCAGGACACCGAGCCGTTCGCAACGATGTTCTCGGTCTACGCTTCGACGCTCGAGCAGGCATTCGATCCGATCTTCACGAAGATCGAGTTCGACGTGGATGTCGATGCCAGGCGTGGGCGCGTTCATGTCGACGGGGTATTCGATCTCGCTGGGGAGCCGATTCGCAATATCGTGACCGGCGCCGAGCATCGCGCCCGGATCGATCTACCGCAAGGTTTCGAGTATGAGCTGGCCGAGATCGGCTCGGGCGCGGGCCGCTCCGAGGGCAATATCACGCTCGATTTCAAGGGCACTTACGCGCAGTTCGCGCGGCTGCACATGAACAACAAGGGCTTGATCCGGCATCGCGCTGCCGCATGAGCCGTATCGACGATCTGCTTCGGCGCGAGCGCTCCATTACCGCGTTCGGCTTGATTGCGGTTGTCGCGTTGTCGTGGTCCTATCTCTGGTCTGGCGCGGGCATGGGCATGTCCGCGCTGCGCATGACTTCGATCGCACTGTTTCCCCATCTCTTGACCGATCGCGCGGGCAGCATGGATCCCTCCTTGCCGACCGCGATTCTCATGTGGTGGACGATGATGATCGCGATGATGACGCCCAGTGCCGCGCCGCTCGTCCTGTTGTATCGACGCGTATTACGGCACTACGGCGCTGCCGGGACGGGTACGGCGGTGCCTTCGCTCATGCTGTTGGCCGGCTATCTGGCGACGTGGCTCGCATTCTCGATCGGCATGGCGTTGCTGCAGAACATTTTGCAGCCGACAGGGCTCATGTCCGACATGATGCTTTGGTCGCGGAGTGCGTTGTTTTCGGCGATCGTGCTGGTTGCTGCCGGGCTTTATCAATTCTCGCCATTCAAACGTGCATGCCTCGCGCAATGCCGGTCGCCGGTGAATTTCCTCATGACGCATTGGCGCCCCGGTGTCTTCGGCAGTTTGATGCTCGGGATGCGCCACGGCGCTTATTGCGTGGGGTGCTGCTGGATGCTGATGGCGCTGCTGTTCGTTGGCGGAATCATGAATCTCGTCTGGATTGCGGCGCTGTCGTTTTTTGTGTTCGTGGAAAAGCTTTTGCCTGGCGGCGAGTACGTGGGACGCGCGCTGGGTGCGGTGTTGATCGTTTGGGCGGGGGTGACGTTGATGGTATGACCGGCGAACGCATTAATCCGAGCCCAGCAGCGTTACGCCGTAGTCCGGGGCGTCGCACGCGTGCAGCGCTGCAATTCGGAAACGACCGCCTCGAACGAAGGCCGGCTCGCGGCGTCTTCGCTCAGACACGCCGCCGCGAGCGCTTCGAGTCCGCTCGCCAGAGGCGCCGTTCGCTCGGTGCAGCATGCGATCAGCTCTTCGAGCAAATAGCCGAATGCCCGTACCTCCAGCCGTTGCAACGCCGACCCAAGTCTTCGATCCGCGGTGTCGTACAAAGACGCCGCCCCGAAATCTCCCAACAACGCCCGTCCGCCACCGCGGTGCAAGATGTTGTGCGCGTAGAGATCGCCATGCATGATGCCGCGCTCATGCAGATGTCGAGCAGCCGACGCAATGCCATAGGCGATATCGCATGCCGCCGCTGCATCGAACCGCACATCGGCCGGATATATGTCGCGTGTGCAGGAATCAAGGCTCGGCGGCCCCGCCAGATTGGCGAACGCAGGGTCGATCAGCTCCATGACCAGGCCGTGCTGGCCCATGGGGTGGCCCGTTACCCTACCGAGCACAGGAATCAGATTCGCGTGGCGTCCCGCATGAATGCACGCGGCCATCTCACGGTCCGGCAAACCGTCGCTCGTGACCGCGCCTTTGAAAAGCTTCACCGCGACCGATCGCGCATCGCGCTCCTCACCTTGAACAAGCAGCTTGGCGCGATAAATGATGCCCGACGCGCCTTCGCCGAGCTTTTCATCGAGGACGAGCGATTCCCAGTGAATATCGGCGATCGTCGTTTCGGCCGAGGCCGCTGCTTCGAGCGATGCGCCGAACGGGTTGCCGGCGTAGGCCAGCCACGACAGGCGCGGCAAGTCGGCGAGCCATTCGGGTAGCGCTGCCAGCCGATTCGCCGAAAGACGCAGAAGTTCGAGCCGGGTGCAGGCAGCCATTTCGTCTGGCAGCGCGCTGAGCCGGTTACCCGCAAGCATCAACTTTTGCAGCAGCGAACACTGTCCAAGTTCGGCTGGCAGCACCTCGACCTCGTTGTCCGTCAGAATCAGCCAGCGCAGCTCACGCGGCAGCGATTTGGCCGACACGCGGCGTATCCGGTTCGCCTTGAAGCCGACCATGCCGAGTTGCCGGCATTCGCCAAGGACATCGGGCAATTCGGTGAAGCGGTTATTCGAGGCGAAAAGGATGCGCAGTTTCGTTAGCCGGGGCAAATCGTCGGGCAGCGTCGACAGTGCATTTCCCGAAAGGTCGAGGACTTCGAGCGTCTCGGCAAGCGAGAAAATTTCGCGCGGGAACTCGGTCAGCCCGCAACCAAGCTTCAGTTCACGGGCTCCGATGAGTTGTCCGGCCTGCAGTTGTTCAAGGGAGGCGTTCACTATGGCAAGCGGTATCCGAAAAGCGGGGGATGGGTCGGCGCAACGCCGCCCATTCTACTATCGGACGATCGGCCTTCGCCTCCGGCGGCGCGGTTGCCCGCCTCAATCGGCAACCCGCCCCGCATAGGCGATGCAGCGCCGGGCGAGCACCTCTGTGGGATCCACGAGTTGCGCACGCCGCCCCGCTCGGCCGATGAATACGCCGCTGGGCACCAGCAACGGAAGCTCGGTGCATCCGAGAATCATGACTTCGATGCCTGCGTCGAGCAGCCCCTCGATGGCCGCGCGAATGTCGTCGTGACATTGGCCGGTCGTAAAGCCCGCTTTCACCCCTTTCTCGCCGTAGATGGCGGCCATCACGCGCGCCTGGAGTGCCGGCTCGGGCGCAACCTGATTCAACCCGGACGCCGCGAGCGCTGTCCGATAGACACCGCTTTCGATCGTGCCCGAGGTGGCCAGCACGCCGATATTGCGCACAGAGGGAAACGTCTCGCGCAGATAGTCGACCGTGACACTCAGCATGTTCACGATCGGTATCCCGAGATACGGCTCGATTCGATCGACGAACGCGTGGGCGGTGTTGCAGGGAATCGCGATGATGTCCGCTCCCCCGTCCTCGAGCTTTTTGCATGTCGCATAGAGAGAAACGGTCGGGTCGGCGCCGTCGCCGATCAGGTTCGCCGTCCGATCCGGAATCTGCGGGTTGTGCTCGACCAGCAGCTTGATATGGTCTTGATCGCGCGAGGCCGGCGTATGGCGGACGATCTTGTTCAGGAAATCGACGGTGGCGGCCGGCCCGACCCCGCCGACTACCCCGACCTTGAACACCGGCGACGGTGAATCGAGGCATCCCGACACGATGTATTGCGCATACGCCATGTTGGAATCGATGACCGGGACGGCGCCGGCCGCGATCGAATCCGGGAGAAGCGGAATCTCCGTCATGCCGGGCACGATGACCTCCGCACCCTGGTCCGCGAGGTCCAGGCATGCGCGGCGCAGCAGTTCGACCGGACGTCCGTGCAGATTGCCGCGTTTGATGCCGTCGCGTCCGTAGACGGCTTGCGTCACGAGATCGATCCCCTCGTGCAACCGCGGGTGCAGCACTTCGAACCGCGGCGCGCCAAAGTATCGTTCGAACAATCGATGTTCGCGCGTGTAATCGGATGCCAAAACCCCGATACGCCGGGCATGGGGGTGCTCGTTCCGTACATGGCTGCGGACCGCCTCGACGATGTTGGCAATCCGCAGATTCGTGTTCTCGTTCAGTTCGTCGATGAACGTATGACTGAGAAAGCATGGCAGTACGATCGTCGTCACGCCGCGTTTTTCGAAATCGCGAATCATGTCGAAGATATAGAGCTTGCGTGCGGTTGTCGCGGCACTGCCTGTGCCGGAACACCGGAACGGATACTGCTCGAATATCGCGTCGGCATGATCGGCGTCGGACGCGGCGGGCGTTGCCTGGGCAAGCTTGAAGAAAACGTCGGCGCCGGCCAACGGGCCCAGGCCCCCGATGACCCCATATTTGCGTCGCTTTTCCGGCATTCGAGTGATCATCGTATTTCTGCCGCGTGCCGATCGAATTGGGTTTCGTCCGATGTGCCGGGACGCGCCTTTTCCCATTTGGCGATGACAGCCGTCGCAACGCTATTGCCAATGACGTTGGTCATGGTACGGCCCATATCGAGCACCTGGTCGATGGCGAGGACCATCGCCACGCCGGCGGCAGGCAGATGGAAAAGCGGCGCAACGGCAGCCACGACGACCACCGATCCGCGCGGCACGCTCGCCATGCCTTTACTGCTCAGCATGAGAATCAGCAACATGAATATCTGCTGCGAGAGCGGCATCTGAATGCCGAACGCTTGAGCAATGAAAATGGCCGCGAACGCCTGATACATCATCGAGCCATCGAGATTGAACGCGTAGCCCAGCGGGAGCGTGAAGCCGACCACCTTTTTATCGACGCCGAATTTCTCGAGTTGCTCGGTCAGGGCCGGATACGCTGCTTCGCTGCTGGCCGTCGAGAACGCGAGCATCGCCGGCTGGCGTACCGCTTTGAGCAAAGCTCCGATACGCCGCCCGAGAAAGAGATAACCGAGGCCGATCAGAATGGCCCACAGCGCGAACAGCCCCAGATAGAACGAGCCGATGAGCTTCCCGTAGGTATAGAGCACGTCGAGACCGCGTAGCGTGACTGCCGAAGCGATGGCCCCGAAGACGCCGAACGGCGCGGCGCGCATGACGTAATCGGTCAGTCGCAACATGACGGGGACCATTCCGTCGATCGCCTGGATGACGATGGCGACGCGGGCATCACGCTTGAGCGCGCCCAGCGCGAGACCGAGAAAAATAGCGAATACGAGGATCTGCAAGATATCGTTGCGCGCCATCGCGTCGACAAGACTCGTCGGAAATGCATGCGTGATCACGTCTTTGGCGTTCAGTGCCGATGTGTTGAGCCCGGTGCTGACTTCGCCGGCGCCCGCGATCAGGTGAAGACCGGCACCCGGCTGCAATGCGTTGGCCATCAGGAGTCCGAGACTCAGCGAGACCAGGGAGGCGCAGACGAACCAGCCGATCGAGCGCAGGCCGATGCGGCCGACATCCTGACCGCCGTCCATACCGGCGAGCCCCGATACGAGCGTGGCAAAGACGAGCGGCGCGATGATCATCTTGATCAGCCGAAGAAAAATGTCGGTGACGATCGAGAAGTATCCGGCGACGGTCTTCAGCGTGGCCGCATCCGAAAAGCCCGTATGACAAAGATAGCCGGCGATGACGCCGAGGAGCATGCCGGCTGCGATGCTGAGGGTAAGTCGATTTTTCATGGGTCCGTCCGTGGTTGGCGCGGCAGCGTCGCAGGACGACCGGCTCGCGCGGAGAAGGCTGAGCGGACGCTGGGCCAAGGCGTCGCGTTCAGCACACGAACGGATGGTAGGCGGGTCAAAAAAGCCGGCGATGCGGCTCCGACATGTGCCTATGCGAGATTCGCATAAGCCGGGAAAGCCCTATCCGAGGGCGGCGGCTCC
>NZ_DASXWY010000131.1:0-8336 GCF_036503415.1 Trinickia sp. | reverse complement strand
CGATCGGCGCGCATCTGCGCTGGCAGAGGCTCGCCGACATCGAGCCCTTCGGTCTTGATCAGTTCAACGATTTGCGTCGCAATGGATCTGTCGATCATGGAATGATGCCCTTCGCGCTCCGTGGCGACCCCGTCTCACGCTTTCTGCCTCGCCAAGCTATTGTGCAGGATCAGCGGGATGACACCTCCCGAGCGCAACAACTCGCATTCGAGGCGCGTTTCGACGGCTGCCGTCGCTTCAATAGGCTGCACGCTTCCATTCGCGCGAACGATGCGCACCGGTACCTTGCAGCGAGGTGACAGCATATCAGCCGGCGCGTCGATTTCCAGTTTGTCGCCACGTTGTAATCCCAGCGTGTGGGGGCTTGTGCCCGCCGGGAAACGCAGTGGCAGGATGCCCATGCCGATCAGGTTCGATCGATGAATGCGCTCGAAGCTGACGGCCAGCACGGCGCGGATGCCGAGCAATCGTTGCCCTTTGGCTGCCCAGTCGCGCGAGGAACCCGTTCCGTACCGTTCGCCCGCTACGAGCACGACCGAGTCGCCATCTTGCCGGTAGCGCTGCGCGGCTTCGAACAAGGGCATGACGTCGCCGCTTGGTACATGCAGCGTATGGGCGACCGGCAGGCCCGGAGCCAAACGATTGACGATCGTTCGATTGAAGAAGGCCGCCCGAACCATCACTTCCCAGTTGCCGCGTCGCGATGCAAACACGTTCAGATCGTTGCGATCGTCGCCGCGAGAGACCAGGAAATCGGCGACATAGCTGTCCTTCGGAATCGCGCTCGCGGGTGAAATGTGGTCGGTCGTGACGTCGTCGCCAAGCACGAGCAGTGGAAAAGCACTATAGCGCCCCAACTGTGTCCCTTCGGTCGCCGATGCGAACGGTGGCCTGCGCAACGCCGTCGATGTCGGGTCCCACGGGAACCGGGCGGCATCGGGCGCGTCCAGGTCGTGCCACGAGGGATTGGCGCTGGCGAGCGCGAACGCGCGTGGGTAGTCTTGTGGGTCCGCCGCTGTGGCAACGAGTTCCGCGACTTCCTCACGAGTCGGCCAGATGTCCCGCAAGTAGACGGGTTTGCCTTCACCGTTTTGCCCGATGGGCTCGCGGCCGAGGTCGATCTCGGCAGTGCCTGCGAGAGCAAAGGCGATGACGAGCGGCGGCGACATGATGAACCCGAGGTCGAGTTCAGGATGAATGCGGCCGGGGAAGTTGCGATTGCCCGACAGCATGGCGACAGGATAGACGCTGTTGTTTGCAATGGCGGCGCGGATTGATTCGGTGAGCGGCCCCGAATTGCCGATGCAGGTTGTGCAGCCGTACCCGACGATATCGAAGCCGACGGCCGACAAATCGTCAATCAGGTTGGCGCGTTCGAGGTATGCCGCCGCGGCAGGAGAACCCGGGCCCAGCGAGGTCTTGACCCACGCCGGCGGTTTGAGCCCCGTGGCTCGGGCCTTCCGAGCCAGCAGGCCCGCGGCGACAAGTAACGCGGGATCGGACGTGTTCGTGCAACTCGTGATCGCGGCGATCGCGACCGGATGCTTCGGCATGACAGGGTGCAGTTGCGACGGTTCGAAGCCGAGCGTCGATAGCAACGCTTTGGTCTCGGAATAGGCGTGCAAGTCCTGCGGCCGGCGCGGGCCGGCGATATGCATGCCGATGCCGGCGAGGTCGATCTCGATCGTGCGCGTATAGCGAGGGGTGGCGTGAGGATCGAACCAAAGGCCTGTCCGTTGCGTGAACGCTTCGACGAGCCGCACCAATTGTGGGGAACGATGGGTCGACCGCAGATAGTCGAGCGTGCGTTGATCCACGGGAAAATAGCCGGTCGATGCGCCGTATTCGGGCGCCATGTTGGCCACGACGGCTCGATCGCCCGCACTCAGGGTTGCCACACCGGGCCCGAAGAATTCGACGAACTCGCCCGATACGCCGATTGCACGAAGGCGTTGTGTGACGGTCAACGCGAGATCCGTAGCTAACACCCCAGCCTGTAATGCACCGGTCAAACACACGCCGATCACGTCGGGAATACGCTGCATGACCGGCATGCCGAACATGACCGTTTGTGCTTCCAGACCGCCCACGCCCCACCCAAGCACGCCGATGCCATTGATCATCGGCGTATGGCTGTCCGTGCCGATCAGTGTATCGGGCACGGCCCATCGTTCGCCGTCACGCTCGAACGTCGTCACTACGGTCGCCAGTTGCTCGAGGTTGATCGTATGCATGATGCCCGTGCCGGGCGGATGGATACGAACACCCTTGAGCGCCTTCGACGCCCAGCGCAGGAATCGATAGCGCTCGTTGTTGCGCCGCAGCTCCAGCTGCAGATTCAGCGGTGCGGCGTCGCGCTGCCCGAAGTATTCGACGGCGAGCGAGTGATCGACTGAAGAATCGACCGGCAGCACCGGATTGAGCAACGCAGGGTCGGCGCCGGCTTCGGCGAGCGCGTCTCGCATGGCGGCAATGTCGACGAGGGCGGGCGTGCTCGTCGTGTCATGCATGAGGACGCGATTAGGCTGAAAGGCAATCTCCGCTTCGCTCGTACCGCGAGCGATCCAGCCGCGAATGCCCTCGACGGCCTGCCGTCGTTCGTCGCCGTCGGTATTCCGGACGACGTTCTCGAGCAACAGGCGTAGCACGACGGGCAAATCACGCAGCGTGTCGCCGAACCAGCCCGGCAGATCGACGTGGCGGTACGACTTGCCGTCGACGTCCAAGCTGGCTTCCGTGGAGTGATCGGTGTTTTCCATAACTGCATTGTTGCATGTTATCGCGTACAAATGCAATCTAGTGCAAACCCGGGACGCATACGAAAGGAAGGACATCCATGTTTGCTTACGTCGGCTCGCGTACGACCCGCGAGCGAAACGCCCGAGGCGAGGGCATCAGCGTCTATCGGGTCGACGCCGAGACAGGGGCGCTCGAACGCGTCCAACTTTTGAAGAACCTTGTCAATCCATCGTTTCTTGTCATTAGCGCGAATGGCGAGCGACTCTACGCCGTGCATGGCGACCAAAGCGACATCAGTGCGTTCGGTGTGGACAAAGCGTCGGGTGAACTCACGTTTTTGAACCGGCAAAGCACCCAGGGCAAGAATCCGGTCCACCTTGCTATCGACCCGTCAGGCCGCTATGTCGTGGTTTCCAATCACATCGGCGCAAGCTTGGCAGTGCTGCCGATCGCGGCTGACGGATCGCTGCGGGAAGTGATGCAACTCGTTCGTCTCGAAGGTCCCGTCGGCCCTCATCGTGTCGAGCAGCAACAGGCCAAGCCGCACTTCAATCGATTCGATCCCACCGGCAAGTTCGTGATCGTTCCGGACAAAGGTCTGGACCGCATCTTTTCGTTTCGTTTCGAGGATGGGCGGTTGAGGCCGGCCATGCCTGCGTTCGTCGCTTCGCGGGAAGCCGCCGGACCGCGACACGTGGCATTTCATCCGAACGGCGCGTTTGCGTATGTCGTCAACGAGCTGGATTCGACCGTTACGGCATACCGCTATGCGAATGAAAGCGGGGCGCTGATACCGTTGCAGGTCATGTCCTCGCTGCCGGATACGTTCACGGGCAACAGCCGAGCCGCTGAAATCGAGGTCGATCGCGCGGGACGCTTCGTTTATGCGTCGAATCGAGGATGCGACAGCATCGCCGTATTCCGGATCGATCAATCCACTGGCCATCTGAAGTTTAGCGGCGCCCAACCGACGGGCGGCCGCACGCCGCGGTTCATGACCTGTACGCCCGACGGCCGGTACATGTATGCGTTGAACGAAGACAGCGACAGCATCGTAGCGTTTTCGATCGATTCAACGACGGGCCAACTCGAGCCGACCGGGTTTTCCATCGAATCGGGTAGTCCCGTATGCATGGTGTTCTCGCAGCACCAGGCGTAATTCCGAATACTTGTTCCAAAGCGGCCGGCGGCATCCGCCGGCGGAGACACACATGCATGCAATAACTGCCATCGACGAACGAGCCACCGTGCGCAAAATCGGGTGGCGAATTATTCCGTTCGTCTTCATTCTCTATATCGTTTCGTATCTGGATCGCGCCAACATCGGCTACGCAGCGCTGCAAATGAACACGGAGCTCGCGCTGAGCAGCGAAGCCTTCGGCTTCGCCTCGGGCATCTTCTTCATTGGATACTTCCTGTTCGAGGTGCCCAGCAACGTGCTGCTGAACAAGTACGGCGCTCGCGTTTGGATCGCGCGAATCCTCATCACGTGGGGCATCGTGTCGATCGCTTCGGCATTTGTACAGAGTGCGAATCAGCTCTACGTCTTGCGCTTTTTGCTGGGCGTGGCCGAGGCGGGCTTCTTTCCAGGCATCATCGTCTATCTGACGTATTGGTTCCGCGCCAAAGAACTCGCGACGACGGTTGCTCTCTTTACGGCGGCGATTCCGATCTCGTACGTAATCGGCGCTCCGCTGAGCACATGGGTCATGGACAACGTTCATTGGTTCGCCTGGAGCGGGTGGCGATGGATGTTGGTGCTCGAAGGCGCGCCGGCCTTGATCGGCGGTTTCATGTGTTTTACGTATCTAACGAACCGTCCGCAAGATGCGAAATGGCTCGAACCGAAAGAGCGGGACTGGCTGCTGAACGAGTTGGAAAACGATAGAAAGGCACGTCCAGACGCCAAGCATTTCGGTTCGCTGAAGGCGATGGCCAATCCGAAAGTGCTGTACCTGTCGTTCATCTACTTCGTTTATCAATGCGGCAGTCTTGGCGTCGGGTACTGGATGCCGCAGATCATCAAAGGTTTTTCGAAGTCGCTCAGTCACACGCAGGTCGGGCTCATTGCCATGGTGCCATACTTATTCGCGACGATCGTCATGATCAGGTGGTCGCGCAGTTCGGACCGCCGCAACGAGCGGCGTCTGCATTCGGCCATTCCCCTGGCGGTCTCCGCGGTGGCGTTGCTGGGGGCGGGGCTGTCGACCAATCCGTACGTGTCCATCACGATGATCAGCCTGAGCCTCGCGGGGCTCTATTCATTCAAGTCACCGTTTTGGGCGCTGCCGACGCTGTTTCTTACCCGTTCCACAGCGGCGGTGTCGATCGCAGTCATCAATTCCGTGGGGAATCTGGGCGGCTTCGTCGGACCGTTTGCGATCGGCTACATCAAGGGCTCGGGGCACAGCGCTACCCATGGGCTGCTGTTCCTCGCTGCATTGCTGGTTGCCTCGTTCCTGATGACGTTCTTCATCCGCGTTGACGAGCGGAACACGGCCGAGACCACCGGCGCCGTTGCCAATCACAGTCACTAACAGAGACAAAAAAATGATGAAGCAATTAAAGAAGCGTGTGTTTTGCATTGCCGCGGCGCTGTTGGGTGCGCTCGCGCTCGGCAACGCCCGGGCGGACGATGCGCAGCCTCTTTCCATCATGGTGGGGGGCATCTCGAAGTTCATCTATTTGCCCGTGAAGCTTGCCGACCAATTGGGTTATTTCAAGGACGAGAAACTCAATGTGGAACTTCTTTCACAACCCTCGGGCGTCGATGCCGAAAACGAGTTGCTCTCCGGCGCGGTGCAAGCCGTTGCAGGCGCCTATGACCATACGATCGACCTGCAGAGCAAAGGCAAGGAAGTGCGGTCGATCGTGACCTTCCTCCGGGTTCCGGGCGAGGTGGAGGTCGTGTCGAAGTCTTCGCCGATGAAGAGCATGGCCGATGCAAAGGGTAAGACACTGGGCGTCACGGGTTTGGGATCGTCGACAGACTTCCTGACGCGATACATGGCGCTGAAAAGCGGTGTCGTACAACAGCAATATTCGACGCTGCCAGTTGGCGCTGACAACTCGTTCATCGCCGCTGTCCGTCAGCACCGCATCGATGCGGGCATGACGACAGAGCCCACGGTATCGCGATTGCTTGAACAGGGCGACGCTTCCGTCATGGTCGATTTGCGTACGGTGGACGGAACCCGCGAAGCGCTCGGCGGGATTTATCCCTTCACGGGCTTATACGTGGATGCGCGCTGGCTGGCATCGCATCAGCAGCAGGCGGCGGCATTGGCGCGCGCGATGGTCCGAACGATGCAATACATCCATTCTCATTCCGCGGAAGAGATTGCGGACAAAATGCCGAAGGACTACTACGGCGGCGACAAGGCACTGTATGTACGGGCCTTGAAATCGACCTTGTCGATGTATACAGCCGATGGCAAGATGCCGACGGGTGGACCTGAAAACGTTCTTCGAGTCCTTTCGACGATCAATCCCGCGGTCAAGGGTAAACATATCGACCTGAGCAGGACGTACACGAACGAGTACGTCGGGCTCGCGGTGGCGAAGTAAGGCCGCCGCTGTCCGGGCAGGGCGCGTGCGTCACTCGACGCGCTTATTCCGAGCAGATTGCCTCATTCGCTTCATCGCAGGCGCGCTAACCACCGTGAAGCGCAGCGCGCAAGTCATCGAACGCCTTCTCGATGCGCTTGGTCAACGCTCCCTTTCCGCCTTCGTCGATCCATTCGTCGATCGCCACCCGGAACGCGCCGACGCCGGCCATGGCTGCCATTCGAAGCGGTCCGCGCCGGCTACGGCCCGGCCAGAGCCGACACAGCGACTCGAATGCGGAGTGCTCGATGTGTGTGTACTTCGCTTGATTGGCGGCGCGCAACTGGTCGCTCGAGCGAAGCACTTGGGCGATGCCGATCGCGGTGTCCGTGTCGAAATACGAAGCCAGCTTCCGAAGGGCGCCGCACAACGCCTCCAGCGGCGATTGATCGGTCGAAGCTTCCAGCACGGCGTCGCGCACCGCGTCGCCCATTCCCATCTGCCACGCGAGCAGGATTTCGTCTTTCGATTTGAAGTAGTGGAAAAAGGTGCGCCGCGAGATGCCAGCGGCAGCGGCAATGTCGTCGAGCGTGGTCGCTTCGTAACCGGCGGCGAGAAAAAGATCGAGTCCGACCTGCGTAATCCGCTGCAGGGTATCGCGGCGCTTTCTTTCACGCAGCCCCTCTGGCTGCCATTCGTTCGGTTCGACAGTTTTGGTCTGCATGGGCGCCATCGTAGCAGACGGCCTGCATCGCTTGCAATATTGCACTGAGTGAATTATTGTAATGCACTCAGTGCAAATTTAGAGGTATGCATGAATCGACTTCAATTCGATCGCTACGGCAACGCGGACACGATGCACATCGGGCAATGCGCTGTGCCGCAGCCGCGGGCGGGGCAAGTGGCAGTTCGTGTGAGGGCCGCAGCCATCAATCCGCTTGACTGGAAGCAACGCGAAGGCGCCATGCGGCTCGTCATGGATAGGCGATTTCCCAAGGGCATGGGATCCGACTTTTCGGGCGTTGTCGTTGCGCTGGGCGAGGGCGTTGCCGCCTTCCGCGTGGGCGATGAAGTGCTGGGCACCATGGCGATCAAACATCCCGGGGCGTTCGCCGAGGTGCTGGTCACGGGCGAGGGCAATCTCGTGAAGAAGCCCTCGCAACTTTCGTTCGAAGCAGCGGCGTGTCTGCCGATCCCCTGTGCGACGGCATGGGCGGCGCTGCTGCTGAAGGGGCGGGTGTCGCGCGGTACCCGCGTGCTGATCAACGGATGCACCGGGGCAGTCGGCCTAATGGCGGTGCAACTGGCTATCGCTCGAGGTGCGCAAGTGGCGGGCACGTGTAGCCAAGCGTCGATGGAGCGTGCTCGTGCGGCGGGCCTGGAGTCGGTCTTCGACTATACCGATGCGAGTGCGTGGGGTGCTGCCGGACCATTCGATGTGATTTTCGATACTGCGGGCACGCTGAACGTGGGGCTCGGTCTGTCGATGCTCAATCGGGGAGGCGTCTTCGCGGACATCAATCCGACACCGCGGCGGCTTTTGCGCGGCCTGTTGACGCGCCGCTACAAATTGGTGTTCGCCACGATGGCGACCCGACATCTCGCCGCAATCGCTGAACTCGCGGCGCAAGGCATTTTGAAACCCACCATCGGACTCGAAAGGGCATTTTCGCAGGCCGTGGAGACGGTTGCGGCTGTCGAGGGCGGGCTACGCGTGCCGGGCAGGGTGGTGTTGACCTTCTAGCGGACGCGGCGGGCACCGAGGCTCGCCATCGTCGCCGTGATGGATCGATTTCACCCCGAAGACGGCTCGTTAAACAGGCTCTGGCATCCGCGAAAACGTGTAACGCTATGCTGTTTTGGCGAGCTTGATCGCGCGTTCAGGGCATGCCGTCACGCAAAGACCGCACGAGCGGCAGGCATGTGCGTTCGGCGTGTAGGCGACTTTCATTCCATGCACGCGTAGCTTGAGGCGATGCATCAAATCAAGGCGGAAATAATCGGCCTCATCGATACGCCGGACCTCGAACACATTCTCCGGGCAGACCTCC
>NZ_DASXWY010000130.1:0-9900 GCF_036503415.1 Trinickia sp. | reverse complement strand
GCACCGCCGAGTCCCGAACGATTGCGCCCGATCTGCTGGGCCTGGGTCGCCGTCAGCGGCGCGGCCATCTTCTTTTCGACCCGCTGCGTGAACCGCTTGTCCAGCACCGTTCGGGCGTCGCGCATCTTGTTGTCGCTCGGCGGCTGCTCCTTGAGCGCGTGACGAATTTCATCGATCGTTTCGTGAGGCGCAAGTTCGGTGAGTTTCGCCGCCGCCTCGAAGGCCCGGTCGGCCGCGGCCGGACCGTTTGAAGCATCATAGCGGCCGTAGCTCTTGACGCCGAGCGCCAGGCGCGTATGGCGCGCGTCTTCGGCGTACACCGCGGAACCTTCCGCCCAGGCGTCCATGACGATCACGTTCTTGCGGCCCCGGCCCTTGCGCAATTCGCTCCAGGCATGGTCGACCAGCGGGCGCCCTGCGAAATGGACGGCTTCGTCCGGGGCATCCAGCTTCCCAGCGTGCAGATGCATGGCGACAGCAGCGTGGTTGCTGCAGACACCGGCCCGCGCGAACATCGCCGCACCTGCAACGTTCGGTGCATCTTCGAATCCGGGTGCCTTGCCTTTCGCCAGGTCCTGGGCCAGTTCCTGAGCGAGGTACGCTCGCACGAGAGACTCGCCATCGGTGGCTTCGACGTCCGAACGGACGTTGCCGCGTCCCCATGGAAGCAGCTTGCGCGTCTGCACGACGGTTTCGTGGGCGGACCTCAGGCGCCCAAGCTCGTGCTCCGGCACGGCGCGGCCGTCGATCTCGCGCGCCAGCAGATAGCCGGCTAGCGGGAGCTCCTCATGTCGCTCGACGTGATGAAGATGCACCCCACCCGCGAGGCCGAAATCCTCGCGTGGAGACATGTCGCGCGTCGGCGAAGGGGCTGCGGATGGTGGCCCGTGTTCGGTGCCGCTGTCATCGTCGACTTCCTCCTCATCGTCCTCGGCGAGCACATCGAGCGACCGGCTCGGACCACCGGTGCCGCGCCCGAGCGCCGTTGCCTGCGGCGTCATGAGATCCGAACGATGGGCCGATTGCGCCTGTTCCGCTTCGGCGGCAGCACCGGTCGTTCCAGCAGGTGCGGTGCCTTGCCGCGCCTCTTCTTCAAGCAAATCTTGTAGCGAAACCCGAGGGCGTCCGGTCGTCTGGCTCTGCAAGAGAGCGGCAGCCGCAACTGGCTGAGCGAGCGGGCCAGGGTTCTCGGCAGCACCTGCTTTTTTGCCCGCGCGACGCAGCGGATTGAGCCGCGCCAGCATCGATGAGACGCTCCGTGCCCGGGACGATGAACGCCCGTCACCCTTATCTGCAGTCCGCCGTTCGCTCGTTATCGAGGATTCGTCATTGGTTAGAGGTTGCGCAGAGCTAAGGCGCACATCTTTGCTCATGTTTTTCTCCGCGCTGACGGCCGGTGCCTACAACGATGACGGACCGACCTTAGCAATGCGCACGCGTCCGTTCGGGCCAACGAGCGAAATAGATGGGAGTTCGGCGAATGGCAGTCGTCGAGGTGCGTTTGCAACCGCGGTCATCTCGCGTTTTTCTCCGTTATTTCGCCGAGCGCAAACGATAGACACACTATTCAAAGCTACGTTGGACGCCTTGCGCCGCGCTGCACGTCGAGCCCACGCCCCCGCGGCAAGCCGGGCCATCGGCTCCGGGCGGCAGCTTGACCGACGCCGTCCTAAGGAGTCTTGATGTGCAGAGAATAGGCGCTACGTCTTCACAGACGAGCAGCAGCAATCCGGCGATCGATAACGCCGTCGCGCAGCATGTGGGCGGCAACGCGGCGCGTGCCGCGACATCGTCCGTCTTCGAGAATCTGCGGCCCCGCGCGGATCGCACCGAGGGCGAATCCGGTTCCCAGATCGCGCAACCGGCGATCGGCCGTGCCCGTCTACCGCTCGCCGGATATTTGTATGCGCGAGCATCCATTCGAAGAACGATCGATGCGCAAGACGCCGCCTCGCTGATCGACGGGCAAGACACGCTGACGGAAACCAGGGCGATCCTCGGCAAAGGGCGCGGCAACGTCATCGACGACAACCGGAAAACGAATTTCGTGGCGGTGGGCCGCTCGCAGGCCGCACTCGAAGGGCAGCGCGCGCTGCAATCGGTGCTCCAGAGCCGTAGCAAAGACCCGGCCGGCGTGCGTCTATCGAATACGCTGCCGCAAGAAGAGATCACTGGCCTGACTGGGGATGCCCCAGGCCGTGTCGCCGCCATGGGTTCCTACATGGCGCTCGCCGCCGGCTCCATCGTGAACGAAAGCGGATACTGCGACGCTCATGCCTATGTGTCGCTGGTCCAGCATGCGCCAAAAGCGGGCGCACGAGAGATGCTGACGATCGTCGGGGCCTATTCGCCTTTTCCACATACGTGGGCGAACGTCGAACGAAGGCGCGGCGCAGGACAACAGGTGATTCTCGACTCATGGGCGGAGGGGCCCGCAATACTTGCCGAGGACTCTCGTCGTCAGGGGCCGCATGTCGCGTCGAATTCGCCGCCTACGCAGGACGGCAGCCCGTATCAGCCGGTCGTCATAGGCGATGTCACGCTGGACCTTGCCCTGACCCAGCCGAGCGCCCGGTTGTTTGCGAGCGGCGTCGGGAAGATGGCGAATGCGATGCAAAACGATCGGCGAATCATGCGGACGTTCGAAGATACCGCGCGGCGTACGACATCGAAATGGGTCCGCTTAGCGTCGCGACCCGGCGTGAACTTCGAGACAATCCGCGGGGCTTATTCCCCGATGTCGGTACTCAGCCATGTATTCGTTCAAGCCGTAAGGGACGCGCAAACGCGGCCCGGGCGTGCGACGGATCAGCCGGCATCGATCATGGCGGATGTCCGGGCGGCAGGCGTCGCGAGGCACTTCGGATTGGGCATTCGTGCGGCGACGCGCGATACGACGATCGCGGAGGTCAAGGAGGCGTCGGAAACGCTGCTCGCTTCCGGCTGGCGCCCGGTTCGCTGACGAACCGCAATGTTCGCCTCGTGGCAGCGAAGCAATCCATCGCGCAGATTAGGGTTCGTTCATGTCGAACACTGACTGAGGCTACCGAACGATGGCTGACGATTCCTGTGTGGAGAGGACGGAGAAATATCGCGTCCAGATGAGCGATGGGCGCCTCTTTCTGCATTTGGCGAACGACGAGAACGGTGCCATGACGGTCATGGAACTCGCGCAGCCGAACGATCTTCCCGCTCTCTACACGCGAAAGATGTTGCTGCCGCTGGCCTTCATCCCCTCAGCGACCGACGTGTTGCTGATCGGACTCGGCGGAGGCCAGCAGGCCAAATTCATTCACCGATACCTGCCCGAGCTGCGAACGATTGGATTGGAGATAGACGCAGAAGTGGTCGAACTCGCGCGCACGCATTTCGGGCTTCCCCCTGACGACGATCGATTGCGTGTAGTGGTCCAGGATGGCGCCGACTTTGTTCGAAACCATGGCGACGAACAGTGCGACTTGATTCTGTCGGATGCGTTCGGCGAGGGCTACCGCCCGGTCGATGCGTTGCACACGCCGGACTTTTACCGGGAATGTCATCGAATCTTGCGCACGGGCGGTGTGATGACGGTGAATGTCTACGAGCCGACCGCCGAGTGGGCCGCTCGATTCATGTCGACTGTATCGAGCGTCTTCACGTGCAGAAAATTCATTGCGATCTCGCCCGTCCAAGGCGTCATGGCACTTTGGAAAGACCGCCCCGACCTCGATTGGGACGCGATCGGCGATCGAGCAGCGCGGTTGGACAGCAAGACCGGGCTCGGCTTTTCGGCATTTGTCGATGGCTTGAAAAACGAGTGAACCGTTTGCCGGGTATCATCGCGCTCATCGTTGCCACGTATTGCCATCTGCCCGCGTGACGTTCTCCATCCCTTTTCATCCAACCTCGATGAAGCTAGCCGATCTGTCCACCCCCGCATTCCTCGAAGATCCCTACCCGCTCTACAAAACACTGCGTGAACAGGCCCCGTTCGTACGCGTCGCGCCGAACGCGTTGATGACCGGGCGCTATGGCATTGTCGATGCGCTGCTGCAAAACAGGTCGATGGGCAAGAGCTATTTGGAAAGTGTCCGCGTGCGTTATGGCGACGATGGTCCGAATATGCCGCTGTTTCAGGGCGTCGGCAGGATGTTCTTAATGCTCAATCCGCCGGCGCACACGCGCGTGCGAGCGCTGATGATGAAGGCATTCAACGCGCGACAGGTCGAAACGATGCGCGAACTGGCACTCGCCACGGCCCATGAACTGGTCGACGGACTCGCTCCGCGCAAACAGGCCGACCTCGTAGCCGAATTCGCCTTTCCGCTTCCGCTGCTCATCATCTGCCGGATGCTCGATATTCCCGTGGAAGAAGCAACGGCGCTCGGCGATACCGTCGGCAAAGTGGCGAAGGTCTTCGATCCCGCACCGATGAATGCCGAAGCGCTGGCGCAGACAAGCGCCGCTTATGACGAACTGGCACAGTATTTCGGTCAAACCACCGAAGCCCGCCGCATGCGCCCCGGCAGCGATCTGATCTCCATGCTGCTGCGCGTCGAAGAAGCGGGCGACACGCTGACCCACGACGAAATCGTCTCCAACGTCATCCTGCTGTTCATCGCCGGCCACGAAACGACGTCGAACATGATCGGCAACGCGTTGATCGCGCTGCATCGCAATCCGCAGCAGCTCGATTTGCTTAAGCGGCATCCGGAGAAAATGCCGAATGCCGTGCTCGAATGCACGCGTTATGACGGCTCCGTCCAGATGACCATGCGTACTGCCATGGAGGATGTCGAAATCGATGGCGAGATTGTGCAGCGTGGGACCATGGTGTTCCTGATGCTCGGGGCCGCCAACCGCGATCCGGCCCGGTTCGATGAACCCGATCGTCTCGATCTCGATCGGCAGCAGGGGCGCCCGCAAACATTCGGCGCCGGCATCCACCATTGCCTCGGATATCGCCTGGCGCTGATCGAACTCGAGTCCGCGCTCGGCGCATTGCTCGAGCGGCTACCGAATCTTCGACTACCTGATCTGGACCGGTTGAGCTGGAATCAACGCGGCAATCTGCGGGGGGTCAGTGCGCTTATCGCGGCGTGGTAGCGGCGATCTGACGGGCAAATGATTTATCGGATCGGAAAACATCTTTCGCTTTGCTACAATTTCGAAGGCAAACGAATCGGCCTTCGACGGGCTGCGTAACCAGTGAACGATACGAGCGATAAAGCGGCGCAGCCTTCAGTTGCGCGCAACAGGCAAACTGGCACGCTTGCGCAAACGCTACGGCGTTTGCGGACTCATGCGCATTTGACCCTGCAACAATTGAGCGAACGATCGTCGATTTCCGTTTCGACGCTGTCCAAGATCGAAAACGGGCAGCTCTCCCCGACTTACGAAAAAATCGCGGCGCTCGCGACCGGGCTCGGTGTCGACGTCAGCGACCTGTTCAATCAAACACCCAAACCGGTTCCGTTAGGACGACGAAGCATCACCAAAGCCGGTGGCGGGATCGTGCACGAAACGAATCAGTACGTGTACGAGGTGCTCAACGCAGATTTGGCCGACAAGCGTTTCGTGCCACTTTTTACGACGATCAAAGCACATAGCATCGGAGAATTCCGAAGCCTGCTGCGGCACGACGGCGAAGAGTTCCTCTATGTACTGGAAGGAACGGTCATCGTGAACACCGAGTTTTATGCGCCCAGTACGTTGAACAAGGGGGATGCCATGTATTTCGACAGCACGATGGGGCACGCTTGCATATCGGGAAGCGACGAGGACGCGAAAGTCCTTTGGGTCTGTTCGCATGTCACACTGGACTAGTACCGGTTCCTGCGCAACGAGAATCCGCCGGGGGCGCGAGGCCCGCGGCAGCAATGCTCCGGCACCACCCACTCCGTGAAGCCGGTGGCGCCCAAGTCATTTGATGGTCTTCACTGAGGTCCATTTTCCGTCGACGACCTCATACAGCGTCGTAGACGGGTGGGTCAGCGCGCCCGATGCGGTGAATTGAATATCGCCGGTGATACCCGCATAGACCTGCTCGCGCAATTTCGGCAGAAAATCGGCCGGCTTTGTCGAATTGGCCGCCTGCATTGCCTTGACGGCGGCCCAGGTAGCATCGTAGGCGAACGGAGCGTACGAGAGCATGGGCGTACCGAATTTCCGCTGGTACTTCGCCTCGAATTCCTTGCCGCGTGCAAGCGCTGCGATCGGCGTGCCGTATTCCCACGCCATCGCACCTTGTGCATCGGAGCCGGCAACCTCGAGGAACGTCGGCTCGACGACGCCGCCGCCCCCCACGAACTGCGCGCGCATGCCGAGCTGCTTCATCTTTTTCTTCACCATCCCGGCCTGCGGGTTGAGCCCCGCAAAAAACACCAGGTCCGCATTCTGGCCTTTGATGTGCGTAAGCTGGGCGCTGAAGTCGACTGCCTTGTCGTTCGTGTATTGACGATCGACGATGTTGCCATGCGCAGCCGTCACGGCCTTGACGAACTCGTCCGCCTCGCCCTGCCCGAACGCGGTCCGGTCGTCGATGATGGCGATGCGTTTGGCCTTCGTGACATCGACCGCGTAGCGGCCCGCGGCGCCAGCGTTTTGCGCGTCGGTCGCAATGATGCTGAACACGTATTGGCTGCCCTGCTCGGTAATCGTCGGGTTTGTGGCGGCAGGCGTGATCATCGGAACGTGTGCGTTCGTATAGATCTTCGATGCGGGAATCGTCGTCCCCGAATTGAAATGCCCAATGACGACAGATACGCCCTTGTCCGCCAATTGCTGTGCGACTTGCACGCCCGTTCGCGGATCGGCCTGATCGTCCCCCGCCTCAACGGCGAGCTTGAGCGGCTTGCCCGCAACGATGATATTCGAGGCGTTGGCTTCGGCAACGGCCAATTTCACGGCGTTTTCGATGTCTTTGCCGTATGCCGCATTGTTTCCGGTCAGTGGCGCGGCAACACCGATACGCGTGACATCGTCAGCATGCGCGGGGCCTGTCATGACGAGTCCCACCGCCACCAAAATTGCATAGATCCGGCTGTTTTTTAGAACCGACATAGGTGTCTCCATTGGACTTTGTTGGAAGTAAGTGACTGGCCGAGCCCCTGCGGATTCATCGGGTCGGCCGGGTCGAGAGTGCGCTGCTCACGCACCGACGGATGCGTCATACGCGAGCGATGCAGCGGCAAGGTCTTCGAGCGCCGTTCCGACGGCCTTGAAAACCGTGATTTCGTCCGGGCTTTGCCGTCCCGCATGCTCGCGACGGCAAAGTTGTGCAAGCGTGGCCCGGATCGACGCTCTATCGAACGCTCCCGACTGCATTGGCGACAGCAGGTCTCCCGCTTTCATCAATGCCTCGTCGGTATCGACGAATACCGATGTGTCGACAAAACAATCGTCGTCCGATTCGCGCATCGCCGGCGTAAAGCCTCCGATGAGGTCGAGGTGCGTTCCCGCGCGCAACCACGAGCCTTTGATGAGCGGCTCCGTGGACAGCGTCGCACAAGAGACGATGTCGGCACGCCGGACGGCGGTTTCGAGATCGTCGGCCACTTGGGCGCAAAAACCTCGTTCGTTCAAACTGCCAGCGAGCGCTTCCGCGCTTTTCGTATTGATGTCCCACACCATCACTTCCGTGATTGGGCGCACCGCGGTATAAGCCTCCGGAATCAGCGAGCCCACCCGTCCCGAGCCGACCACGAGCAGCCGGGCCGAATCGCGCCGGCTGAGCCAACGCGCGGCGAGCGCGGAAGCCGCCGCCGTCCGTCGGGACGTAATCACGTCGCCGTCCAACATCGACAAAGGCACGCCCGTCGTCGCGTCGAGCAAGATGAACGTGGAGTGAAGCCCGGGCAGCGAGCGGCGACTATTGGACGGAAACACCGATACCGTCTTGATGCCGATGCGCCCGCCCGTTTGCCACGCGGGCATGAGCAGCAGTGTGCCGGGAGGATCGTCCGGCCCGCAATCGATCGTGTGATTGTGGCGAAGAGGCACGATACAGCCGTCGACGAACATGGCGTCGATTGCATCGATCAGGCGATCGAACGGAAGACGGCTGGCGGTTTGCGAAGAGTCGAGTATGAGCACGTCGAAAAATTCCAATGAGATCGATTGATGTGACGCTACGGATTCGCCGCTCGATTATCGTGATGTGAATCTCGAGGGGGAGAACGGCGCGAGATCGATGTCGGTCTTTCTGCCTTGAATAGCTTGGGCGACGAGACGGCCCGTCTGCGGCCCTAGTGTCAGGCCGAGGTGCCCGTGCCCGAATGCGAAAAAGCAATTGGGGTGATGCGCGGAAGGCCCGATCACCGGCACCGAGTCCGGCATTGACGGGCGAAAACCCAGCCACCGGTCTTCCACCGGTAGTTCCGCCAGCGCCGGCACGATGCTCCGAATGGCATTCAATGTGCGGTCGATGTTTCCATACGCCGGCGGCGCATCGAGTCCCGCAAATTCAACGCTGCTGGTCATCCGCAAACCGCGGTCGAGCTGGGAGAAGACCACGGACTTCTCATGCCAGAAGAGCGGGGACCGAAGCAAGGTGCTGTGCCCCGTGTCGAGCATGACGTGATAACCGCGATCGGTATCGAGCGGCACGTGATCGCCGAGTTCAGCGGCAAGGGCCTTCGACCATGCGCCGCAAGCGAGTATGAAAGTGTCTCCCTCTATCGGCCTATCGGATACTCGAACGGCCGATAACCGGCCATCCTTGAAAACGACCCCGCGCGCGCTATCGCGAATGAACTCCACGCCTTGCCTCGCACAGCCATCCGCGATGCGAGCGATATATTCGCCCGGGCTTTTCACTTGCTGACAATCGGTGAAGAGCGTCGCCTTCGCGAATACGCCCGCGAACCCTGGGGCGAGCGCGTCGATGTCCGAAGCGTCCAGCGGTTGCATCGTGACGCCCCAGTCCGCGAGTTCAGCACGCTCGTCCCCTTGGCTTCGATAAGCGTCGTCGGACTGATAGGCCTTGATCCATCCCGTCGGTGCCAGCAATTCAGTGGCTGAACACGCCGCGGCCAATTCGGCATGTGCATCGAGCGCTGTTTGCAAAACGGAGTTGAGCGCCGTTGCCGAGCGAAGGAACGGCTCGCGCGCGCTGGACCGCGCGAAGCGAATCAGCCACGGAATCACCACGGGAAGGTAGCGCCAGCGAATCTGCAACGGGCTGTCTCGCGAAAGCAGCAACGAGGGCAACTGCCGCAGCAAAGCCGGCGTGGCGAGCGGAAGCGTTTCGCAGACCGCCAGGATGCCGGCATTGCCGAAGCTGGCGCGCCGCGAGGCGATGTCCGGATCGATGACCTTGACGCGATAGCCGGCGCGCCTCGCGAAAAAAGCACAGCTGAGGCCGACGATCCCGCCCCCAATCACTATTACGGTCTTCTGATGTTCCATCGCATCCGCCCTCGGGACTGCAGGTTTAGCGAGAACTATACAGAAAATGTTTTGCCTTTCGTACTGGTATTTTTCCTATACGATAATTTACGAGCATACCGCCCGGTTGCGTCGAGCGTTCTTGGCGTCCGGGCCCAACCCAGAGCCGTCCCGACCCGCCCGAAGGCGGGCCCGGCGGCGCAGCTACCCGGTCAGAATTGATGCAGCATTCCGAGGCGGAGCATCAGTTGTCGCTTGGTGGTCGAGGCATCTGCAATCGAGAAATCGAAGATATCGGCATGCTGAGCATCGCCGGCGGCCTGCTGCAATGCCCCCATCGCGTACAAGGTGGTGCGCTTGGAGAGCGCATAGCTGCCCATCAACGAAAATTGATGGTATTTGGGCTTGCTGCCGTTGTAATTCACCCTGCCATCGGTATAGGCGTATGCCGCGCCCAACGTCGTGCTCGGCGTGAAGCTGTACTTGCCCCATACCTCGTAGTTGCTGAACGTCACGGAGCTCGTCGTGCCGTTC
>NZ_DASXWY010000129.1:0-20105 GCF_036503415.1 Trinickia sp. | reverse complement strand
GCGGCGTCCTTGGCTTCGCCACGCTGATCGGGATCGCCGCACGGTGAGGGATCGAGTGCATCCTCGCTCGATGCGGCCGCCTCGGCAGCGCTGGCCGCCACGGAGGCGCTCGATTGGCGATCGATCCAGTCGCGCGCCCATTCGAGCGCATGACGTTCCGCGCGCTCGTGATCCTCGAAGCGAGGGCCGATCAGCCCCGAGCGCTCGATCCGCTTGCCGTCCTTGGCGATTTCGGCCGAGGCACGATAGGCGGGCGGCGTTTGTCGCGTCACAGGCTGTGCCATCGCGCGGATGGTATAGCCGCAGTAGTCGTGCGTGCGCTCATGCACTTCGCTCGCGCTGAACGAGGGTAGGCCCAGCGACCTGCGCTCATGCATGGCACGCAAGGCATCGCCGGCTGTCTGCAAGGGCCGCGAAGCGGCGACCGGCAGATCGCCCGCGCGCTGCGTGCAACTGCCTGCGTTCTGCCACGACTCGGGGTTGGTCCAGAACACGCCGCGCAAGCGAGGCGACTCCTGCGCCGGCTCAGGCTTGGGCTCGGGCAAGACAGCCGCCTGCGGCTGCGGCACGTAGGCAAATGCGCGCCCCCCTTCGGAGAGAATCGAGACCATCTCGAACAAAGTGCCGTCGGCGAGCCACTCATCGAAGCGGCGCCGGCACGTCGGCCCTGACGGATAGCGTGCCGGCAGCTTCGACCAGCGCTCCCCCGTCGTAAGAATCCACAATACCGCGTTCGCCACTACGCGGGTCTCGGCGCGAGGCCTGCCGCGTCGATGCGGATGAACAGGTTCGTCGGCCGCCAGCGCGGAAATACGCGCCCACTCGTCGTCGTTCAACTCTTCAAAATACATATTCTTCTCCACGCAGCCTGGCCCGGCTGCGACGCTCGGCTCATGCGAACGATCATTCACAAGAGCCGCGGGTTGCACAAAATGATTGTTATTTTGGCTATAACGACCAAATCCGCACTGGTAAAGTGCGAATTTGCCCTCCGGTGAAGCGCAAGAGGGGGTCTCGCTCGTGCGTGGGAAAGGAGTGCAGAAAGCGTACCATCGATGCCTGCACCCTCACTTGAATGCAAAGCTGAATCGATGCTATTCCGGGTTTCGATGATCCATACCGGGCACGCTGCTGCCAGCCCGCAACTCATCAAAGAGTCGCTATCTTAGAATATTTTTGCGACTGCGCAAACGCATAATGCATGGCGATTACAAAAAAAACCAATTGTCGCATCTCATGCAATTTGCTTAGCCTCCATACGCAAATTCGTCATCTACCCAATCGGAATAAATTTCATCATTCGAGTCGGCATTATTTGCGGATTGCCGAGCAGACGTGGCCCGCGGCTGGCGCCGGCGAGCCGTCTTGATTCAGGTCAGATCGCCCGCCAGGGAAGCGGCGACGCGTGATTCGATGCGGGCAACAGGGCTGGGATACGCGGGATGGTCGCATCCGGCCGATAGTCCCGCACCGTTGCGCAGGCGCTCCTTCATCGATGCGGTGAACTCGAATCGCAGAAAATGGACCGCCGAGGTCTTTTCATCATTGGCTCGATCCATGTCTTCGTCCGCTATGGCATAGACGCGCGGTTCCCCGTCGACCTCCAGAAACACGTGTGTTTCGATGCCCATGAGCCGCTTCAACGCGGCCCGCCGCTCCACCTCGTTCTCGTATTCGATCTGCATTGTAGCTTTCAAATTACTTCCATCTGGAACAAGAGGTAAATAGGCTTCCAATTCCCCTCGAATTCCCTCCTCATCGAAAATCTTCTCGATGTGTAACATTTCATGAATCTGGTAGCGAATTGTTATTTCGTCCTCGAATATCAAGGTCAAATGATTGCCGATGCGAACGATGCGCTGCTTCTTATGTTCGATCACTTCGTCGCGCATCGACTTGCGTGCTTTTGCGTAGGCTTCGAGCGTCATCAGCGATTCTCTGGAAATAGTCATCGGCCAATTCCTTGCAAGAGAAGAAAGCACAGTCGTTTAAATGTCATAAGCCTTACGCAGCAGCGTCAGCGGATGGGCCAGCGGCGCGCTGCCCAGTCCCGCCTCCTCGATGCCCTGCGCGATATGGTGCCCCGCCAGTTGGCAGTCCGAGGCAATGAAGGCCGGTTGAGGCTCCGCCATCGCCTTGAACACCGGGGCGCCGATTTTCATGGCCATGCGATGGAATTCCTTTTTGACGCCGAACGTGCCGGCATGCCCCGAGCAGCGTTCGACGATCTTGACCTCCGTGTCGGGCACGAGCGAGAGGGTGTCGTAAGTTTTACGTCCCAAGTTCTGTACGCGTCCGTGACAGGGCACGTGGTAGGAAATCTTACCGAGCGCGCGCTTGAAGTCGGTCTTCAGCAAACCGTCGCGGTGGCGCGACACGAAGTACTCGAACGGATCCCAAAATGCATCGCTGACCGCGCGAACGTCTTCATCCTCGGGAAACATCAGCGGCAACTCGTGCTTGTACATGAGCACGCAGCTCGGAATCGCGGCCATGATGGCATAGCCGTCGCGCGCATATCGCGTGAGCACGGGAATGTTCTTCGCCTTCTTCGCGGCCACGCCTTCGAGGTTGCCTTGCTCCAGTAACGGCATGCCGCAGCACGCTTCGCTTGCCACCAGCACATAGGGAATGTCGTTGTGCGCAAGCAGCGCCAGCAGATCGTGGCCGATCCCCGGCTCGTTGAAGTTCACATAGCAGGTTGCATAGATCGCCACCTTGCCGGGCGTGCGTTCTCCGTCACGCACCGCGGTGCTGGGCGAAGGCTTGGCCGCGCCGCGAAACTTGCGCGGGGCGAACTCAGGCAGCCAGGCGTTCTTGTCGACGCCGAGCGCTGATTCGAGCAGGCCGCGCGCGGGCTTCGACCGGTTCACGGCGTTCACTGTCTGGGTCACCACGGGAATACCCGCGAAGTGGCCGAGCGCGTCCGTGCTCGAGAGCACTTTGTCGCGCAACGGCACTTCTCCCTTTTTGAACTTGGCTGCTTTCGCACGCAGCATCAGATGCGGGAAATCCACGTTCCACGGATGGGGCGGCACGTACGGACACTTCGTCATGTAGCAGAGGTCGCACAGATAGCACTGGTCGACCACTTTCGAGTAGGACTGACGATCGACGTCGTGGGCTTCGCCCGAGTCGGTTTCGTCCACGAGATCGAACAGCGTCGGAAAGGCGCCGCACAACGACACACAGCGGCGACATCCCGCGCAGATATCGAAAACCCGCGCCAGCTCCTTGTCGATCGCATCCGGATCGTAGAACGCTTCCGATTGCCAATCGAGCGGGTGTCGAATCGGCGCCTCCAGACTGCCTTCTTTATGCGGCATGAGGGCATGCTCCCCAGTTCTGCTGACGGTCTCCGGCACACGCGCAGTGCAAGGCGCGACGTACCGGCTCGAGCCGCGCGCCGCCGGAGGCTTGTGCGCCGCGCCGCGGCGTTCGCGGCGCGCGCATCGCTGCGGCCCGGTTCAGTCGGTGAGCGCTTCGAGCGCCTTCGTGTAGCGATTGGCGTGGCTGCGTTCAGCCTTGGCCAGCGTTTCGAACCAATTGGCGATTTCGTCGAAGCCTTCGTCGCGGGCCATCTTCGCCATGCCCGGATACATGTCGGTGTACTCGTGGGTTTCGCCGGCAATCGCCGCTTGCAGGTTTTGCCGCGAAGTGCCGAACGGCAGGCCCGTGGCCGGATCGCCGACCGCCTCCAGGTATTCGAGGTGGCCGTGCGCGTGGCCCGTTTCGCCCTCCGCCGTCGAGCGGAACAGCGCAGCAACATCGTTTTGGCCTTCCACATCCGCTTTGGCCGCGAAATACAGATACCGGCGGTTCGCCTGCGACTCGCCCGCGAATGCGGCCTTCAGATTCTCTTCCGTTTTGGAGCCTTTCAACTGTCCCATCTGAATCTCCTGGTGGACCGGCAGACGCGGCGCAGCCGGGCGTTGCCGAAGTCTTGTACTGTAGGTAGGGAAACGGCGCGCACCACGGCGCCCGCGAGCCGGACGCCGCTCTTTAAATCTAGGCGCTGGACGGGCCCATCCCCCAATTGGCATTTTCTATGCGGGCGATAGGCGTTGCCGCATCGCGGTCGTCCGCAGTGCGCGGCCACCGCGGCACGCGCGGCAACCGGCTCGGATCCAACCGGCGCTTCGTCTGGGGATTGCCCGATCGGCGGGCCTAATGGGTATCGGTCACGGGGTATCGGCCACCGGGGTATCCGCCACCGGGGTATCGGCCACCGGCCGGCCTAATGGGTATCGGCCACCGCTTCCGGCGCCTGCGCCACCGCTTCCTTGAGCGCGTCGAGAAACGACGTGCGCCACCAATGCACGTCGTATTGACGGATCGTCGTCATCAGCGCCGAATGCCGCTCGATGCGCTCGCCGAGCGGCATCGTGAGCGCGCGTTCGATCGCCTGCGCGGTACCTTGCGAATCGTAGGGATTCACGAGCAGCGCCTCTTTCAGTTGCTCGGCCGCCCCGGCAAAGCGAGAAAGCACGAGCACGCCCGGGTCGGCGGGGTCTTGCGCGGCAAGGAACTCCTTCGCGACGAGATTCATGCCGTCGCGCAGCGGCGTGACGAGCGCCACGTGCGCGGCGCGATAAACGCCCGGCAGCCGCCTGCGCGCAACGTTGCGGTGAATGTAGCGCACCGGCATCCAATCGAGCTCGCCATAGTCGCCGTTGATGGCGCCGCACAGGCTGTCCATCTCGCGACGCAGGTGGTCATAGGCGCCGAGATCTTCGCGGCTCGGTGCGGCGATCTGAATCAGCGTCGCACGCTTACGGTTCTCCGGATAGTGCTCGAGAAGATAACGAAATGCCTGGATGCGTTGCGGCAACCCCTTCGAGTAGTCGAGACGGTCGACGCCGATCAGCAACTGGCGGCGCGAGTACTCCTCCCGCATGCGGGCGAACATATCGAGGCCTTCACGCGCATCCGCGAGCGATGCGAACTCGCCGACGTCCATGCCGATCGGGAATGCACCGACCCGCAACGTGCGATTGAAAGCGCGCAAATAGCCGTCGGGCCGCCACTTCGCGCCCGCTTCCGTTTCGGCATAACGCACGAGGTGCATCATGTCCGATTCCGTTTGCAGACCGACGAGATCGTAGGCGAACAGCGAGCGCATCAGCCATTCGTGCTCCGGAATGGCCGCCATGATGAGCGGCGGCGGCACGGGGATATGCAGGAAAAAGCCGATCGGATTCGTGCATCCCATTGCGCGTAACTCCGCGGCAAGCGGGATCAGGTGGTAATCGTGGACCCAGATGACGTCGCTCGGCTTGAGCAGCGGAAAGATGCGCTGAGCGAAGAGCTGATTGACGCGGCGATAGCCGGTTCCAAAACGGACGTCGAACTGCGCGAGGTCGAGCCGGTTATGGAAGACCGGCCACAGCACGTTGTTCGAGTAGCCGAGGTAATACGTTTCGTAGTCCTGCTGACTGAGATCGACCGTTGCGAGCTGTACTTTGCCGACAGTCTGCGTATGCACGCCGCTGTGGCTGGCGACGCCCGGTGCATCGGTGAACGTCTTGCCGCTCCATCCGAACCACACGCCACCCGTTTGCTGCAAGCCGTCCTTGATCGCAACAGCAAGTCCGCCGGCCGCGGCCTTACGCGGATCCGCAACACGATTCGAAACTATGACTAGGCGACTCACTAAGGCTCCTTTGAAAAAGCGGGGAGTTGTTTTAGGTGAGCGGCTATGTTGTTGGTATTGCCGCGAGAGGTCTTCTGGTCGTAGTTATCGTTATTCGTTTTGTTGTGCTGGCGATGGCTGCCGATGCGCGCTAAATCCGCATCACCCGCCGCGTAACCAGCCGCACACCCGCCGCGTACATTGAGGTGCCTGGCGGCATGCGCATCCAGCTTTATCTCGAAATTAAGCATGTAATGCTAACACATGCACCTGGCGGGAGCCATCCTTGCGGCGAATCGCAGTTTGCGCCCCTCGTCATGCCTCGGCGCGATTGGCCGTAACGAAGCTTGCGCAACATGGAACCAGAACGAGCAATCCAACCAACCACCAGAACGCGCTCGGCAGTCCGATGCTCTTCGCGATGAAGCCCATGCCGGCGGGGCCGGCAAGAATGCCGGCGTAGCCCGTGGTCGTGATCGCGGCAACAGCCAACGCCGTCGGCATCGAGCGCTGCGAGCCCGCTCGGCGAAACAACACCGGAACGATGTTCGAGGCACCGAGCCCGATCAGTAAAAAGCCGCCCATCGCCACCACCGCGATCGGAGCCGTCAACAAAACAGCAAACCCGGCAATCGCGAGCAATCCTCCCCAGAACATCGTCGATCGATCGCCGACGCGTGCGGTGACGGCATCGCCGCCGAAGCGTCCAGCCGTCATCGCGACGGAGAACAGCATGTAGCCCAGCCCGCCCTGCGCTGCGCTGACGAGCCCCTTGCTCGTGATCAGCAGGGCGCTCCAATCGAGCAGTGCGCCTTCGGCAAGAAACGTCACAGCGGCGAGCGCGGCGAGCAGCAGCACGATACCGCGCGGCATGGCGAAGAGCGGTCCCTCGGCGCTCGGAGCGGCATTCAGCAGTCTGGGCCTGGCAAGAAGGACGGCACCCAGCATCGCTGCCGAGCACAGCAGCGTACTGGCGAGCGCACCGAGGCGAATCGACAGCAAGAACGTCATGACCATCGAGCCCGCGAATCCACCTACGCTGAACAGCGCGTGAAACCCCGACATCAACGGCCGGGCCGCCGCACGCTCGACCTCCACGGCATGAATGTTCATCGCGACATCCAACGAGCCGAGGGAGGCGCCGAACGCGAATAGGGCGATGCCAAGCACAAGCGGCGTGCTGACGAGCGTCAGGATCGGCAAGAGTAGAACCAGCCCGATTCCCCCCGCGACGATCACCGGCCGGCTGCCGTACCGCGCGCTGATCGGACCGGTGGCAATCATCGCGACGACCGATCCCAAGCCGATACACAGCAACAACACGCCGAGCACGGCGTCGTCGACGCCCAGCCTCAGCTTCGCAAACGGCACGAGCGGCGCCCAGCACGCTACGCCGAAGCCGGCCACAAAAAACGCAAGGCGCGTGGCGAGCCGGGTGGCGGGCCGGTCCGACGAGATGTCTTCGATTTTCAAAGCGGGCCCTCGGTGCATGCGTGGCCGAGTACGGGCGCTGCCGCCGCGACGATGGAGGCGCCCGCCTCCGCCAACGCCAAGCGATGCGTGCGGGGCAATTCGTGCTCGACGATGAAACAGTCGATTTCCTCGATTGCCGCGACCCGGTATGGCGAGCGGGTGTCGAGTTTCTCGTTCGTTGAAAGGACTGCGCTGTGTTCGCTTACCGCAAGGACAGCGCGCTTGAATGCGGCATCGGCCATGTCGAATACGCTGATGCCGCCCTTCGGGGAGACCGCGCAGGCCCCGAGAAAACAGCGGTCGATATTCATGCGGGCGACGCTTTGCAACGCGCTTGCATCGACACATCCGCCCACGACCGGATCGACCGTTCCGCCGATCATCACGAGCTGCAAATCGGATCGCCGCAGCGCGGCAGCGGCGATATCGATGGAATTCGTTGCGACAGTGAGCCCGAAGTCTTCGGGCAGGTAGCCGACCAGTGCGAGATTGGTGCTGCTGCTGTCGAGGAACAGGAACTCCCCTCTTTGAATCGACGGTACCGCGGCCCGCGCCAATGCCTGCTTGCGCTCGCTCGCCTCATCGATGCGCGCGGCCATTGGCCGGGACGCCGGCGTGACCGGCAACGCGCCGCCATAGACGCGGCGGCAAAGGCCTTGCGCCGCAAGCGCCCGCAGGTCGCGGCGTATGGCATCTTCGGAAACGCCGAATTCGGCTGCCAGTACGGCGGCGACGACGGACTGGCCATCGGCCAGCCGGCCGGCAATCGAATCGCGGCGCGCGAGCGGGAGTTCTTCGTTCATGCGCGAAATCATAACGTGCATAAACGAGAATGTAAACGTGCAACAACGTGCACTAGCGCGAACACCAAGCGCGCCGATCGGCCCCTCGTCGGGGCACGGCAGGTTCGACTATGGGATAACCGACGAGCGCCGGCGGCGCCTCAGCTGGTGTGCTGCCGTTCCTGCATGGCCGCTTGCATCCCACGCTGTATCGCCTCGGGGTCGAGATCGCGTACGTGCGATGCGATATGCCAACGGTGACCGAACGGGTCCTCGACGAAGCCCCAACGGTCGCCCCAGAACATGTCGGCCAACGGCATGACGACGGTCGCACCGGCCGCCACCGCGCGCTCGAAGGCCGCGTCGGCGTTTTCGACATACAAATAGAGACTCACCGGCGTGCCCTTGAGCGCTTTCGGGCCGAGCGAGCCGCACTCCGCGGACTCGTCCGTCAGCATGACCACGGAATTGCCGATCTTGATTTGCGCATGGCCGATGTGGCCGTCGGTGGTCAGCATGCGAAACAGTTCAACGGCGCCGAAAGCCCGCTTGTAGAAATCGATCGCGTCGGCAGCGCCTGCGCAAACGATCTGCGGCGTCAGCGAATGCATGCCTTCGGGAATGGGTTTGACGGAAGAGGTCGACATGACGGCTTGCTCCTATAAGTTGTTCGTAAAAGTGAGCGCGGCCAGGAAGGCTTCGTTTTCGCCGGCTCTATCCGCACGACGAACGACGCGAACCGAAATCGACATCGACCTGCATTTTTTTCGCTATCGCCCCACCTTCGCGATATGAAGCAGATTTGCCGTGCCCGATTCGCCGAACGGCAAACCGGCGGCAATGGCGATCGAATCGCCGTCGCGCGCGAAGCCGGCGCCGCGCGCCGCCTCGCAAGCCAACGCGATCATGTCGTCCACATCGTGCGCGTTGCGGTAAGGCATCGAGTGAATGCCCCAAACGAGCGCAAGCCGGCGCGCCACCTGCAACGAAGGTGTGAGTGCGATGATCGCGCTCGGGGCGCGCTCGCGCGCGGCACGAACGCTCGTGAAACCCGAAAGCGTATAGGTCACCGTCACCGCCGGCCCGATCAGTTGCACGATCGTGCGCAACGCGCAGCAAATGGCGTCGGCCGTCGTCGATTGCGCGGGCGTATGCGACGCGTCGATGCCCAGCCGGTAGCCGGGATCGCGCTCCACCCGCTCGATGATGCGATTCATCATCGCGACGGCTTCGAGCGGGAACTTGCCGCTCGCGGATTCGGCGGACAGCATGACGGCATCGCTGCCTTCGTAGATCGCGCCGGCGACATCCGACGTCTCGGCGCGCGTCGGCACGGGCGAATTCGTCATCGATTCGAGCATTTGCGTGGCCACGACGACCGCCTTTCCCGCCGCCCGGCACGCGCCGACGATGCGCCGCTGCAGTTCGGGAATCTGCTCGGCCGGCAATTCGACACCGAGATCGCCGCGCGCGACCATGATGCCGTCGCAGCGCGCGACGATGGCCTCGAGATGATCGATCGCAAGCGGTTTTTCGAGCTTGGCCATGATCCACGCGCGATCGCCGATCAGCGCGCGCGCTTCGTCGATATCCTCGGGCCGCTGCACGAACGACAATGCCACCCAATCGACGCCATGCTCGAGGCCGAACGCCAGATCCTCGCGGTCCTTTGCGGTCAGCGCGGAAATGGGCAGCATGACGGCCGGCACGTTCACGCCTTTGCGATCGGAGATGCGTCCGCCCACCACCACGCGGGTTTCGGCGTAATCCGGGCCTTTCGATTCGACCGAAAGACGGATCTTGCCGTCGTCGAGCAGCAGTTCGGAACCGGGCTCGATCGCTTCGAAAATCTCCCGGTGCATGAGCGGCGCGCGGCGGTTCGTGCCGGCGGCCGGATTCATGTCGAGGCGAAACGGCTCTCCCGCCAGGAGCTCGGCGCTCCCTCCTTCGAACGTGCCGAGCCGCAGCTTCGGTCCTTGCAGATCGAGCAGCACGCCGATCGGGCGCCCGCTTTCGCGCTCGAGCGCGCGGATGGCCGTGAGCCGCTGCAAATGGTCGCTTTGGGTTCCGTGGCTGAAGTTCAAGCGGAAGACATCGACGCCGGCGTCGAACAGTTGCCGGATGACCTGCGGATCGGAACTCGACGGCCCGAGCGTGGCGATGATCTTTGCGTTGCGTTGCCGCTTCATTCCCGTGTCTCCCGTGTCCTGGATTCGATGGCCGCCATTAGAGTCGGCGCCAAAGTATCCCACTTTAGTGCTGCTCAAGAGTTTCGATAAGACCACCACAAGTCGCCTGACTCGATACTCGATGTATCGAATTCACGGCTCTCCCACCACCCGTCCCGACGAATTACCAGCGCTTCCTCACCGAGGATGATCTCGTCAACGCTTCGAAGGAAGTGGTGGCAACGCTCATGCCCCCGCTCGACCCGTCCGTAATCGCACCCATTGCGACGTGCAAGTCGACGTGCGACAGTTGCGGGTTGTTTCGATTGCCGCCGCAGCGACAAGTCGGCAAAGCAAGACATTCGAAAACGAACTGCAAAATAAACAAAGAGGCGCAAATGTCCAATCAGAAATCGGCTGAAATAGCAGCACGCTTCGATCGCCTGCCGCCGTCGCGGACCGTCTGGACGATGGTCATTCTGATCTCGCTCGGCGGCATCTTCGAGTTCTACGATCTGTTCTTCACCGGCTACGTCGCGCCAGGGATGGTCCAGGCCGGTCTCTTCAAGCCCGAATCGCTCGGCTTTTTCGCGGCGCTCGCGCCCATCGCCGTGGCCGGCTTCGGCACATTCGTCTTCGCTACGTTCGCAGGACTCTGGATCGGCGCGCTCGTGTTCGGCTTCGTCGCCGATCGCCTCGGGCGCCGGTTCATCTTTACGTGGTCGCTCATCTGGTACGTGATCTGCACGGCGATCATGGCATTCCAGCATTCCGGCCTTGCCATCAATCTCTGGCGCTTCGCCGCGGGCATCGGTATCGGCGTGGAACTCGTAACCATCGACTCCTACATCTCCGAGCTCATCCCCAGCGGCGAGCGCGGCCGCGCCTATGCGGTCAATCAGTTCATCACCTTTTGCGCGGTGCCCGTCGTGGCATTTCTCGCCTTCATCCTCAAAGACACGCACCCACTGGGGCTCGAGTACTGGCGCGTCGTCATCCTGATCGGCACGCTCGGTGCGATCGCCGTCTGGATCATCCGCCGCAACGTTCCCGAAAGCCCGCGCTGGCTCGCGCGCCAAGGCCGTCTGGACGAGGCCGAGCGCATAGTCGCCGATATCGAACGCCGCGTCGCCGCGGAAAAGGGCATCGCGCTGCCGGCTCCGCAACCGATCTCGGCCGAAATGGAAGGCCGCGGCTCGATCGCCGAAATTTTCGGTCCGCTCTATCGGAAGCGCACGCTCATCCTGTCGATCTTCAACATGGCGCAGGTCATCGGCTTTTACGGCTTCGCCGCCTGGGTGCCGACGCTACTGATCCATCGCGGCGTGCACGTGACCGCCAGCCTCGGCTACGCCTTCGTGATCGCCATCGCCAATCCGTTCGGCCCCCTGCTCGGCACGTTCTTCGCCGATAAGCTCGAACGCAAGACGCAAATCTGCGGCGGCCTGCTCATCATGGGCATCGTCATCGCGCTCTTTTCGCAAGCCTCGGAACCGGCCGTCCTCATCGTGCTCGGCGTGGTATTCACGCTCGCCGCGAACGTCATGTCGTATGCCTACCACGGCTATCAGGCGGAACTCTTCCCGACTCGCATCCGAGCGCGCGCCGTCGGCTTCGTCTATTCGTGGAGCCGTATCGCCGCGGCGTTTGCAGGCCTGGCCATCGGCGTTTTGCTTCACAACTATGGCGTGCCCGGCGTGGCGACGTTCATCGGTGCGTCGATGGTCGTGGGCATCTGCATGATCCTGCTTGGGCCGTCCACCAAGGGACGCTCGCTCGAATCGATCAGCCACTGAAACAAAACACGCGCGGCCGATGCGCGCGCTGCCCGACAGGCGTACCCTTATCGCCAGGTGCCAGCGTGGCATTCCACGCCCCGCCGGCTTGCGAGGGAGGGTACTCATGAAGACGATCGTCCGGACCGGCGTGCATATCGAAGGCATTCACTGGACCGCCGAATACCTGGAAACGACGCATGAAATCCGCGTCTTCCGTGAAGGCGCCGAAGTCGGTGTCTACGATGCGCCGCCCACGCTGTTCGGCGAAGAAGCCGATGCGGGCTCGAAGAGCGTGGCAGATCATCGCGCCCTGGACGCCGCGTTGCGCGCCTATCTGATGCGCTTCATTGCGGACCACGACGCGGAGGAGTAAGCCCGCCGCGCGGTCCTGGCCCAACCAGCGCTCACGGCGACGGTAAGCGCAGAAAATCGAGTACCGTCTGCGTCAAAGCCGATGCCTGTTCCACGTTGGGCAAATGCAGCGCCTCGAATGCGACGTGGCGTGCACCGGGAATGCGCGCCGCCAACGCCCTGCCTTCATCGACCGGAAAGCCCGCGTCGTGCGTACCGCTCACGATGAGCGTCGGCGCCGCGATGCGCCCGACTTCCTGCGATAAATCCGTATCCGCGACCGCCGCGCAGCTCGCGATGTACCCTTGCGTGTCCGTGTGCCGCACGACATCGCGAATCGCCTCCGCAACGAGGGGCTCGCGCGCACGAAACGCCGCGCTGAGCCAACGTTCGACCGACGCACTCGCCAGCGCGGGCATTCCGCCGCCTTGCGCCTGCTCCATGCGCTCGAGCCAGGTCTCCCGAGGCGCCAGATTGCGAGGCAGTGCGCTGATATCGACGAGCCGTCCGACGCGTTGTCCATGGCGCGCCGCCAGTGCCATGGCCGTCACGCCGCCCAGCGATATCCCGCATACATGTGCCTGATCGATCGCAAGCGCATCCATGAGCGCCAGGACATCCGCGCTCAGTTGCTCGATCGTGTACGGGCCCGGCGGCACACTCGAACGGCCATGCCCGCGCGCGTCGTAGCGCAGCACCCGGAAATGCCTCGCGAACGCGCCGATCTGCGGCGACCATAACGAAACGTCGGTGCCCAGGGCGTTCGACAACACCAGCCACGGCGCTCGTGCGTCGGCCGGGCCGTCGATCCGATAGCAGAGGCTGACTCCATTGACAGTGGCAAAGGGCATGAGCGTGAGGCCTCCATGGCGAAAGCCCTATTGTGCTACAGCTCCCATGGCGCTCGCAGCGCACGCGGCCGCCCGTAAAACCCCTCCCCCCGATTCTCGCGAAAACATGGAACAATGCCGCGCATGGGTGCGCGACTTGCACAATGCCGCACAGGATGTCCTACAACGACCAACCGGGAATGGGGAGGAGTCAGTCATGAGCAGCACTAAATCGCGAGCCGGCAAGAAGAGCGCGTCGGGAAGCCGGTCGAAGACGAGCGCTGCCGTCGATCTCGTCGAGCACGCTATCGCGCGTCCGACGCGCGAACAAGCCGAGGAAGCGGTGCGCGTGTTGCTGCGCTGGGCCGGAGACGATCCCGATCGCGAAGGACTGCGCGACACGCCAGGACGCGTCACGCGCTCCTATGAGGAGTTCTTTGCCGGTTATCGCCTCGATCCGCGCGAAATACTCGCCCGAACGTTTTCGGAGGTCGACGGCTACGACGAGATGGTCGTGCTCAAGGACATCCGCTTCGAAAGCTATTGCGAGCATCACATGGTGCCCATCGTCGGCCGCGCGCATGTCGCCTATCTGCCGAAACACCGCGTCGTCGGCATCTCGAAGCTCGCGAGGCTCGTCGATGCCTTCGCCAAACGGCTCCAGATTCAGGAAAAAATGACGGTCCAAATCGCCGACACGCTCAACGAGATTCTCCAGCCGCGCGGTGTGGGTGTCATCCTCGAAGCCGCGCATCAGTGCATCACCACGCGCGGCGTGCACAAGCCCGGCGTGGCAATGGTGACTTCGCGCATGCTGGGCTCGTTCAGGACCGATCCGTCGACACGCCGCGAGTTTCTCGCCATCGTCGGCAATCCGGGGGCGCTCGCGTTGCCCAACGTCTAACGCCCGGTGCCCGGTTTCGCCGAATTGCCGCACGCTGGGCCGCGCGTTCAGTGGCTCGTCAATCGCGGACCGGGAACACAGGCGAAGCTGCTCGCGAAGCGTCGATCGCCATGCCCCTTGTAGCGCGGCACATCCGGGTAGACGCACACAGGCCGTTCGAACTGGACGCCCGACGCCGGGTCGTCGTTGACATACTTCGTCGAAACGAACGACTCGGGCGCTCGCCCTTGCTCGACCCACGCCTGCAGCGCGCTGACGACGTCTCGCTCCGGGTCGAGATGGACAGGCGGTAAGTTGCCGCCGACCGTGTTGGGTCCCGGGCCACCGCCGCAGTGGCTCATTCCCGGCGCCATGACGAGCCGATAAAACGACTGCGCCGCTCGGACGCCGCCCGCTTCATTCGCCACTTCCTCGAAATATTCGATCGGCAACGTCTGGGCGTTCAACGCGTCCGCCCAGCCCTGCGTCATGATCAGCTTGCCGCCGCGCCGACGAAAGCGCGAGAGATCGGGACTCATCGCATCGATGTTCGGCGACAAGACCGCATCGACACGATCGGCGTCGGCGGCGAAATCGAACGTCGTCCAGTCCCAATCGGGATTGTCGAAGACGGTATTGGCCAGCAACGGTTGCGCATAATTCGGTACGAGCGCGCCTTGAATCAGCGCCCACTGGCTTTCGCTGCCGCGCGCGAACCCGGGATAGAGCGCGCGGCCCGTGCGCGGGTCCAGCACCGGGGAATACAGCCGCTGCGCTTGCTGCACCTGCGCGGCACTCAGGCAGTGTGCGGGGTCCTCGCCCGCCTTGCACTGCAGGCGGGCCGGGTCGAAGTGGCACGTGAGCGGATTCGCAAGAAACCCGTCGCTGGCCGCATCGGTGCCTCCGCAGTGCTGCAGCACCGCCTGATTGAGCGTGGCCAGCGCGCTCGGCGTCAGTCGCGCCGCCGGCTGCTTCGCGGGCAGCAACGCGCCCCAGAGAAAGCTCTCCATGAGGTGGCTGTAATGCATGCCCGGCGAGCCGGCATGCACTCCGTCGTAGTCCTCGGGAAAGAACTCCGCCTCCTCCATCGCTTCGGCGCCGCCCGTCGAGCACCCGCTGTAGTAAGAGCGTGCGGGGGCCTGCCCGTAATACGCGCGAGTGATCGCTTTCGCCGCAACGGTCATCCAGTGAATCGACGTGTGTCCCCAATCCCGAAGCTGGACCGGATTCTGTGCCCATGACAACGGCTGACCGATCGCGCCCTGGGCACCGCCCCGATGCCCCGTATCCGTGTTCGCGGCAACGAAGCCACGCGCCACCGCCGGCACGAGCGCGCTATAAACGATTGCGCCGCCGAAGCCGCCCGAGCCCACGCCCAGCAACCGGCCGTTCCAGCCACCGAGCGGCAGCCACACTTCGATGCCGATCTGCTCGGCGCTTTGCGTGCTGACCGTCGCGACCACGCGGCACACCGCGGTCGTCGTTTGGACGGGCGCGCCGCCCGGATCGTTGAATGTCGTGCCTGCCGGCACGGCCTCAGCCGATGAAATGCGTGTGTTCTCGATCGTCGCGCGCTCGAGCGCGCTGCATGCGCGCGTTTGTCCATCGTATCCGGCGGCTTGCGCCGCGCGCGCCGCACCGGCCTCGAGCGTCGCCGCCGCGCATAGCGCGACGGCAAACAGCCACCGCGCGGCTATCGAGCGCCTCACAGTCATGCGGCGGTTCCCGCATCGATTCGGGCCGCTCCCATATTCGCCGCCATATCGGTTCGAAAGATCGCAATCCATCATCACACCTCCTCACAGGTAAGTCGTGCCGTCTCCTCGTGCGATTCGTTCGTCGCGGCAGCCCGGATCAAGCGGGCGGCTCGATATCGACGTCGATATCGACGTCGATGTCGATGTCCATATCGAGCAAGGCGGCGCTGACCGATTTCCCGTGCGCATCGAGCGCGAGGGAACGCGTCACGCCGCCACCGAGCGCGTGCTCGAGCACGAAGTTGAGCGCGCCTATTCGGGGCAACTCGTAGCGCCGCACCGGGCCGCGCACGATGCTCTGTAAATGCGCCTTCACACGCTCGGCGCTCAAATGGCGCACGAGATGCGGATAATCCCGCGCATCGAAGCAAATGACCGATACGTTGAGCGTGTCGCCCTTATCGCCGGTTCGCCCGTGCGCCAACTCGCGTAGTTTCATTTCAGGTTTCGAATATCTGGACCGATGGCGCGACTGTCTCGCGCGGCAGCAGCACCGATTGAACGGCAATGACCTCTCGCACGGACTTCGTGACGCCGCCTCCGGCGGCCGGGCCATTGGTATAGAGCGTTTCGACCTCGTTGCCGACCCGCGAAGCTTCATCGAACGAATCACAGCGCGCCACGACGCGCACGCGCACTTCGTATGGCTGCATCTCGTGCGCAGCCGCCGTGTGTCCATAAAGCGAATCGACGCCGATGAGATCGCAGCGCAGCTCGCGTACCGCCACCCCGGTCATCGCAAATCGCTCGCGCACCACATCGAGCGCAAGACGCGCGCGTGCCAGCGCGCCCGGCCCCCCGTACGAGATCTGCCCTTCGCCGACAAAGCCGTCGAAGTACGCGACCGACGCCTTCAATGTGCCGGTGCGCGGCATACCGCGCCCCCCGCTCACGGCGACACGGTCCGCACCGAGCCGCGTCACGCTGACCTCCGTGAAGTCCGCGACGACGTCGGGTTGAAGGTAACGTTGCGGATCGTGGATCTCGTAGAGCAGTTGTTCCTTGCAAGTCGCCTCGGTCACGCATCCGCCCGCATGCGGCACCTTCGTCACGACGACGGTGCCGTCCTCGCGGACTTCGCCGATCGGAAAGCCGAGGCGCGCGAGGTTCGGGACATCCTTGAGCCCCGGATCCGCGAAATACCCGCCGGTGATCTGCCCAGCGCATTCGAGCAGATGGCCGACGACGGTACCCTGGCCCAGCCGTTCCCAATCGTCCATCGACCAACCGAACGCGTGGATCAGCGGCGCAAGAAACAGCGCGGGGTCGGCGACGCGCCCGGTCAGCACGACGTCGGCGCCCGCGCGCAACGCATCGACGATCGGTTGCGCGCCGAGATACGCATTCGCCGCGACAATCCTGTCCTTGAAGGCCGCGACCAGTTCGCCCGATTCCTCGAAGCGGTAGTGCCCGGCCAGTACCGCGTCGAGCACGTCGTCGCCCGTGACGGCCGCGATCTTCAACCGGTCGATACCGAGTTCCCGCGCGAGCTCCAGCGTCTTGCGCGCGGCAGCGACAGGATTGGCCGCACCCATGTTCGTCACGATACGCACGGCGCGTTTCGCGGCGAGCGGCAGTACCGCACGCCAACGCGCCTCGAGCAGCGGGTCGTAGCCGAGTGACGCATCGCGGCGGCGCGCTTGCTGGGCCAGCGCGATCGTTCGCTCGGCCAGGCATTCGAAGACGAGATAGTCGAGCGAACCGTGCTCGACGAGTTCCACCGCCGGTTCGATGCGGTCGCCGGAGTACCCGGCGCCCGCACCGATTCGTATCGTGCGAGAAGGCGTGACTGTCGACATGACTTGCGGGGATCAAAGAGGAAAGATGCCGAAGACGACGCACGCGAGCGTCATCACGGCCGATGCGCCGAACAACAGCGGAAAGCTGAAGCGCTGGTGTTCCGCCAGATCGATACCGGTCAGGCCGATCACGAGGAACGTTGCCGGCGTCAACGGGCTGATGGGAAAGCCGGTCGTCATCTGGCCGAGTATCGCGGCCTGGCCGATCTTGACTGCCGGCACGCCGAGTTGCGCCGAGACCTCCGCAATCACGGGCAGCACACCGAAGTAAAACGAGTCCGGATCGAACAGCAGGCTGAGCGGCATCGAGACGAAGCCGAGAATGACCGGGATGTGCCCCGCCATCGAGGCCGGCACGAAACCGACCGCGGCCTGCGCCATCGCCTTGAGCATGCCGCTGCCCTGCATGATGCCGGTGAACACCCCCGCCGCCAGCAGGATGGCGGCCATCATCAGCGCCGCGCGCGCATGCGCGTCGATGCGCTTGCGCTGCATTTCCACGTTCGGGTAGTTGACGAGCAAGGCGATGCACAACCCGATCATGAACATGAGGGCGGGCGGAATTTTTTCGCCCATGGCGACCATCGTGCCCAGCACCGCCACCGTCAGCAGTATGTTGAACCAGAAATTGCGTGGGCGACGCAGGGCCTTTTCCTCATCGGTCAGATCGTGGCGCGCAAGCAGTACGTCGGTGGTCGCCAGGTTCGCGCCGAGCCGCCGCTCCTCGCGCTTGCCGAGCAGCCACGCCGTGCCGAAAACGAACACGAGACCGACGATCTGCACCGGAATCAGCGGGTTGAAAATCGCCGACACCGGCAGATGGAGGGACGCCGAGGCGCGGATCATCGGCCCGGTCCACGGCAGGAAGTTCACGCCGGCCGCGAGCGACACCGCCGCGGCCAACACGCGCCGGTCCATGTTCAGCCGGTCATAGAGCGGCAACATGGCGGGTATCGCGATCAAAAAGCAAACGGCGCCCGAGCCGTCCAGATGAATGAGCAGTGCCAGCAACGCCGTTCCGACGACGATGCGGGTCGGGCGCGTGCCGACCGTGCGAAGAATGCGGTCGATGATCGGATCGAGCGTGCCCGCGTCAGTGATCGTGCCGAAGTAAAGAATGGCGAAGACGAACATGCCGACGACAGGTGCGAGCCCTTTTATCCCGGCGATGACGAAATGCGAGGTTTGCAGGCCGAATCCCCCGATCAATGAGGCGGCGACAGGCACTGCGATCAGCGCGACGAGCGCGGACATGCGTCGCGACAGGATCGCGACGAGCAATACGACGATGGTGGCAACGCCAAGTAAGGCCAGCACGGGTTTGTCTCCAATCTTGTCTTTTAATGGGCTAGAGCGTAGTGTCGGTACATCGATAAAACAATTGAAATGATTTGATTGCAGCAATCAACAAATGAAATGGATCTGAATCTGCGGGAGATACGTGCGTTCGTAGCCGTGGCACAGACGGGCAGCTTCACGCGCGCGGCGGCCAGGCTCAATTTGTCGCAGCCGGCATTGACGGTACAGATTCGTCGCCTCGAGGAAACGCTGGGCGCACGGCTTTTCGATCGAAACTCCCGGACGGTGACGTTGACGTCGGTGGGACGGGAGCTGTTGCCGGTTTTGCATAAGTCGCTGGCGGACATGCAGCGCGTACTCGACGATGCGCGTGCGTTGGGCGACGGCTCTCGCGGTGCGGTTCGTATCGCGTGCCTGCCATCGTTTGCCGCAGGGCGGCTGCCGGCTCTGATTCGGGACTTCCGGACCGATGCGCCGCACGTCACGTTCGAAATTCGCGATGTCGTGGCGAGCATGGTCAATCAGCTCGTGAAGGCCGGCGAATTCGATCTTGGGGTGACAGGCGGTGAAATCGTGGATCCGGAGCTCGAAATCCTGCACCGTGCGGAAGACCGACTCATGGTGGTCTGCCCGCGCGGGCATCCGCTTGCGAAAAAACGACGTGTTGGCGCTTCCGATCTTGCCGGTTACTCGCTGGTATTGACGGCTGCGGGGACCAGTGTGCGCGCGATCGTCGATGCCGCGTTCGACGAAGCCGAATGCACGCCTGACATTGCGTGCGAGCCGACCTACATGATGACTGCCGTGGCGATGGTGCGGGCGGGGCTCGGCATTACGATTCTGCCCGGCTCGGCGCCGGAGATTCGCGCCGAGCGCGAGCTGGTGGGCAGGCCCATCGACGATCGTCGATTCGTCCGACCCATCGCATTGATCAAGAAGCGGGCGAGAACGTTGCCGCCCGTGGCGTTATCGTTCGCTGACGCGCTCAAGGCGGCGCTGCGCGGCTAGTCGCGGTCGTTGCGGCGCATACTGCGTGGCACATTCCCTGCTGGAGTCAAACGCGAGCCTTTCAATGGCTCCTATTTGAATCCTTTACGAAAGGGAGGGCGCGATGAACAACGATATCGCTGCAGGAAAATGGAAACAGATGGTCGGGAAGGCGAAGGCTGCGTGGGGCGAGTTGACGGATGACGAGCTGACGCAGGCCGACGGGAATGCCGAACGGCTGGCGGGGTTGATCCAAGAGCGATATGGCAAGACGCGCGACGAAGCGGAATTGGAAGTTCGCCGCTTCTTCGATGCGAATCGGGATTAGGGATTAGCGATCACGACGGGCTGTAGCCGTCATGGTGG
>NZ_DASXWY010000128.1:0-16323 GCF_036503415.1 Trinickia sp. | reverse complement strand
CAGCGCCATGCGCAAGCTGCAAGTCGCCGACGATCTCAGTCTCGCGCTCTATCTCAAAGAGAAATTCCGCGCTTGAGCGCGGACCCAACGCATGAGCTCGGTCTTCGATGAATTGCGTCGCACGATGCGTCGCGCTTGGATCTGCCTCCTCGCTGTTCTCACTCTACTCACTGTATTCGCGGTCTCGCATGGCGCGGTGGCCGGCGTGCAAGCTCCCGAAGCGGCGAATGGCCCACGCCTCGTGGACACGGCCTATCGGCACGGTGCGAGCGTACTCGACGACAGCGCCAAGTTCGCACTGACCAAAAGCGAACGGCATCGGATTGCCGCGCACCCCTTCATCCGTGTCGGTGTCGAACGCCTCAACCGGCCTTACGACCTCGTCGACGACCAGGGCGAGTGGCAAGGCCCCGGCGCGGTACTGCTCGTCGGGTATGACAAGCGGATCGTCATCGGCATCGCAATCATCTCGGCGGTGCTGGTGATCGTCGCGCTGACCCTCCTGCTGTTGGGCTATTGCCGCATGCGTGCGGCCCGGCGTATCGCGGAGGCGGCTCGGCACGAAGCCGTCGAATCGCGCGAGCGGGCGCAGGCGGCCGATCGGGCGAAGTCCGCGTTCGTCGCGATGATGAGCCACGAGATTCGCACGCCGATGAACGGGATCATCGGCGTGCTGGATCTTCTCGAGACGACGCCGCTCGCGCCGGAGCAGCGCCGCTATCTGGATGTGGCACAGCGTTCGGGGCGCCTGACGTTGCGTGTGATCGACGATACGCTCGACTACCTGAAAATGGAGCAGGGCGCGCTTTCGCTCGAAGCGGCCCCGTTCGACGTTCATCGCCTCGTCGCGACTTCGATCGAACTACATGCACCGCTTGCGGCCAGCAAGGGTTTGCCGCTTTATCTCGCGGCGATGCCGCATTTCGATCGTCTCGTGATCGGCGACGAGGCCCGCTTGAACCAGATCCTCACCAATCTGCTCAGCAATGCGATTCGGTTCACGACTCATGGTTCGGTGGTACTCGAGGTGCGGCACCGCGTCGAGCGCGGGCGAAGCTTGCTGCAGTTCGTGGTGAGCGATACCGGCTGCGGCATCGCCGAGGCCTACCGGCCGCACCTGTTCGTGCCGTTCACTCAGCAAGACCGATCGACGACGCGGCGCTATGGGGGCACGGGCCTCGGCTTGTCGATCGTGAAGAAGCTCGTCGACGCGATGAACGGCACGATCGACGTGTGTAGTGTGTCTGGGGCCGGTACGCGCGTGGATGTACGCGTGCCGCTGCGATGGGGGGCGCTCGTGCGGCACTGGCCGCGGCTCGATCAGGTACGCGTGAGAATGCGCGTGCCCGTCCCGGCAATGGCGGTCGCCGCGCGGGCGGCGCTCGCAAAACTCGACGTGCGTCGTGTGAGCGCCCAAGACGGTCCCGTGGATGCCGATGTCGCGCTCGATACGGCCGGCGCGTTCGCAATTGGCATCGAGGGGGGCGAAACGCGCCACCTGCGTTCGATCGACGAGCTGAGTGGCGCGTTGCAAGCAGCCGCATCGCGCTCAGGCGGTGACACAGAGGCCTCGTCCGCACCGCTGCCAACGGCCGTGCCGTCACCGCTTAAAGATTGGGCGGAAGCCGGTGTCCTGGTGGTTGAGGACAACGAGATCAATCGCGAGATCATCGTGCGCCAGCTTGCCGCGCTCGGCATTGCCGCACAGGGAGCGTCGGATGGCTTCGAAGGACACGCGCTATGGACGCGGTGGCGTCCGCGCTTCGTGCTGCTCGATTGCCATATGCCGGGAATGGACGGCTATACGCTGGCCCGGCGCATCAGAGGACTCGAGGCCGAAATCGACGACGCGGCGAATCCGAACCGCCGTACGACGATCGTCGCCATCAGCGCGAACGCAACGCCTGACGACCGGCGAGCCTGCCACGACGCGGGCATGGACGACTATCTGTCCAAACCGATCACTCGGCAAAAACTCGCCGCCGTCTTCGAGAAATGGAGGGAGCGCACCGATGCGGGCATGCGAGGGTGATTCCGACACGCTCGGATGGACGCAGCTCGAGGCGCTTTACGGCAACGCCGAATTCGCGAGCCTGATCGAGCGGGCCCGAGCATTACTGCGCACCGATATGTCCGAGTTCGAGCGCATGCTCGACGAACGAGCGTACTCGAGCGCATCGCAGCGGCTGCACCGAATCAAGGGCACCGCGTCGTTTTTTACCTGCGACGAAGAGGCGCTTGCCGCGCTTCATGCCGCGGAAAAGGCCCTCGCGCTTGCCGACCCGAAGTTCATCGATCTCACGTTGCCGCGCGCGCGGCGCGCGATGGAAGCACTGGCCGGGGCCTTCGAGGCGCGGCGCGTAAGAGGTTGATCGTCTATATGGAGTGGGAAACCCCGATGTCGTTTTCGGTTGATGTGTTGTCGCACCTGTCGCATTCATCCACTGTGTCCGATTCCGGCGCGCTCGCCGAACCGAATGAAGCGCACGAGCCTGTCGATGCGCGCGACGAGCCGCGTGCCGAAGGCGCCCGTCCGGTTCTGGCCGATGGCGTACGCGAGCAGCGGCTGCGCCGCGCGATCGAGACCGAGGCGGCCGGGGCGGCCCATGCCCAAGTCGCGTCGACGACGCGGGGCGTCAGCGAGTTCGATCCCTATGCCAAGGTGGCCCGCATCGACGCATCGCTGCGGCAGTGGATCGACCCGGCCAAGGCCGCTCTGTATGCCGATCGCCCAAGTGATCTGCTGCAAGGTGTCGCGCGCCATTTCCATACGTGGATACCGCTCGATTTCGATGCGCGGCCCGGCTCGCGCAAGCTCGCGGACGAGGCGATACTCGACGCGGCCGCCGTGCTTTATCGGCGCTTGCATGACGATGCGTCGATGGCGAGCACGGCGGCCTCGCCGGCAATCGACGAGTTGCGCAGTGCGTTTGCGAAAGCACTTCGGGAAGACCACGCCGGACAACGAGCGCTGGCGTTGTTGTTACCCGTGCCGACCACAGTTGGACGCACTACGCCCTTTTTCGATGGATTCGCGCTGCGCAATGGACAGCGCATGTCGTTCGAGAGCCTGCTCGATTCGGCGGATGTCAGTGCGGACCCGGTCTTCATGCTGCTGAGCCCTCAACAGAAGCGCAGCCTGCTCGAGCGCAAGTTCGAACAAATCGGCGAGAGCGTCTTCTATCCGTTCGGTACCGCCCAGCACTCGATGGCGACTGCCGTCGAGCGTATTCAGCGCTACCGCGGCCAGCCGGTTCCGCCGAAGCTCGACGACGCAGCGACGCTTTTGAAGGCATTCCAGCAGATAGAGGACGAGTGGACCGCCGCACCCTTTTATCCGACTCATCCCCGGTTGCTTTTCGCGGCTCATCTCGCCCGTAGCAACGACATCGTCGTCTCCGACGCGGCCAACTTCGTGCTGCTCTATCGCAATTGCGTCGAGGCGTGGGCGGCCGAGGAACTGGCACGCCGCAACGAAGTACCGATGGAATGGATCAACGCCCACCTCTCCAAGTTCGCCAGGCAGGGCAAAGCATGGGACGAGCAGGGCGACGCCGCCGCCACGGCGGCAATCGAGTCGCTGATCGGTGCGCTGCGGGAGGCGGCCGACAACGACGGACCCGTCGGAGACTTCGCGCGGAAAGTGACAGCCGATGGCGCGCTGGGCGCACAGCGGATCGTCGTGGGCGACTGGACCGCGCGCACGCAGGCGCTGACTGAATACGGCAACGAGCGCCTGCTTGCGGTTTTCGGCACGCCGCCCTCCCTCGAGCGCGCAGAAGCGGCCCGCGTCATCCTGCGCGGCGCCGGATTGGCCGACGACGAAATCGAAGACGAGCGTCGCTATACGATCGGCGGCGACAACCCCAACATCGCGAAAACAGCGTTCGGCAACCGCATCGACGAGTTCCTCGATCGCGCCGACTGGAGCGGTCTCGTGGGTTCGCGAATGTCGCTGCCGGGCGACGTTCAGCTCGTGCCGCGCGATGCGTTGCAAGCGGCCGAGGACAAGTTCAACGCCGCACTGCCGTCACACACCTGGGTCGTCGCGCGCGCCAAGGAAAAGCTCTGGGAGCGTGCCGAGCCGCTCACAGCCGGTGCCGTCGAGCAGGAGGCCGCACGGATCGCGAGCACGCTTGCGGCCGAAACGGAGCAGCACCGCGCGGCCGTGCGAGGCTTCGAGACGTGGATCAACACCGTGCCGGTCGCGGGCTCGCTCTACAACATCGAGGAGGGCGTGCGTCACAAGGATGCCGCTCAAGCGGCGCTCGGCCTCGTCTTTCTGGGCGTCGATCTGTTCGACCTCACGACAGGCGCGGGCGGCCACGCCGGCGCTGGCCGGGCAAGCCATCCTGTCGTCACGAGGCTGGGGCGTGCGGTTGCTCGCACGGATGGATCGATAATGGAACTCACGGTGCATCCGTCCGTGGCCAGAGCCGCCGCGGACCATGTCGATATCGGCCTGCGCGACAGCAATATTCCCGCCGCCTATGGCGAACTCGCGCAACGCGTGCGCGCGGGCGAGCGCCATGTACGGTGGCGCGAGCTCGATATCGTGCACCTTGCCGACGAGGACCAGATCGTGCCGATCCTCAGCAAGGATGGGCTCGCCTACGAAATCGATTGGCACACGGGGCGGCGCACGCGGGATCGACGCGTGATCGAGCGGGATCCCGTCACCGAGCGGTACTACACCGATTTGGACACCGGCCTGAATGCGCGATCCGATGCGGCCGTCGCGAATCCGCAAACGCGTATCACGGTGCAGAAGGTCGAGCGGGCGCTGGCACGTGCCAACGATATCGAGCTGCGCGATTTCAAGCGGATTCTCTCCGAAAACTTCGAGATCGAATCGCGGGCGGGTGCGGAGCGAGCGTTCGACGTCGATGCGTTTTACGAAGCGCTCTTTCGGAAGAGCCCGACGTTTCGACGACTCGCGAATCGCTTCGACGACGAACAGGCAAGTGCGCGCAACGACGCGGGACCGGACTGGAAAAAATGGACGATCGTCGTGGGCGAGGCGAACCCCCTCGGGTCCCCGAGGAAGGTTTATGCGGATTTCACCGGCAAGCGAATTTTCATGCCGAACGACAGCGACATCCTCGCTATGAGGTATGAATCGCCAAACGGGCGCGAACCGTGGACGCTCGAGCAGGCCTATCTGCGCGAAATGATCCATGCCTTCACCGGCGAGGCCGATCCGGTGCCGGCCGTGGGCCTGCTCAATCGTGGTTCACCGGTGTACCTGACGGACAAGATCTTGAGCGAAGCCGGTTATCGAATCCCGGAGCAGATCATGAGTCCAGTTACCGATCTTTCGCCCGACCCGGAACAACTCGCAGCGTTCGAGGCTCATCGCGATGCGGCCCTGCATGCCGCGCAGGCGGAGGACGCGTATCTGGATCCGATCGTCGATGCGGGACGTGGGCCCGTGTCGGACGACGCACGCATCGGCGAAACGCCGCTGCTTTCACGTGCGACCGTGCGCGAGGCCAAGGCGATCGTGGACGCGATGCCGGCGGAGGAAGACGACGTCTTCCTCTCATGGCACGACTTCGAAGCGCAGTTCGAGAAGCGCTTTGTCTTCGTGACGAGCCCAGGGGGCGCCAACGAGGTACTTCGAGCCGATGCGCAGGTCTTGTCGGACTTCTATCGCCGGCTCTATTGCGAGAGCGAGACGTTTCGCCACCTGCTCGCGCATGCGCCGCGCACGGACGCCGAGGGCCAGCTGCTGCAGTGGAAAATCATGCTCGATAGTCGTGCGCCGGCCGATGCGGTGCTTCAAGGCGCGTCACGCAACGAGCCCGGCGCGGTGCAACGTCGGATCTATTTGGATGACGACGACCTGCGGTATCTGAGCGATAGCGGTCTGTGCAATGTTGAATTCGAGCGCCAGTTGACCTATGAGGTGGTTCGCGCGCTGGGCGGCTTCGAACTGCTGACGACTGGCGAAGCCGACCTCAATCGCGGCGCAGCCGTCTATTTCACTGACCGGGTGCTCGAGGAGGCAGGGTTCCATTACCCGCGTCAACTCGTGGCGTCGCTCGCTCTTGCGGGCGACGACGAGGCGCTGGCTCGCCTGCTGGCCAGTCGAACCGCGGCCCGGCGCGCCGCGGCGCTCGAGGATCGCTATCTGCAACGCGTGTGAGAAACACGCTCACTTCCAGAATAATCGCGTCGAAAGGTAATTCGGTCTGATTTCCAATGCTTTCCCTTGACTTCGATAAATCGAATGGGGAAGGCAATGAGTCTATTTCCGGAATACGATGCGACCGCGGGATTTCACCCTCGGCACGTCGAGTCGTTCAAGCAGGTCAGCATCGAGTTGCGCATGGTCATTGCGTCTCGCGAGTTGAACCCGCTGTGCACCGATTTGATGATGGAGGGCTATGCGGCGAAGGGCTTTCACATCAAGGCGAAGACGTGCGACTGGGGACCGATGGCGGGTTTTGTCGCGCTCGATCCGCGTTTCACGAAGGCGTCGCAGTCCCTCGCGAAGCAGGAGGCAGCCGTCCTCCAGGCCGTGGCGGCCGGCGTGGGCGCCGTGCCGCTCGTCATCTCGGCTTCGCGGCTTTCGACATTGTTCGCAAGAGGGGTGATCGAGCGTTCGGTCTCGGGCGCTGCATCGGCTGCAAGCGCGTCGCTCGTCGAGGTCACCGCGCGACAGGGCGGCGCGGGCGATACGCGTTCCTTTTTTCTTGTCCCAACGGAAGGCACCGCGAAGTGGAGCGTCTGGTATCGGCCCGATGCTCCGCTACCCCCCGCGCTTGCGCGGGCGCGTCTTGCCAAAGATCTGCCGGTCGGACGCACGGCGCTCGACGCGCTCGCGGCGAAAGGCTGCGAGCCGCTTTACGGGCTGACGAATCCACGCGCCGCCGGCCGCGCTGTGCGCGACAGGGACGCCGTCTGCGGCGACTACGACCTCTGGTGCGTCTTTCCGCACGCGAGTCTCGCGAGCCCCGGCGTGAACGACCGTCCCATGCCTCGGGCGACATTCGTGTCGCCGAAGATCGGTGGTGCCGTAAGACAACTGGCGCATCAAGCGGCGCTCGTGTTCGCGAACGATGCGGAGCGTCAACGCATCGCGGCGGCGATGGGCGATCCGCATCTGGGCAACATCTCCTTTGCCGTCGACCGCATTCGGCGAAGGCTCAACGCGGTATGCCGACCGGGTAACGATGTCGTCATGCATGGCGACTACGGCGGCTTCGCGCTCGGCGAAATCGACTATCCGTTGATCTTCTTCATTCCGCATGCCGCGAGCGGGTTTCGCCGCGCCGAGCACCGTGTCGCTGCGAGCCAGCCCGAACTGCAACGCCTGTTGCGAGATATCAGACGGGATGGATTCCGCGTTGAAGCCAATCCCGCATGGGCGCTGCCCTCCTGGCGTTAGGGCGTGTACGAACTTTCCTGGCCATCGCGTCGCGTGAGCGCGGTTCATTTTGAGAAGTTTCGCAAGGGCAGGGCCAAGCAAACCGAGAACAATGGCTCACAGATCGCGACACGCCATGCAATGCACATCCGACATGTCGACGCGCTCACCCCTTTCTTCCGATGCGTACGTTGAGAACCATGTCCCTGCTCGATATCGATGCAATGTTGGCGGATGTTTCTTCCGAGGCGCCATGCGGTGCCGATCTCGAGTATTCGCCTGAATACGTCGAGCTGGCGCGTCTCGTCGAGGGCTCGCCGGATGTCCAGTACGGCCGGATGCATCTCGAGGCCGTCGAGCCGGACTGGAAAGCAGTCAAGACGCGTTGCGCTTCGCTGTTCTCGCAAAGCCACGATCTGCGACTGGCCGTATGGCTCACGCGCGCCTTGCAATCGCTGTCGGGATTCGCGGGCCTGGAGGCGGGGCTGGCGCTGATCGAGGGCTTGCTCGCGCGCCATTGGGACCACTTTCACCCGAGGTTGGACTCCGACGATGGCAACGATCCGACCGCACGCATCAACATTCTCGTCGCGCTCGACGATCAGGCCGGACTCGTGCGCGAGGTTCATACCGCGCCGCTCGTTCAATCGTCGATGCATGAGGCGTTCAGCCTGCGCGACCTCGATATTGCCGCCGGCGAATGGGCGGCACCGCCGGACGCAAAGCCGGCCGATGCAGCCGAAATCGAGGCTGCTTTCGCAGCGTGTCCGTTCGACGCGTTGAGCGCGACTCAGCTCATGCTGGCGACGGCATGCGAGCGCATGGCGAAGATCGACACCCTGTTGACCGCGTTTGCCGGGCCTAGCCATGCCATCAGTCTGAACCGTCTTCACCAACTGTTGCGCCGCGCCGCCGCAGCGGTGCAGGAGCGCCTCGTCCGTCATCCCGGGCGTCCGGTCGTCGTGGCGGACGCAAACGAAACGGAAAGCGCCGCCTCGACGGCCACATCGCACGACATCGTCAATCGGGTCGATGTCGTACGCATGCTCGACCGCCTATGTGCGTATTACGAGCAAAACGAGCCTGGCAGCCCGGTGCCGTTGTTGCTGCAGCGTGCACGACGCCTGGTCAATCTGAGTTTCATCGAGATCGTGAGCGACCTGTCGCCCGCGGGTCTGGGCGAAGTCAAGCACTTAGCCGGTATCGAGTCGCAGTAGCGCCTGCGCTTCGTCCGGTCCACTCACTCTTATGGAGATCGATTCAATGGCCAAGGAAAGCAGTCAGAAGTTTCTTGCACGTACGCGCCCGCCGCGTGTGCAAATCGAGTACGACGTCGAAATCAACGGCGCCGAAAAAAAGGTTTCGCTGCCGTTCGTCATGGGCGTCATGGCGGAACTGTCGGGACAATCGGTCGAGCCTTTGCCGTCTGTCGCCGAGCGCGAGTTTCTCGAGTTCGATACCGACAACTTCGACGAGCGCATGAAAGCGATCAAGCCGCGTGTTGCCGCGACGGTGCCAAACACGTTGACGGGCGAGGGCCATCTCGGCATCGATCTGACGTTTGGGTCGATCGACGATTTTTCCCCCGAGGCGCTCGCTCGCAATATCGAGCCGCTGCGCCGGCTCTACGAGGCGCGAGGCCATCTCGCCAATCTGCTTCGTTACATGGACGGCAAGGTCGGCGCCGAAGACCTCGTGGCCAAGCTGCTTGCCGATCCGGATCTGATGCGTGCACTCGCCGCCAAGTCCGACGAGCCCAAGCCCGATGAGCCCAAGCTCGACGAGCCCAAGCCCGAGGGACAGGCCGAGGCCGATAGTCCCGCCGCCTGAACGCAATCTTTTAAAGGAATTCAGTCATGACAGACGTCAGTACTGTAGAGCAGAACGCCTCGCAGCAGACCGTCACCGAGACGATCGAGGCCGGCGACTTCTCCCGGCTTTTGCAGCAGGAGTTCAAGCCGAAGACCGACAAGGCGCAAGAGGCCATCGAAAACGCTGTGCGGACCTTGGCCGAACATGCGCTCGCGGACACCGCACTCGTCTCCACGGACGTGATGAACACCGTCGAAGCGCTGGTGGCAGCGATCGACAAGAAGCTCACCGAACAGATCAACGAGATTCTGCATTGCGAGGCCTTCCAGAAAGTCGAAAGCGCATGGCGCGGGTTGCACTACCTGGTCAGCAACACCGAAAGCGACGAGCAGCTCAAGGTCCGCGTGATGAACGTATCGAAGACCGAGCTGTACCGCACGCTGCGCAAGTACAAGGGTTCGGCATGGGATCAGAGCCCGCTCTTCAAGAAGCTTTATGAACAAGAGTACGGCCAATTCGGCGGTCATCCGTACGGTGCGATCGTGGCCGATTACTACTTCGACAACAGCGGCCCCGATGTCGACCTGCTGAGCCAGATGGCGAAGATTTGCGCTGCGTCGCACGCGCCTTTCATCGCAGCCGCGGCGCCTTCCGTGATGCTGATGGAATCGTGGGGAGAGCTCGCCAATCCGCGCGACATCGCGAAACTGTTCGAGACGCCGGAGCACGCCGGATGGCGGGCACTGCGCGAATCGGAGGATTCCCGCTACATCGGATTGACGCTGCCGCGTTTTCTGGCGCGAGCGCCGTATGGCGCGAAGTCGAACCCCGTCGATTCTTTCGATTTCGAGGAAGACACGGCCGACGGCGACAGCAGCCGCTACGTATGGGCGAACTCCGCCTATGCGATGGCTGCCAACATCAACCGCTCGTTCAAGCACTACGGCTGGTGTACCCGCATTCGCGGTATCGAGTCGGGCGGCGCCGTCGACGATCTGCCTGTTCACATCTTCCCGAGCGACGAAGGCGGGATGGCCTCGACCTGCCCGACGGAAATCGCCGTCAGCGATCGTCGCGAAGCCGAGCTCTCGAAGGCGGGTTTCCTGCCGCTCGTACACATGAAGAACTCGGGCATGGCGGCGTTCATCGGTGCGCAGTCGCTGCACAAGCCCGCCGAATTCGACGATCCGGTGGCGACCGCGAATGCGAGCCTTGCCGCACGGCTGCCTTACCTGTTCGCCTGCAACCGGTTTGCGCACTACCTGAAGTGCATCGTGCGCGACAAGATCGGCTCGTTCAAGAGCCGGGAAGACATGCAGCGGTGGTTATCCGACTGGGTGATTCATTACGTGGACGGCAGCCCCGAGCACTCGTCGAACGAGACGAAGTCGCGCCGGCCGCTGGCCGAGGCGAGTGTCGTGGTCGACGAGGTCGAGGGGAATGCCGGGTATTACACCGCGAAGTTCTTCCTGCGTCCGCATTACCAGCTCGAGGGTCTGACAGTCTCGCTGCGGCTGGTCAGCAAGCTGCCTTCTGTCGAGGGAGGGGCTTGACGAGGCCGGCGCATCGCGCCGGGAAGGCCTCGATAAGCACCCGCGAGCCTGAGGTTCGCGGGAATTCAGTATGGTCGAAAGACCTCAAGGAGTTGAAAGATGGCAGATAACGGTATCACGATCCTGCTGGACGGGATCAAGGGCGAGTCCGGCGAAGAGAAGGCCGCGCTCAACGTCATGAACTGGAACTGGGGGATGAGCAATTATCCCCAGGACCGGTCCGATGGCGGTTTGTCGGCAAGTACGGCGCAGGTGAGCGGCATCAACTTCCAGAAGCAGTTCTGTGCGGGTTCGCCGATCATCATGAAGTACTTGACCACCGGCTCGCACTTCAAGACGGCCAAGCTCGAGATGCGCAAATCGACCGGTGCGGAAGCGCCGGAAGTATTCCTGACGGTGGACCTGACGAACGTCTTCGTTGCGACCTACACCACGGGAAGCGATGGCTCGACGGATGAAATGATCGAGAACGTGTCGCTCGTCTTCGAGACGATGCATATCGACTACCGTCCGCAGCAGACCGACAAGGGTACGCTCGGGGCCGCAATTCCGTTCGACTACAACCGCACCACGAAGAAGACGAAGCTCTGATTTAGCAACGTCTGCGCCGCCGGCTTCGGCTGGCGGTCCCGCATTGTCTTGCCGCGGCTCCCGCGGGCCGCGGCCTTCCACCTCATGGACCTTGTCACTCATGGCCGAACTCACAGCGAAGGACCGTCTGCAGCCGGCACTGCTGGACCGGCTGACCGACGATGCACCGTCGAACCCGTTCGAGGCTCGCGAGCGGCGCGTGGTTTCGGCAAAGCAATTGCGCCGCGGCGTGCTCCGCGATTTATCCAATCTCCTCAACGCAACGAGACTCCCTGGCTACGAGCCCAAGCGTGGCGATGGCTGCTCGGCGATGGGTCGCACCGTGTTGAACTATGGCTTGCCTGATTTCACAGGCAAGGCGCTGTCGAATCTCGACTCGAACGAGATATCGGATTGGATCGCCGAGGCGATTCGTTCGTTCGAGCCGAGAATCGTCAGCGATAGCGTACGCGTTCGCGCATTGCCTGACGAGGAGCGCACGCGTCCGAGCGCAATGGCCTTCCTGATCGAGGGCGACCTTTGGATGCAGCCCTATCCTGAGCGCCTTTATTTCCGCACCGAACTCGATGTCGAGGACGGCGATGTCAGCGTGCGCGGACTCGACGGATCGAGCGCGCGATGAATCCCGTCCTGCTCAAGTACTACAGCCAGGAGCTCGCGCATCTGCGCGAGATGGGCGCCGAGTTTGCGCAGGCGTTTCCGAAGGTCGCCGCACGGCTCGGCCTCGAGCGCTTCGAGTGTGCCGACCCCTATGTCGAGCGTCTGCTCGAAGGCTTCAGCTTCCTGGCGGCCAGGGTGCAGATGCGGCTCGATGCGCAGTATCCCCGCTTCGCGCAGCATTTGATGGAAGTGTTGTTTCCGCAGTATCTCGCGCCAATTCCGTCGATGGTCGTCGCGCAATTCGCGCCCGACTTTTCGCACCCGAGTCTCGCCCGCGGGGTTCGCGTGCCGCGGCACACACCGCTCGTCGGACAGCTCGACAAGCACGACACGACGCGATGCGAATATCGGAGCGCACACGAACTGACGCTGTGGCCCCTCGAGCTCGTCCACGCGCGTTATGCGCCCGACAGCGGGGCGCTTGGCCACGTCTCCGGGGCCCGATCGCCGCGGCCGCGCGCGGCACTGCATCTGCGGTTTCAAGCACATGGCGTGGACGCGGTGAGCGCGTTGCCCCTGGATACCCTGCCGATCTATTTGCGCGGAAGCGACAACGCAGCCGTGCGCATCTACGAGCAATTGACGGGCCATGTCGTCGGCGCGTATGTCGTGCCGGTCGGCTCGTCGGTACCTTGCGCGGTGTTGCCGGCGAATTGCGTGGTCCCGACGGGTTTGTCCGACGAACAGGCGCTGCTGCCGAATGCCCCTCAATCGTTTTCGGGTTTCCGCTTGTTGCAGGAGTACTTCGCGTTTGCCCAGCGCTTCTTGTTCGTCGAGCTGCAAGGCCTGCGTCAGGCGCTGCGCAGTTGCGACGGGACGGCGTTCGAACTCGTCCTCTTGCTCGATGCGCACGACTCGACGCTCGAATCGACGATCGATACCTCGCAGTTCGCGCTGTACTGCACGCCGGCGGTCAATCTCTTCGAGCGCAGGACCGACCGCATCTGGGTGACCGACGAGCAGTTCGAATATCACGTCGTGGCGGATCGCACGCGACCGATCGATTTCGAAATCCACTCGATCGTCGGCGTCGACGGCTATCGCATGGGTGCGATGGAGCCGAGGCGCTTCGATCCGCTTTATCGCGTGCGCGGCGGCGAAGCGGGGCGCGACGGCGCGTACTACCAGGTGCGGCGCGAAACGCGGCTGCCATCGGAGCAGGAGCGCCGGCTCGGGACTCGTTCGCGCTATGTCGGCAGCGAAGTCTACATCGCGCTCGTCGACGGCGCGGAGCAACACCTGCCGATCGACTTGCATCAGCTCGGGGTAAACGCACTGTGCACGAACCGGGACCTGCCGTTGCGCATGCGCGTGGGTGCGGGGGCGACCGATTTCGTGTGTGGCGAGCCCATGCCGGTCGAGTCCGTGCGTTGCATCGCTGGGCCGAGCGAACCGCGCGGCGCGCTCGCGCAAAACGACGATGTGGTTTGGCGTCTCGTCGATGGACTATCGGCCAACTACCTCCCGTTGACCGAGAACCTCGGCTTCGACAACGACCGCTCGGCGGCGCAGGCAAGGGCGCGCGCACTGCGCGATCTGCTGAGCCTGCATTGCAGGCAAGACGATGACGTTGCGAAGCGCCAGATCATGTCGATCGAGCGCCTGAGTGCGCGGCCCGTGACGCGCCGTCTACCGATAGCCGGGCCGACCGCCTTCGGCCGCGGTCTCGAGATCGCGGTCGAGTTCGCCGATTCGCCGTTTGCCTATGAGGGCGGTTTTCTCTTCGGCGCGGTGTTGCAGGCGTTCTTCGCCTTTTATGTGTCGATCAACCATTTCACCGAGACGGTCGTGCGCACGGCCGGCCGCGGCGAAGTGATGCGATGGGTGCCGAGAGTCGGACAATGCGCGATCCTCTGACGACGATGCGCCGCATCGGCGCCGCCGCGGCGCGCTTCGAATTCATCGCGGCGCTGCGCCTCATCGAGGCGGCCTACCGCGACAAGCCGCGTATCGGTCGCGCACTGCGCGTGGCCGACGAACCGCTGAGGCTCAGTCAGAACGCCGATCTCGCGTTTCGCGGCAAGGAAATCACCGGAGCGGGCGTGTCCCCCGCGGGCGGCGTTCCGCGTGTGGCAGTCAACACGGGATTGCTCGGTCCGCAAGGACCCATGCCGCTGCACTTTACCGAGTACGTTCGAGAGCGCTGGTTGCGCGCCGGCGATGCGACATGGACCGCATTTCTCGACGTCTTTCATCATCGGATGCTGAGCCTGCTTTATCGGGCCCGCGTGGCGAGCGAACCCGTGATTGCACTCGATCGTCCGGACGACGACGCGTTCGCGCGCAGCGTCGGAAGCCTTGCCGGGTTCGGCCGCGCGACGCGGCGCGACGGCACGCGTCTCGACGCCCGGGCGTTGCTTTACTTCGGGGGCTTGCTGACCGGGCGGACGCGGCATGCGAGCGGGCTCGCGACATTGCTCGCCACGTACTTCGGCGTACCCGTTTCGATCGTGCAGTTCGCGGGCCGGTGGGTCGCATTGCCCGATGAGGCGTTGGCGCCATTGGGGTCGCGAGCCGCGGTCTCGCTCGGACGGGGACATCTGCTCGGACGCCGTATCTGGGACCGTCAGCATGGGGTGCGCATCGTCATGGGTCCCGTCGACGATGCGACGCGCCGGGCGCTGGAGCCGGGCACGCCCCAGTTCGCCGAACTCGTCGAATGGGTTCGTCTTTATACCGGCGGCATGCTCGACTGGGATGTCGAGATCCGCTTGAACGCCGATGTGCCGGTACCCATGCGTCTTGCGCGAAACACACGTCTTGCGCGCGAGACCTGGCTTGGCCGGTCGCGTTCCGCGTCGCGCGGCGGTTCGCCGTCGCTGCACTTTCGCGGCGACGTTGCAACGCCGTGCTCACATTGAGGGGATTCGTAATGGCAGAAATTCGTCGGGTGGCGCTTTTCGGCAAGCTTGGCACGCTGGCCTATCGCACGATCGAGAGCGGCACCGTCTTTTGCAAGCTGCGCGGCAATCCTAATGTCGAACTCGCGCACTGGCTGCACCAGATTCTGCAAGACCAGGACTCCGATCTGCATCGGATCGTGCGCCGCTTCGGTCTTGGCAGGGCGGCGCTGGCGCGCGATCTCACCGAAGCACTCGACGCGTTCCCGCGCGGTGCCGATGGTGTCATCGATCTGTCGCCGCGTGTCGAGGAAGCGGTCGAGCGCGCCTGGGTCTACGCGTCGCTGCTGTTTGGCGCCGACGAAGTGCGCACGGGGCATCTGCTCGTGGGATTGCTCAAGACGCCGTCGCTCCATCGCGATCTCGTCGGCATTTCGCCGGAATTCAAACGCATCGATTGCGAGGCGTTGACTGGCGAATTCGACGCCCTCCTGCGGGAGTCGCCGGAAGCCTCTGGCAGCGCAGCGGGTACGCGCATCGACGCGGTGCCCGGGGAGGCGAGCAGTGCGATCGCGCCCGCGCCGATGGGCAAGCAGCAGGCGCTCGCGCGCTACACCGTCGATTTCACCGCGTTTGCGCGCGAAGGCAAGCTCGACCCGATCGTCGGGCGCAGCGACGAAGTCCGTCAGATCATCGACATCTTGCTGCGGCGGCGTCAGAACAACCCGATCCTCACGGGGGAGGCGGGTGTCGGCAAGACGGCGATTGTCGAAGGGCTCGCCCAGCGCATCGTGTCGGGCAGCGTGCCGCCGCCCTTGCGAGGCGTGAGCCTGCGCGCGCTCGATGTCGGGCTGTTGCAAGCCGGCGCGAGCATGAAGGGCGAGTTCGAGCAGCGCTTGAGACAGGTGATCGAAGAGGCGCAGCAAGCTCGGCCGCCCGTCATTTTATTCATCGATGAGGCGCATACGCTGATCGGCGCGGGCGGCACCGCCGGCACCGGCGACGCGGCGAATCTGCTCAAGCCGGCGCTCGCGCGCGGTACGCTGCGCACGATTGCGGCGACCACCTGGGCCGAATACAAGCGGTATATCGAAAAGGACCCGGCGCTCGTTCGTCGTTTTCAGCCCGTCGTCATACGCGAGCCCGATGCGCCGAAGGCGCTCGCGATGTTACGCGGCCTCGTGCCGGCGATGGAAGCGCATCACGGCGTGCTCGTGCTCGACGAAGCGCTGCATGCGGCCGTCTCGCTGAGCGCCCGCTATATCGCCGATCGGCAATTGCCGGATAAGGCGGTCAGCCTCATCGATACCGTTTGCGCCCGTGTCGCCGCGAGTCACCATGCCACCCCGCCGGCGCTGGAACATGCGCGCGAAACCATCGCGGCACTCGAAGCGGAGCGCGAGTCGATCGAGCGCGAGACGGCTTGGGGTGCCGATCGCGAAGCGCGTGCGAAGGCGGTGGCCGAGCGTCTCGCCGCGGAACGGGCAACCGCCGA
>NZ_DASXWY010000127.1:0-44631 GCF_036503415.1 Trinickia sp. | reverse complement strand
TGCGTTGACGCTGACGACCGTACTTTGCACGAATAAAGACGTCTCGAAGGGGGCTGGGCGCAACGGGTCGCTCAATGCTTTCAGGTAGTCCGAATCCATGAACAGATACGACCCGGGCTGCATCTCGGTGAATACCTGGGCGGTCGAATCGAATTCCTGCGTGCCCGTGCCGACGCCTGTGACGATCTCGACCGCGAGGCCCGCGCATTCGATTTCCTCCACGATGTTCGCGACCGTACGGCTCAGTTCCGCCGCGGCTCGTTGCCGTTGACGGCGGTCTGCCAGGTGTTGAATGTTTCCGCCATAGGCTTGCAGGCCACCCAGGCACAACGTATCGCTCTTCGCGATGTGCCGGGCGAGTGCGACGGCGGCCGCGGCATCGGCCACGCCGGTGCGGTGATATCCGGCGTGATAATCGACGAGCACCGGCAGCCGATGGCCGAGGTCCACCGCGGCTGCGGCAAGTGCGTCGACGTTGTCGGGATGGTCGGCGACTACCATCAACTGCCCGGGCCCGGCGGTACGCGCGCTGCGAATGAGCCGGCGCATCTTGTTCTTGCCGACGACGGGCGAAGTCACGAGGACGCCGGGAATGCCTGCCTCGACCATGACTTCGGCTTCGCCGAGCGTGGCGCATGACACCCCGATCGCTCCCGCTTCGATCTGCAAGCGCGCGATTTCGACCGACTTGTGGCTTTTCGCGTGCGGCCGCAGCGCAATACCGGAGCTTGCAGCGAGTTCCGCCATACGGGCGATGTTGCGTTCGAGGGCGGCCAGATCGACGAGCAGGGCGGGCGTGTCGAGTAGGTGCCGGCCGCCCGGCACGCCGATCAGATCGATGTTGGGGTTCAAGGAAGGTCCTCGCGAAGTGATGAACCGGCCCGCAGCGGCTCCGCGGCCGTCACATGATCAAAGAGTGCCTTGGGCATTTTTCGATGCACGCCAAGCTCGACGAGCCTATCGCGCAACGCCGATGCACCCCGTAAGCCGCCGCCGAGCTTGTCGCCGATCGTCCGGACGCTGGCGATGACGCCCGCTTCCGTGCCGCGCCGATACTCGCTCAGGAAGTCGCGGATTTGTCCCAGGCTCCATCTCATGGTGAGCAAGAACGCAATCTCGTACTCGAACTCCGTGAGCTGTGTCTCGATTTCGATCGGGGCGTCGTCAGCCCGTGCGATGCTGCATCCTGCGCCGAACTCGAACGTATAGTTCGGCAACATCGCCAAGAAGCGGGAGATATCGAACTCGTACGCGCTGTAGATGGTGCCGAGAATCGACTTCGTCGGGCGGTGCTTGAGCGCGAATTTGTTGAACACCAGCCCTTTGAGGCCGTCGCTGTACTCGTGAATGTTGATCACGGAAGTCATCCGTCCGGGATCGCGATGCGATAGCAGGTCGCGGTCCTCGCGGACATAGCAGTCCGCGAACTGGGCGGTGCCCTCGCAAGGCATCTCGCGGTCGAAGCGCCCGGTCACATCCCCTCCCTTGGACAGGCCGACGATGCGCGCATAAGAATCTGTCGCGATGAGATGCCGCGAATCGACGTCTTTTGCGCCGACGATTGCTCCCGCCTGCGAAGAGACGAGATCGATGGATTGCCGGAACTTCTCGAGATACTGCTGTTGGCGCGCGGTGAACTGCTCGGGTGCGACGAGACTGAAGCTCATTGATATCCCCCTTGGCCTGGAAACCGACTCGAAGGATCGAAGCTTGCCTGCCGGCCGAGCTCGGTGCATTCGCGCGCCGCTAAATAAGGCGAAATGACGCGCTCGTCCTTACTGCTCCACAATCTCGAAGGAGTGCGTCAATTCGGTGGTCTTGGCGAGCATGATCGACGCCGAGCAATACTTGTCGTGCGACAGGTTGATGGCCCGCTCGACCGTGGCCGGGTTCAGATTCTTCCCCGTCACCGTGAAGTGGAAGTGAATGCTCGTGAAGACCTTCGGATCGACGCTCGCACGCTCCGCCTTCAGCGTCACCGAGCACCCGGCGATCTCCTGACGGCTCTTTTTCAGGATCATGACGACGTCGTAGGCCGTGCAGCCGCCCGTGCCTAGCAGAACCATTTCCATCGGCCGCGGAGCGAGATTGCGGCCGCCGCCTTCGGGGGCGCCGTCCATCATGGCCAGATGCCCACTGCCGGTCTCGGCGGCGAACGCCATGCCGTCAGGCCCCATCCAGCTCACCTTGCATTCCATGTTCAGGCTCCCGCGCAGTCAAAAGAAGAGCGCATTGTAGCCTCGCCCGAACGCTGCCGCTCCTGGCGGAATCCCACGGCGCGCGATATCGATATATCGTATCGTGAGATGCGATTTCGCCATGCAAATTTTCTTGCGCGATGGGTCGATCCTCTGTACAATACGCCTCATTGGTTGCCCTGGTTGTTCGGCAATCTCCGCATGTCTCCTCCACCCTCCTCCTTAGGTGGATTAAGCCCGAGCCAAGTGTTCGGGCTTTTTTTTGACGTGTCGCCTTGAATTCCTTTATAATTCAGGGCTTTTCCGCATCCATGCCCGCGGGAGAAGAACAGGGAGAGCCTGCGCCGCGTCTCGATACGCAACTATCCAAGCAGGAATGAAAAGTAAGGGCAGGTCACAATTTTGGATCGATCATGAAGACATTTTCCGCGAAAGCCGAAGAGGTAAAGCGCGAATGGTACGTGATTGACGCGACGGATAAGGTTCTCGGCCGTGTCGCCAGCGAAGTGGCACGCCGTCTTCGCGGCAAGCACAAGCCTGAGTTCACCCCGCACGTCGACACTGGTGATTTCATCATCGTCATCAACGCTGGCAAGCTGAAGGTGACGGGCAACAAAACCACCGACAAGAAGTACTACCGCCACTCGGGCTACCCGGGCGGTATCTACGAAACGACGTTCGGCAAGATGCAGGAGCGTTTCCCGGGCCGCGCGCTCGAGAAAGCGGTCAAGGGTATGCTGCCGAAGGGCCCGCTTGGCTATGCAATGATCAAGAAGCTGAAGGTCTACGCCGAAGCGACGCATCCGCATACGGCTCAGCAGCCGCAAGCGCTCGAGATCTAAGGGGAGCCCACATGATCGGTAATTGGAACTATGGTACGGGCCGCCGCAAGAGCGCCGTCGCTCGTGTCTTCATCAAGGCAGGCAAGGGCGATATCGTCGTCAACGGCAAGCCCATCGCTGATTACTTCTCGCGCGAAACGTCGCTGATGATCGTTCGTCAGCCGCTCGAGCTCACGAACCACGGCACGACGTTCGACATCAAGGTCAACGTGTCGGGTGGCGGCGAGACGGGTCAAGCGGGTGCGGTCCGTCACGGCATCACGCGTGCGCTGATGGACTACGATGCGACGCTGAAGCCCGCGCTGTCGAGCGCCGGCTTCGTGACGCGCGATGCACGTGAAGTCGAGCGTAAGAAGGTCGGCTTCCACAAGGCACGCCGCCGCAAGCAGTTCTCGAAGCGTTAATACGCGCCGGTACCGCGCCGCAATGCTGGCGCGGTCCGCAAAAAAAGCCGCCGCTGCTGTCCGCACCGGCGGCTTTGTTCATTTCCGGGGCGTCATACGGAACGTGTAAGGCAAGCACCCATTGAATTCATGGACTTACAGCACGATATTCCGAACAGCCCTACAATGGCGCTTAGCAGCTTTTTTGGAGAGTTCGAATGACCGCCGTCACTGAAACCCCCGTGACCGAAATGCCCGGCCCCTTCGTCTTCACGGACGCGGCGGCTGAAAAAGTGAAGCAATTGATCGACGAAGAGGGCAATCCGGACCTCAAATTGCGCGTTTTCGTGCAAGGCGGCGGATGCTCGGGCTTCCAATACGGCTTCACGTTCGACGAAACGATCAACGAAGACGACACCGTCATGAACAAGGCGGGCGTTCAACTGCTGATCGATTCGATGAGTTATCAATATCTTGTCGGCGCCGAAATCGACTACAAGGACGATATCAACGGCGCGCAATTCGTCATCAAGAACCCGAACGCCACGACCACGTGCGGCTGCGGCTCGTCGTTCTCGGCGTAACGTAGTCTCCCCCGTTCCGGTCGTTCAGCAACCGCTCACGCCGGGTAGAGCGCCCCCAGCACGCGCTCGCCCGCGGCGCCCGTCACCGCGGGCAGATTTCCCGGCGCCCGCTCGATACACCGCTTCGCCAACCAGGCGAACGCGAGCGCTTCCACATGGTGGGGCGGTACGCCGAGTTCGTCGGTCGTTCTCACCGATGCGCCCCTGACACCGCTCTTCGTCAATGCCGCCTCGAACGCTCGAAGCAGTTCGGGATTGCGCGCTCCGCCTCCACAGACGTAAATAGCGCCGCATCCGCCGGCATGCCGCTCCACCTCCCGCACGACGGTCGTCGCCGTCAACGCGGCCAGCGTGGCCTGGACGTCGGCCGGGGCCGATCCGGAAAAACCGGCCAGTTTGGCATCCAGCCAACTCGCATTGAACAGATCGCGGCCCGTGCTCTTGGGTGGCGGCAATGCAAAAAACGGCTCGTCCAGCAACCGGTTCAGGAGCGGCTCGACAACCGTGCCGCTTGCCGCGAATCGACCGCCTTCGTCGTAGGGCGTGCCTAGATGGCGGCTGGCCCACTCGTCGAGCAGCACATTCGCGGGCCCGCAGTCGAAGCCCCGGACAGAGGTGTCGGTGTCGGCGGGAAGGATCGTGATATTGCTGATCCCGCCGAGATTGCAGATCACGCGGGTCTCGTCTGCTGACCGGAAGATCTGCTCGTGAAAGGCCGGCACGAGCGGCGCGCCTTGGCCGCCGGCCGCCACATCGCGGCTTCGGAAATCCGCCACGACGTCGATGTGCGTCATCTCCGCGAGCAAGGCGGGATTATTGATCTGACGCGTATAGCCTTTTTCGATCATATGGCGCACCGTTTGCCCGTGTACGCCGATCGCTCGCACGCGCGACGGTGCCAGGTTGGCGGAGCGAAGCAGTTCGTGGCAGCACACCGCGTACCGTGTCGCGAGCGCCGATGCGGCGAGCGCCTCGCGCTCGATTTCATTGTCTCCGGGCTGCTGCAGCGCGAAGAGCGCGCCGCGCAGGCCGTCGGCGAAGCCGACGAAAGCGTCGGCCAGCACGGTCGGGGGCCGTCCGTCGGCGAATTCGACGGCGATGCCGTCGACGCCGTCCAGACTGGTGCCGGACATCAAGCCGAAGTAGATGCCGTCACCGGGAGCGGAGGGGGCGGTACGGGGCACGGAAAACTCCTCGTCGTTTCGTTGCCGGCAGGAGCCGGAAATGCGCGCGGGCAGGCATGTGAAAGCGCTTCGTGCATGACATTATCGGAGCAATGGTACCCGGCGTTGACACAATGCTGAACAAGTGGCTGCATTCGCGATGTCGGCAATGTTGAACCCTTAAAACCGCGTGGTCAGATCGACGAGCGCCGCAGGCAGCCATTGGGTCGCCCAGGTTTCCAGAGCTCGGTCGGCGTGAGTCAACGTGACGAGCCCGAGCGCGACGAGTATCACGCCGAGCACGGGCTTGCCCAACGATCCCGTCGAGCGCATGCGCTCGCGCAGTTTCGCCACCGATGCACGCGAGGCGAAGCCGAGCACAGCCATCGGCGTGCTGGCGCCGACCGCATAGACGCTCATGAGCGCTGCGATCGGGCCCAGCGCCTTGCCTTGCACCGCGAGTGCGATCGCTGCGCCGAGCGTCGGACCTGCGCAGGGACTCCAGATCGCGCCGAGCAGCAGGCCGATGACGAATTGGCCGCGCAGGGTCTGCGTATCGATTTGCGCGCTGTATGTATGGCCGATCGCCGCAATGCCTGAAGCGGCCGATCCGAAGCGACGCTGAAGCGCCGGCAGCAGCGTAACGACACCGGCTGCAACGAGTAGCACCGCCGATGCGTTGCGCAGCATCAGCTCATCGATACCGAGCGAGGTGCCTAGCGCGGCGAGAAGCGTACCGGCTACGGCGAACGACAGGGCGAGGCCGGCCGTGAGCGCTGCAACACCCCAGCGGTGTGCCGACGCTGCGCTCGCGAGGACGAGCGGGACGAGGGGCAACACGCAGGGGGAGAGGGTCGAGAGGAGGCCGGCCGCATAGGCGAGGCCGTAGGTTCCGATGCCGAATTGCATGGGGGCGCGTACCGGGTGGGGCCTGACCTAGGGAAGGGTCTTTGAAAATAGCGCTGCGATCCTGTCCCGATTCGTTTCACCGGTGGAGCGGCCGACCTCGGTGTTGCCCTTGAACGCGACGAGGGTGCTGCGTGCCTTGACATCCAGTGTCCGCTGCACGTCCTTTTCGGTGTCGAAATCGACGCGCATCACAGTGACGTTCTTGAACCGCGCATCGGATTCGAGCGAGGAAATCACCTCCGCCTGCTTCTTGCAGACAGGGCACCAGGGGGCATGCACATGGACGACGACGGGTTTGCCGGCGGCGCGCAATGTGTCGAACGTCGTCCGGTCGAATGCTTGCTCGCCGGCGAAAGCGAAGAGGCTCGAAACGAGCAGCGTGAAGGCCAAGATGCTTCGAAGAGCAAATTTCATATGGAGGTACCGTATTCGTGTTGAAGGGAAGCCGGGGTGCGAGGCCGTGGAAAGGCGGTACGCAGCGTCGACGCGGAGCATCGTAGAAAGGCAGCTTTGCCTGCGCAACTGAACTTTTCATGAAGAAAACTTCAGAAAGGAAGCCCGCGCACATCGGTATAGAATGCGCGAGCCAGCCTCCAGCCGCGGGTATTGCCGCTCCCAAATGAAGATCCTTGTCATTGAAGACGAAGCGAAGCTTGCCCGCGTGATCGAGGAGAGTTTGACGCTTGCGCGGTACGACGTGCGTGTGGCGACCACGGGGGAAGAGGGTTTCTTTCTGCTCAGTGGCGAGCCCTTCGATCTCGTCGTGCTCGATTTGATGTTGCCTGGGCGAGGTGGGATCGAGATTCTATCTGCGATGCGCGCGCGCGATGCGGCGCCGCCAGTCATCATCATTACGGCGCGCGATTCAGTCGAGGATCGCGTGCGAGGCTTGGACAGCGGTGCCGACGACTATCTCGTGAAACCGTTCGCGCTTCCGGAGCTGCTTGCTCGTGTTCGCGCAATGCTTCGGCGTGGCGGCGCCGAGACCGTATTGCGGCTCCGATGCGCGGACCTCGAAATGGATCTTGTCGCGCGTGCGGTATCGCGGGCGGGACAGGCCGTCGAGCTAACCGCGAAGGAGTTCGAAATCCTCGAATTCCTGCTGCGCCATCGGGGCACCACGGTGACGCGCGCCATGATCGTGCGCGACATCTGGCACGAGGTCGCGCGCGTGATGCCGCTCGACAACGTGATCGATGTTCACATCGCGCGGTTGCGCAAGAAGATCGACACGGGTTTCGGGGTACCGCTCGTACATACCGTGCGCGGCATCGGCTTCGTTTTGCGTGCGCATCCATGACGGGATCGATGCACGGGCGTGTCCGCTGGCGGCTCACGCTTTGGTACGCGATTACGCTGACGTTGATTTGCCTGACGCTCTCGACCTGCGTGTACCTGTTCGTGCGCACGAGCAGCATGTTGCTGTTGCGGACACAGGCCGATCGCGATGTCGCGTACGTCAAGGCACTCATCGACGAAGCGGGCGACCAGTGGCCGGGCGACGCGTCGGTCGCACGGGGGCCTGGCGGCGTGAGACTGTTCGGCACTGCATCGGCTCAGCGCGGGGAGCGTGTGACCGCTGCCTGGCGGGAGGTGTTTCCGGCCGGATTGCTGGGTGGGAGCGGTCAGTCCGATCGAATCGTGCAAGGCAGCAATGGCAGACACTACTTCCTACACGAAGCGAAGACCGGTACGCCGGGCGGACCTTACACGGTCGCCGTGGCGCAAGATGTCGAGCAGACCTATGCGATCGGGCGCAAGCTGACACTCCTCATCTGGATCGGTTTTCCGGCTGCATTGCTCGCGAGCCTTGCGGGCGGTTATTGGCTGGCGGGGCATGCGATTGCGCCGGTGGCTCAGATGGCGCGTCGCGCGCGAGACATCGGTGCGGAGAACTTGTCGGAGCGCCTGCCTGTCTACGATCGCGATGATGAGTTCGGACAGCTTGCGGTGGCGTTCAACGACACGCTTTCGCGACTCGAAGGCGCGTTCGAGCGGATGCGCCGTTTCACGGCGGATGCTTCGCATGAGTTGCGCACGCCGCTTACGGTCATACGGAGCGTGGGTGAAAATGCGTTGCAGCATCCGGGGGACGGCGTGCGTCACGCCGATGCGATCGGCAGCATGCTTGAAGAGGTCGACCGCCTCGTGCAATTGCTGGATGGGCTGCTTTTGCTGACGCGGGCGCAGGATGGTGCATTGCCGCTGGAGCGGACGGTGACCGATGTGAGTGCGCTCGTTGCGCACTCGATAGATAGTCTGGCGGTGCTGGCGGAAGAGAAGCGGCAGGTGCTGGTTTGCGCCAATGCGCCGGGGGTCCTTGCGACGGTGGACGAGGCGACGCTCAAGCAAGCCGTCTACAACCTCCTTGCCAATGCGATTCGCTATACCCCTGCCGGTGGTGCGATCGAGGCACGTGTTGCGTCGCGCGCGGGCGAAGTCGTCGTCGAGGTGGCCGACACCGGACCCGGGATTGCGCCCGAACATCAGGCTCATGTTTTCGAACGGTTTTATCGCGTCGAGCCGGACCGCTCGCGCGCGACGGGCGGCACGGGGCTCGGCCTCGCAATCGCGCAATGGGCAGTGCAAGCCAACGGCGGCGTGATCGAACTCGAGTCCGCACCGAAGCACGGCAGCATATTCCGGATCAGGCTACCGGTGGCGTGACGCCGCCATGCCGTTTGGCCGCGCCGCGGCACGAATATGGGACAATTACGGCTTTTGCAACGTCCCAGCACGCGACTTTCCGATGAGCACCGACTCCACTGCCCAACCCGCCTCGAAGTTTCCAGTCACGGACGAGGTCCTTCACGCGCTCGCTGTCGCCAAGCGCGGCGCCGACGAACTGCTGATCGAAGAGGAGTTCGTGCAGAAGCTGGCGCGAAGTGCCGCGACGGGCAAGCCGCTGCGCATCAAGCTCGGGCTCGACCCGACCGCACCGGATATTCATATCGGCCATACGGTCGTGCTGAACAAGATGCGTCAGCTTCAGGATCTCGGGCACACCGTCATCTTTTTGATCGGCGACTTCACCTCGCTCATCGGCGATCCTTCGGGACGCAACGCCACGCGACCGCCGCTCACTCGCGAGCAGATCGAATCGAATGCGAAGACTTATTTCGATCAGGCCGCGCTGGTGCTCGATCGCGAGAAGACGGAGATCCGCTTCAACAGCGAATGGTCGATGCCGCTCGGCGCCGACGGCATGATCAAGCTGGCGTCGCGCTATACCGTCGCGCGCATTCTCGAACGCGAGGACTTCACGAAGCGGTTCCAGGGTGGCGTGCCGATCTCCATCCACGAATTCCTCTATCCGCTGATGCAGGGTTACGACTCGGTCGCGCTGAATGCCGATCTTGAACTCGGCGGCACGGATCAGAAGTTCAACCTGCTCGTTGGCCGCGAGCTGCAGAAGCAGTATGGACAAGAGCAGCAGTGCATTCTGACGATGCCGCTGCTCGAGGGACTGGACGGCGTCGACAAGATGTCGAAGTCGAAGAACAATTACGTCGGCATCAGTGAGAAGCCGGCTGACATGTTCGGCAAGCTGATGAGCATCTCGGATACGCTCATGTGGCGCTACTTCGAGTTGCTGTCGTTTCGCAGCGTTGACGAGATTGCACGCTTCGCCCGCGAGGCGCAGGAAGGCCGCAATCCGCGCGACTTCAAAGTGCTGCTCGCGCAGGAGGTCGTGGCGCGCTTTCATTCGCAGGCCGACGCCGAGCGTGCGCTCGAGGACTTCAATCACCGCGCGCGCGGCGGGGTGCCCGATGACATCCCATCGGTGACGCTTGCCGGCGCTCCGCTCGGCATCGGCCAATTGCTCAAACAGGCGGGCCTCGTGCCGTCGACGAGCGAGGCGCTGCGCAACATCGACCAAGCCGGCGTCAGGATCGACGGCACGACGGTGACGGACAAAGGGCTCAAGGTCGACGCCGGTGAATATGTCGTGCAGGTCGGCAAGCGGCGCTTCGCGCGCATCACGCTGACCGCGTGACAGAGGGGGGCTCGTGATCGCTTTGATCCAGCGGGTGACCCAGGCGCAAGTGCGCGTCGGCACGCGCGTAACAGGCGAGATCGGCCCGGGACTGCTCGCGCTCGTTTGCGCCGAGCGCGGCGACAGCGAAGCCGTGGCCGACAAACTCGTCGCCAAGGTGCTGGGCTATCGCGTGTTCGGCGATGCGGCCGGCAAAATGAATCTGCCGCTTTCGAATATCGACGGCGCAGGGCGTGCCGGCGCGTTGCTGCTCGTTTCGCAATTCACGCTGGCGGCCGATACGGACAGCGGCCTGCGTCCGAGCTTCACGCCGGCCGCGCCGCCCGAGGATGGGCGGCGTCTGTTCGACTATTTCGTTGCTGCGGCGCGGGCGCGTCACCCGCTCGTCGAAACCGGCGAGTTCGGTGCCGAGATGCAGGTCTCGCTCGTCAACGACGGTCCCGTCACGTTCTGGCTGCGCGCCCGTAACTGATCCGAACGGTCCGGGTCTGACCTGACCGTCCATACGTATTTCGATCATGCCAACCCGCATCGTTTTCATCCGCCACGGCGAGACGGACTGGAATCGCATCAAGCGCATCCAGGGCCACATCGATATCCCGCTGAACGAGACTGGGCTCGAGCAGGCGCGCCGAATTGCGGCGCGGATGGCGCGCGAAGCCGGCGCCGGCCGCGGGGTCGATGCCATCTATGCGAGCGACTTGATGCGCGCGCGGCAAACGGCCGAGCCGACGGTGGCCGCGCTCGGCTTGTCGCTGAAGCTACAACCAGGGCTGCGCGAGCGCGCCTACGGCGTCTTTCAGGGACATGACAGCGATGAGATCGCGGACCGGTTCCCCGATGCCTACGCGGTCTGGCAGACGCGCGATCCAGGCTTTGCGCCCGAAGGCGGCGAGTCGCCACGCGTGTTCTATCACCGGGTGCTGCACACCGTCGCGCAAATCGCGGCGGAGCATCCGAACGGCCGCATCGTCTGCGTGACGCACGGTGGCGTGCTCGATTGCGTTTATCGCTGTGCTCGCGGGCTGGCGCTCGATGCGCCGCGCGACTATCCGTTGCTCAATGCGAGTCTCAACAGCGTGCAGTGGGACGAAGCCGGCCGCGCCTCGATCGTCGAATGGGGCGATGTCGCGCATCTCGAAAGCGCGAGCGCCGACGACGGCTTGGCGGTGGCGAAAGGCGTCGACCGCAAGTAGGCGATACGGAGCATCATCGACGCGAGCGTTGAGCTTGGTCGCGGTGGCGCCATTACCGCCGTCATGCCGTTCACACTTGCGCAGCCACGCGCCGGCGTGCGCGCTTCGATGCCCCATTGACGAGCGCCCAGCGCATCGCGGGCGCGATGATCCGTACGCCTTGGCGTGCCAGCTTGCCCGCATACCGCGCCGGCGCCGAAAAACCGATCAAGTCCTGCGCCCAGCGGGGTAACGAATCGACGCCCGCGCGGAACACCAACGCGCCGGCGGGCCGCATCAAGCGTCCTTTCGGGGCGGCATGGGCGAGCACCGCAACGACTTCGTGCACGCGCGGCCCTGCCTCGAGCGCGGGCCGCATGGTGGCGAGATAGGTCGCCACTTCCGCCCGGGAGCGCGGCACATCCTCGGCACCCAGCAGTTGCGCGATCATGGCCATCTCGGCGTAATAGCGATCCTGCTCACCGATCGACAGCGCGGGATTGACGTAGCGCAGATGGGCAGCCATGAAGCTCGAGACCTCCGCCACGTGGACCCATGTCAGCAACCCGGGATCGCTGGCGCGGTAAGGCCGCCCGTCCGGAGCGGTACCGCTGACGGCAAGATGGATGCGTTTGACGCGTTCGATAAGCGCGAGCGCGTCGGCGCGGTTGCCGAACGTCGTGCCCGAGATGAACGTGGCCGTGCGGCGCAGGCGGCCGAGCATGTCGGTGCGAAACGTGGAATGGTCCCAGACACCGGCTAACGCGAGCGGATGGAGGGCCTGCAGCATCAACGCCGAGATGCCACCCACCATCATCGCCGTGAAATCGGCATGCACTTGCCAGCAGACCGCATCGGGGCCGAAGAGGCCCGGGTCGCCGGGCGGCGACGAGAAATCGAGCGTCGGGCCGCTGCCTGTCGTCAGATGAGTGATGCCCCGGACGATCTTCGCGCGCACTCGGGCGCCGAGCGCATCGCGCCATGCCATGCTCGGACGAGGGGCTTTGCCGGCGCTATCTGACATGGAGAGCTGGGGAACCGTTGAAATGAGGCCTGCCCGACGCGTGCGCTCGACGCTTGCGCCTCAGGAGGCGTCGTTATCCCAGAGGCTGCGCACGGTGCTGGCCGCGTCGGGGGTGGCCAGGCCGAAATGGCGGTACGCCGCCAAAGTCGCCACGCGCCCGCGCGGTGTGCGCTGCAAATAGCCTTGCTGGATCAGATACGGCTCGAGGACGTCTTCGATCGTATCGCGCTCCTCGCCGATGGCGGCAGCCAGATTGTCGACGCCGACGGGGCCGCCGTCGAACTTGTGCAGGATGGCCTCGAGCAGCTTGCGGTCCATCAGATCGAAGCCGACGGCGTCGACATCGAGCATGGCAAGGGCCGCATCGGCCACGCGCGCCGTGATATTGCCGTCGGCCTTCACTTCGGCGTAATCGCGCACGCGGCGCAACAGCCGGTTCGCGATGCGCGGCGTGCCGCGCGAGCGGCGCGCGATCTCGTACGCGCCGTCGCGATGGATCTGCGCGCCGAGCAGCGATGCCGAGCGCACGACGATGCGCGCGAGCTCCTCGGCGTTATAGAACTCCAGGCGCGCGACGATGCCGAAGCGATCGCGCAGCGGATTGGTCAGCATGCCGGCGCGCGTCGTCGCGCCGACGAGCGTGAACGGCTGGAGATCGAGTTTCACGCTGCGCGCGGCCGGACCCTCGCCGATCATGATGTCGATCTGGTAATCCTCGAGCGCGGGATAGAGAATTTCTTCAACGACGGGCGAAAGGCGATGGATTTCGTCGATGAACAGGACGTCGTTGGCTTCGAGATTCGTGAGCAGCGCGGCGAGATCGCCGGCACGCTCGAGCACGGGCCCGGACGTTTGCCTCAGATTGACCCCCATTTCGCGGGCGATGATGTGCGCGAGTGTCGTTTTCCCGAGGCCCGGGGGGCCGAACAGCAGGACGTGATCGAGGGACTCGGAGCGGCGCTTGGCCGCCTCGATGAAGATTTCGAGCTGGCCGCGCACTTTTTCCTGGCCGACGTACTCTTCGAGCTGGCGCGGACGCAGCGCGCGCTCGAACGCTTCCTCGTGCGAGGAAGAGGGGGCCGCGGAGATGATGCGCTCGGTGGCGAGCTTGTCGGTTTCGATCATGCGCGCCATTGTACCGCGCGCGGCGCCGCTGGGCCGGGGTGCCCGTTAACCCTTCGAGAGCGCCTTGAGCGCGAGCTTGATCCCTTCCGACACCCCGGTGCCGGCCGGAACGTTCTTGATGGCGGCGAGCGCTTCTTTTTCGGAATAGCCGAGCGCAAGCAGGGCGTTGAGGATATCGCTCGCGTGATCGGAAGGGGACACGGCCGCGGCGGCCGCGCCCAGATCGGCGCCGAGCTTGCCCTTGAGTTCGAGCAGCAGGCGCTCGGCCGTTTTCTTGCCGATGCCGGGCACGCGCGTGAGACGCGCGGCGTCTTGCAGCGTCACGGCCTGGGAGAGCTCCTGAACGCTCATGCCGGAGAGCACTGCCAGCGCCATGCGCGCGCCGATGCCGCTGATCTTGAGCAACTCGCGGAATGTGGTGCGCTCCTGGGCCGTGCCGAAGCCGTAGAGGAGGTGCGCGTCTTCGCGCACGATCAGCTGTGTAAGCAGCACGACCTTTTCGCCGGTCGACGGGAGGTTGTAAAACGTGCTCATCGGCACGTCGATCTCATAGCCCACGCCGTTGCAATCGACGAGCAGGTGAGGCGGGTTCTTTTCAAGCAGGGTGCCGGCGATTCGACCGATCATGTCTGAGGCGAGTGGAAAGGCAATGCGCGAGTGTAGCGTATGCCGAGGTGTCGCGAGCCGGCCGCTGGCCTTGCGTGTCAGCCGACGAGTCGCCCGCGCCGCACGCGCAATCCTTTTTTCGCGAGCCCGGGGGCGATATCGGCGAGGGCGCCGAGCGCACTTCCACCGTGGGCGTGGCAGATGGCCATGCCGAGCGCGTCCGCCGCGTCGGTGCCCGGCAGGCCGGGCAGATCGAGCAGGCGTCCAACCATCTGCTGCATTTGTTCTTTCGTCGCACGGCCGTATCCGACGACGGCTTGCTTGAGCTGCAGCGCCGTATATTCGGCAACGGGCACGCCGCCGGACACGAGACCGCAGATCGCCGCGCCACGCGCTTGCCCAAGCAGCAGCGTCGATTGCGGATTGACGTTCACGAAGACTTTTTCGATGGCCGACTGGTCCGGGGTGTGCTGGCGGATCAGCGTGGAGATGCCGTCGAAAATCGTGCGAAGACGGGACGGCAGATCCGCATCGGCCGTGCGGATGACGCCGCTCGTCACGTAAGTGAGCCGTTGGCCGGTTTGATCGATGATGCCGAAGCCCGTGACGCGCAGGCCGGGATCGATGCCGAGGATTCTCATGAGATTCAGGTGGGGAAGTGCCTGCGATACTACAACGAACGGCACTTCCCGCCTACAGGCGCAACGCTCCGATACATCCCGAGTGCGAGGACACGTGTTGTCAGGCCGCCACCGTCTGCTCCACCGGTTGCTCGTAGACCTCCTTGCAGCTCTTGAACCGCCATGCGAAATAGGCAAGCGTTTCATTGGTCATCGTCATGTTCGGTTCAACCGGATATTCGCCGCCGCGGCCCAGCTCGCCATTGGGGTTGTACTTCTCGGCCGTGATGCCGTAATTGACGAGTGCCGCGCGGGCATTTTTCACGAAGCCCAACGCGATTCGTTCCGCACGCTCTGGATGACCGTTCGCGATCAGGCCTTCGACCGCCTTGTAAGCGTGCATCGCCCAGAAATTGAGGCCATCCCACTGCTCGTGGCTATCCACATCGGCGGTGGCCATGAGACCGTCCCCGGTGGTGAGCGAGTCCAAAGCCCCGACGATCCATTCGATGTCTTGCGGCGGCACGACGCCGGCCCAGAGTGCGTTGGCGACCTCGGCCGACAGCAGTGGATGCAGCTCGCCTTCTCTGAGCCGGTAGTACGACCCGACCATCATCGGCGGACGCGTGCCGGGCTTCGGCTCGAGCGTGATATCCGTACGAGGCGCGAGGAAGGTTTCCTGCATTGCGAGCTCGCGCTGATCGGCGAACTTCTGCAGCATGTCCGCCATTTCGTCATGACCGGCTGCACGCAGCGCCCTTACCAGGACGCGCTCGGACTGGAGCACATGGGCATTTTCAGTCAGCGGCGCGGAATAGCTCAGTTCGCGGCGGCCATCGACCGGGTTGCGCTGCGCCCGGCTGAAATCGGTACCGATGGCCGCGCTATCGCGGTTCTCGCCGAACACGAATGCAGGATTGATTCCGACCCGCGCGAGTTCCTCGTCTGCGATCTCAGTGTCTTCGAGATCGCCTTCGGGGCGCGATCCCGAGGGCGTCGCATAGTCGATCAAACCGTTGATGATCTTGCCGTCGGGTTTCATTGCGACACCGTTGAAGATGGTCCCGGGCATCAGGCTCTCCGCACCGCGCATTCTGTTGTACCACTCGCCCATCAGTTCGGGCAGAAACTCCACCAGGATGTCGTCATTGCCGACGTGGTCGGCATACATCCCCGCGATGATCGCGAACGTCTCCGGCTGCTGACGTCCGGTGTAGTGCGTCGCGTAGGCGTTGTCATCGATTCCGGTCGTCCTGATGATGTGCGCTTTGTTGATGAGCGTACGCCGGACGCTCGCCAGGTCTCCGTCGGCCAGTTGGCCCGCCGATGCCAGCAACTGGTCCCATTGGAACGGTGTACTGAAGCGATTTGACGGTACGTCCGCAACCTCCGGAACCGGAATTGCGGATGAACCCGGCCGCAACGTCGCTTCCGACATATCGAGCTTGTTGATCTTGCGAAACGCGAGGACGTGGTCTTTCAGTGAGTTGATCGGCCCTTCGGGCTTTCTGTCGGCAAGCGGTCGACGCGGCGGATAGAAGTTCGCCTTGAAGAAGTCCGCAACGTCGAAGTCCTTCCAGAACTCGTCTCCCAACGTATCGAGATCGTCCGGGATAGCTTGTCCCTGCGCGATGTTTTTGATTGCGTATTCTCGCCGCGACCGCTCGAAATCCGCCATGATCTCGGCCGCAGGGCGCCGGGGGTCGCAGTCGACCACGGCCATGCTGTCGGACGTACCCAGATAGTCGTGGAGCGCATCGCCGATGGGCGTGCCTATCGGGTAGAGACGGGAGCGCCTCTGCACCAAGTGAAAGAGCTGCCCATAGATCTGCTTGTGACTCGGCATGACCACAGGCTCGACCGGCATCCATTCCTGCGGAAAGTTCGCGAAGATTTCGCGGATCTGCTGCTGCATCGGCGATTGACGCACGTTGGGATCTGCGGGTGCGAATCGGGTCGGCTTATTGGCTTTGAAGATCCGCTGGTTTTCGGCGTCCGGCACGTACATTTCGGGCACGCGAGTGCCGACGAGCGTATTGCGTCCGCCCGTTCGGCCGAGCACGTGTTGACGATCGCGCTCGACGGTGCCGACGAAGTGCTGTTTCTGGTACGCGATCGGTGGCATCCCGCTCACATTTTCGTGCTGATTGGTGTACTGGTATGACACCACCATGTTTTCGCCCCAAGTGGATTCGTCCAGCAGCTTCGCGCCCGCGCTGTCCATCTCACGCTGAATCGCCGGCCCCGCGGCGGGGTTGCCGTTCATTGTGGCAATCCTGTCGAAGCGGGCGTTCAACTCGCCCGCGGCTTCGGGCTTCACATAGCGCCGCACGACGACTTTGAGATCCCCGCGCGCGCCCGCGGGGCGATCGGGCAGTATGTGGTTGCGCATGTGTTCTGGCGGCGTAGGCGAAGAGGCGCCCCAGAGTTCCGTTTGCCATTCGATGTACTCGAGCTCGGTCATGACCCATTCTTGATACGGTGTACCGTTGGAGCCCGGGGGCGGGAGGTACAGCGTCGCCTCTCCGCTCTCGAGTCCTTTTACGAACCGTTTCATTGGGATCCACCACGCACCGAGGCCCATCCCCGTCACGTCGTGAATGGGCGGTGTGAGGCTCGGTTGCGGATAGGTGAGCCCACCGAGCGTTATATGCTGTTCGCGGCGGTTCTCGCTTCGCGAGACATTGTCCGCCCCGCGGATTCGGCTCGTGAGAGTTCCTTTGGTCCGCGAGAGTTGCACGGCGAACGCGTTCCACCAGCTGTTGACGCCCCCCACAACCCACGCGTTCTTCGGAATGGCGAGGTTGCCTCCGAACGGGGTGTTTACGCCGAGCACCGTCATGGTCTGCGCGATACGCGCCCTTTCCGTGTCTTCGCGCGTTTGATGATGGACGCTGATGTGGTCGTTGTCGAAATGCTCGTCAACGAGATTGTCCCACCCGCCAAGGTCCTCGTCGCTATCCTCGGAAGCGGTCACGCCGGATAGCGCATCGACGACCTTGCATGCCAAGGCCTTTGCCTCATCGAACGTGTCGGCCGCGATGCGAAGCTTGACGCCCTCCGACGTTTCGTGAGAGCCGTGAAAACCATATTCGAACACTTGCCACCAGAAATTCTCGGACGCGGCGCTCGGGCTCTCGGAGTGAATCTGCCCCACAGCGCCGGCGAGAAGTGTCCATGACTTGCGATCCATCGTGCCGATGTCGATGTCGATATGTGCGCCGTCAGGACCTTCGTCCCCCGAGAGAATCATGGCGGCGCCGCGGCCGCGAATGCGAGAGCCTGTCGGCAACGGCGTGACGGTCGGATGCCCCCATTTATGCCTCAACGCCTCGGGAGCGACCGTCGCCCAGTACGTGATATTCGGCCCCTGTGCACCTCGGCTCGTGAACGCGATGGAGGTGCCGGGGCGCATCGTATCGACGAGCTCGCGCACCCCTCGAGCGTTGCTTGCTTTGCCTAGCTGCATGTTTTCGAGCGTCCGCAGGTGCTTGCCCATGTCGGACGTGGCGGGATCGACGCCGGCTTCCCGCATCCATGCACGCAGTTTGTCGACGTTCAGTTGCCTGCATTCGCCGTGCGCCTGTTGCCATGCCGGGTGGCGGCTCAGCTCCCGCGGCGTGATTTGCAGCCTGCGCGCGGTCGCATCGAGCAAATCGTTGAACTCCCCTCTTTTCAGATCGATCGAAGCGCGCCGTGTACGGTGATCCACGCGGTTGATGAACGCTTTCAATGCGGTGAAGTGCAGCGCTTGACGGACGCGGTCATCGGTCAATTCCGGGACGAAGTCGGTGTCGCGCACGAGCAGGCCGTTTTCCCATCTCATCGGCGGGGCGAGTGCCTCGTCCAGATGCCCGACTAAATCGCTCATGGTCCGCTTGGCCAGCGTGTCCATCAGACGCTGGTTCATCGTCGGCATGCGCCCGAAGAAACCGCGTTTTTCGTTGGTGTCGCTGAATATCTGGTTCACCCGGTGCCGCATCATCGACAGATTTCTGGCGTCGCGCTCGCCCCCTTGTGGCTTGAAGAGCAGAATCGCCTCACGTTCCTTCCGGGTAGGGCTGGTGGAGCACGAGCCCATCAACGCGCGCGCCGCGATGACATTGCGCTCGAAGCCCAGCGCCTCGCTGGTGCCGGGCCGCGGTTTGTCGGCATCGGGTTCGGGCAGGGCACAATCAACGATCTCCTGGGCGAGCATGAGGGCGTCATTGAGATCTCGCGGGCGCTCAAACGCCTCATCGCCGAACGGCAGATTGTCGAGCAGATGTGCGCACGCTCTGAGCGTGGTCGACATCCGCCGACGCTCGTCGTCCGTATCGCTCAGGCGGACAAAGCGCGATGGGGCGAGCGCCGTCAGCACATCCCAACCCAGCTCGGTTTTTGCGAGCAGACACTGGGCCGCCAGATCGTCGGCTTGAACCGTTGCTGGGAATCGCGACGGGTCGCCCTCCGCTTGAAGATTCCAGGCATTCATGACATCCCGCGCACGTTCTGCATCGCCGCCCGTTGCCTGGGCGAGCGCGGTGGCCAACACGATCGCCTGCGCGTAGCGCGGCGCATGACCGTAGACAGGGATGTCGCTGTTTTCGCGTCTGTCGAGCAACTGATCGACGAATTGATGGCTGACGCCCTCGAACATCGACTCGATCTCAGCGCGTGCCGACTCCCGGTCGGTCATCGGATCGTGAGTGCTCGGGCGCTGGCGAGCGTCCTCGGCCGCTGCGCGAAACCGGCGGCGACTCGTTCGATCGTCGTTGCCTGCGAATGTCCGCTCGACGTGCTCATCCAGTTTTCGCTTGACGTCGACCGGCTGCGGTTTGCGATCCATCCGAAACAGCCCGCGCAGCCTGCCGCCTCGCAGGCGGGAGGCGTTCTCCCGATTGACATCGTCAGCGGCGGGGGCGGCAGTCTGCCGGTCCGCTGCCGGATGCTGCGCATGCGGGACGCTCGGTGCCGTCGTGGGCGAAAGAGTGGGCGTTGACATACACGTCTCCTTGGGAGGTTCTTCTCTTTGGTCACCGGCTCGACGATCGAGTGGTCGCCGCAATGGCTGACGACTTCATGTGATCGAAGCGCCTTGCAGTTGCTCAGTGCGTGCCGTGTGCGGCTCTCGCGCTGAAGTGGTGACGATTATCGCGTTGCGCACATTGGGCGCATGGAGGTGGGCGAAGAGGAGAACGGCGGCGCGACGTGGCAGGCGTGCGCATCGAGGGCGCACGTATCAAAACGCGAGCGAGGGCGAAGCGGTGTGAGGAGAGGCGAAAAGCGGTGCAGCTATTGGGACGATCATGTGCGCCGGGCCAGCGTTCTGACCGATTCAATGAGAGGGTGTCGGTCCGTGGCTCGAATGTCTTTGATGAAAACGTTGCACACGCAACGGGCGCCCATCGATGCGGGCGCCCGCGACATGCAATCGGCGATCAGTGCCGGAAGTGCCGCACGCCCGTCATGATCATGGCGATGTTGTGCTCGTCCGCGGCGGCGACGACTTCGTCATCGCGCATCGAGCCGCCCGGTTGAATCACGCAGGTCGCGCCCGCGGCCACGACGACATCGAGGCCATCGCGGAACGGGAAGAACGCATCGGACGCCACGGCCGAGCCCGCGAGCGTGAGCCCCGCGTTTTGCGCCTTGATGCTCGCGATCCGGGCCGAATCCACCCGGCTCATCTGGCCCGCGCCGACGCCGAGCGTCATACCCTTGGCGCAAAAGACGATCGCGTTCGACTTCACGTATTTCGCGACGCGCCAGGCGAAGAGCAAATCGTCCATTTCCTGCGGTGTCGGATGACGCTTGGTCACGACGCGCAATTCGCGCGACGAGACGTTCTTCGCATCGGGCGATTGCACGAGCAGCCCGCCGCCGACGCGCTTGAAATCGAACGTGTTCTGCCCGGCGCCCAGAGCGATCTCGAGCAAACGCACATTCTGTTTGGCCGCAAAGACTGCCTTGGCGCCCTCCGTGAACGACGGTGCGATCAGCACTTCGACGAACTGCTTGGCCACGGCTTGAGCCGCAGCCTCGTCGAGCTCGCGGTTGAACGCGATGATGCCGCCGAAAGCCGAAGTCGGATCGGTCTTGAACGCCTTCGAGTAGGCTTCGAGCGGATCGGCCCCGATGGCGACGCCGCAGGGATTCGCATGCTTGACGATCACGCAGGCGCTTGCATCGAACGTCTTCACGCACTCCCACGCCGCGTCGGCATCGGCGATGTTGTTGTACGAGAGCTCCTTGCCTTGCAACTGCCGATAGGCCGCGAGCGCACCGGCCGGCGCCGACAAGTCCCGGTAGAACGCCGCGCTCTGATGCGGATTCTCGCCATAGCGCAGGTCCTGCACTTTCTCGAAGGCGAGGTTCAGCGTGACCGGATACGCGTTGCGCGAGCTATGCTGGAGCGCCTCGGTCAAGCTCGTCAGATAGTTCGTGATCGCGCCGTCGTACTGCGCCGTGTGCGCGAAGACCTTCGTCGCCAGGCGGAAGTTCGTCTTGTAGCCGACCGTGTTGCCGTTCGCCCGCATTTCATCGAGCACCGCCGAATAGTCGGCCGGATCGACGATAACCGTCACGTCGCGATGATTCTTGGCGGCCGAGCGCAGCATCGTCGGACCGCCGATATCGATGTTCTCGATGGCGTCTTCGAGCGTGCATTGGTCTTTCGAAACCGTTGCGACGAACGGATAGAGATTGACGACGAGCAGATCGATCGTCGGAATCCCGTGCGCCTCGAGCGCGGCCATATGCTCCGGCACGTCCCGGCGCGCGAGAATGCCGCCGTGCACTTTCGGGTGCAGCGTTTTGACGCGGCCGTCGAGCATTTCGGGAAACCCGGTGTAGTCGGCCACTTCGGTCACGGCGAGGCCCGCCTCGGCGAGCAGCTTGGCCGTGCCGCCCGTCGACAGAATCTTGACGCCGAGCGCCGAGAGCGATTGGGCGAATTCGACGATGCCGGACTTGTCGGAAACGGAGATGAGCGCTTGCTTGATCATGATGGAAACCAATACCGAAAAGGGACGAGGGCGGCGCGACTACAGCAGACCGTGCTGTTGCAGCTTTTTGCGCAACGTATTGCGGTTGATGCCGAGATATTCGGCGGCAAGCGACTGATTGCCGCCGGCCTGCTCGAGCACCACCTCGAGCATCGGTTTTTCGACGCACGACATCACCATGTCGAAGACGTCGTGTGCTTTCGCGCCGTCGAGATCCTGGAAGTACCGCCCCAGGCTGTCGCGGACGCATTGTTCGATGTTGTGTTTGCTCATGCTGCTATGGGTTCTTGATGTCTCGGCTGGTTCGGCTCGCCGCTTGTATCCGCTTCGTCTTCCACGTAGACGAGACGGTCGGACAAAGCCAGTTGCGCGTCGAAAAATTCGTTGACGGCCAGCAGTTGTTCGCGTGTGGTATCGAGCGTGTTCATCCTGTGCCGGAACGCATTGGCGCCAGGAAGGCCGCGAGTGTACCAGCCGATATGCTTGCGCGCAGTACGCACGCCGGTGAACTCGCCATAAAACGCGTAATGATCCTCGAGGTGCTCGTTCATCACCTCGCGAATCTCCGCGATGCGCGGCGGCGGCAGCAGCTCGCCGTGCCGCAGGTAGTGCTCGATTTCGCGAAAGAGCCACGGGCGCCCCTGCGCCGCGCGGCCGATCATGATCGCATCGGCTCCGGTGGCGGCGAGCACGGCCTGCGCTTTCGCAGGCGTATCGATGTCGCCGTTTGCCACGACGGGGATTCGTGCTGCGCGTTTCACGGCGGCGATGGTGTCGTACTCGGCGTCGCCGTGATAGAGATCGGCGCGCGTGCGGCCGTGCACGGTCAGCATCGAGATGCCGGCGTTCTCCGCGATGCGGGCGATATTGAGCGCGTTCTTGTGCTCGCGGTCCCAGCCGGTGCGGATCTTCAATGTGACGGGCACGGCATTGGGCCCCACGCCGACGGCGGCCACGACCGCCTCGACGATGCGGGCGACGAGCGGCTCGTCCTGCAAAAGCGCCGAGCCCGCGGCGACATTGCAGACCTTTTTCGCCGGGCAACCCATGTTGATATCGATGATCTGCGCGCCGTTGGCCACGTTGTAGCGAGCGGCCTCGGCCATCATGGCCGGGTCGGCGCCCGCGATCTGCACCGCGATCGGCTCGACCTCGCCCGCATGATTGGCGCGGCGCATCGTCTTTTCGCTTTTCCAGAGCTGAGCGTTCGAAGCCACCATTTCCGATACGGCATACCCGGCGCCCAGGCGCTTGCAGAGCTGCCGAAACGGCCGGTCCGTGACGCCCGCCATCGGAGCGACGAACAGATTGTTGCGCAGAGTGTGAGGGCCGAGGGTTGGCATGATGGAACGGCTGTCCGGGCTCGTGACGCGGCGCGGACGCAGGCTGGCGACAAGGGAAACGGGCATTTTACCGCGTTAACGGTCAGCCCCGCGGGTGGGCCCCGGCGCAGCCCTCGTTTCGCAAGCTACTGGCGCTGGCCGAACATCATCTGTCGCGCGAGCGCGGTCTTGGCGGGCGGCAGGAATTCGAGCGCCGTCAGCGCGAGGCCGCGTAGCGGCGACAGCGGCCCGAGATCGGCCGTGAACAGGCGCGCAAGCGTATCGGTGGCGCCGATCGTGAGCGTTCTGTCGAGCCGGCGTGCCTTGGCGAACGCGGCGAGCGCATCCGGCACGGGCCCGAGCCGCGCGAGCGCGTCGGCCAGCGCGTGCGCGTCGCGCAGCCCCAGATTGAGGCCTTGGCCCGCGACGGGGTGAAGCGTCTGCGCGGCGTTGCCGATCGCCGCGATGCGGCCATCGACGAGCGTCTTTGCCGCGGCGAGACCGAGCGGGAAAGCGGCACGGCCCCGTATCGCCTCGAAGCGGCCCATGCGCGAGCCGAACGCGCGCCCGAGCTCGTCGAGCAACTCGGCATCGGCCAATCCGGCGCGACGGGTGGCCTCATCGGGCGACATGCACCAGACGAGCGCGTAATCGGCCTGTCCGACCCCGCCCATCGGTAAAAGAGCGATCGGCCCTTCGCCGGTGAAGCGCTCCCAGGCTGTATCCGGCTGCGGTGTGGCGACGCTCACGACGCCGACGAGCGCGGTTTGTCGATAGTCGCGCATCGTGCGGCGGGCGACCTCGGTCGAGCCTGCCGCGCCGTCCGGGCTGTGGGTCTCGCCCTCGCTCTCCCCCTCGCCGGTGCGCACCTCGCCGAAGAGGCCGCCTTCGGCGTTGACGACGATGCGCGCGCGCACCGTGCGCCGCACGGCTCCGGTTTCGAGCGGCAGCGTCAGCGCGTCGTCGCCCGGCTCGTTACGCGGCGGCAGTGCGGAGGTGGACGTGAACCAGTCTACGGCGGTGCGCCGCACGGTCCGGGCGAGCGTCTGCACGAGCGACCCGTACCGAACGACATAACCGAGTGCGGCGAGGCCGTGCTCGTCGCGCTCGATCAGCGTGCGACCGAAGCGTCCGCGCTCCGAAACGTGGATGCGCTCGATCGGATGGGCGTCGGCCGGCCACGCTCCGAGCGGCTCCAGCAACATGCGGGAGCCTTCCGAGACGGCGATGGCGCGCGGGTCGTTTGTCGCATCCTCCGGCTCCCGTGCGTCGACGAGCGCGACGGCGAGTCCGGCACTTGCACTGCGCCGGGCAAGCCAGGCGGCGAGCGCAAGGCCGACGGGGCCCGCGCCGACGATCGCCACGTCGAAGTCAGGATCGCCCGCCTCGCGCGCGGCTTGGGCCGCTTCGGCAGATTCGGCCGAATCTGCCGATCCGGTCGGTCCGTTTGTCGTCGATTGCGCTGTCATGGCTGAGCGGTCCGCGAGGCAAGCATGAGTGCCTCGATTTCGTCGGCTTGCACGGGCACGTCTCGCGACAGCAGCTCGCAGCCGGTCTCGGTCACGACCGCATCGTCCTCGATCCGTATGCCGATGTCCCAGTAGCGCTCGGGCACATCCTCGGCCGCGCGGATATAGAGACCCGGCTCGATCGTGAGCGTCATCGAGGCCGCGAGCGTGCGCCACGGCAAGGCGCCTTGCGCATCGCGCGGGGCGCCGCGGTCGCGGTAATCGCCGCAATCGTGCACGTCCATGCCGAGCCAGTGCCCGGTGCGGTGCATATAAAAGCGCGCATAGGCGCGCTCGGCAATGACGTCGTCGACCGACGAGAAGCGCTCGCGCGCAATGATGCCGGTATCGAGCAGCCCCTGCGCGAGTACGCGTACGGCGGCGTCATGCGGGGCCTCGAAGCTCACGCCCGGGCGCGTCGTATCGATGGCGGCCTGCTGCGCGGCGAGCACGATGTCATAGAGCTCCCGCTGCGGCGAGGAGAACCGCCCGTTCGCGGGAAACGTGCGTGTGATGTCGGAGGCGTAGCCGTCGAGCTCGCACGCTGCGTCGATCAGCACGAGTTCGTCGTCGCGCAACACCGCATTGCCGGCCGGGTAGTGAAGCACGCAGGCGTTGGCGCCCGCCGCGACGATCGAGCCATAGGCGGGGCCCTGCGCGCCGCGGCGCCGGAAGGTATAGAGCAGCTCCGCCTCGAGCTCGTACTCGGTCATGCCGGGCCGGCATACGGACATCGCGCGCCGGTGGGCTTCGGCCGAGATCTGCGCGGCGCGGCGCATGATCGCGACCTCGTGCGGATCCTTGAAGAGCCGCATGTCGTCGAGTTTCGGCGTGAGATCGACGAGCGCCACGGGCGCGGCGATGCCGCTGCGGCTTTGCGAGCGCACGGCGTCGAGCCATCCGCGAATTTTGCCGTCGAGTTCGCCCGATTGCGCGAACAGGTAATGCAGCGCCGGCGCGTCGGCGATCAGGCGCGGCAGCTCGGTATCGATTTCGTCGACGGAAAATGCCGCATCGAAGCCGAACGCGTCGCGCGCGGCCTCGGGGCCGAAGTGAAAGCCTTCCCAGGTTTCGCGCTCGGCGTTCTTGGGGCGGCAGAAAAGCAGACTGGCCGGCTCGTCGTCGCGAGCCTCCGCGTCGAGCACGATGAACGCCTGCGGTTCGGTGAAGCCGGTGAGGTAGTAGAAGTAGCTGTCGTGCCGGTACGGGTAGTCGGTATCGCGGTTGCGCGCGAGTTCCGGCGCCGTCCGTACGACGGCGACACCGCCGCCGGCCGCGCGCAGGGCAGCCAGCAGGCGCTCACGGCGTTCGCGGTAGACGGCAACGGCGAGGGGGGGATCGGTCGGTGGATTCATCGTGAGATTGTAGCGCCCAAACGGCGGCTCGATGGCGTGGCGCCGGCGCGGCGCGGCGCGCGCGTCAGCCGGTGTGTTGCATTCCGCCGACAGGCGCCGGCCTGGCCGATCGGGCCGATATCCCCGCAACGCTGTCCGCCGTTATGATCGTTGGCAACGTTATACTCTCCGTCGCACACCTGAGAAACGCAGATGATGAAACTAATCGGTTCGCTGGCCAGCCCGTATGTGCGCAAAGCACGCATCGTGCTGGCCGAAAAGAAGATCGACTACCAACTGGTGCTCGAAGACGTCTGGGCACCCGAGACGACTATTCATACGTTCAATCCGCTCGGCAAGGTTCCTTGCCTCCTCATGGAGGACGGTGAGGCCGTGTTCGATTCCCGCGTCATTTGCGAGTATGTCGATACGCTGTCGCCGGTTGGCCGGCTCATTCCGCAATCGGGCCGGGAGCGCGTCGAAGTCCGCTGCTGGGAGGCGCTGGCTGACGGCGTACTCGATGCCGGCGTCCTGATCCGCCTCGAGGCCACGCAGCGTGAAGAGGCGCGGCGCAGCGAAGGGTGGGTCGCACGCCAGCGACGCAAGATCGACGAAGCGCTGGGTGCCATGTCGCAAGGGCTCGCCGGCAAGCCGTGGTGCGCAAACAATCATTTTTCGCTTGCCGATGTGGCGGTCGGTTGCGCACTCGGCTACCTCGATTTCCGGATGCCGGAGCTTGGCTGGCGCGAAAAACATTCGAATCTCGATAAGCACTTCGCGAAGCTTTCGCAGCGGCAGTCGTTCATCGATACGATTCCCGCTTGAATCTACCCGACGCGCCCCCGCACGATGAGCGCTCGCCCGAGCGCACCGATCTGGCCGCGGCTCGGCACGCTCCTGCGCTGAGCGGGCGGGGGATGGCCGGTGCGGTGCTCGCTTTCCTCATACTTCTCGGTCTGCTCGTGCTTGCGTGGGAGTTCGCCGCGCGGCGCGGTCTCGTCGACCCGTTCTTCGTCTCGCAGCCGTCCGTCATTGCGTATCAGCTTTTCGACTGGTGGCATGGCGCAACGTCGCGCGGCCCATTGGCCGTACACATCGGCCTGACGCTCGGCGAGACGGCCGCCGGGGTGGCGGGCGGCTCGTTGGCTGCCGCGCTGGCTGTTGCAGCTTGTCCGGCGGATTCGATGCGCGGCCGGATACTGCGGCTCGGGACCGGCATCGCGCAGCCCGCCGTCGGTATCGGCATTGCCGCGGCGCTCGCGATGGGGCTGAGCGGCGCAAGCGGATGGGTGCCCAAGGCTGTGTTCGCCGCGCTGGCCGTGTTCGCGACAGCCATGGCCGATGCGCGCGGGTCGCTTCGAACGTCGTCGCGCTTACGCCTGCGGTGCCAACTTGCACTCGCCGCGGCCGTGCTCGCCGAATGCCTTGTCCCGGGCCGCGGTATCGGCTTTCTGATCGTTCGTTCGCTGCATCAGTTCAATGCGGGCGGCGTTTATGCGGCGCTCGTCGTACTTGTTGCGATATCGGTGGCGATCGACGCCGTGGCCGCGGCCTGTTCGATGATGCCGCCGCCCAGGCAGACATCGCCGTCGTAGAGCACCGCCGACTGGCCCGGCGTCACGGCCCACTGAGGGGTATCGAAGCCAAGCGAGAACTGTTGCGGCCCGCCTTGGACGCTGAACGTGCATGGGGCGTCGGCTTGCCGGTAGCGCGTTTTGGCGCCGAGCCGCGCGCCATCGTCGGGCGCGGCGCCTGCCACCCAACTCGTATTGCCCGCGACGAGCGTCTCCGAGAGCAGCCACGGATGATCGTGGCCCTGCACGACGTAAAGCGTGTTCGTCGCCATGTCCTTGCCGGCGACGAACCATGGCTCGCCGCTGCCGCTCTTGCTGCCGCCGAGGCCGATTCCCTTGCGCTGTCCGAACGTATAGAAGGCCAGACCGATGTGCTCGCCGACGACGACACGCTCGGGCGTCATCATCGGTCCCGGCCGCGTAGGCAGATAGCGGTTCAGAAACTCGCGGAACGGCCGCTCGCCGATAAAACAGATACCGGTCGAATCCTTTTTCTTCGCATTGGGCAGCCCGATTTGCTCGGCGATCGCGCGCACCTGCGTTTTGGGGGTGTCGCCGAGCGGAAACAGCGTCTTCGACAACTGCGCCTGATCGAGGCGGTGCAGAAAATAGGATTGGTCTTTGGTGTGATCTTTCGCCTTGAGCAGCTCGAAGCGGCCATCGGCTTCGCGCACACGCGCGTAGTGGCCCGTCGCGATCGTCTCGGCGCCGAGCGACATGGCATGGTCGAGAAACGCCTTGAACTTGATCTCCGCGTTGCAGAGCACGTCGGGGTTCGGCGTGCGGCCGGCCGAATATTCGCGCAGGAATTCGGCGAACACGCGGTCCTTGTATTCCGCCGCGAAGTTGACGGCTTCGACATCGATGCCGATCAGGTCCGCGACGGAGACGACGTCGATCCAGTCCTGCCGCGTCGAGCAGTACTCGCTGTCGTCGTCGTCCTCCCAGTTCTTCATGAAAAGGCCGACGACGTCATAACCGGCTTCCTTGAGGAGCCAGGCGGTCACCGACGAATCGACACCGCCCGACATACCCACCACCACTTTTTGCTTGCTCATCGAATTCACTGCTATCGGGTTCATGGCGCGTCGGCGACCGGCGGTCCGACCGAATGCGTATGCAGAAGGTCGAGCGCAAAGCGCTGGCCGGCGAGGTAATCGTCGAGCGAGCGCAAGACGAGCGGCGTCCGGTGACGCTCGCGACAGGCACGCAGCTCCTCGGGCGTGAGCCAGAGCGCACGCACGATGCCTTCATCGAGCGCGCGCCGCGCTGGCTCGGCGCTGCAGGTGCCGCAGAACGTGAAGCGCAGGTACGTTGCGCCGCTGCCAGGTTTGTCGATATGCGTCATATAGACGCCGACGAGCGCTTGCGGGGCGAACGTGTGCGCCGTTTCCTCGAGCGTTTCCCGGATGGCCGCCTGAAGCAGCGTCTCGCCAGCCTCGAGATGGCCAGCCGGCTGGTTGATGCGCAGGCCGTCCGCCGTGCGCTCCTCGACCATCAGAAAGCGGCCGTCGCGCTCGATGACGGCCGCGACCGTCACATGCGGCGCCCAGCGTTCGTTTTTCATAGCAGCGCATTTTACCGAATGCGCGATGCGGCCGCTCGGCACCTCCCGGCGAGCGATCCGCACCGATTTTCGTCAGCCGGCGCAAGTTCGGTTAAAGTGTCGCTTCGAATCAGCCGTGTCAGCCGTGTATCTCGACAGATGGAGCCGGCGTGCGTGGTCGGCCTGTCTTCGCTTTGCTTGATGAACGAGAAGGTGAGGAGGATTGAACGATGCACATCGGAGTGCCAGCCGAAACGCGCGCGCATGAAGCGCGCGTGGCCGCGACGCCCGAGACGGTCAAGAAGTACGTCGCGGCCGGACATCGTGTCACGATCGAGCGCGGAGCGGGAAGTGCCGCGAGCTTGACCGACGACGCGTTCGCCGCCGCGGGCGCGGAGCTTGCCGACGCGGCCGCCGCGTTCGGCGCCGAACTCGTCCTCAAGGTGCAATCGCCGCAGCCGGCGGAACTCGCGATGATGAAGCGCGGCGCCGTCGTAGTCGGCATGCTCGAACCGTTCAACGCCGAAAATGCCGCGCGCCTGGCCGAAGCCGGCGTCACCGCGTTCGCGCTCGAGGCCGCGCCGCGCACGACGCGCGCACAAAGCCTCGACGTGCTGTCCTCGCAAGCCAATATCGCGGGCTACAAAGCCGTACTCGTTGCGGCCGATCTCTATCCGCGTTTCATGGCGATGCTGATGACGGCCGCGGGCACGGTCAAGGCCGCGCGCGTGCTCGTGCTCGGTGCGGGCGTGGCCGGGCTGCAGGCCATTGCGACGGCGAAGCGCCTCGGTGCGGTCATCGAGGCGTCCGACGTGCGGCCGGCCGTCAAGGAGCAAATCGAATCGCTCGGCGCTAAATTCGTCGAGGTGCCTTACGAAACCCAGGAAGAGCGCGATGCGGCCGAAGGCGTTGGCGGGTATGCGCGGCCGATGCCGGCCAGCTGGCTCGCGCGCCAGGCGCAGCAGGTCCACGAGCGCGCCAAGCTTGCCGACATCGTCATCACGACCGCGCTGATCCCGGGACGGGACGCGCCGACGCTGCTGTCGGAGGAGACGGTCAAGGCCATGCGGCCGGGGTCCGTTGTCGTCGATCTGGCGGCAGGGCGCGGCCCCGAGCTGGCGGACCGCCCCGGTCAGCGCGGCGGCAATTGTCCGCTGACGGAGGCCGACCGCGTCGTGACGAAACATGGTGTGACGATCGTCGGTCACACGAACCTGCCGGCCATGGTCGCCGCCGACGCATCCTCGCTCTACGCGCGCAACCTCTTCGATTTCCTCAAGCTGATCGTGACGAAAGAAGGCGCGCTGAACATCGACCTGACCGACGACATCGTCGCGGCAACGCTGATTGCCCGCGACGGTGCGACCACGCGCACATCCTAAGGAGCCGGCGATGGAAATCATCAATCACACGGTCATCAATCTGATCATCTTCGTGCTGGCCGTCTATGTCGGCTATCACGTGGTCTGGAACGTCACGCCTGCGCTGCATACCCCGCTCATGGCCGTGACCAATGCGATTTCGGCAATCGTGATCGTCGGCGCGATGCTGGCGACCGGGCTCACCGTCGGCGGCGCCGGCAAGTTCTTCGGCACGCTGGCCGTGCTGCTCGCGGCAGTGAACGTGTTCGGCGGCTTTCTCGTGACACGGCGCATGCTCGAGATGTTCAAGAGAAAAGAACCGAAAAAACTGGCGAAGGAGGGTGCGTAAATGAGCATGAACGTCGTTACGCTCCTGTATCTCGTCGCCTCCGTCTGTTTCATTCAGGCGCTCAAGGGCCTCTCGAATCCGAAGAGCGCACGCGCGGGCAATGCATTCGGCATGGCCGGGATGGCGATTGCGATCCTTACCACGGTTGCGCTGATCGTCAGAGAAGCAGCGCTGCTGGGCTCGAACCTCGCGCTCGGGCTCGGGCTGCTGTTCGCCGCGCTCGTCGTCGGCGGCGCGGTGGGGGCGTTCGTGGCGGCTCGCGTCGAAATGACGAAGATGCCCGAACTCGTTGCCGCGATGCATTCGCTGATCGGTCTCGCCGCAGTCGCCATTGCCTACGCGGTGGTGTCGGAGCCGGCCGCGTTCGGGCTCGTGCCGCCCGATGCGCCCTACGCGGGCTATCTGCCGTTCGGCAACCGGATCGAGCTCTTCATCGGCACTTTCGTCGGTGCCATCACGTTCTCGGGATCGGTGATTGCGTTCGGCAAGCTCTCGGGCAAGTACAAGTTTCGACTCTTTCAAGGCGCGCCCGTCGTCTATGCGGGCCAGCATCTGATCAATCTGATGCTCGCGCTCGGCATGCTCGGCTTCGGCATCATCTTCTTTCTCACGCAGTCGTGGTTGCCGTTCATCATCATGACGCTGATCGCCTTCGCGCTCGGCGTGCTCATCATCATTCCGATCGGCGGGGCCGACATGCCCGTCGTCGTCTCGATGCTGAACTCGTACTCGGGATGGGCGGCGGCCGGCATCGGTTTCTCGCTGAACAACGCGATGCTGATCGTGGCGGGTTCGCTCGTCGGCTCGTCCGGTGCGATTCTCTCGTACATCATGTGTCACGCGATGAACCGGTCGTTCTTCAACGTACTGCTGGGCGGCTTCGGCGCCGAACCGGGCGCGGCCGCGGCGGGCGGCCCGGCCGAGCAGCGGCCCGTGAAGTCTGGGTCGGCCGAAGATGCCTCGTTCATGCTCGGCAATGCGGAGAACGTCGTGATCGTGCCGGGCTACGGTCTTGCCGTCGCGCGTGCGCAGCATGCGCTGAAGGAGCTGACCGACAAGCTCATCGAGAAAGGCGTCGATGTGCGTTATGCGATCCACCCTGTCGCGGGCCGCATGCCGGGGCATATGAATGTGCTGCTCGCCGAGGCCGAGGTGCCCTACGATCTCGTCTTCGAAATGGAGGACATCAACAACGAGTTCGGCCAGACCGATGTCGTGCTCGTGCTGGGCGCCAACGACGTCGTGAATCCCGCGGCGAAGAACGACCCGGCGTCGCCCATTGCGGGAATGCCGATCATCGAGGCCTACAAGGCTCGTACCGTCATCGTCAACAAGCGCTCGATGGCCGCCGGATATGCGGGGCTCGACAATGAGCTGTTCTATATGGACAAGACGATGATGGTGTTCGGCGACGCGAAGAAGGTCATCGAGGATATGGTGAAGTCGGTCGACTGAGATGCGGGGTACGGCCGAGTCTGTCGTGTGCATAGCTCGGCCGCCGCACTTCGGCGCGTACGCCCTTCGACATCATGCCGACGAGGGCGCTTCGACGTGCCGCAGGTAGTCCGCGAGCCGCCGGCCTGCCATATCGGGAAACCCCTCGTGCGGCGTGACATCGACCATGCGCGAGATGTCGAAATTGCGGAAGTCTTCGCGCAGTTCGCACCATGCCCCGACCGTCCATTGCCCACCCCAATAGACGAGGCTGAGCGGCCAGATGCGCCGCTCGGTCTCGGCCCCTTTCTTGTCCCGGTACGAAAAGCTCACGACGTGTCGGGTATCGACGGCACGATGGAGCGCATCGACGTTTTGCGAGAACTGGCGATCGATGTGATACGAGGGCGCGAAAACGGCAAGGCGCTCAAGTGTCGCGCGCTTGTCGGCCGGCATGGCCGAAGCCACTTTCGCGAGCGCGCTGCGGGCACCGGCCGCGAGACCCGCGCCGCCCCAGGTTTCGATCATGCGGGCGCCGGCTGCCAGTGCCGCGAGTTCGTCGGGCGTGAAGGTGAGCGGCGGCAGACTTGCCGTGCGCGAAAGCCGGTAGCCGATGCCCGCCTCTCCTTCGATCGGCACCCCCGATAGCTGCAGATCTCGAACGTCGCGATAAACGGTGCGCGGCGAGACGCCGAGCCATTCCGCGAGTTGCTGCGCCGTCGTCAGGCGCCGCCCGCGCAGCAACTCGGCGATCTGGAACAGGCGGTCGGCTCGGCGACTCATGGCGGACGGACTCGGCTAACGGTAGCGAAATGGCCCAGGGCGAGGCCGGGCCGGTGGCCCGGGCTCGGTATGGCGCGATGATAGCGCGGGCCGTCACCCATCAGTCGCGGAGTGAACGGCCACGCCTGACACGCATCAGCGTAGTTCGAGCGAATGAAGACCGACCCGGTTGCCCTCGCAGTCGATGAAAAATCCGATGTAGCCATACCCGTTCGGCAGCTCGACCAGCGAGCCGTCCTGCTTGCCACCGGCTTTTTCGATGCGTTTGAGCGTGGCTTGCAACGACGGTTCGGCATTCAGATAGACGAGGGCGCCGTCACCGGGTTGAGCGGGCCGCAACTGCTGGGGGTTGTTGACGATGCAACCGCCGGTTGCACCGTCTTCGTGAGGGAATACTGCCATCGGCACCCCGCCGACGACTTCACGGTTCAATTCGATGCCGAGCGCGGCTTCGTAAAAACGGGCGGCGCGTTCGAGATCGACGGCCGGAAGTTCGAACCAGGCGATAACGCGAGTGGCAGCAGCGACAGCGGTCATGACAGTCTCCATCGGGGGGCGGCGGTGTGCCGGACAGTGCGCCGGACGGCGCGTGAGAGACAGTCTGAGGCGGCGCTGCTGACAGCGTTCTGTCAGTAGAGGTGGCGGCGGGGCCGTCCGGGTGGGGAGGTCCGGCAATGGCGGTCTCCGTTGCATCGCTGCGGCACCCATCGGGGTGCGGTTCTTACGGATAAAGTAATCCGCCAATTTGTCGATACAACAATCTGGATACAGTGCGCCGCGCGCCGATGTGGTGCCACCCTTTGAGGCTGAACCGCACCAAGACACAGTCGCACGAGACTGACTGATACTAACGAAGAGAGAGCCGATGACCGGGGTCTACAACCCGCTGCTGGTCTGCCTGTCGCTGGTGGTTGCATTCCTTGCGTCCTACACGGCAGTGGAATTGTCCGGCGGCCTGAATACGCTCGCGGGCGCCAAACGGCGGCCGCTATGGCTCGCGGGTGGCGCGGTGTCGATGGGCGTGGGTATCTGGTCGATGCACTTCATCGGCATGCTCGCGTTCTCGCTGCCCGTCGAGGTTGGCTACGATCTGGCCGCCACGACAGCGTCGCTGTTCCTCGCGATCGGCGTGTCGCTGATTGCGCTTGCCACGGCGAGCCGCGGCGTGCTGTCGAGCGCGCGCCTGTGCATTGCAGGGACCGTCATGGGCATCGGCGTGGCCGCGATGCACTTCACCGGCATGCACGCGATGCAGATGTCGCCGGGAATCGCCTACACGATCTGGAGAGTCGCGCTGTCGGTGGGCGTGGCGATCGCCGCTTCGATGGCGGCGCTTTGGCTCGCCTTCACACTGCGCGCATCGGACGTGCAGAACGTCGTGGTCAAGCGGCTCGGCGCAGCCTTCATCATGGCGCTCGCGATCACCGGAATGCATTATGTCGGCATGAGCGCGGCCGATTTCGCCGCCGGCAGTATTTGCCTCTCCGTCGGCAAGCTCGATGCGCGCTGGCTTGCGCTCATCGTCACCGCGACATCGTTCACCGTGCTGGTCGGCACACTCGCATTGCTTGGCTTCCATACGAGCAGCCTCTCGATCTCGCTGCGGCGCGCGAACCGGCAACTGCATTACCTCGGTACGCACGACGCGCTGACGAATCTCCCGAACCGCCAGCAACTTTCGTTGCGCATCGCGCAGGCGATCGCCGAATGCTCGCGCAGAGAATCGCCATTCGCCGTGCTCTTCATCGATCTCGACGGCTTCAAGTCGATCAACGATTCGCTCGGCCACAGCGTCGGCGACGACCTGCTTAAAGCGTGCGCCGAGCGTCTACGCCAGGACGTCCCCCCGACCGCCATGGTCGCCCGGCTCGGCGGAGATGAATTCGTGATCGTGGTCGAGCACGTGGTCGAGCCGTCGTCCGCCGAGGCGCTTGCCAATGGCGTCTTGCGGCGGCTAAGCCAGGAGATCGACGTCAACGGATTGCCGCTGCGCGTGAGCGCAAGCGTCGGCGTTGCGTTCTATCCTCGTGACGGCAGCAATGCCGGCGAACTGCTGCACAGTGCGGACGCCGCGATGTACGTCGCGAAGCAAAGCGGGCGCAACACGTTCCGGGTGTTCGAGCCGCAGATGAACCATACCACCCTCAAATCGCTGATTCTGCAACGCGATCTGCATCGTGCGTTGACGGGCGGCGAACTCAGCGTGTCGTTTCAGCCGAAGTTCAGCGTTGCGTCGCAATCGGTGACGGGCGTGGAGGCACTGATTCGCTGGCGCCATCCCGAACTCGGCGAGATTCCTCCGCTCGAGTTCATTCCCATCGCGGAACGCTCGGGCCTCATCGTCGGGATCGGCGACTGGGTAGTGCGGGAGGTCTGCAGCAATATCGCGCTATGGGATGCGCAAGGGCTGCCCCCGGTATGTGTGGCGGTGAACCTTTCGCCGATCCAGTTCAACGTGCAAGACCTGGTGGCCCGGATCGACACGCTGATCGGCGCAGCCGGCGTCGATCCCCGTCGCCTGATGTTCGAGATCACGGAAACAACGGCGATGCAGAACATCGAGAAGACGAGCCGCACGATCGAAGCGCTGCAGTCGCGCGGCTATACCGTCGCGATAGACGATTTTGGCACCGGATACTCGAGCCTCGCCTATCTACAGCGCTTCAGGTTCGACCAGATAAAGGTCGACGGCTCGTTCATGCGCGATCTCGTCGCCGGCGGCCGGCGCGGCAGCGCATTGCTGTCGGCCGTCATGACACTCGCGCGCGCGTTGCAGATCGAAGTCGTGGCGGAAGGCGTCGAGACGGAGTCGCAGTTCCTGACGTTGCGCGAGCTTGCCTGCGATCAGATGCAGGGGTTCCTGTTGAGCCGGCCTTTAACCGCCGTCGAGCTTCCCGCGTTCCTGCGTTCCGTTGCGGACCGAATCGTCACCGCCGGGGGCGCGTGCGTCACGCAGGCAGAATGAGGGCGGCTGCGGAACCCTCATCGGCGAGCGACCGCACGCGCAACCGCGCGATACCACCGTCGCGCGGTTCGCAAAGCACGGAAATGCAGCGCCAACCGCCGATCAGCCGACGCTGATCTCGATGCGCCGCGGCTTCGCTTCGTCGCGGCGCGGAATCGTCAGCTTCAGTACGCCGTCGCGCAGTTGTGCGTCGATACGCGATACGTCGAAGTCCGGGCTCAGCGTGAACGCGCGCGCGAAGTGCGGGTGGCGTATCTCCGCGTGCTGTAGACGCAAGCCGGCCGGGGTCGGCACGACCGCTTCCGCCTCGATCGTCAGACTGCCGTCCTGTACGCGCACATCGAGTTTTTCGCGCGGTACGCCCGGTAAATCTGCATAGAGCGTAATGCCATGACGGTCTTCGAAGATATCCACGTCCGGCGCGAGGCGCACTTGACGCGTTGCGGTCTGTCCGTTCCCCGGTTTCGTCACGGTCGTGCTGCTCCCTCCGGCCTGGGTGGCCAGCTTGGTTGTGTCATTCATGATGTCCTCCGTAATGCCTTGGGCGGGTCGCCCCACCGGTCCAATGTGCTGTTTCGTGCGTCGCCGCGTTTATTGCACGGTGACCGAACGCGGCTTCGACGCTTCGGACTTGCCGACGCTGATCGACAGGCACCCGTCCACGTAGCGCGCGCTGACCTTGTCCGGGTCGGCGTGCTGCGGGAGTTCCACGACGCGCCGGAATGCGCCGACGAAGCGCTCCTCGGCGTAGACGCGTGTCTCGTCGGACGATTCCGGCTCGGTGCGTTTGCGCTCGCCGCTGATCGTGAGCAGACCCTTGTCGATCGAAACGTCGATCGTGGCCGGATCGAGCCCCGGCGCGAATGCGACGATCTCGACCGATTCGTCGGTCGTGCCGATGTTGATGGGAGGGAAGGCGTCGAAGCGCGTGGCGCGCAGACTCGCGGGGAACCCCGCGAAGAGGTTCGTCATCTGCCTTTGCAGGCGATCGAGCTCGCCCAGCAGATTGGCGTCGAAGAAAAGATCGCTCATGATTGGCTCCTTTCCGGGGGGCCCGCACGGAACTGGACCGGACTACGCGCTCCAGTCCATCCGTCCGCGAGGAAGCCCGCTGACAAACAAATCGAAACACGCAGCGCGTGAACCGCGACTGCCTGAGCGAAACCTAAGATAGTGCAGAAAGTGGAGATTTCAAGAGGGGCGCAGGCGCGACGAATGGCGTTCCCTGACCCCTATCGCATCGAGGGGCGGGGAAGCACTAATCGCGCGCTGGCCGCGACTTCACGCTGCCCGTGACGAGATCGAAGCGAAAGAGCCGGCACTCGAGCGGACCGTTGAAAAGCGGCGTCTTCGTCGATTCGCGTAGGCGCATGAGCCCGGGAAGCTTGCGATCCGCCGTCAACACGAAAGCGCTCCAGCCCGCGAAGCGCTGCTTGAGTGCATCGCCGAACGCCTGAAAGAACTCCGCATCGGGCGTCTCTTCGTGAGCGCGGCGAAAACCTTCCGCGTTTTCACGCGGCTCCCGCAGTTCCCCGCGCGGGCCACGGCCGCGTACCGTCAGCCGCTCCCCATAGGGCGGATTCGCGACGACGATACCAGGGGCCGCGATCGGCGGCGTGATCGCCCGCGCGTCGAGCTGCTTCAGCGAGATCGACGGCAACCCAGCCCGTTCGAGGTTTGCGCGAGCCTTCTCCAGCATGTCGCCCGAGATATCGCTGCCGAAGATGCGCAGGTCGGCCGAATTCGATGCCCGTGCCGCGCGTTTGGCGTCCATCGCCTCGACTTTCATCGCCTGCCAGGCGGCAACGTCGTATTGCTTCAGCTTCTCGAAACCGAAGCGGCGCTCGACGCCGGGTGCGATGCCGAGCGACATCTGCGCCGCTTCGGCAAGGAACGTGCCGCTGCCGCACATCGGATCGTAAAGCGGCGTGCCCGGCGTCCAGCCCGCCACGCGCAGGATGCCCGCGGCGAGGTTCTCGCGCAGCGGCGCGGCGCCCTTGTCGAGCCGCCAACCGCGCTTGAACAGCGGTTCGCCCGAAGTATCGAGATAAAGGGTGCAAAGATCGGCGGTCAGAAACGCGGACACGCGGACGTCGGGCTGTGCCGTGTCGATGCTCGGACGCGCGCCGCTCACGCTGCGCAGACGGTCGCACACCGCATCCTTCACGCGCAGCGTGGTGAACTCGAGGCTGCGCAGCGGCGATTTGATCGCGGTGACATCCACGCGCAGCGTTTCGTTCGCGGAAAACCAGGTCTCCCAGCGCTGCTCCGCAGCAAGCGCATAGACGTCCTGTTCATTACGATAGGAGCCCTCGGCGATCTTGAGCAGCACGCGGCTGGCAATGCGCGAATGCAGATTGGCCGCCATGCCGACCGCCCAGCCGCCGCGAAACTGTACGCCGCCAGGCACTTGGGCACCGGCTTCGAACGGGGCGGCAGCGCCAGCCGTTTGCAGACGGGCGCCGATTTCCGCGAGCTCGGCGGCGAGCGCGGCTTCGAGGCCGCGCGGACAAGGGGCGAAAAAATCGAACGGCGTGGGGGTGGACATAAGGCACAGGCGTAATTCAAAGACGCCATTGTACGCGCCTCATCCATGCGTCCCGGCGCCTCAATGCGCGGCTCGACCGCAAGCGTGCGCAGTGGCGGCGAAACCGTTTTCAATCCGGCGCTGCCGCGACGGACGTGCCGGCGTCCTGCCTTGCTGCGCTGTGCCAGGTCAGTTCGAACTGCTCACAGCGCTCTGGCTTCCCGACGCGCAGCCGCTTGCCGCCGCGCCCGCTGCAGCGGCCGGCCGCGCCGCCAACGCGCGCACGGCGGCCGCGATGTCGTCGGCCATCTGTGCCACGGCGCGGCGGTGACCATCGACGAGCGCGGGATAGCCGGTTTCGACGGGCTCGCTCGCCACGGTTCGACAGGTCAGCACGGCCTGTGTGCGTACGGCGCGCACGCTCCAGACCGCATCGAGCACCGCGCGCGAACCGGGCCATGATTCGAAGCGGCGCACGTTGACCGTGATGCGATAAACCGGCACGCCTGCCGGATAGGGCGCGCCATACACATCGAACGAGCCGAGGCGCACGGCCAGATCGCCCGACAGCGCCCTGCGGATTTCATCGGCGGGCGCCGAGGCCCAGCGTTCCTGCTCGAGCACGTCGACGCGTGCATCGCCGGCCTGCACGACGAGCTGGTTGCGCGAAACCTGGGCCGGCGTGTCGACGGGGGGCACCTCGAACAACAACGCGGGAGCCGTCGTCTGACGTTGCGCGGCCGCTGCCGGCACCACTCCGTCGCTGCCGGCATTCGCGCCGCTCAACGTATAGAACCGGCTCGTGGGCGAGGCGCAGCCAACGAGCGCCGCGGCGCTGGCCCAGACCGCGGCACGAACGAGTCCGGCCCGGTAGGAAGTGCGAATGGAGGTCATGGATGGCCATCCTTGGCTTTGCCGCGCAATAGCGATTCGGGATGCCGCTCGAGATAATCGGCGAGCGCGTTCAGCGATTGCAGCGTCTGCGTGAGTTGGTTCAGCGCCTGATGCATATCCGATTGCAGCGGCGAATCCTGCTGCAGCGTGGCCTGCGCCGCGCCGAACGTTTGCCGCGCCGCGGCCAGCGTGTCGCGCGCCTGCGGGGCGAGTTCGGTATCGAGCTGCTTGAAGAGGTTGTTGGCGTTCTTCAGCGTGCCGTTCAGATTCTGGCTGATCTCGTCGAACGGGATCTTGTCGATCTTTTTCGCGATGTCGGCCACCTGCAACTGCAGCTCTTCGAGCGTGTTCGGCACCGTCGGCAATACGAGCGGCGCATGCCGCATGTCCAACGACGCCCGCGGTGCGTTCGGGAAAATATCGAGCGCAACGTAGAGCTGGTTCGTGAGCAGATTGCCGGTACGCAACTGGCCGCGCAGCCCATGCGCGACGAGCGTGCCCAGCAGTTCCATTCCCGCGGTCGGTCCGCCGCGTGCAATGGCGTCGCGGAACTGCTGACCGAGCCGGTCGGGGTAGAGGTTCATCGTGACGGGCATCGTGAAATTGCGTGCCTTCGAATCGTACTCGACGCCGATTCGCGTCACCTCCCCGAGCTCGATTCCGCGGAAATCGACGGTCGCGCCCGGGGACAGTCCGCGCACCGATTGGTTGAAGTTCATGACCACCGACAGCGGCGGACCGTCCGGCTCGCGCATTGCGCTGCTTTCGTCGCTGGCGAGCCGGAAGACCGCATCGTCGGGTGCGGCCTGGCCCACGGCTTGCCCGGGCGGCGACTGAAACGCGACGCCGCCGACGATGACGGTGGCGAGCGACTGCGTATTGAGCTTCAGGCCGCTCGAATCGAGCCGTAGATCGACGCCGCTCGCATGCCACCAGCGCGAATTGGTGCCGACATATTGATCGTAGGGCGAATTGACGAATACCTCGACCGTCACGCCGGTGCCGTCCTTGTCGAGCGAGAAGCCGACCACTTGTCCCACTTGCACGCGCCGGTAATAGACGGGCGAGCCGATATCGAGCGAGCCGAGCGAGCCGCCTTGCAGCGTATAGCGGCGCCCCCGCAGGTCGCCCGTCACGGCCGGCGGCTTTTCGAGCCCGACGAAATCGGATTGCGCGTTGCGCGAGCGGCCGGCGTCCACCCCGATGTACGAGCCGGACAGCAGCGTGCCGAGCCCCGTTACCCCGCTCGCACCGATGCGCGGGCGCACGATCCAGAATTTCGTGTCTTCGACGGCGAAGTCCTCGGCCTCCTTGGTCAGCTCGACTTCCACGAGCACGCGGTGATGGTCCTTCGACAAGCGTATCGTTTTGACCGCGCCGATATCGACATCCTTGTACTTCACCTTCGTCTTGCCCGGCTCGAGGCCCTCGGCGCTCGAGAAACTGATCGTAATGGTCGGCCCGCGATCGATCACCGATTTGACGACGAGGCCGATACCGATCAGCGCGGCAACGAGCGGGACGAGCCAGACGAGCGAGGGCAGCCAGCTGCGTTTCGCTGCCAGGGGCTCGGGCAAATCGGGCGGCAGCTCCGGGCCGCCGGGCGAACCGCCGTTGGCGTTGGGGGGCTGTCCTTGCGAACTGGTCATGATGAGGGTCCTGAGTCGGGCGGGCGGCGTGGCGCACTGTCGGCGGTATCGGCTCCGCTTTCGTCGTGCACAGCGTCCCAGATGAGGCGCGGATCGAACTGCATCGAAGCGAGCATCGTCAGCACGACCACGGAGGCGAACGCAAGCGCGCCCCAACCGGCCGTGATGACGGCGAAAGACTTGAACCGTACGAGCGCGACGGTCAGCGTGATGACGAAGACATCGAGCATCGACCAGCGGCCGATGCGCTCGACGAGCCGATAAAGCCGCGTGCGTTCGAGCGGGCGCCACGGCGTGCGCCGCTGGACGGTGATCGCGAGCAGCGCGAGCACGGTGAGCTTGAGCATCGGTACGAGAATGCTTGCAACGAAGACGATGATGGCAAGCGGCCAGTCTCCGGAGACCCAGAAATAGACGACGCCGCTCATGATCGTGTCGTCCTGGTCGCCGAACAACGAACTCGTATGGAGCACGGGCAACAGGTTAGCGGGAATGTAGAGCAACGCCGCCGCGATCAAAAGCGCCCAGGTGCGCGAAATACTGTTCGCCTGACGCTGATGAAGCGCGGCGCCGCAGCGCGAGCAATGCTGTCGCGCGCGGCGCGGCGCAGCGCGGACTTCGACGTTGCCGCATGCGTGGCAGGCGATGAATCCAGCGCGGGCCGCGGTGAGATAGCTCATCGGGCGTCTATCGGCGGTGCGCCGACGCACGCGGGATGCCGCCCTGCGTGCGTGTACGGGGCGCCGAGGACGGGCGCAGGACGTCCGCGATATCCCAGAGCGCGCGCGGATCGAACATGACGACGACGGCCAGCATCAGCGTCAGCCCGCCGAACGCGAAGAGCGCGGCCTCGGGCACCACGCGGGCGAGGCTCGTCATCTTGACGATCGTGACGAGGATGCCGAGCATCAGGACCTCGACCATCCCCCACGGCCGAACGAACTGGATGGTCCGCAAAACCAGATCGAAGGCGGGCGGCACGACGCCCGAGCGAACCGGCATCAGCACATAGAGCAGCGCGACGAGTTCCACGAGCGGAAATAGAAACGTCGAACAAAAGACGGCCACGGCGACGAGTTCCATCCCATCGTTCCATAGCACGCCGATCGCACCGATCAGCGTGGTCTGGGAAGTCGTGCCATTCAGATCGAGTTCGACGATCGGAAAGCCTTGCGCGATCAGGAAGGTGATCAGGGCGGCGACCGCGAGCGCGGCGATCAGGTCGAGGCGGGTTGCGCTCGAGCGAAAAAGCAACGCCGCGCAGCGCGGGCAACGCGTGTTCATCTGCTGCGCATGATGCGGTTTTCGCAACAGTGCGTCGCATTCGTGGCATGCAATCAGATCCAAGCGATTCATGGGCGGCGGGCTTTCGTCCTGGTTTCAACGCGGGCCGCGGTGCGTCCGCGCGATGTGCGGATGTGCCGCAAGTCCGCGCCCATCTTACCAAATGGACATTCGAGGGGGCGCCGCGCGTCCCGCGGACGGGCTCGCCGATCGAACGATTGGGTCGATCGGCGCGGCGCGTGGGCACTTTGCAGCGGGCAGCGGCCGCCGGCGAGAAGCCCGTTTGCGATCCCGCACGTATTTTCAGGTTGCGGTACGATGGCGCCCGTTGGAATAGCAAGCGGGACATATTCGTTTCATCAGTATCCGGGTAGCGGGCCCGCTTTCATGTCACTCGATGCCTTGCCATGCAGACCAAACGTCAGCCTTCCTTTGCGCGATCAGACGGATATACGCGTATTGCAATCGCCTTTCACTGGGTGATCGCGCTTTTGATCGTGAGCGGATTCACGATCGGCTGGATCATGACCCGCATTCCCGGTTTCACCCCCGAGAAGCTGCGCTATTTTTCGTGGCACAAGTGGATTGGGGTGACCGTGTTCGCGTTGGCGCTCGTGCGCGTCCTGTGGCGTCTGACGCACGAGGCGCCGCCGCTGCCGTCCGGCATGAGCGCCTGGCAGCGCGCGGCTGCGAACGCCGTGCACGGGCTGCTGTACCTGCTGATGATTGCGGTCCCCGTTACGGGGTACCTCTATAGCTCGGCCGCGAACGTGCCCGTCGTCTATCTCGGGCTCATTCCGTTGCCCCGCATCATCGATCCGAACCCGGAGTGGAAAGCGATCCTCAAGACCGCGCATATTACGCTCGATTACGGACTCGGCATTCTCGTGCTGGCGCACGTGGCGGCCGCGCTCAAGCATCAGTGGATCGACCGGGACAAGCTGCTCTCCCGGATGATTCCGTTTCTCAAGTGATCTCTGAACGGAAATGACAATGAAAGCATCGTTTTACCGCTACATGCTGGCGGCGTTCGCCGCGGCGTCGATGGCCGCCGCCGGTCTGGCCCAGGCACAGGTCGATACCGCGAAGAGCTCGATCGTCGCGACCTCCAAGCAGATGAACGTGCCCGTGGACGGCAAGTTCACGAAGTTCACGGCGCAAATCAGCTTCGATCCGGCCAAGCCCACGACGGGCAACGCCCAATTCACCATCGATGTGGCGAGCTACGATCTCGGCGACAAAGAGTACAACCAGCAGGTAGCCGGCAAGGACTGGTTCGATGCGAAGACTTACCCGAGCGCGACCTTCGTCTCGAGTGCCATCGCGCCGGCAGGCGGCAACAAGTACAACGTGACGGGCAAACTGACGATCAAGGGCAAGAGCCAGAACGTTGTCGTGCCCGTGACCGTGACACAGCAAGGCGCGACGCAGGTCTTCGATGGCGCGTTGCCGATCAAGCGTTCCGCGTTCGACGTGGGGACGGGCGAGTGGAAGGATACGTCGGTCGTGGCCGACGACGTGACCATCAAGTTCCATATCGTTGCCGCTGCCAAGAAGGGCTGAACTCCCCGAGCTGGGTTTCGCCGTACGCAATCAACCCTTTTCGCCGCCCGGATGGCGGCACGCATCAGGAGAATCAATGAAAAGCAATCTGCTCATCGCCGCGGCACTTGCCGCCTCGATTTCGGGCACCGCATTCGCTGCCGATACGTACCAGTTGGACCCGAATCACACCTATCCGAGTTTCGCGGCCGATCATTTCGGCGGTCTCTCGGTCTGGCGTGGCAAGTTCACGAAGAGCTCCGGCACGGTGACGCTCGATCGCCAGGCGAAGACGGGCACGGTCGACGTCACGATCGATGCGGCTTCGATCGATACCGGCAACAAGAAGCTCGACGAGCACCTCGTCGGCAATGAGTTCTTCGATGTCGCGAAATATCCGACCGCGACGTACAAGGGCACCGAGATCAAGTTCGACGGCGACAAGCCCGTCGAAGTCATCGGCACGCTGACGCTGCACGGCGTCACGAAGCCCGTGAATCTGAAGATCGATTCGTTCAAGTGCATGCCGCATCCGATGCTCAAGCGCGAGGTATGCGGTGTCGAGGCCAGCACGATGTTCGATCGCGATGAATTCGGCATCGATATGGGCAAGAAGTACGGGTTCAAGATGGAAACGGCGCTGCGCATCCAAGCCGAGGGTATCAAGCAGCAATAACCGCTCAGCACGGGCTTCAGACCCGGCGCTCAGGGAACGAGCCGCTTCGCGCATCCAGCCGGGGCGGCTTTTTTTCGCTTCGACACCTGCCGCTCCTCCGTTGCGCGCCGCAAATTTGCGATAGATACTTGCCGCGGCACTGCTCCCCTAAAACAACCCAGGAGGCAAGCATGGGCGAGACTTTGACGGCACGACCGGCCACGGCGCGCAATGGCGTGTGGCGGGCAGTCGTTGCAACATCCATCGGCAACGCACTCGAGTGGTTCGATCT
>NZ_DASXWY010000126.1:0-5340 GCF_036503415.1 Trinickia sp. | reverse complement strand
GCGTGACGGCCAGTTTTGCGCTCAGGCTTGCTGCATGGCTAGGCACGTCGCCCGAGATGTGGGTCGGCATGCAGGCGCAATGGGATTTGTGGCAGGCGCAGCAGCAGCCTATCCCGAAGATCAAACCACTTCCTCGGCATGCCGCTTAACAATTTGCGCCAGCCCTCGTTCACCCCCGCGCCAACTTGAACTCACCCACAGCCTGCGCGAGCTTCGCCGCCTGCTCGCGCAGCTGGTGGGCCGCTCCCCTTGCAATAGCCAGGGTTAAGCGCCCGCTCGAAGGAGTTGCGCAGGCTTAATTTGGGTTATGGGAAGCGACGGATTGGCGTGTGCGATTTACGACTGCGACTAGTCACGAAACCGCGTGACAGGCCGATTGCAACCGGGCGCCAGAGGTAAGCAGAAATCAGCGTGGCACACAACATTTTCAAAATATGGTCCGCTTTCGACAAAAAACTGTTGCGCATGGTCACGCGCACCTATAGAAAGTCGAGCAGCGTCCAGACGCGCCAACACGGATGCGCCGCGAAAAAAGACCGATCAAGAACGGGGAATTTCAAGCATGACGAAGTGTGCAAATCCTGGGCCCAGACAGAAAGCCTTGACGATCGCCGTGGCTGCGGCCCTGGCTGCAGTGGCGCCGGCAGCGGCAGCGGTCGATACCACCATCACCACGCCGGTCGTCGGGCGCACGGGATGGACCTCGGGCAACTTCACGGTGACGACCACCGGTAGCGTCAGCACCACGAATGACATATCGATATCGGCAGGCGGCACGCTTGGCACGCTGACCAACAGCGGCACCGTCAGCGCCCCGGGAGGAATCGGCCTCATGATGAACGGCGGCAGTATCGCCGCGATAACCAACAACGGCAGCGGCACTTTCAGCGGGGGCACCACCGCGATTTTCCTCAGCTTCGGCACCATTGGTTCGCTGACTAACAGCGGCACCATCATCAGCAGTACCGGGATAGGCGTCCTCAACGGCGACCCTGTTACCACGTTCACAAACAATGCGGGCGGCGTCATCAGCGGGGGTGCCTCCGGTGTCGACAACTTCGGCACGATCGGTTCGCTGGCCAACAGCGGCATGATCGACAGCGGCGCCGGCAAAGGTATCGGAAACTTCGGCACCATCACGGCGCTGACAAACAATACCGGTGGCACCATCAGCGGGACCACAGGCATCCTCAACAGCGGCGGCACGATCAGCGCGTTGACCAACAGCGGCCTGATCACCGGCAGCACGTTTGCTCTTTTCAATGACGCGTCCAGCACCCTCGGCCCGATCGCGAACTCTGGAACAATCGCGGGCAATATCGAGAACGACACCAGCCAGGATTTGACGATCAACGGCGGTTCGGGGGCAGTATTCGGCACGCTGACCGGTTCTGGCGGGACGACCGGCACGATTACCAACACAGCCTCGAACGTGGTGCTCGGCTCGGGCAACCTGCTTCTCAACGATGCGATCAACGTCGGCTCGAACACGGTCCGCAACACGGGCGCGACGCTGGCGGTGAACGCGCCGATGACGATCACGGGCAACTACAGCCAGGGGCAGGCAGCCACGCTCCTGATCGGGGTCTCCTCCGGGGCGAGCGCCACAGGCAATCCGACCGACACGGGCTATGGGCGGCTGGTGGTTCAAGGCAACGCGACGATTGCCGCGGGTTCGTCCGTGACGCTCCGTGGCACTGGCGCAGGGTATGGCTTCGCGGCAGGCCAGCGCTTTGTCGTGGTGGATGCCACAGGCACGGGCACCTATAACACCGGCGCGCTCAAGTATTCAATTGCGGGCTACACCGCCACGCTGACGGGCAGCACGGTGACCACGAGCGGGCACACCGACCTGGTGGTGAGTATCGATAGCGTGCAGCAGAATTCGTCGTCAAGCTCGTCGGGTACCGGCACGATAACCCCGAGTTCGCCGGCCCCGTCGCCGCTAGCGCAGGCGTCTCTTGCCACCGTACCGAACGCGGCCGCATCCCTGCACGGCCTGTTCAGCTACACGGGCGTCACGCAACCGCAGTTGCTGAACCTGTACAACGCCACGCTCGCCGCGCTCAGCCAGTCGGGCGCGAGCGCCAACCGCGTCGGCCAGCAGCTCGGCCCGCTCAAACCCGCCTCGACCAGCCAGGCGGCATCAGTCTCCACCTTCGACGTGCTGCGTATCGTGGCCGCGCATACGAACAGCCTGCGGCTAGCGCAAGCGGCCGGCAACGAAACGGGCGTCGCCACCGGCGAGGCCGCACCACAATGGAGCGCGTGGGGCCAGGCGTTCGGTGGTCACGCGAGCCAGGGCGAACGGGATGGTATTGACGGCTACAGCGCCAACTATGGCGGCCTGCTGCTCGGCGTGGACAAGGCGGTGAGCGAGCGTTGGCGTGCGGGGGGCGTGTTCACCTACAGCAACACGCTGATCGATGAGGCGGGCGATACGGCAGGCGACTCCACGCGCGTGAACGCGTACGGCCTGATCGGCTATGCGAGCTACACGCATGAACCGTGGTACCTGAACTTATCGGCAGGCGCGGTGCTGCAGCGCTACGACACGACGCGCGTGGTCGACTTCACGGGCTTCTCGGGCGTGGCCAGTGGCCGCTTCAGCGGCCAGCAGTACGTGGCGCGCGCGGAGGCGGGTTACCCGCTCGCGTTGCGAGGTGTGACGCTCACGCCGCTGGCCAGTTTGACGTATAGCTTCCTTCATCAGGCGAGCTATACGGAAAGCGGCGGCAATGGAGCGGCGCTGTCGGTGGGGACGACGAACACGTCGTCGGTCAGGAGCGGTCTGGGCGTCAAGCTTGAGCGTGGCTTCGCGACCTCGTACGGCGAGATCGTGCCGGATATCCAGGCGCAATGGCTTCACGAGTACGACCACACGCGACAGGCGACCGGGGCGCGCTTCGCGGCAGACCCGACGGGAGAGACAGCATTCACGACGGTGGGGCCGACGCCAGTGGCGGATCTGGCCGACGTGTCGCTGGGGGTAACGCTGCTGCGCGCGAACAACCTGACAGTGTCGGCACGGTATGAGGTGCAGGCAGCGCCGCGGTTTGTTTCGCAGACTGGGATTGTGCGGTTGCGACAGTTTTTCTGATAGTGCGATGCCCGCGCATTCAGGTCGTTCACCCTGATGGAGTCAAGCATGTCGAATGTGCCGGGTTCTTCCGACGCCATGAGTATTCCGGAAGCGCTTGGCCGCGCTCATGCTCACTGGAACGCCGGCCAGGCCGACCAGGCTGAGCAATTGTGCCAGCGTGTGCTGGCCGCCTGGCCCAGCCAGGCTGAGGCGCTACACCTGCTGGGCCTGATGGCGCATGCGTACGGCAATCTGGACCTTGCGATTTCGCACCTGCGCGAGGCGTGCAGGGCGCCGCGCGCGCCGGCCGTTTATTCCAGCAACCTCGCCGAGATGTATCGCCAGAAGGGCCTGCTCGCGGAGGGCGAGGAAGCCGCGCGGCGGGCGGTGGCGATGGACCCGGCGCTCGCGTCCGGCTGGAACAACTTGGGCATCGTACTGCAGGAGGTGGGCAAGTTCGCAGAAAGTCTCGAGTGCCTGGAGCGCGCGATTGCGCTGCAGCCCGACTCGCCGCAGGCGCACAACAACCTGGCCAACACATCCAGACGCCTGGGCCGTATGGATCGCGCCGAACAGCATTACCACCAGGCGCTGGCGCTCAATCCTGCCTACGCCGAGGCGCACAGCAACCTGGCCTTCCTGCGCTCCACCCAGGGTCGCTACGACGAAGCGGCCGCCAGTGCGCAGCGGGCCATTGAACTTAGCCCGCGCCTCGTCGACGCGTATCTGAACCTGGCGGAGGTGGAGAGTTCCCGTCATCGCCATGACGCCGCCCTGCGCGTACTCGACATGCTCGCAGCCTTTGCCCCGCAGCATCCGGCCGCGCTCGTGGCGCGCGCGAAGGCGCTCAGACAGCTCGAGCGACTTGACGAGGCACTCGCCTTTGTCCGCCAGGCCGTGACGCTCGCTCCGAAGAGCGCCGAGGCACACAACACGCTCGCCACGGTGCTCCAGTCCCTCGGGCAGACCGACGAGGCACTCGCGCACTTCGAGCAGGCCGCGCTGCTGCCTGGCGCGGTGGCCGAGGAGGCGCTGGTCGGACGCGCCACGCTGCTCATGGAGGCGGGCCGCCGGGACGACGCGCTGGCTGCCTTCGACCGGGTGCTGGGGGTTTTTCCGGGCTCGGTACAGGCGCTTGCCGGCCGTGCCGATGCGCGGACCTTCAGGGCCGGCGACGCCGACATCGCGGCGCTCGAAGCGTGCGTCGCCGAAGGCGAAAGACGTTCGCTGACCGACCGGATTTCGGCTCATTTCGCGCTTGGCAAAGCGTACCTCGACATCCAGGACCCGGAGCGGGCCTTCCATCACCTCGACACGGGCAACCGCCAGAAACGCTCGACCTTTACCTACGATGCCGCTGCGACATGCCAGTGGATGGAGCGTGTCGCAGAAGCCTTCACACCGGAACTGTATCCCCGGCTGCCTGCCGCAGGCGAGCCGTCGGCATTGCCGGTGTTTATCCTCGGCATGCCGCGCTCGGGCACCACGCTGATCGAACAGATCGTGTCGTCGCACCCGCAGGTCACCGGCGCCGGTGAGCTGTCGGCTCTGCGTCTCGTGGTCGAAGGCAGCGGTCTGTTCCCGGCCAGGGTACCGGGAATGACGGGCGACGAGGCTGCCCACCTTGGGCGCGAGTATCTGTCACGCGTCACGCCGCTTGCCGGGGGGCGAGCACGCCTCGTTGACAAGATGCCGGGCAATTTCCTGTACGCCGGGCTGATCCCGCTGATGCTGCCCGGCGCACGTATCATCCATGCGCGGCGCGACCCGGTGGATACGTGCCTGTCCTGCTATACGAAGCTCTTCAGTGGTGAGCAGCGGTTTACCTACGACCAGACCGAACTGGGCACGTTCTACCGCCACTACGAACGCCTGATGGCGCATTGGCGCGAGGTGTTGCCCCCCGAATGCCTCATCGAGGTCGACTACGAGGCCGTGGTGGACAACCTGGAGGACGAGGCGCGGCGTCTGGTCGATTTCATGGGTTTGCCGTGGGACGACGCCTGCCTGAATTTCCATGACAACCGCCGGGTGGTGCGCACGGCCAGCGTCAACCAGGTGCGCCAGCCGATCTATAAAACATCGAAAGGTCGCTGGCAGGCTTACGCCGGCTATCTCGGTCCGCTGCTCGCGGCACTCGGGATCGATGCCCATGATGTCCAGCATCGTGCCTGACGTCACCACATCGAGCGCGAGGTCCGCCCGCTGATTGCGGCCGGACGGCAACGGAGGCGTTTGATGCAGCCATCGTACCGTTC
>NZ_DASXWY010000125.1:0-2737 GCF_036503415.1 Trinickia sp. | reverse complement strand
GAAGCGGCGAGTAACCGCAACAGATCGATCCAGAAAGGTCTTCCATGAGTCTCAAATGCGGCATCGTCGGCCTGCCGAACGTCGGCAAGTCCACCCTCTTCAATGCACTGACGAAGGCCGGCATCGCCGCCGAGAACTATCCGTTCTGCACGATCGAGCCGAACGTCGGTGTCGTGGAAGTGCCCGATGCGCGGCTGAAAGCACTCGCCGAGATCGTCAAGCCTGAGCGCGTCGTGCCGGCCGTCGTCGAATTCGTCGATATCGCGGGCCTCGTCGCCGGAGCGAGCAAGGGCGAAGGCCTCGGTAACCAGTTCCTCGCCAACATCCGCGAAACCGATGCGATCACGCACGTGGTGCGCTGCTTCGAAGACGAAAACGTGATTCACGTGGCCGGCAAGGTCGATCCGCTCTCCGACATCGAAGTCATCAACACGGAACTGGCGCTCGCCGATCTCGCCACTGTCGAGAAAGCGCTCGCCCGCTATTCGAAAGCCGCGAAATCGGGCAACGACAAGGAAGCCGTCAAACTCGCCGCCGTGCTCGAAAAGGCGCGCGCGCAGCTCGACATGGCCAAGCCGATCCGCGCGCTCGAGTTGTCCGACGACGAGGCCGCGCTCATCAAGCCGTTTTGCCTCATCACCGCGAAACCGACGATGTATGTGGCCAACGTGAAAGACGACGGCTTCGAGAACAACCCCTACCTCGATGCCGTGCGCCGGCATGCCGATGCGGAGAAATCGCCCGTCGTCGCGGTGTGCGCGGCGATCGAAGCGGAGATTGCGGATCTGGCCGACGAGGACAAGGAAGTGTTCCTCGCCGATATGGGAATGGACGAGCCGGGCCTGAACCGTGTCATCCGTGCCGGTTTCAAGCTGCTGGGTCTGCAGACGTACTTCACCGCAGGCGTGAAGGAAGTACGCGCCTGGACGATCCATATCGGCAATACAGCGCCGCAAGCGGCCGGCGTCATTCATACAGACTTCGAGCGCGGCTTCATCCGCGCACAGACGATCTCGTTCGATGACTTCGTTGCCTATAAAGGCGAACAAGGCGCAAAGGAAGCCGGCAAGATGCGCGCCGAGGGCAAAGAGTATGTCGTGCACGATGGCGACGTCATGAACTTCCTGTTCAACGTCTAAGCAAAACCTGCTCTTTCACGGGGCATCACGACGCCCCAAAATCCCCATCAAATGCCTACGCCACTTAAGTCCCATCCTTCCACGGGGTATCAAGTGGCGCATTGAAGTAACGAATCAAACCGGGTACGCCTGCCACAGTGGTGGTAGACGTGCTCAATGATAGGCAGTGCCGGCATGCCAAGCCGAACGCGAAGCCGTAACAATTCGCCCCGACGGACCTGATCTGTAGCGGGGCGAGCCGGTAAAGGGGCGTGCGTCCGCTGCCATGAGAACGGCGAGCATGAATTAGCAATAACTACCGAAATCTCAAATAAATCGGCAATTTTTCCTAAAACATAGCAGCCAATGCCAATAATGATTGAGCCTGTTTTGCCATGAAGTAATTCCGTGTAAAATCGCCCGACTCCGAATTCCGGCTTATCCGTCAGGCTTGCCAATGAATACCGACTTGTCTGCTCAAGACCTTCTGAAAATCGCCACCGGGATGCGGAACAACCGGCTATTAAGGTTGGTGTTTCCACAGAGTGATGCGTCGTGCAACATCTTGTTGGCGAACTGCATCGAAGGCGATGAATACCTATCGCACGATTTCCGATTCGTTGCGGAAATCCTGTCCGACAGCGCCGAGCTCGATCCGAAGGATTTCATCGACAAAATGATCACGAGACGGTTGGCCCGCCGGCCGCTCCGGCGCAGTTCCAGGCAGCGGATTTTTGCTTGCAAGCGGTGCAAATTCAGCACGGGAGAGCACTACCATACGTTTGATGACGAGCTGAAGGCGTTCAACTCGACAATCCGAGGATGGACATGCACGAGCGCCTGATGAAGAAATGCATTGGTAAACCAGTTCCGGAGTGGGATATGGCGCACCGACTGGCAGTCGACCAGCCGGTCTCGCCGAATACTCAAGATGCCGGGACCGTGTTTAGAATTAACTCAATTTTCATGGACGTTATTGAACCCTCGCTTCTCGAGAAGCAATGGTTCATTACTGCCGCAGCGGGGGCATTTTTATTTACCGGGGCGGGTTACTATTTCTATAGCTTCACTCATGCAGACCCAGCCCCTCCATTTTGGATGACAATATCGAATATATTTTCATTCGGGGTGATTTTGTTGTTTCTGGGGATCGCATTTAAATTCGGGGCCGGTTTATTTTTTGGACTTCGCCGCCGCCCGATCCGCTTTCACCGGGGAGAGCGTAAGTTATACGCGATCCGCAAACGACGTTTCTTTGCGAAACCGGGTGAAGGCGATGTCGTATGGGAGGTACCCTGGTCGAACGATTCGATCTTTTGTCTGCATCGCGAGATGTCGACTTTCGGCGAACTGTTCCATATTCGCCATTACACGGTTGATGACCATGGCAAAGTCACGCGGGTCTTCTCGATCGGCCGTGAGTGGATGCCGGCCGCGGAGGTAGAGTTGGCGCTCGCTCAATGGAACTATTGGTGCAAGTTCATGAACGATGGGCCGAATGGCTTGCCCAAGCCCATGCTGTTTCATACCGAGAACGAGACGCCGCGTGAATCGTTCTTGTTCTCGCTTTACGGCGTCGGCATGGACGCGCCCGCAATCTGGCGGATCGTCATGATGCC
>NZ_DASXWY010000124.1:0-51883 GCF_036503415.1 Trinickia sp. | reverse complement strand
GCCGCCAGTTTTCGGGTGTGGGTGCACGACCTTCCAAGACGCGACTGAAGTGCGCCTCCTGAGAGTTGGATCCGACCAACAGCGGCACGCGCGCTTGCCCGCCGGCAGCGAAGACGGCCCCGGGCCGCTCGGTCAGAAAATAACCGTCGACGGTAGGCCAGAATCCGAAGGGCGTTTCGTCCTCAGGGTCTTGCACATCGAGCAGCCCCTCGGCCGGGCGGGAGCGAAGCGCTTCGAGGGTGGACGCCCCGAGCCGGTTCGCAAATGCTTTCGAGACGTCTTCGGCGTATTCCTTCGTCCAGAAGTTGATTGGCGTGAACGCGCCGGCGCTTTGTCCAATGGCTCGCGCAAAGAGTCCCCGCGAGAGCGGCGAGGCCATGTGCGCGCTGACTGACACCGCACCCGCGCCTTGGCCCCCGATGGTGACCTGTTCGCGATCGCCGCCGAACTGCGCGATGTTCTCGCGCACCCATCTGAGCGCAGCGAGCTGGTCGAGTAGACCATAGTTTCCGGCCGCGCCATACCCGGACTCCTGCGCGGCATCGGGATGCGCGAAAAAGCCGAACACATCCAGGCGATAGTTCACCGTGACGACGATCATGCCTTTCGCCGCGAGATTCGCGCCGTCAATGCGTGCGTCGGATCCGTCACCGCCTTCGAAATCCCCGGTGTGGAAATAAACGAGGACCGGCAGCTTGGCACGCTGCGGATCGGGCGGCGCCCAGATATTCAGGTAAAGACAGTCCTCGCTCATTCGCGTGGAGCGGGAGGTCTTTGCGAATCCGTCCGACTGCATGCAGCGCGGCCCGAATTCGGTTGCGCGCCGCACGCCGGCCCATCGCGCCACGGGTTGGGGAGCGCGCCACCGAAATGGGCCGACCGGCGGCGCGGCATACGGGACACCGGTAAACGCATGTACCCGCGTCTGTCCCGTGTCGATACCGACCCCTTCGATCACGCCGTCGGACAATTGGGTGCGCGGTGCGGAAAGGGTCGGCGCGGCAGACGCCGCCGCTGGAGAGAGCAGCGCAACGAGCACGACTGCGGCGGTGAGCGCCGGATATCGGCGCGTACTGGCAAAACGTATCGATTTCATGGGTGGCCTCTTCTGACCCGAACCGTCAGAGCGGCGCGGGCAGGGTGGAATGGCCCTCGATGATGTTGCGGCCACGCGCATTGATCCGGGCTTCGTTGGGAAACCGGACCGAATGAGGGCGCGAGCCAACGTCGAATAAAAATGAACGTGACGATTCAGCGGGCCGGTCATTCATACCGAGCCGCGTAATTGGGGCTCAACCGGCGAGCAATTTCGTATGAACCCGGTCTTCAGACCGGCCTCTGCCGAGCCGTTAGCAAGTCAGAAGGAAACGAAGCCTTGCCGCCGCGGCTATCGAATCGGTCATGAGCCCCATGCCGCTCGCTCGGCTCGGCATAGCGCGGGCATGCGCATGCGCATTCGCATTGCGCTAAGCGGATGCAAGGCGCCCTCATCGACCTCATCGCGCGGCAAGGCTCGCGAGTGAATGCACTCGCGGCTATAGGGAGAGAACATGTTTGTCGCAATTGGATGGATCGTCGTACTCGGTTCGGTGATCGGAAGTTTCATTGGTGTAGGCGGGCATTTGCCGGCGCTCCTGCAGCCGTTCGAACTTCTTTGTATCTTCGGTGCCGCGTTCGGTGCGTTCGTTGTCAGCAACCCCATCACGACGCTCAAGAAGACGATCAAAAGCCTGCCTACCGTGTTTCATGGCCGCGGCTATGACAAGGCGAAGTACCTCGAGCTCATTGCGCTGCTCTACGAACTGCTGCAAAAGGCCCGCAAGGAAGGAATGATGGCGCTGGAGTCGGATGTCGATGCGCCCGAACAAAGCCCGCTCTTCCAGAAGTATCCGCACATCGTCGCCGATCACCATCTGCTCGATTTCATCCTCGACTATCTGCGCATGATGTCGACGGGCAACATCAACGTGCTCGAAATGCAGGACCTGATGGATGAAGAACTCGTCACGCACCACGCGGAAGAATCGATCGTCGCCAACGCGATTCAAAAAATGGCCGACGGTCTGCCGGCGTTCGGCATCGTCGCAGCCGTCATGGGTGTGGTGCATACGATGGGCTCCGTCGGCGAAGCGCCGGCCGTGCTCGGCAAGATGATCGCGGGCGCACTCGTGGGCACGTTCCTCGGCATCCTGCTTTCCTACGGATTCGTCGGCCCGCTCGCCGATCTGCTCAACGCCAAGGGACGTGCTGCCGCCAAGCCCTATCACTGCGTGAAGGCGGTGCTGCTCGCCTCGCTGAGCGGCTACGCGCCCTCGATCGCGGCGGAGTTCGGTCGCAAGGTGCTCTTCACGTCCGATCGGCCGACGTTCCAGGAACTCGACGACGCCGTGCGCGCCACGAAGGGCGCCGCGAAGGCGCAGGCCTAAGGGGCGCGGCATGGGTGACAGGCTTTCACGCGACGCCGCAGAAAAGCGGCCGATGAGCGTTGTCATACGACGCAAAAAGGGCGAGGAACACGGTGGCCACCATGGCGGTGCCTGGAAGATCGCTTATGCCGACTTCGTGACGGCGATGATGGCGTTCTTCCTGCTCATGTGGTTGCTCGGTTCGACGTCGAAGTACGACAAGCAAGGCATCGCGGACTATTTCAACACGCCGCTCTCGACGATGCTCGACGGCAAGGAAAGCGCCGACGCGGTGCGGCCCAGCATCGTGCAAGGTGGCGGGCAGAACATCATCGATACGCGGCCCGGCGTGGGCGCACAGACCCAGACCGAGCCGGCGAGCGCCAAAATGGCGCCCTCGCCGGAGCAGGCCGACATGCAGCGTTTGCAGCAGCTGAAGGCCAAACTCACGGCGCTGATCGAACATACGCCGGCGCTCAACGCCTATCGCGATCAGATCCGCATCTCGATCACGGCGGAAGGCCTGCGCATCGAGATCGTCGATTCGCAAAAGCGGCCGATGTTCGCGCTGGGCAGCGTCAGGCTCGAAACCTACGCGGTAAATATCCTTCAGCAGATCGGCGCAACGCTCAACGATGTGGACAACCATATCTCGATCGCCGGTCACACGGACGACGTCCGCTACGCGGGCGGCCCCGTCGGCTACACGAACTGGGAGCTTTCCGCCGAACGGGCCAATGCGGCGCGTCGGGCGCTCGTCGCGGGCGGCCTGCACGACGAGAAGGTGCTGCAGGTGCGCGGTCTTGCCGACGTGTTGCCGCTCGCGGGCAACGGCGCGGCCGAGCCGACGAACCGCCGCATCAGCGTTCTCGTCATGAATAAGGCGGCCGAACAGGCGTTTTTCCGTGACGGCGGCCGTACCTCGATCGACGAATCGCAGCCGGCCGGCGATACGGTTCGACAAGCCATCCGGCCCTTGGCGGCGCGGCCTCCGCAAAGCGCGGCGCGTTCCTGACCGCGCCTCGGGCCCCAAGGCGGGCCCGAGCGCCGACAAGCATCCTTCCTGGGCGGCGGCTCAGCCGCCCGGCCGCCGTTTCCTGGCGCATCATCGTCCATCCGTACCAGCCTCCGAGCCCCGCTCCACGGGCTCAAGCGCCAATATAGCGGCCAAATCGGCGTCTGTTTGGCCGATTGAAGCACGATCGCCGCCGCTAATCTTCCAGCATCGCAAAAACCGCTCGGCGCCGCAGCTTCGTTACCGCTGACGCCGCGCCCCGGTCGCCGCGCCGGCTCAATCACCGAAGGACCGCTTCAATGCCAACAGTCAGCATTCTCATTCCCGCCTACAAGGCCGAGTTTCTGGGACGCGCGATCCTGAGCGCGCTCAACCAGACGTTCGAGGACACCGAAATCCTCGTCGGCGACGACACGCCCCAGGGCGTGCTGCGGGAAATCGTCGAGCGGTTCGACGATCCACGCGTGCGGTATTTCCATCACGGTTTCCAAAAAGGCACACGCAATTCGCGCGCACTGTGGGACAAGGCGAGCGGCCAATACGTCAAGTGGCTCTTCGACGACGACATGCTGATGCCCGAGTCGGTCGAGACGCTCGTGAACGCACTGCGCGTGAATCCCGGCGTCGCGCTTGCTTTTCATGCACGGGTCATAATCGACGAGAACGATGCGATCATCGCGACGCCGCCGTCGCTGCTGCCGTCCGGGCAGGCCGCGCTCATCGACCGAGCGTCGCTCGTCGAGAACATGATCGGCAGGATCAACAACTTCATCGGCGAGCCGAGCAACGTCATGCTCGTGCGCGACCGCGTCGATATTTCGCGCGCTTTCGATTACCGGACGTGGGTACTCGATTTCCTCGGTGACGTGGCGCTCTATCTGAACTGTGCCGCGGAGGCCCCGCTGCTCGCCGTCGGAGGCTATCTGAGCGCATTCCGTCAGCATTCGTCGCAAGCGTCGGCGGCCGCGGGCGCGAACTACAGCGCGGGCCTCTACGAGTGGGAACTGATGGTGCGTGGGGAAGCGGCTGCCGGGAACTTGCGAGGGGCCACGCTCGAAGGGGCGCAACGCGCGCTTCGCGGGCTCTACGGCCGCTGGGCGCCGGCTTTGCCGGAAATCGCGCGTCTGCTGGCCAATCTCGGCGAACTCACCGAGCTTGCGCCTCATCAACTTTATACGTCGGAGCGCTTTGTCGCCGATCTCGCGCATGCGCGCGCGGCGGTGGCCGAGCGTGTGGGCGCTCGCAACAAGCGCGCGCAGGCCGCGGGGGCGGTGGCGAGCGCACCGGCCGCAACCGCCGCAACCGCTGAACCGGCTCAGCAGCAACCGTTTTGCGTGGTCTGCGAGCAGTCTGTGTCCGGCTGGTTGCCTCATCCTGAAGCGGGCAGGCTCGATCGCAGCTTCATGCAGCAGGTGGAATCGGTGGGTTCGACGCTCGAACACTATCAGTGCCCCAACTGCGGCTGCAATGATCGCGACCGGCACCTGTGGCTTTATCTCGCTTTTTCGCGCGTGCTCGAAGACGCTCCGCAAAAGCGGATCCTTCACATCGCGCCGGAAGCGCGTATCGAGCCGCGGATTCGCGCGCTCGCGCCGCTCGAATATGTCGTCGGCGATCTGCACCCGCGTGTCCACCATCACCGTCAACTCAACGTGGAACGGCTAGACTTCCCGGATGGCTATTTCGATGTGGTCATCTGCAATCACGTGCTCGAGCACGTCGCCAATCCGGACCGCGCAATGGCCGAGCTGACCCGCTGCCTCGCGTCGAACGGCCATCTGATTGCCCAGACGCCCTTTTCCCCGGTGCTGCGCAATACCTTCGAGCTCAACAAGCCGGTGAGCGGCCCATTCGCGACGCACTACTTCGGACAGAGCGATCACGTGCGGCTCTTCGGGGCCGATATCGTCGACCGGTTCCGCGCGGCCGGTCTCTCGGGCGATCTCTACTCGCATACGGAGGTGCTCGCCGAGGTCGATCCCAAGACGTTCGGCTGCAATGGACGCGAACCGTTTTTCCTGTTTTCCAAGGGGCGCGCGCCGGAATTCGCGGGTTGATGCGCATGCATCCGGTTCGGCTGACGATTGATGAGGACTGCTTTCCCGATGAAGCCTAACGAATTGCCGAGCGCCGTTCCCCTCGACGATCGGTCTGCGATGCACGCGTCGGCGAGCGCGCCGCAGCCGGTCGGTGTCGACGAGGCTGCACAAAGCGGCCAAGCCGGCAAAGCCGGGCAAGCCGGCGAGGGCGAGCACCCGATCAATACGCGTGTATCGACGCTCGCGGATCCGAAGCAGGGCTTCGTGCCGGTGACGCAGCCCTATCTGCCGCCGCTCGCCGAGTTCACGCCCTATCTCGAGGAGATCTGGCAGCGCAAGTGGGTCACCAACAATGGCGTGTTTCACCAGCGGCTCGAAGCGGCCCTGTGCGACTATCTCGGCGTCGAGCACTTATCGCTTTTCGCCAACGGCACGCTCGCGCTGATCACGGCGCTGCAGGCGCTGAAGATCACGGGCGAAGTCATCACGACGCCGTTCAGTTTCGTCGCGACCACGCACGCGCTGCATTGGAACGGCATTCGGCCCGTGTTCGCCGATATCGATCCGGTCAGCATGAATCTCGATCCGGCCAGAATCGAAGCGGCCATCACGCCGCTTACCACGGCGATCATGCCTGTGCATGTCTACGGTAATCCCTGCGACGTGGAGCGCATCGATGCGCTCGCCGACACCTACGGACTGCGCGTGATCTATGACGCAGCTCATGCGTTCGGCGTGCGCGTGCGCGAGCGCTCGGTGCTCGAGTATGGCGATCTTTCCGTGTTGAGCTTTCATGGCACGAAGGTGTTCAACACGTTCGAAGGCGGCGCGATCGTCTGCCGCGACGCCAAGATGAAACGCCGCATCGACAACCTCAAGAACTTCGGCTTCATCGACGAGACGACCGTCGTCGCGCCCGGCATCAACGGGAAGATGAACGAAGTCCAGGCGGCGTTCGGCCTGCTGCAGCTCGAGCATATGGATCACGTGATCGCAGCGCGCGCGCGAATCGATCGGCGCTATCGCGAAGCGTTCGCGGGCGTGCCGGGCATCGTGCTGCACGAGACTGCCGCCCATTGCACGCGCAACTATGCCTACTTCCCGGTACGGATCACACGTGATTTCGCGCTGAGCCGCGACGGCCTTTATCAGACGCTGCGCGAGCATCAGATCGCGGCGCGTCGCTACTTCTTTCCGCTCATCAGCGAGTTCCCGACCTATCGCGGATTGCCGTCGTCCGATTCGCGCAACTTGCCGGTCGCGAACGAAGTGTCGCGCGAAGTACTGTGCCTGCCGCTTTACCCGGATCTCGATAGCGACGATCAACAGCGCATCGTCGACGTCGTCCTTTCCTGCGCGGCGCGCGGCCGTTCGAATTGAAACGGCGAGCGAACCCTTTATACGCCACATCGATCATGTCAAACGCCAACGCCACCGAGCGCGACTATCCCACCGTCGATTACGATGCGCATGCGCGCACCTGCCCGCCCGACGCTTTCTGGGCACAGGTCAAACGAACGGTGCACGGCAAGCCTGTACCGGACGAGCAGATCGATCTGATCGTCGAGGAGATCAAGCAGCAACTGTCGCTGACGCCGGCCGACGTCGTGCTCGATCTCGCGTGCGGCAACGGTGCGCTGTCGCATCGGCTCGTCGAGGGTTGTGCCGCGCTCGTAGGCGTCGATCTTTCGCCGTATCTGATCGAAATCGCCAACCAGCACTTCGCGCAAGCGCCGCGCGTGAGCTTTTTCGCCGATGGCGCCGCGCAATATCTGCGCGCCGAAGCCACACCGGAACGCTTCACGAAGGTGCTCTGCTACGGCAGCTTCGCCTACTTTTCCGACGAGGATGCGCGCGCGACGCTCGCGCTGCTGAACACGCGCTTCGTCAACGTCGAATCGGTCTTCATCGGCAACCTGCCCGATCGCGCCCGCGCCGCCGCCTTCTATGCACCGCGTGAGCCGCTACCGGGCGAACTCGACGATCATCAGGCGCAAATCGGACTCTGGCGCACCCGCGAAGCGTTCGCCGACATGGCGGCCGCCGCCGGTTGGGAGGCAAGCTTCTCGACGATGCCGGGCGGATTCTTCTCGGTTCACTATCGCTACGACGTGTTGCTGCGCCGCCGTGGCGCGACCGCGAACGGTGCGGCAGGGAAGGCGAGATGAACGCACGCCACGAGCAATCCGGGCTCGTCGATCTCGCGCTCTTCGGTGGGCGCAAACGCTTTGCCGTGCCGAAGTCGACGTCGAATCTCGTTCAGCCGTCGATCGAGCGTTTTCTCGACTATGCGCGGCCGATGTTCGATGCGCCCGGCAATGCGTCCGGTGGCACGGGCGTCGTCGCCGCCCGTCTCGAAACGCGCCTTGCCCAGTTTCATGAAGTCGCGCGCTGCGTCACGTTCTGCAGCGGTTTTTGGGCGTTGGCCACGTCGATCGCCGAACTCGCGCGCCCCGGGCGGCGCGAAGTCGTGATGCCTTCGCTGACCTATCGGCGGATGGCCGATGTCGTGGCCTGGACGCGGCTCGTACCGCGCTTTTGCGAGGTCGATCCGGCCACGCTCGCGATCAGTGCCGAGACGGCGGCCGCGTGCATCGGCACCGACACGGCACTGCTGCTCGCCGTTCATCCGATCGTCAACTGCTGCGATGCGAGCGGACTCGTCGAGCTGGCGGCGGACAGCGGCCTGCCGTTGCTGTTCGACGGCGTCGAGTCGGTCTACGAGCGTTGTACCGACGGGCGAGGCGTCTCGCGCAAGGTCGGCGCATTCGGCGACGCGGAATGCTTTTCGCTTCACGCGAGCAAGCTCGTCAACGGCTTCGAAGGCGGATACGTCACGACCGATAACGAGGCGCTCGCCGATCGGCTCGTGGCGCTGCGCGACGGCGGCCTCGTCGCGCCTGGCGCGCTCGATGCGCGCTTGAGCGACGTCCATGCCGCGATGGCGCTTGCCAACCTCGACGAGCTCGACGCTCAGGTCGAGCGCAATCGCAGCCGCTATGCGCGGTATCGGCGCGCGCTCTCGGGCGTGGCTGGCATCCGGCTCGTCGCCTTCGACGAATCGCAGCCGACGAGCTACAAGAACATCGTCGTCGAGCTGCTCGATGACTGGCCGCTCCCGCGTGCGCTGACGATCGAGATCCTCAATGCGGAGAACGTGCTTGCGCGCGCCTACTATGCCCCGCCGCTGCACAGCAAGCCGATGGCCTATCCGTATGTGCCGGCCGTGCTGCCGGTGACGGATCGACTCGCCGAGCGGTTCATGCTCCTGCCGTGCGGGGAGTTCGTCACGCTCGACGACATCGATGCCGTAGTCGATTTGCTCGCTTTCATGCGGGCGCACGCGCAGCCCATTCTCGGCGCGGATGCCGCGCGAAGGGCCATGCGATGAACAGCGCGTTGGACAACAAAGGCTCCGCGACGCCCGCGTTCGCGGCACCGCTGCGGCTCGGCCAGCACAACATGCCGTCCCGGGACCGCTTCGAAGCGGCCATGCGCGACATCTTCGAGCGGCGCTATTACACGAACCAGGGACCGCTCGCACGCGCTTTCGAAGAGCGCTTGCAGTCGCGGCTCGCCGCGCGTCACGTCGTATGCGTGACCAACGTCACGATCGGGCTCATGATGGCCGGCGAGGCGCTCGGCATGGCTTCGCCCGTGCTGGTCCCGCGCGTTTGCACGAGCGCGTTGACGCATGCGTTGAACTGGTGCGGCCTATCGACGCTCAGTGTCGAGCCCGACGCCGCGAGCGGTCAGCTCGATGTGAACGCCTGTGCCAAGCGGGTGGGCCGTGTGGGAGGCGTCGGCGCGATCGTGGGCGCGAACTTGTGGGGAGGCGCGTGCGATGCCGCGGCACTTGCCTCGCTTGCGCGTGCGCACGATCTCCCGCTGATGTTCGATTCGTCGGAAGGGTTCGGCATCACGGTGGCGGGTCGGCGGGCCGGTCAAGGCGGTGCCCTCGAAGTGTTTTCGTTCGATGCCGCCGATATCGTGAATGCCGGCGGCGGCGCCTGCGTGGCCACGGACGACGACGAGCTCGCCGCACGCCTGCGCAACATTCGCAGCAGCTACGGCGCGGGCCGCCCCGTATCGGTGGTCAAGACATCCAACGGGCGCATGTCCGAAGCGCAGGCCGCGCTCGGCCTGATGTCGCTCGACGATTTCGACGCCAATCGCGAGCGCAACCGCGCCAGCTTCGAGGCCTACCGCGCCGGCCTCAGCGGTCTGGCCGGCATCCGCCTCGTCGTACCGTCCGGCGTCGACGCATCGAATCATCAAACGGTGGTCTGCGCGTTCGACGAGGACGCGGCGGGCTTCTCGCGCGACGCGTTGATCGCGGTACTCGCAAGCCACGATATCGAGGCGCGCGGCATTGCGTCGTCGTGGTTGCGGCTGCCGATTGGCGCGCATGTCGATATCGCTGCCGTGGGCCGCGTGTGCGAGGCAATCGGCGCAGCACTCGCCGCCGGTGCGACGCATGAAGGAGTGGCCGCGTGAAGCTCGGCATCATGCAACCGTACTTCTTTCCGTACTTCGGTCATTTCGCGTTGATCGCGGCCGTGGACGAATGGATCGTCTTCGACGTGACGCAGTACACGCCGAAGACGTGGATGAACCGCAATCGCATCTTGCATCCGAAGCAAGGGTGGCAATACCTGAACGTGCCGCTCGCGAACAGCTCGATCTCGATTCGCACGCATGAGGCGCGCGTGCTCGATCCGGCCGGCGCGCAGGCGAGCATCCTCGGCAAACTCACCGCGTTTCGCCGGCATGCGCCGTTCCATGCGCGCGTGAGCGAGCTCGTGCGCGCGGCGTTTGCCGGCGCGGCCGACGATTCGCTTTGCGCGCTCAACGTGAGCAGCTTGCGCACCGTTTGCGACTATCTCGGCATTCCGTTTTCGTATCGGATCTGCTCGCAACTCGACCTCGAGTTCCCCGACCAGATGGACGCGGGCGACTGGGCCCCGTTCGTTTGCAACGCGCTCGGTGCGACCGGCTATGTCAATCCGGCCGGCGGCCGCGCGCTTTTCGAGCCTGCCGCGTTTGCGCGCATCGGCGTCGCGCTCGAATTCGCCGACGTGGCCGAATTCGCCTACGATCCCGCGCCGTTTCGCTACGAACCGCATCTGTCGATCGTCGACGTCCTGCTCTGGAATGCGCCCAAGCGCGTCGCCGCTGCGCTGCGCAGCAATCTGACGCTCGAAGCGGCGTAAACACGCCGTATGGCCTTAACCGACACTCTCTCGATTCCGATGAAGCCGATCCGCCTTGTATGTGGCACCCGATACTCCGAAGCGCAGTTCGTCGAAAACACGGCGCTCGCCCGGTCGCTCAAGCTCTACGATCATCCCCCCGTGCAGCAGTTGCTGCTGTTCGACAACAACACGACGGGTCTTTCGACGATCTACAACCGCGCGATCGAGCACGCGAAAGAGCATCCGGCCGTGCTCGTGTTCATTCACGACGACATATCGCTGTGCGACTTCTTCTGGGCCGAGCGCATACGGGAAGCGCTCGAACGCTTCGATATCGTCGGTCTGGCGGGCAACACGCGGCGCATGCCGCGACAGCCGTCGTGGGCGTTCTCGCCCGATCTCAAGTGGGACAAGCCGGAGTTCCTGAGCGGCACGGTTGGGCACGGCAAAGGTTTCCCCTGCGATATCGTTTCGCAGTTCGGCCCGTCGGGCCAGGCCTGCAAGCTGCTCGACGGGCTTCTGCTCGCCGCGGACAGCGAGCGGCTCGTCGCGAGCGGGCTGCGTTTCGACGAGCAGTTCGATTTTCATTTCTACGACCTCGATTTTTGCCGTCAGGCCGAGCTCAAAGGCATGACGATGGGCACTTGGCCGATCAGCGTGGTGCATGAAAGCGGCGGCGCCTATGGCAAGCCCGCCTGGCGCGAGGCGTACGAGCGCTATTTGCGCAAATACGGCGAGTGAGACGATGGCGACCGAAGCTTTATCCGCGCCGCCGATCGAAACGGGGCTTGCACTTCAGCAAGCCGGGCGGCTAGCCGAGGCGGCAGCCGTGTACCGCCAGATACTCGCCGTCGACCCCAGGCATGCCGACGCACTCCATCTGCTGGGTCTCGTCGCCTATCATCAGGGCGATTACACCGCGTCGACCGAACTCATCATGGCTGCGCTCAGCCATCGCGAGAGCGAGATCTATTACGGCAACCTCGGCAATGCGTTGACGGCGCGTGGCATGCACGCAGCCGCCATCGAAAGCTTTCGCCATGCCATCGCGCTGCGCCCGGACTATGTGCCGGCACACAACAACCTCGGCAATCTGCTGCGCGATCAGGGCAAGCTGGCGGAATCCGCGCAGTGCTTCGAGACGCTCATTGCGCTGAAGCCCGATTACGCCGAAGCCCATAACAACCTTGCGAACGTGCTCGTCGATATGGGCGAGCTCGAAGCGGCGATCGAACACTACCGCATCGCGATTCGCCTGCAGCCCGAGTTGCTCGAGGCACGCAGCAATCTGTTGTTTATCCTCAGTTATCGCGAGCGTTTCGATGCGGGCGAGTACATGCGCGAGGCGCGCGAATTCGGCCGTGTGGCGGCCGAGCGGGCCCAGCCGTGGCGCGATTGGCCTGTCTCGCTCAGTCCCGGGCGCAGTGGACCGCTGCGCGTCGGCTTTATCTCGGGCGATCTCAAGGTGCACCCGACGGGGCACTTTCTCGAGAGCCTGCTCGCGCATATCGATTCGCGGCGCATCGAGCTCATCGCCTACCCGACGCGCCGGTTCGAAGACGCACTCAGCGCGCGCATCAAGCCGCGTTTCGCGCAGTGGACGCCGATCGCGGGAATGACGGACGAAGCCGCCGCGGAGCGTATCCGAAACGACCGCATCGACATCCTCGTCGATATGTCGGGGCATATGAATTTCAACCGCCTCTCGCTGTTCGCCTGGCGACCGGCGCCCTGCCAGGTCAGCTGGCTCGGCTATTTCGCGAGTACCGGCGTGGCGGCCGTCGACTATCTGCTCGGCGACCCGCACGTGCTTCCGGCCGGCGCCGAGGATCAGTACGTCGAACGCCTCTGGCGGCTGCCCGACAGTTATTTGTGCTTCACGCCGCCGGCCGAAGACGTGGAAGTCGGCGCATTGCCGATGCTCACGCGCCGGCACGTCACCTTCGGCTGCTTCAACCATCTGATGAAGATGAACGATGGCGTGGTCGACGTATGGGCGCGCATCCTTCACGCGGTCCCGGGCTCGCGCCTTTTTCTGAAGGCCAAGCAACTCGATGTGCGCGAAACGCGCGAGGCGACGTTTGCCCGCTTCGCTGCGCGCGGCATCGATGCACGTCGCCTGATTCTCGAAGGCCGGTCACCGCGCGCCGAGTACTTCGCCGCGTACCGCAACGTCGACATCGCGTTGAGTCCGTTCCCGTATCCCGGCGGAACGACCAGTGTCGAAGGACTGTGGATGGGCGTGCCGGTGTTGTGTCGCCGAGGCGATCGGTTCCTCTCGAGCATTTGCGCGAGCATGCTGCACTCGGCCGGCCTCGAAGACTGGATTGCCGACGACGACGATGACTACGTCGAAAAAGCCGTGGCATTCGCGAACGAGCCGCTGCGCCTTGCGATGCTGCGCGACGGTTTGCGCGATGCGCTCATCGCGTCGCCGCTCGTGGACGCTTCGCGTTTCGCCCGGCATCTCGAAGCGGCGCTCGAGGGCATGTGGCGCGAGCGCGTCGCCGACATCGAGAAGCATTCCGGGTCCATGCGATGAAGAAACGCCAGGCAACGTTGCCGCACCGCACAAGCGAGCTGCCGACGCTCGGCGCCTTGTTGAACGAGGCGCTCGCCCATCATCAGGCTGGCAGGCTCGGCGAAGCCCAGACGCTCTATTCGCGCATTCTCGCGGTTGATCCGCGGCATGCCGATGCATTGCATTTCATGGGCCTGCTTGCGTGTCAGATCAAGCAGCATGAGCCCGGGCTCGCATTGATCCGCGAATCGATCGCCCTTCATCCGAATGCGATCTATTACAACAACCTCGGCAACATGCTGCGGGAATCGGGGGCTCGCGACGAGGCCGTTCATGCCTACCGCAGCGCGATCGCGCTCAAGGCGGATTATGCGGAGGCGTACAGCAACCTCGGGAACGTATTGCGCGAAAGCGGCGACGCGAAGGCCGCGCTCGAGCAGTGCGCCCGTGCGCTCGAACTGCATCCGGGCTATGCGCAGGCCTATAACAACCTCGCCAATGCATTGAAAGATCTGGGCGAGCTCGAAGCGGCGGCTCTCAGCTACGGCAAGGCGATCGCCGCCAACCCGGGCTTCGTCGAAGCCCATCTGAACCTGGGGCACGTGCGCAAGGCGCAAGGCGATCTCGATGCCGCGGCGGCGAGCTACCGCAGCGCGGTCGCGCTGGCCCCGCAAATGGCCGCGGCGCACGACGGCCTCGGCGGGCTGGCGTTTTTTCGCGGCGAGGTGGACGCGGCGATCGAACACTATCGGTGCGTCGTCGCGCTCGAGCCGCAATCGGCGCACGCGTGCAATACGCTGGGCAACACGCTCAACGCGGCCGGCCGCGTTGGCGAAGCCATTCCCGTCTACGAGCAGGCCATCGTGCTCGATCCCGACTTCCCGGATGCCTGGCACAACCTCGCCAATGCATTGCGGCGTCAGGGCATCCCGACGCGAGCCGTCGTCTGCGCCCGGCGTGCGATCGAGCTGCGCGGCGATACCCCCTCGTTCCACAACAATCTCGGCGCGATCCTGGCCGATATGAGCCAGTTCGACGCGGCGCTCGAGTGCTATCGCGCGGCGCGCGCACTCGATCCCGATTTCGGCGAATCGCACACCTGCGTGCTGTTCGGGCAATCGTACGTCACCGAATGGTCGGCCGACACTCACCTGGCCGATGCGCGATACTTCGGCGAGCGGATGGCGGCGCGGGCCAAACCCTACCGGCATTGGCCCGTGCTCGACGCGGCACACGGCAGCGCGCGAGCGCTGAGAGTCGGATTCGTGTCGGCCGATTTCAGAAAACATCCGGTCGGCTACTTTTTCGAGTGCGTGCTGAGCCGTCTCGATCGCTCGCGTATCGAGCCGATCGCCTATTCGAACGGTCTGCAAAACGACGAACTCACGGCACGCATCAAGCCGCGTTTCGCGGCCTGGCACCACGTTGCCGACACGAGCGACGCGGCGCTCGCGCGGGCGATTCACGAGGAAGGCATCGATATCCTCGTCGATCTGTCGGGCCATACCGGCCGCAACCGGCTGCCGATGTTCGCATGGCGGCCGGCACCCTTGCAGGTGAGCTGGCTCGGTTACTTCGCGACGACGGGTCTCGCTGAAATCGACTACGTGCTGGCCGATCCCCACGTGGTGCCCCCCGACGAGGCCTCGCAATATGTCGAGCAAATCTGGCGGTTGCCCGATTGCTATCTCTGCTTCACGTTGCCCGACCTACGTGTGCCGGTCGCGCCGCTGCCCGCGCTGACCAACGGCTACATCACCTTCGGTTGCTTCAACAACCACAAGAAGCTGAACGACGGCGTTGTTGCACTGTGGTCGCGACTGCTGCGCGCGATACCCGACGCGCGCCTGATGCTGAAGAATCACCAACTGAGCGAGGCCGTCATCCGCAGCGAGACGATCGCGCGCTTTGCGGCTCACGGCGTCCCGGCCGATCGGCTGGTGCTCGAAGGGCCGTCATCGCGCGAGGCTTATTTCGATGCCTATCGTCACGTCGATATCGCGCTCGATCCGTTTCCTTATCCGGGCGGCACGACGAGTGTCGAAGGACTCTGGATGGGCGTGCCGGTGCTGGCCCGGCGCGGCGATCGCTTTCTCGCGCACCTCGGTGAAATGGTGGTGCGCACGGTGGGACTCGACGAATGGATTGCCGCCGACGATGAAGACTACCTGGCGCGCGCGATCGCCTTCGCCCGCGACTTGCCGGCGCTCGATCGATTGCGCGCGAGCTTGCGCGAGCGTGTCGAACGTTCGCCGCTCGCGGACGCCGAGCGTTTCGCAGGCCATCTCGCGACGGCCTTCGAGCAGATGTGGCAGGCACGCGTGAGTCGCCCCCTGGAGCTGACGCAATGACGACCGCAACGGTGGCCCAGCCGGCGCTGGCTGTGGCGCAGCTCATCGACGAAGGGCTGGCCCTGCATCGCGCGGGCCATCTCGATGCCGCGTGCGCCGCCTATCAGCGCGCGCTGGCGCTCGTGCCGCGTCACGCGGACGCGCTGCATCTGTCGGGCGTCGTCGCCATGCAGCAGCAGCGGTTTGCCGATGCCTTCGATCTGATCGGACGCGCCATCGAGATCAGTCCGCAAGCCTCGTTCTTCGACAATCTCGGTTGTGCGCTATTCGGATGGGGCAAGCTCGCCGCGGCGGCCGAATGCCATCGACAGGCCATCGCGCTCGATGCGTCGAGCTTTCGGGCGCACAACAATCTGGGCAACGTATTGCATCGGATGCGGCTGCCGGCTGCCGCCGCGGCCAGTTTTCGCGCCGCCGTCGCGCTGAACCCCTCGTTTGCCGAGGCGCATTGCAATCTCGGCAACGTGCTGCGCGAACTCGGCGAGGCGACGCTCGCGGCCGAACATTGCCGACAGGCGATTGCGCTCAATCCGTCGTTCGGCGAGGCCCACAACAATCTCGGCAATGCGCTGAAGACGCAGGGCAAGCTCGATGAGGCCGCACAATCCTATCGCGCTGCGGCACGGCTGATGCCGCACGAAGCGCAGGTACCGCTCAACCTCGGCATCGTGTGCCGGGAGGCGGGCCGGCACCAAGAAGCCGTCGCTTGTTTCCGGCAAGCGTTGACGTTGCGGCCCACGTGGCACGAAGCCTGGAGCAACCTGCTTTTCACGCTGAGCTTCGCGCAAGGCGTGAGCGTGGCGGCCTATCTCGACGAGGCGCGCCGCTATGGCGAACTCATGCGCGCGCAAGTGTCGCCCTATACCGATTGGCGTGCCGATGCGACGGACGGCGCGCCGTTGCGCATTGGCTTCGTTTCGGCTGATTTGCGCGTCCATCCGGTCGGATTCTTCATCGAGAACGTCGTGGCGCATCTGGACCCGCAGCGTGTGCAGCTCTATGCGTATGTCACGCGGCCCCATGAAGATACGCTGAGCGCGCGGATCAAGCCGCGTTTCGCGGCATGGCGCAGCATCGTGGATCTCGATGACGAATCGGCTGCCCGAACGATTCGCGATGACGGCATTCATGTGCTCGTCGATTTGTCGGGCCATACCGACTGCAACCGGCTGCCGGTTTTCGCGTGGAAACCGGCGCCGGTGCAAATGAGCTGGATCGCCTACTTCGCGTCGACCGGGCTGGACGCCATCGATTATGTTCTCGGCGATCGATGGGTGCTGCCGCCCGACGAGGCCGATCACTTCGTCGAACGCGCATGGCGGTTGCCGCACGGATATCTATGCTTTACGCCGCCCGATGCGACGGCCGAAGCCGACGCGGCCTTGCACGCGGAGCGACAAGCGAGCGCGCCGGCTACCGAGCGCGCGCCGACCTTCGGTTATTTCGGCGACCTCGTCAAATTGAACGATCAAGTGCTCTCGGTGTGGGCGCGGATTCTTCGCTCGGTACCCGAGGCCAGGCTTTTCGTGAAGGCGCAGCAGCTTGGCGACGAAGTGCAGCGCGAACGGTTGTCCGCGCGCTTATCCGCGCTCGGCATCGAGCGCTCGCGACTGGTCATGGAAGGCGCTTCGCCGCGCGCGCACTATCTCGCGGCCTATGGCCGCGTCGACATCACGCTGAGTCCTTTCCCCTATCCGGGCGGCACGACGACCGCCGAAAGCCTCTGGATGGGCGTCCCCGTGCTGTGCCGCCGCGCCGATCGCTTCCTCGGCCATCTCTGCGAAAGCGTCCTGCAGAGCGTCGAGCTGGGCGATTGGATTGCGTCGGACGACGCGCAATATGTCGAAAAGGCCGTTGCGTTCATGCGCGAGCGCGCATCGTTGAGCGCGCTTGCCGCGGGATTGCGCGAGCGGATGCTGGGCTCGTCGCTTTGCGATGCAAAACGCTTTGCTCGTTCGCTGGAAAGCGCGTTCGCCGCGATGTGGCAAGCGCACCTGCAAGCGCGGTGACGCAACTGTCTTAGTGGACTGCGGACGAGCGGGGAGGGCGGGCGGCCGGACGAGCCTGCTTATGCTTGCATGCCCGCGGCTTTGCGCGCGTTTTGCAAGAGCGTCGCACGGATCTGATGGAACACGTCGAGGTAATGCGTGCGGCGCGTTTCGATGGCCGCGGTCTTGAGGGCATCGAGCACGAGCAGATCGGCTGGATAGCCTCGCACGATCGAGGGAGACATCGGCAGGCGCAGCGGGTCGAAGTGGTGGACCCGCCAGCGCGGATCGGCGGCGAGCACGAGTGCGACGATGCGCTCGATGATGAACACTTTCGACGGCGCGGCGCCCGGGCCGTAGGCGATCGGCGCATTCAATAGTTGCGCAAGCTCGCTCGTGCCTGCTTCGGCGATGGCGAACAGAGGCTCGGTGACACCGAGCCACATGCGCCAGAACGCCGGCTTCGCGACGAAATAATTGCAGAAGATGCTGTGGCGCGAGTCCATCGGCAACGTGTGCGGATCGATTCCGGGCGCGACGACCTTCATGGCAGCCTCGAAGATCGGCCAGATACCGGGGTGGTTCGTCGCGGCCTGCTCGAAGACGTTCAGATGAGCGGCACCCTGGTCGAAGAACGGTGAAAAGCCAATGACGTCGACGTCGGCGGGCGCGGCTGCGATGAATGCGCTGACAGTGGCGGAGTCGAGCGTCGTCTTCTGCCGGAACTTCGGCGAGAAAAAGCCGTAAAGCGTGCCTTCGTCGAGCGAATGCCCGAGCAGGTAGGTCCGCATGGGCCAATACTCGCGCCAGTCGGGGCGGTGCCCGCAGTTGTCGAGGGCAATGAAGCCCGGGTCGAGCTGCAGCCGCGTTTGCTCGGAATAGTAGATCTGTCGGATTTCGACAGACCGGGCGCCGCGTGCAGTAGACGGCGATTCGATCATGGCCTCGGTTCCGGTTCAGGGTTTGCCGCTAGCGAGCCGCGCAGCCTTCACGCTTGCGGGACCCAGACGATATTTTAAGCGGCACGTGGTTTCGCTCGATTGGCGGAAATGAGCGGAGATTCAGCTTCAATTCGTCCTGATGAAACGCGCACGAGACGGTGAAGCCAAAACCAAAACCGGATGCCGGCCCCGCTGGCGGGCTGCAGTTGAATTTGGGGGGGATCGACGATGGACCACTATCATCACTACGCCCTTCGGCGATATTCGCTGTGCAGTGAATATCGCCATATTGGCGAATATTCGGCATAACGACTCCTTGCTCAAATCGGATGAGGGCCGACCGTCCGTCGCGGAGCGAGGAAGCGGTGGCTCGGATAGGGCTTGCGATCGCAGAGCGAAACCCTGTAACGCTTCTTCAGCGAATTGCCGTATACCGGACTGAGGCGATGGAGAAATAAAAAAGCCGCGTTGCCGCGGCTTCGAGAGTGACGCACCGCGCCAGTTTCACGCGGTTGTTCTTCTTCGTTCGATATTGCCGCGCTGCAGGCGGCCAACGCGCATCAGCGCAACTGTTCGGTGGCGAGGTATTGACCCGCGGCCGCGACGCGCCGTTGCGCATCGTTGTACCGCGACGAGATCGCATTGCGGGCGGCGGCCGCCTTGTCCATGATGGCCGCGTTCATCGCCAGGATCTCGCGGATCATGGCGAGCCCCGTGTCCGACTGCTCGCGCCCCAGCGACATCAGAAGCGGCGAGCGTTCGTCGGCAAGGTCCGCGGCGCCGCAATAGTCACCGGCATCGAGCGCGGCGACGAGCGTGCGCGTCAACTCATAGGCGCGCGTCAAGGTTTCATTCGACATGCTTGCTCACTCCTGCTCGGATGGGACTGCATCAGGACGACTTGTTCAGCGTGCCGGCACTGCCGTTGCCGCCGAACAGCTGGTTAAGGTACGACGTGTTGTTCGCCATCTGCGTCATCAGCGTGTTGAGCGCGGTGAACTGCGCGTTGTACTGCGCGGCCAGCGTGTTTTGATAGTCGGTCAGCGCCGTTTGCTGATCGGTCAGGCTGGTCAGATCGGAAGTGATCGTCGCGGTGCGTTGATCGATCTGGCCGGTAGTCGACTCGGTGTACGCGTTGACGAACGAATTGAGCTGCTGGCCGATGCCGTTGGTTCCGTTAAAGAGCGCCTGGACGGAAGCGGGGCTCGAGGCGAGCGCCGACGACAGCGTGGCGCTGTTGACGACGATCGTCCCGTTGTCCTGTAGATCGAGGCCAATCTGCGCAAGGCTGTAGGTCGTACCGTTGGACGTGACACCGTTGCTGACGATCGAGGCCAGGCCGTTGACGACCGAATTGAGCATGGCGTCACCCAGCAGCGGCCCCGCCGTCGACGTGCTCGTGTTGAACGAAGACAGCGACTGTTCGTTCGTGATCCACGAGTTATACGCCGCCGCGAAGTTCGTGATGGTCTGCTGGATCGTGTTGTTGTTCGTCGCCACGCTGAGCGTCTGCGTGGTACCGACCGCGGTGGACGCGAGCTGCAGCGTGACGCCCGTGAGCGCACCCGTCACGGTATTGGTCGCGCTCGTGACGGTGCTGCCGCTGATGGTCAGCTTCGCGTCCTGCGCGGCCGTGACCTGCGTGAAGCTTGCCGTTTGGAGGCCGGCGTCCACGCCGGCGCCGCCGCTGATCGTTACCGTATTGGCCGCGCCCGTAGTCGTCGACGTCAGTACGAGGTGCTGGCCGTCGGCTGCGGTGACGACCGAAGCGGTCACGCCCGGATTGGTGGAGGCGCTGTTGATCGCCGAAGCGAGACCGGACAGCGTATTGTTCGTCGAATCGAGCGTGATCGACATCGACTTCGCGCCCACGCCGACCGTCACCGTACCGGTGCCGAGCGTCGCATTGCTCGCATAGGCCGCCGACGAAATCTGATTGGCCTGTGCAAGCTGCTGCACGTTGATCGAATAGCTGCCCGCGACGGCGCCCGTCGCCGTGCTCGCTGTAATACCCGTGCCGCTCATCGTCGCGGTGAGGGCAGTGAATGCGGTGCCGTCGGACAGGCCGGCGAGCGCCGATTGCAGTGCGGAGAGCGAGGACTTCATCGTGCCCAGCGCCGACAGCGTCGTGTTGTCGGTGCTTTGCGCAGTGCTGATCGCAGCGGCTTGGCCCGCTGTCTTGGCGGTGACGAGCGCGGAGACGAGCGAGTTGACGTCGAGTGTCGATTTCGTCGCGCCGCTCAGAATGGACTGTGCGGCCTGCTGTAGCAGACTGTTGGTCGAAGAGGTCGTCGAAGATGCTGTCGTCATTCCAGGCTCCGTGCGGCGCTGCCGTGACAGTCCGCGTCGCTGTGCCGCTCGTTGCGGTCGTTATTCCGGTCGATCAGCAATGCGCAACGGGAGGCATGCCTCCCGCGTACGCTTCGCTTGTACTGCGATGTTGCCGGCCGGTCTGCGGTGCGCAATATATCTTTCGCGTACCGCAGACCGGCTGCATGACAGACGACGTGCCGTCCGTCATGCGAGATGCGAGTCTTACTGGAGGAGCTTGAGCACTTGCTGCGGCAGCGAGTTCGCTTGTGCGAGCACCGAGATACCGGCTTGCTGCAGCACTTGCGCCTTCGACAGGTTGGCCGTTTCTTGCGCGAAGTCGGCGTCTTCGATTTGCGAACGGGCGGCCGACATGTTCGTCGACGTCGTTTGCGAGTTCGAGACTGCAGCCTGGAACGTGTTCTGCGTTGCACCGAGCGTTGCTTGGAAGTTGTTCACTTGCGCCAGAGCAGCGTCGATTGCCGTGATCGCGTTTTGCGCGCCCGAGGTCGACGAGATGTCGACAGCCGACACGCCGAGACCCGTGGTGTTCCAGGTCGTCGTGCCGAAGTTCGCCGTGATCGTCTGGTTGGCGCTGGCGCCGACTTGGAAGTTCACGCTGCCCAGGCCGCCGAGCACGCTTTGGCCGTTGAACGTCGTTTGCGTTTCGACGCGGTTGATTTCAGTCAAACGCGTGGAGACTTCGGTTTGCAGGTTCGCTTGGGCGGCCGTGCCGAGCGAGCCGTCGCCCGATTCGACTGCGAGCTGGCGGATACGCTGCAGGTTGGCAACGGTCGACGAGATGGCGCCCGAAGCGGTTTGCACCATCGAGATACCGTTGTTCGCGTTCATCACGCCTTGGTTCAGCGCGTTGATCGTTGCGGTTTGCGTCGTGGCGATGGCAAGACCCGCGGCGTCATCGGCAGCGGTGTTGATCCGCTTGCCCGAGGACAGGCGGTTGATAGCCGTCGACAGCGCGCTTTGCGAACCCGACAGGTTCGATTGCGTCGAGAGCGACAGGATGTTGGTGTTGATGTTGAGCATTTCTTTCCTCGTGTGGAAAACGTCCAGGAACTAGGCCGTACGGGGTTCGGCGTCGCGCTTTCGCGAATGGCGCTGCCCGCCTGTCCTGGTTGTCGGCGAGGCGCGAGCGAAACTTTAGGGAGCGATTGGGAAATTCACCGACGAATGCGGCGCGGTTTGTCTCGGAGCCCCGTGCGGCGGGGCTCGACGGCTCGTGCAACGTTTGCGCAGGCAGCCGGCGAAGGCGTGGTTTTGCGACTCCGTGCCGAGGTTTTCGGGCGTGCTCAGCGCCGGTTGCGTGCGCCCGACGGAGTGAAACAGCGAGCGCGGCCGTCGCAAAAACTAGGCAGCTGGACGTTTACCTGTTATCATCGCCGGTCCAAATAACATCGCCGCTGGCCTCCAATGAGGGGCGAGCCGCGCGTGAGCCCCTGCCGCCACGCATTTGACCGTAACCTTGGAAGTGACATGACCACCATTGTTCTGAAGGAAAACGAGCCGTTCGAAGTAGCGATCCGACGCTTTCGTCGCGCGATCGAAAAGAATGGCCTGATTGCCGAGCTGCGCGAGCGTCAGTGCTACGAAAAGCCGACGGCGGTTCGCAAGCGCAAGAAGGCTGCCGCAGTGAAGCGCTTGCACAAGCGCCTGCGCAGCCAGATGTTGCCGAAGAAGCTCCACTGAGTACCGGATTAGATCGGGCCTCGCTGCCGCCAGGGCGTGCGGCGAGTTGGAGTGGGCAGGAGCTTGACGCGTAGGGCACGGCCGGACAGGTCGCGCCGAACGGCGGCGGTGCTTTCGAAGCACGCCGCCGTTTGCGTTTGGTGTTCAGGAGCCGCCTTCGCGGCGTTGCCGTGGGCGCCGCGCCGCCTTCCTCAAGCGGCGTATTTTTCGAGCCGCGCGGTCGATAACCGGAATTGGCGGGCAATCGATCCGAGCCGTTCGCGCCATTCCCATGTGCCGAACGCATCGTGAACGTTTTGTAGGCAGCTCAGCAGATCGACGGTGCCGGGATCGAAGACGTTGACGCGTGAGCGCAGCAGCGCGCGCTTGAGTGCGGCAACGCCGGCATCCATATAGGCCGGCACCCGGTTCGGCGGAAAGCCGATATACCGCACCGGCACCCCCTCCATCGCCGTCAGGTAATCGCGCGGCGCGATCAGACTGCCGACTGGGCAGCCGCCGCGATAGCCGCGGTAAGCGCCGCCGCCACGCGGTAACAATGCGGCATGGCCTTGATCGAAAAGATGATCGACAGCGCGATCGAAAAGGTCCTGGTGCGTCAGGAAATGCAGGTTTTTCATCGTTCGAGGGCCCGCTTCGTTCAGGCGGTGCGTGGGTCTGTTCAATACGGATAACGGCCGCATCGACGCGAACTGGAGCCAATTCGGGGTAGTCCCTGCTGGCGTGCGAACCGCGTCATGCCCGCCGTGCCTTCGCTCGCTTGGGCTTGGCGAGCGCCGCACATCGCTCGCGCCACGCGCAATTCGATTGATGATCGTTGACCATGCCAACCGCCTGCATGAACGCGTAGCAGATGGTCGAGCCGACGAATTTGCATCCGTAGCCCTTCAAGGCGCGGCTCAGCGCATCGGACGCGGGAGTCGAGGCCGGCGCATGTTCTTTGTAGGTGGCCCAGTCGTTCTGTACGGGCTCCCCGTTCACGAACGACCAGACGAAGTTCGCGAGCGAGCCGTGCTCTTCGCGGATCTTCAGCACGGCTTGCGCATTGACCACGGCGGCTTCGATCTTGGCGCGATTGCGCACAATGCTTGTGTCCGTCAGCAACGCTTCGATCTTTTGCGGCGTGAAGCGCGCGACGGCTTCGGCATCGAAATCGGCAAACGCGCGACGATATCCGTCACGCTTGTTGAGAATCGTCGACCACGAGAGTCCGGCTTGCGCGCCCTCCAGCACGAGCATTTCGAAGAGATGGCGATCGTCGCGCGACGGCACGCCCCATTCGGTGTCGTGATAGTGCTCGTCTGCCGGCGTTTTGACCCAGTTGCAGCGCTGATCCATTGATTTCTTGCCCTCGAAGATGACGCGCGACGCACACGCTTTCGTTCGCGTACGAAGCATAGCGGAACGACGACAATCGTGAACGGCTCTCCGAGCGTTGAACACTCGGCCATCCGGCCAATTGGCGTGGCGCCCGGTTGCGGATACTCTCTCGAACGAATCGTTACGCGCGACTGAGCAAAAGGCAAATATGACGGATCGATCGAAAACAGTGCGGTATTGCGTCGGCATCGATGGCGGCGGTACCGGCACGCGTGTCGTGGTGGCCGATGCGCAGGGCGTCGAGCTCGCGCAGGGCGCGGGCGCGGCGTCGGGTCTCGGGCTGGGTATCGAGCCGGCCTGGCAGGCCATCGAGGCTGCCGTGGCGCAAGCCTTCGCTAGTGTCGCGCTTACGCTCGACTGGCGCGAGTGCGCGCTCGGGTGCGGGCTCGCCGGGGCCAATAACCCCGAATGGCTCGCCGCGTTCGTGGCGAAGGCGCCCGGGTTGGCGGCGCTGGCGGTGCAAAGCGATGCGTACACGACACTGCTGGGCGCGCACGGCGGCTCGCCGGGCGTCATCGTGGCGCTGGGCACGGGCAGTATCGCGGCTGCTCTCGACGAGAACGGCCATTGCCGGACTGCGGGAGGCTACGGTTTTCCGTCGGGCGATGAAGCGAGCGGTGCCTGGCTCGGCCTGCGCGCGATCGCCCATGCCCAGCAGGCGCTCGACGGCCGCGTCGTGCCCGATGCGTTTTCGGAGGAATTGCTCGCTCGGACGGGAGCAACCGACCGGGCGAGCCTCGTCATCTGGTGTTGCGGGGCCACTCAACCCGCTTATGCGGCGCTCGCGCCCACGGTCCTCGCGCATCGATCGCATCCCATTGCCGCGAGATTGCTGCGGCAGGCCGGCGCGGACATCGCGCAGCTCATCGACGCACTCGATGCCGTCGGGCGTTTGCCCGTCGCGCTCTGCGGCGGCCTCGGCGCTTCGCTGGCCGACTATGTACCGGCAGCGCACCGCGCGAGACTCGCGCCGCCGGCCGCCGATTCCGCGCATGGCGCCGTACAGCTTGCGCAGCGCGCCGCACGGCAGGCCGAGCAGCGCTAGAATGACGGCCGTTGGCTCTGTCTGCCGCTCTCATCCCATCATGTACCAAGTCATCGCCACCGATCTCGACGGCACATTGCTCAATAGCGAGCATCAGCTCGATCCGTTTACGATCGCCACGGTGCGTCGGTTGTCCGAAAGCGGCGTGCATTTCGTGATTGCCACGGGCCGGCATTATTGCGACGTTGCGGGCATTCGCGAAGTGCTCGGCATCAAACCTTTTCTAGTGACGTCGAACGGTGCACGCGTGCATGCACCGGACGATACTGTCATTCATGCCCGGAATCTCCCCGGCGATATCGTGCGCAGGCTCGTGCTGCCCGATATCGTGGGTAAGCACGGCCGCGTCATCGTCAATCTGTTCGCCGACGAGGCATGGCTCATCGACCGCGATGCCCCGCATTTGCTCGCTTTACATCAGGATTCCGGCTTCCGATATGAAATCATCGATGTCCGCGAACATGACGGCAGCGAAATCGCCAAAGTGCTCTACATTGGCGAGCCCAGCGATCTCGCGGAAGTGGCGGCCAACCTCGAGCGTGAATTCGGTGCATCGCTATATGTGACGTATTCCCTGCCGGATTGCCTCGAAGTCATGGCGCCTTCCGTTTCGAAAGGCCGCGGGCTGCTGCATGCGCTCGAGCGTCTCGGCGCACAGGCGTCAGCGTGCGTCGCATTCGGCGACAACATGAATGACATCGATTTGCTGGAGACGGCCGGTTACCCGTTCATGATGAATAATGCAAACCCCGCTCTCATGGCCCGCCTTCCTCACGTCCCGCGTATCGGCAACAACTTCGAAGCGGGCGTCGCACGCCATTTGTGCAAACTTTTTCCGATTGGTGGGGAATTGACTGTTTGACGTGCGCTATGCGCGACTATTTGACCGCCAATGTGGCTTTACCGACGGTGTAACCGGATTTAAGAATTATCATACGATTACCTGGTATACCCAGGTGAATGGAGCATTGCCAGCTCAGTGACTTCCGTCTAACCTCGGAACAAATGAATTTTTAAGGGAGACCACGATGTCCCAATACGCGGAACTGAAGGCGCAGATTGCGAAGCTGCAGGCACAGGCGGACGAGGCGAGGCGTGCTGAACTCGCCACTGTAATCGCGGACATTCGGCAAAAGATTGCGGAGTTCGGGTTATCGGCGACCGACCTCGGCTTCCCGCAAGGTGCGCGCCGCGGCCGTCCGCCGAAGAAGACTCCCTTGCCGCCGAAGTACCGCGACCCGAAGTCCGGCGCCACCTGGAGCGGGCGTGGCAAACCGCCGAAATGGATCGCCGGCAAAAATCGCGACCGCTTCGTTCTCGATCAATAAACGATTCGAAACGCTGCCGTTATGGCGGACGCGATACAACGCCACTCGGCGTTTATGCGGTGTGCGTCCGATTCCGGCGACATGCGTTGAATGCGCTGCTGCAGACGATAAAAATACCCGGTGCGTCGAAGTCCCACCGGGTTGCCGCAATGGTCGTTCAGAACTTCCATTACAGGTTCTTACAAGAGCGCATCGATGGCAGGCCCCGGGGCATTCGAATTCGCTGTGAAGCTGCGCGCATTCGCCCGACGCCTGCCTTACCATCGTCCGCCGTTTATCCTGCCACCACGCTGCGCAGTATTGGACGACGCGCGCGCTGCTCGATCAATGCGGTATAGCGCTCGACATATTCGCGCGCCATGGCCTGAGCGGTGAACCGTCTTTCGAATTGAGCACGGATTTCCTCGCGCGACAGTTCGTCGAGCCGCTGCAGCGCCGCGACTGCGCCTTGAACGTCTTCGACGATATAACCCGTGACTGCATGGTCGATGACTTCGGGCACCGAGCCGCGATTGAATGCGATCACGGGCGTGCCGCACGCCATCGCTTCGATCATCACGAGGCCGAACGGCTCGCACCAATCGATCGGGAACAGCAGCGCCTTCGCGCGCGACAGGAACTCGGGCTTGCGCGTTTCATCGATCTCGCCGATGAATTCCACATTCGCGTGGCTTAGCAGCGGTTCGATCTCGCTCTTGAAATAGTCCTGGTCGGCCTTGTCGACTTTTGCAGCGATCTTCAGCGGCAGGCCGCTCATGGCCGCGATCCGGATAGCTGTATCGACGCGCTTTTCAGGGCAGATCCGCCCGAGGAACGCCAGATACTCCGGTTCGCAATGGGGCTGAGGCGTCAACAGCTTTTCGGGCAGGCCGTGATAGACGTTGCCGAGCCACCGCGCCTGCGGCAGCGGAATGCGCTGCGACTCCGAGATCGAAATGACGGGTGAATCGGTGAACGTATTGAAGACCGGTTGCAGCTCGGGCAGATCGAGTCGCCCGTGCAACGTCGTGACCGACGGCGTTTCGGCGTCCGCGAAGAGCGAGAACGGCAGATAGTCGAGGTGAAAGTGCAGCACGTCGAAATCGGTCGCCACGCGGCGCACCTGCTCGAGCAGCAACACATGCGGCGCGAACGGATCGCGGATCGACGGGTCGAGCCGCAGCGCCCGTGGCCAAGCCGCTTCGAGCGTGGCGGACGTGACCGAGTCCCCGCTTGCGAACAACGTCACATCATGGCCGAGTTCGACGAGGGCTTCCGTCAGATACGACACGACGCGCTCGGTACCACCATAGAACTTCGGCGGGACGGCCTCGTAAAGCGGGGCGATTTGGGCGATACGCATGCGTCAACCTCCTTCGTCAAAAAGTCGGCGCGACAGTGTTGCCGCGCCGCATGAGTGCCTTGGTAGCCATTATCGGGAGACGCCGCGCCCCTTATTAGCGTATTTTCAAACCTTTAAGCCTTGTTACAGCCCGAAACAGCAAGAGGCTCCGTCAAAATGCGGATTCGGTAAATATTCGGTAAAGTCAGCGCATTCCGTTTCTGCTACCGGCATTTGTTGCGGCTCGATAGCTATTCTTCCTATAATCCCTGCGCCATCGGCCTAAAGACATCCGCCCATTTCCGCCGCGGTTTTCGACCACGCATCCCTCCCCCGACCTTCGCACCAAGCCGCAAGAACGCAGTCGATGCGCTCTGTAGGAAGAATTCCGACACGCTTAATAGACATTTCCGACGGCACTAGCCGGGCTTCTTCCGATTTCCACTGCTTTTACATTTCGACACAATTCGGCCAAAGACCAGAACGACCTGTTTACGCCGGGCGGATTGTGCATCGCCGGGCAAACGTTTCCGCACGAAAGACCATTTGAACGACTCGGGGGAAATGATGAGCGCCACCAGCGAAATGCTCAGCGAGATCAAGGAGATCAACCTGTCGTATCTGTTGCTTGCCCAACGTCTGCTTCGCGAGGACCGGGCGATGGGGATGTTCCGCATGGGCATCACGGGCCAGCTTGCCGATGTGCTCGCGAACCTTTCATTTGCTCAGACCATCAAGCTCGCGGCGTCGAACCAACTGCTCTGCCGCTTTCGCTTCGACGACCACGCACTGCTCTCGTCGCTGGCGGACAAGGGCCGCGCGGGGGAGCTCGGCCATACCCATGCGGCGATCCTGATGGCGGGCCAGCCGGCCGAGACGATCGGCTAGCCGTTATGGCGATCAAGAGCGTCGTGCTCGAAGTGAAGGAAATCACGCTGGCCATCGAGCTGATCGAACTGGGCGCGCCCTCGCCCCCGAAGCGCCCCTGAAACGCCGCTGAAACGCCTGTTCGCGCCCTGCCACCGGCGCAAACGGGGCGGCAACCCTCCCTCTCCGGGTTTGCACGGCACGTAACCGTTTGCTCTCGTCCTCAAAGTTTCGGTTTGCCTGCCGTAAACCTGACTAACGGCGGTCTGTCCGCTGACCACTATGAGGACCCGGCAGTGCTGATTTTCGTTGGAACACTCGTGACCGTGCTGTCCGTTTTCGGCGGCTACGCGTTGGCGGGCGGCCATCTGGGCGCGCTCGTGCAGCCTGTCGAGATCCTGATGATCGCCGGCGCGGGCTTGGGCGCGTTCATCCTGGGCAACGGATTGAAGACGATCAAGGCGACTTTCCGGCTTTTGCCGACGCTCTTCAAAGGCTCGAAGTATACGAAAGAGGTCTACATGGAGCTGATGGCCCTGCTTTACGTTTTGCTTGCAAAGGCGCGTAAGGAAGGGACGCTGACGCTCGAGGCCGACATCGACGATCCCGAAAAAAGCCCGATCTTTACCCAATACCCGAGGATTCTCGCCGACAAGCACATCGTCGAGTTCCTGACGGACTATCTGCGGCTCATGGTCGGCGGCAACATGAACGCGTTCGAGATCGAAAGTCTCATGGACGAGGAGATCGAGACGCACCACGCCGAAGGCGAGGGTCCCGCGCACGCGCTCATGCGTGTGGGCGATGCGATGCCGGCTTTCGGCATCGTCGCGGCCGTGATGGGCGTCGTTCATACGATGGCCTCGGCCGACCAGCCGCCCGCGGTGCTCGGCGCGATGATCGCGAAGGCCCTCGTGGGTACGTTCCTCGGCATTTTGCTTTCGTACGGATTGATCGGTCCGCTTTCCAGCCTCGCCGAACAGCGCGTGGCCGAGTCCACCAAGATGTTCCAGTGCATCAAGGTCACGATTCTCGCGAGCCTGAACGGCTACGCGCCGGCGATTGCCGTCGAATTCGGCCGCAAGGTGTTGTTCTCGACCGAGCGTCCGTCGTTCACGGAGCTCGAGGAACACGTGCGCCGCGTGAAGGCGAAGTGAACGGGCCGGATGAAGCGAGGATGAATGCGCAATGAGCAAGCCTAAGGACAAGGCAATCGTCGTCAAGCGCGTGGCGCCCGCAAAGAAGGGGCACCACGGCGGCGCGTGGAAGCTCGCCTATGCGGACTTCATGACCGCGATGATGGCTTTCTTCCTGCTGATGTGGCTCCTGAGCGCTGTGACGCCCGTCCAGTTGAAGGGCATTGCCGAGTATTTCAGCCAGCCGCTGAAGGCGGCGCTGTTCGGCGGCGATCGCAGTGCCGACGCTTCGAGCATCCTCAAGGGCGGCGGACGCGACATTTCGACGGATATGGCCGGCGTCACGCGGCAGACCGACGGCGCGAGCCAGAAGGGGGCGCATACGTCCAGGGCCGCGGAGGACGCGCTCGATGCGCTGTCCGGCGCGCTCGAGCGACGCGAGCAGGCCCGCTTGCACGACCTGCAGGTCAAGCTGATGGCGGCCATCGAGGCGAATCCGGTGCTGCGTCAGTTCCGCCAGCAGATCCGTATCGATTCGACGCTGCAGGGCTTGCGCATCGAGATCGTCGATACCCAAAAGCGGCCGATGTTCGCGACGGCGAGCGATGACGTCGAGCCGTACATGCGCGACATCCTGCGCGCGATCGGCAAAACGCTGAACGACGTGCCGAATCGGATCGTCGTGCAGGGACATACCGACGCCGTGCCGTACGCCGGCAACGGCACGGGCTATAGCAATTGGGAGTTGTCGGCGGACCGCGCGAACGCATCGCGCCGCGAGCTGATCGCGGGCGGCATGGACGAGGGCAAGGTGTTGCGCGTGCTCGGCCTTGCTTCGACGCAAAACCTCGACAAGGCGGATCCATTGAATCCGGAGAATCGCCGCATCAGCATCATCGTGCTCAACCGGAAATCGGAGGAGGCGATGACGCGCGACGATTCGACGTCGACGACGTTGTCGAACGACGCCGCGGGCGCGAACCCGCTCGCGGACAAAATTGCGCCGGGGCCGGCCATTGCGCCGGCGGCCGGCTCGGGCAGCAAGCAATGAAAGCGGCAGGCGCACGATTCGCCGATGCGGTTCGGCGCGGTGACGAAGGGCAATGAGGCATTCATGATCAAGGACATTCTGGCGATCGACGATTCGGCCGCGATGCGCGAGATTCTCGCCGCGACGCTGCGAGCGGCGGGCTATCGAGTCACGGTCGCATCCGATGGCGACGAAGGCCTCGCGAGCGCGCTCGCGCAGCCGTTCGATCTCGTCTTGACGGACCAGTACATGCCCAAGCGCAGCGGTCTCGATGTCATCGCGGCGCTGCGTCAGGAACGAAGCTACGAGGCGACGCCGATCTTCGTGTTGACGACGGAGGATGGCGATGCGTTCAAGGATGCGGCGCGCGCGGCGGGGGCGACGGGCTGGATTGCCAAGCCGCTCGATCTCGACACGTTGACCGAGCTGATCGCGGCGCTGCACGCGTGACGCGAGCGGCGGATAGGGCACGAACGGATACAGGCGTAGCTCGCGGATAAGCAGGCACAGATTCTTTGCGGTGACTCAGCATGACACTCGACATCACACAGTTTTATCAGACGTTCTTCGACGAGGCCGATGAGCTGCTCGCACAGATGGAGCAGTTGCTGTTGAACCTCGACGTCGGCACGCCGGATCCCGAGGACCTGGCGGCCATCTTCCGCGCGGCCCATTCGATCAAAGGCGGCGCGGCGACGTTCGGGTTCACGGCGCTCACCGAAACGACGCACATTCTCGAATCGCTGCTCGATCGCGCGCGCAACAACGAATTGACGTTGCGCAAGGACATGATCGATACGTTCCTCGAGACGAAGGACGTGCTCGCCGATCAGCTTGCGGCCTACCGCGCCAGCGAGGAGCCCGACGCGGCGGCAGCGGCAACGATCTGCGCGAAGCTCGAGCGCTTGAAAGGCGGCGATGAGGCGGCACCGGCGGCAGCCCCGGTCGTCGAGGCGAGCGCCGACGTGAACGCGAATGCGGGCGGTGCGCCCGAGCATGTCGTCTCGCAAGCCGTCGAAGCGACGCATGGCGGCGCGGCCGGTACGCCGGACGCCGCAACGGATGCAGGACCTCACCTGAAAATTACGCTACGGGGGGTGGGGGAGAAGGACCAGGGGCTGCTGACCGAAGAGTTGGGTAACCTGGGTAACATCGTCGGGCGGGTGAAGACGGACAACGATCTCGTTGTCTATCTTCAAACGGATGTCCCGTCCGACGACATCACGGCCGTGTGCTGCTTCGTCATCGACGAAAGCCAGATCACGATCGCGCGTGGGACGGCGCCGGACGAGGGTACGCAAGCCAGTACTCCCGCGCCGGCGGACGTCGCAGTGCAGGTTCCGCGGGCGAGCGCGCCCGCGGTGTCTGCGCCCGCCGCACAGACGCAGCCCGCGAGCGAGCCGACAGCGGAACCGAAGAACGAATCGCCGGCTCCGGCCGCGAATGTGCCGGAACCGGCCGCCGCGGCATCGGCCGCCGCCGCATCGAATGCCGCGGAAGAAAAGAAAGCGCGTCCGGCCGCCGCGGCCGCGGCGGGCGAGGGCAGCTCCATCCGCGTCGGCGTGGAGAAGGTCGATCAGCTGATCAACCTCGTCGGCGAGCTGGTCATCACGCAGGCGATGCTGGCGGAGACGACGAGTACGTTCGATCCGGCGTTGCACGACCGGCTCTTCAACGGCATGGCGCAGCTCGAGCGCAACGCGCGCGATCTGCAAGAGGCCGTGATGTCGATCCGCATGATGCCGATGGACTACGTGTTCTCGCGCTTCCCGCGTCTCGTGCGCGACCTGGCGGCGAAGCTGGGCAAGGAAGTCGAGCTCGTCACGTTCGGGCAAGCCACCGAGCTCGACAAGAGCCTCATCGAACGCATCATCGATCCGCTGACGCACCTCGTGCGCAACAGCCTCGATCACGGCATCGAAACCGTCGAAGCGCGACGCGCGGCGGGCAAGGACGGCACGGGCCAACTGATTCTCTCGGCGGCGCACCACGGCGGCAACATCGTCATCGAGGTGAGCGACGACGGCGCGGGGCTGCGCCGCGACAAGATTCTCGCCAAAGCGATGAAGCAGGGCATGCAGGTCAGCGAATCGATGACCGACGAAGAGGTCTGGAACCTGATCTTCATGCCGGGCTTCTCGACGGCGGAGCAGGTGACCGACGTATCGGGCCGCGGCGTCGGCATGGACGTCGTCAAACGCAACATTCAGGCGATGGGCGGCCATGTCGAGATCACCTCGCACGCGGGCAAGGGCACGACCACGCGCATCGTCCTGCCGCTGACGCTGGCGATTCTCGACGGGATGTCCGTGAAGGTCGGCAGCGAAATCTTCATCCTGCCGCTGAACTTCGTCATGGAGTCGCTGCAACCGAGAGCCGAGGACATCTACACCGTCGCGAACGGCGAACGTGTCGTGCGCGTGCGCGGCGAATATTTGCCGCTCGTCGCGCTGCACGAAGTGTTCTCGGTGGAAGGTGCGCGCACCGAACCGACGCAGGGCATCGTCACGATCATGCAAACGGAAGGCCGCCGCTTTGCGATGTTGATCGACGAGCTCGTCGGGCAGCAGCAGGTGGTCGTGAAGAATCTCGAGACCAATTACCGCAAAGTGCGCGGGATCTCGGCGGCGACGATTCTCGGCGACGGCAGCGTCGCACTGATCGTCGACGTGGCAGCACTGAACCGTGAGTCCCGTGCCCTGCACGGTGCTCTGAACTTTTCGTAATACCCAACCGTTTGGGGGCTAACGTGGCAGAAGTCCAAACCACTCATTCGAACACCGCGCTCGTCGCAGGTGGGCGCCGCGATGCGCAGCAAGCCGATGCGGCCGGCCAGGAGTTCCTGGTCTTCACGCTCGGCGCGGAAGAGTACGGCATCGACATCCTCAAGGTGCAGGAAATCCGCGGCTACGACAGCGTGACGCGCATCGCGAATGCGCCCGAGTTCATCAAGGGCGTGGTCAATCTGCGCGGCATCATCGTGCCGATCGTCGACATGCGCATCAAGTTTCACCTCGGCCGCGTGGAGTACGACCACCAGACCGTCGTGATCATTCTGAACGTCGCGCATCGCGTCGTCGGCATGGTGGTGGACGGCGTGTCAGACGTGTTGACGCTCACCCCCGATCAGATCATGCCCGCGCCCGAGTTCGGCGCGACGCTGACGGCCGAGTATCTGACGGGCCTCGGCACCGTCGATGGCCGGATGCTGATCTTGATGGACATCGAGAAGTTGATGGTCAGCAAGGAAATGGCGCTGATCGAGTCTTTCTCGGGGCAGTAATTCGGACGAGCGGTGCGGGGCGGACGCAGGCGCGCGATGCCGGCGCGCCGTGCCGCACGCGGTCCAGAACGGAGATTTGAAAGATGCTGCAGAACTGGTCGATTCGCACCACGCTCACGGCCATGGGGGCCGTGTTCGTCGCGCTGACACTCGCGGTCGGTGCGCTGGGGCTCACGGCGCTATCGAGCGCCGGCCGGGTCGTGGATACGCTCGCGGGCGACGATTTGCCGGCGATTCACGCGCTCGACGACGCGGGCTCGTACCTGCTGCGCACGCGCATTTCGCTCGACCGCTATCGCGCGCTGACCGAGTCGAACAATCTCGACGAGGCGAAGAAGGTACTCGATCGTTCGCAAGTGCTGCTCAACAAGGCGAACGAAGCCTGGCAGACCTTCCAGAGCGAGCCGAAGCAAGGCGTCGATGCCGCACTCGTCACCGAGATCACCGCACGCTACGCGACGCTGTTGCATGACGGCGTCGAGCCCGAATTCGCGGCCGTTCGTGCGGGCGACATGGCCGGCTACCACGCGCTCGCCGATACGAAGATCAGCCCGATGTTCGTCGCGTTCGGCGATGCGGCCGATCACATGCTGAAGGCGTTGCGGGATCGCGCCGAAGAGCAGCGCGTGCAGTCGGCGTCGAATATTTCGATGATGAACGTGCTGATCGTCGGGGCGCTCGTGCTCTCCGTCGTGCTGATGGTGGCGATCCGCTTCGTGCTGCGTGGTTTGATCGTTCAGCCGCTCGACGATGCGATTTCGCACTTCGGCCGCATTGCCGACGGCGACCTCACGCGCACGATCGAGGCGAAAGGGAAAAACGAAATCGGCCGGCTCTTCGACGGCGTGCGGCAGATGCAGGGCAGCATGGTGACGATGGTCAAGGCGATTCACGGCGGCACGGAATCGATCGATGTCGGTGCGCGCGAAATTGCGATGGGCAACACCGATCTGTCGCAGCGCACCGAAGAGCAGGCGTCGTCGCTGCAGCAGACGGCGTCCAGCATGGAGCAGTTGACGGGCACCGTTCGCCAGAACACCGAGAACGCGCGCCAGGCCAGCCAGCTCGCGGTCAATGCGTCGGATATCGCGATGCGCGGCGGCGAAGTCGTGAGCGAGGTCGTGACGACGATGCAGGACATCGCGACGAGCTCGAACAAGGTTGTCGACATCATCGGCGTCATCGAAGGCATCGCATTCCAGACCAACATCCTCGCGCTGAACGCGGCCGTGGAAGCGGCCCGTGCCGGCGAGCAGGGACGCGGCTTCGCCGTGGTGGCGGGCGAAGTGCGCAGCCTTGCGCAGCGCAGCGCGGCGGCAGCCAAGGAAATCAAGGCGTTGATCGGCGATTCGGCCGACAAGGTGGCTAGCGGCTCCGCGCTCGTGGGACGTGCCGGCACGACGATGGACGAGATCGTGCAGGCCGTGCGGCGCGTGACCGACATCATGGGTGAAATCAGTGCCGCGTCGGAAGAGCAATCGACCGGTATCGAAGGCGTCAATCGCGCGCTGGCTCAAATGGACGACGTGACGCAGCAAAACGCGGCGCTCGTCGAAGAGGCTGCGGCCGCGGCCGCATCGCTCGAAGAGCAGACGCGGCAACTGAAGACGGTGGTTGGGCGTTGGCAGGTTCAGGGCTCTCATGTGTCGGCTGCCGCGGCGAAGCCGGCCGCCGTTGCGGCGAGCAAACGGGCCAGCGCGCCGGCGGCCCGCTCGATGGATCGATCGAGCGCCAAACCGGTCGCCAAGGCCCCCGCCGCGTCGGCTCCGAAGGCCGTTCGCGCCGCCGCGCCGGTGGCACATGAAGCTGCCGCGCCGAGCCGGATCGCCGCGACGGGCGAGAAGCGCGCCGCCGCACCGGCCGTTACCACGGCGCCGAAGGCAAGCGTTGCACCGAAGGCAAGCGTTGCACAAAAGGCAAGCGCGGCGCCGGCCATCAAGCCTGCGCCGCCCGCCAAGCCGGCGCCGGCCGTGACGGCTGCGTCGGGCAAGTCGGACGACGACTGGGAAACGTTCTAACACCGCCGCGCGGCAACGCGCGACGGGTAGTGCAGGTAACCGAGCAACATCATGACAGCGCGCGCACCCCAACGGCCCGAGCGGGCCGAGCCAGCCGGCACAGGTCCGGCCGAGCGTACCGCGTTCGCCGATCGCGATTTCGAATTCACGTCGGCGGATTTCGCACGCATTCGCGAGCTGATCCACCGGCGCGCGGGCATTTCGTTGTCCGATCACAAGCGCGACATGGCGTACAGCCGGCTCGCGCGGCGCTTGCGAGCCCGCAACCTCGAGACCTTTCGTCAATATCTCGAGTTGCTCGAATCGGAAAACGATCCGGCCGAGTGGGAGGCGTTCACGAATGCGTTGACGACGAATCTGACGGCATTTTTTCGTGAATCGCATCACTTCCCGATCCTGGCCGAGTTCGTGAAGCGCCGCCAGCAACCGGTGTCGATCTGGTGTTCTGCCGCCTCGACGGGCGAGGAGCCGTACTCGATCGCCATGACGCTCGTCGAGGCGCTCGGCGATGCGGCCGCGCGCCAGGCGACGATTCTCGCCACCGATCTCGATACGCAAGTCCTCGCAAAAGGCGAGGCCGGCATCTATTCGCTCGAGCAGGTCAAGGCGCTCTCGCAGGAGCGCCTGAAGCGTTTTTTTCTGAAGGGTACCGGGCCGCACGCGGGGCTCGTCAAGGTGCGCCCGGAGCTGCGCGCGATGATCCGCTTTCAGCAGCTCAATCTCACGGATGCGGACTACGGCTTGCGTACGCAGTTCGACGCGATCTTTTGCCGCAACGTGATGATCTATTTCGACAAGCCGACGCAATCGCAGGTGCTTTCGCGTTTCGATCCGCTCACGAAGCCGGGCGGATTGCTGTTCGCGGGGCACTCGGAGAACTTCACCTACGTGACGCAGTCGTTCCGGCTGCGCGGCCAGACGGTCTATGAGCTCACGCGCGATGTGGCGCCCGGCACGCGTCCCCGCGCGCCTGCTCGCACCACCGCGCGCACAGGCGAGGAGGCTGAAGCATGAGCGGACTGCCCATCGCGACCAATCTGTATTTCGACAACCACTTCGAGCGGCGCGGTGTGAAGCTGTTGCCGAACGAGTTCTATACGACCGGCGAAGACATGGTGCTCGTCACCGTGCTCGGCTCGTGCGTGGCGGCCTGCATTCACGACCGCACGCTCGGCATCGGCGGCATGAACCACTTCATGTTGCCCGACGATGGCGACAATCCGGCCGCCGCGGCGTCCGACTCCATGCGCTACGGCGCGTTCGCGATGGAAGTTCTCATCAACGAACTGATCAAGATGGGCGGACGGCGCGAGCGCTTCGAGGCCAAGGTGTTCGGCGGCGCGGCGGTGCTGGCCGGGATGACGACGATCAACATCGGGGACCGCAACGCCGAGTTCGTGCGCCGCTATCTGGCGCTAGAGAACATCCGGATCGTCGCCGAGGACCTGCAGGGTCAGCATCCGCGCAAGGTCGCGTTCATGCCGGCCACGGGCCAGGCGATGGTCAAGAAATTGCGCCTGCAGCAAGAGCCGAATGTCGCCGAGCGCGAGCAGGCGCTGGCCAGGCAGGTCGCGGAAGCGCGCGCGGCGCGTCATGCGCGCGCGCGAACGAAGGAACACGCCGAACTGTTCACATCGCCCGCCGCGGCGGGCGCAGCCAAGCCTCGCATCGAGTTGTTCGGTGCGCGGCCTGCCCCGCGCACGGAGGTTTTCGGTGCCGGCATCAGCATGAACGACAGCGCCAAGACCGTGAAGGAGGCATGATCGCTGTGCAGAAAATCAAAGTATTGTGTGTCGACGATTCGGCGCTGATCCGCAGTCTGATGACCGAGATCATCAACAGCCAGCCCGACATGTCGGTCTGTGCAACGGCGCCGGATCCGCTCGTCGCGCGCGAGCTCATCAAGCAGCACAATCCGGATGTGCTGACGCTCGATGTGGAAATGCCTCGCATGGACGGGCTCGATTTCCTCGAAAAGCTGATGCGGCTGCGGCCGATGCCGGTCGTCATGGTCTCGTCGCTGACGGAGCGCGGCTCGGAGATCACGCTGCGCGCGCTCGAACTCGGGGCCGTGGATTTCGTCACGAAGCCGAAGGTCGGCATTCGCGACGGCATGCTCGAATATGCGGAGAAACTCGCCGACAAAATCCGCGCGGCGTCGCGCGCCCGTGTGCGTGCCACGCAGGCGCAGCCCGCGCATGCCGCCGCCGCAGCGCCCGCGGCGAGCCATGCGCCGATGCTCAACAACCCGCTCATCAGTAGCGAGAAACTGATCATCGTCGGCGCCTCCACGGGCGGCACCGAGGCCATTCGCGAGCTGCTCGTGCCGCTGCCGCCCGACTCGCCGGCCGTGATGATCGCGCAGCATATGCCGCCCGGTTTTACAAAATCGTTCGCGCAACGCCTAAATGGTTTGTGCCGAATTACCGTTAAAGAGGCTGAGCACGGGGAGCGTGTGCTTCCGGGCCATGCCTATATCGCGCCCGGGCACGCACATTTGTTGCTGGCGCGCAGCGGGGCCAACTACATCGCCCACCTGTCGGACGATCCACCCGTCAATCGGCATCGGCCATCGGTCGATGTGCTGTTCCGCTCGGCGGCCCAGCACGCGGGCAAGAACGCCGTGGGCGTGATCTTGACCGGCATGGGGCGTGACGGTGCGGCGGGTTTGTTAGACATGAGAAATGCGGGCGCATACACTCTCGCGCAGGACGAGGCGAGCTGTATCGTTTTCGGGATGCCGCGCGAGGCGATTGCGCTGGGTGGGGCCGACGAAGTCGCGCCGTTGTCGGAGATGAGCCGACGCGTGATGACGCGCCTGGGCGATCGTGTGGGGCGCGTGTAGCCGGGGCCGAGAGCAGCGTCTTCGCCGCGAAATTGGGATAAAGGGATCGAGATGGATAAAAGCATGAAAATTCTGGTGGTGGACGACTTTCCGACGATGCGCCGGATCGTCCGCAACCTGTTGAAAGAACTCGGCTATGCGAATGTCGATGAAGCCGAAGACGGTGCCGCCGGGCTCTCGCGTCTGCGCGGCGGCGGCTACGACTTCGTGATTTCCGACTGGAACATGCCGAACCTCGACGGCCTGGCCATGCTCCAGGAAATCCGCAAGGATCCCGCGCTTTCGCACCTGCCGGTGCTGATGGTGACGGCGGAGTCGAAAAAGGAAAACATCATCGCGGCGGCGCAAGCCGGCGCGAGCGGCTACGTGGTGAAGCCGTTTACCGCTGCAACGCTCGACGAAAAGCTCACGAAGATCCTCGAGAAGATGCAAAAGACGGGGTGATCGAGTGGACCAGTCGACCGATATGGGCGCTGCCGCGAGCGCAGGTGCCGAAGCCGGCACCGAAATCAACGCGGACCGCATCCTCGCGAGGATCGGACAACTCACGCGCACGTTGCGCGATTCGATGCGCGAGCTCGGTCTCGACAAGCACGTCGAGCACGCGGCCGAGGCGGTGCCCGACGCGCGCGACCGGCTCAAGTATGTCGCGGCGATGACGGAGCAGGCGGCCGAGCGGGTGCTGACGGCGATCGATATCGCGAAGCCGATGCAGGAACAGCTGCAGGCCGATGCGGCGACGCTCGATGCACGCTGGGCGCAGTGGTTCGCAGCTCCAATCGAGCGTGACGAGGTGCGCGCGCTGATGACCGATACGCGTACGTTCCTCTCGCGTGTGCCGGACTCGACGAGCGCGACCAACGCGCAATTGCTCGAGATCATGATGGCGCAGGATTTCCAGGATCTGACGGGTCAGGTGATCAAGAAGATCATGGATGTCGTCTATCTGATCGAGCAGCAACTGCTGGGCGTGCTGGTCGAGAACATCGCGCCCGAGCGGCGCGAGCAGTTCGCGCAAACCGCGGCGGCGCTGGCTGCCGAGCCCGGCTCCACGGGCAGCCCCGAGCATCTGCTCAACGGCCCGCAGATCAATCCGGAGGGAAAGACCGACGTCGTCCAGGATCAATCCGACGTCGACGATCTGCTCGCCAGTCTGGGTTTCTGACGCAACTCCTTTGTTTCAGGTTACGAGGTGCGGCCCCGCGTTGTGCGGCGCCGCCCTCGGCATGTGTAGCGGGGTAGCGCTGGCTCACCCCCCGCGCGCTCGGCGCGACCGTTTGTGCGCCGATGGTTGTTCAAAAGGTGATGCCGGCATCAAGCGCCGAAGTGCGCAATAAGAAATCAACCAAAAGAGGGTTTTTCCGATGTTGAATCCAACCATGCGCGCCGCGGTTTGCGCGGCGCTGACGTGCGGGGTATTGGGCGTGGCCGCGCCCGCTTTGGCCGCGCTCGGCGGCACGCCCACGCCGCCGCCGGCGGGGGCTGTCTCGAGTTCGCTGGCTCCTGTGATCCATGCTGCATCGGGCGCGGTCGTCACCGCGCCATACACGGTGACACAGACGACGTTCGCCGCCGGCACGATCGTGCGCGAGTACGTCTCGACGGCCGGAACGGTGTTCGGCATCGCCTGGAATGGGCCGATCATGCCGAATCTGCCGGTTCTTCTTGGTACCTACTTCTCCCAGTTCGATAGTGCACGTGTCGCGTTGCGCGCGGCGCATCCGGGCCGCGGTCCGATTGCCGTGGACTTGCCTGACCTCGTCGTGCATTCGGGTGGCCATATGGGCGGCTTCTCCGGGCAGGCTTATCTGCCGCAGTCGCTGCCGGCCGGCGTAAGCGCCGCCGACATCCAATAACGAACGAGAGCGAGGAGAACCATGTTGCGTAACCAGAGCAAATTGGCCCGAGCGCTCGGCGCGTTCGGTTTGGCAGCAGCCGTTGCGCTCGTCGCGGGTTGCGGCGGTGGCGGCGGATCGAGCGGCACGACGACGAGCACGACCGGTAGCACGAGTAGCACGAGCAGCACCGGCAGCACGAGCAGCACGGGCAGTTCCAGCACGACCACGTTGGCCGCCGGCGCTCCGGTGTCGACCACGCCCTCGACGCTTGCGAGCAACCAGGTCGCTGTCGTCGTGGCGTCGAACGCGGTAAGCCGTGCCGCAAACATCCCGATGGTCAGCGTGAAGGTTTGCGTTCCGAGTACGAGCACCTGCCAGACGATCGACAACATTCAAATCGATACCGGATCGTGGGGCTTGCGGCTCACGAAGGATGCGCTGAACAGCACGATGCAGAGTGCGCTGACGGCCGAGACGGTAAGCGGCCAAACCGTGGCCAACTGCGCGGGCTTCGCCGACGGCAACACGTGGGGAACGGTGCGTACGGCGGACCTGACGATCGGTGGTGAAACCGCTTCGAGCGTGCCCATCCACGTACTCGGCGATCTGCCGCAGTCGGCGGCTGGCGGCGCGAGCAACAGGTGTGCGAGCGGCACGCTCAACGATACGTCTTCCGCAATTGCCTCGCACGGCATACTCGGCATAGGGACTGCAACATTCGACTGCGGCTCCGCCTGCGCGAGCACGACCGCGAACAACGTCTACTATGGATGCACGACGAGCGGCAGCACGACGACTTGCACAGACCTGGCGGTTCCGGAGGCGCAGCAGGTGACCAATCCTGTGCGGCTCTTTGCCACCGACAACAACGGCGTGATCCTCAACATGCCGGCTGTAACGGCAGCGGGGTCGACGAGTGCTTCGGGTTTCCTGACCTTCGGCATCGGCACGCAGGCGAACAATGTGCTGCCGGGTTCGGGTATCAAGCAGATGACGACAGACCATTACGGCAACATGCAAAGCGCATCGTTGAGCGGTACGACCACGAGCGCTGCGTTTTTCGATACCGGATCGAACGGCTTGTTCTACGCCGATTCGCTGACTCGGTGCTTACCGAGTTTCGGTTTCTATTGCCCTGCCTCGACAGTGTCGCGTACGCCTTCCGTGACCGGCTTCAACGGTACGACGACGTCCGTCGCGCTGAGCATTGGCAACGCGCAGGACTTGTTCAACGACGGTGGTTATGCCTACGACAACATCGGTGGCGCCCTGTCGGGGGGGGCTTTCGATTTCGGTATGCCGTTCTTCTACGGCCGTACCGTCTACGTCAATTACGACCCGGCCGCCGACGGCAGCATCGGTGTTTCGTCACCGGCTTTCATCGCGTTCTGATCGGGCGCATCTGACCTGAATCCTGTTGTCTCCCGAAGGGCGGCCCGCGCAAGCGGTGCCGCCCTTCGGCGCTTTCCGGTCGGCCTATTCGGGGCATTTTCCCAAAATCGGGTCTGGCGCGAATATTGCACATTGCAAGATGACAGTAGCCAGTCGTCCTGGTGTGCGTTAGATTTTTGAAAGGCGTTGTTCTGAAGACTGGCAGTCGTTCAGGCATTTGACGTGCAGGATGCGCCGAGGGGCGCGTAACAATACTTCGAAAAGAGGAATCATCCCATGTCGATCCGATTGATTCGAGCCCTCGTGCCGGCAGCGCTCGCTGTCGCCACCACGCTGGGGGTTGCCCCACCGGCCCGTGCTGCGCTCGGGGGCGCCCCCATGGCGACGCCATCCGGCGCGGTCGCAAAAACCGTTTCGCCGGTGGCGAGAGCCGCCTCATCGACGAACGCCTCGAGCGTGCCCGCGTCGGCGAACTACACCGTGAAGGAGACGACGTCCTCGTCCGGCACCGTCGTTCGCGAGTATGTCGGGACCGACGGCAACGTGTTCGGCATCACTTGGCGCGGACCGTTCATGCCGGATTTGTCCGCGCTGCTTGGCACGTACTTCCCGCAATACAAGAGTGCAGTCGAAGCACAGCGCTCGCAGCGCAAGGGGCGGGGGCCGGTTGCCGTCGAGCAGTCCGGGCTCGTCGTCCATTCGCTCGGCCATATGGGCGCGTTCTTCGGACAGGCCTATCTGCCTGCGGCTTTGCCGTCGGGCGTGAGCGCCGACGATATTCGATAACCGACAGCCACGAGGAGAACGATCTTGCAAACAAATGGCAAACTCGTGCGCGCACTGGGCGCGTTGACAGCCGCGTTGATGGCGTTGGTCGTTGCGGGCTGCGGCGGAGGGGGCGGGTCAAGCAGTAACAGCGGTTCGGGCGGTAGCGGCGGCGGCACCACCCCGGTGGCGGCGAATCAGGTGGCGATCACGGTGGCACGGGGGACGAGCGGGGCGGTCAACATCCCGACAGTCAGCGTAACGATCTGCGCACCGGGCACGGCGACCTGCCAGACGATCGACAATATCCAGGTCGATACGATGTCGTACGGTTTGCGCATCGTGAATACGGCAGCGGCTACGGTGCTCGGCAGCCTGCCGATCGAGACGGATGCCAGCGGCAATCAGATTGCCGAATGCACGGTCTTTGCCGACGGCTTTACATGGGGATCGGTGCGCAAAGCCGATGTGACGATTGGCAGCAAGACGGCTGGCAGTCTGCCGATCGCAATTGTAGGAGACATGGGGGCGTCGACCGTGCCGACGGCCTGTTCCAGCGCCGGGGTCGCAGAAAACGACGTGTCGGCGCTTGGCGCGAACGGAATTCTCGGCATCGGTGTGGCACCGTATGACTGCGGCGCGGCGTGCGTATCGTCCACGCCGAGCACGCCGCCTTATTATGTGTGCCCGAACGGCGCGAATTGTACGGCGACGACAATGCCGCTCGCACAGCAGGTGACTACACCGGTCGTCAAATTCGCGAGCGACAACAACGGTGTCGTGCTGACGATGGCACCCGTCAGTTCGGGCGGCCAGGCGACGGCAACCGGCACGATAACGTTTGGTATCAATACGCAGTCGAACAATGCGCTCACCGGCGCAACCACCTATGGCACCGATGGGGCCGGCGACGTCAATGCCACGGTCAATGGCGCGGCGGGCTTTGCGTTCTTCGATTCAGGGTCGAACGGCTTCTTCTTCAACGACTCGACGCTCGCGAAATGCGCGAGCCCCAATTCAACGTTCTATTGCCCGGCGACGTCGACGACACGCACTGTCCCTATCTCAAACGCGTCGGGCTCGACGGCATCGACGTCCGTGACGATGGCGATCGCCAATGCGAATACGATCTTCACCAACTCGACGAACAACGGTTGGTTCGCATTCGACAATCTGGGTGGCGATCTGGGCTTCACCAACGTGGTCGACTTCGGCATGCCGTTCTTCTACGGCCGCACGGTCTTTTTCGGCTATGACCAGACTGCAAGCGGTGCGGGCACGCAGACGCCTTACGTGGCGTTCTAGCGGATGACTGAACGTCGCGTTGGCCGGCATAGGACGACGCGACGTATCTTCGTCAGAGCGGCAGGAACAGGTTGTGCGGATGATCTGCCATCTGTTCGAACCCGTATCGCGTATAGAAATCGACCGCCGATGGCTTCGCATTGACCACCAGGCAGATCCCCCCGATCTCGGTCGCAATGCGCGTCACGCGATCGATTGCATCGAAAAGCATGAACTCTCCGATGCCTTTGCCTGCGTGGGGTTTAGCTGTGGCCAATCGGCCAAGCCGGAAGGCGGGCACCTTGGTAGGCAAGCGCTTACGATACTGCGATGGCAATTCCGCATTCACCAACTCGGCCAGGCTGATAGCGTAGAAGCCCTGCACTTCGGTGCTGGCTTCCTCCTCGACGACGACAAACGTCGAAGAAATACCTTTTTCCTTGTGTTGCCTGGCTACCTGAGCGAACCAACTGTTGAGTTCGGCGTTTCCGCAATCAAATCCCTTCCTGTCGTGCTCGTTACTTAGCGGTAGAACCAGCACCGTTCTTTATCCTCTTATAGCGGGCTTGCGCTTGCACGAACTTCTCGTTGCGCGGTGGCGGATTTTCGATCAGTTCCAACAGCCTTAAAGATTCGCGGCGTGTCAGGACAATCGTCGACTCGCTTTCAATGACCTTGTCCGCCTTTTCGAGTGCAGCTTGCACGACGAACTGATTCAGAGTGGCGCCCACGAGGTCCGCCGCCGCTTGCAGCTTTTCCTGCACGTGGTCGGTGATTCTCGTGGTGAGCCGTTTACTGGTGTGAGCGAGCATAGCGGCCTCGTTGCCGGATAGAAATGGTCACTCGCAGTATAGACCGGTGGCGTCATTTTGTCACCGGGCGGTCGGCAACGGGCCATCAATAACCCACGCAATCAAGGGTTTTCCCTTATTAAGCCCGCGCAACCGATCAGTCGAAATACACCCCTTTCCCCGTCCTTATCCGCCGATCGTCGATAGACGCCAACAGGAATAATCGCTCTCCATGAAGAAGCGGCATGTTGCCGTGCCTGGAGCGGAGAAACCCTGTGGCAGAGGATAGCGACCTCGAGAAGACCGAATCAGCCACCCCGCGGCGCCTGGAGAAGGCGCGCGAAGAGGGGCAGGTTGCGCGTTCGCGGGAGCTCGCGTCGTTCGCGTTGCTCGCGGCGGGCTTCTTCGGTGTCTGGGGCCTTTCCGGTTCGATCGGCGCGCATCTGCAAACGATGCTGCGCGGCGCGTTCACGTTCAACCACGCGAGCGTCGTCGATACGCACCGCATGCTGATCGGCGCCGGCGCGGCGGGCCGCGAAGGGCTGCTGGCCGTGCTGCCTGTGCTTGCGCTGACCGGTGTCGCAGCGCTCGCGGCGCCGATGGTGATCGGCGGCTGGCTCCTGTCCCCCAACGTTTTCCAGTTCAAACCCGAGCGCGTCAATCCCATTGCCGGCTTCGGCCGCATCTTCTCGCTCAACGGTCCGATCCAGGTCGGCATGTCGATCGCCAAGGTCCTCGTGGTCGGTGGCATCGGCGGCACCGCAGTCTGGCATCGCAAGGACGAGCTGCTCGCGCTCGCCAACGAATCGCTGACGGCCGCCGTCGGCCATGGACTTTCGCTGATCGCCGTGTGCTGCGCCACGACAGTGGGCGGCATCTTCGTGATTGCCGCGCTCGATGTCCCGTACCAGATCTGGCAATTCCACAAGAAACTGCGCATGACGAAGGAAGAAGTGAAGCGAGAGCACCGCGAAAGCGAAGGCGATCCCCACGTGAAGGGGCGCATTCGCCAGCAGCAGCGCGCCATCGCCCGCCGCCGCATGATGAGCGCCGTGCCGAAGGCCGACGTCGTGGTCACGAACCCGACCCACTATGCGGTCGCGCTGCAGTACGCCGACGGCGAAATGCGTGCACCGAAGGTCGTCGCCAAGGGCGTCAACCTCGTGGCCGCCCGGATTCGCGAGCTTGCCAGCGAGCACAACGTGCCGCTTCTCGAAGCGCCGCCGCTTGCTCGCGCGCTCTATCACAACGTCGAACTCAACCGCGAAATCCCGGGCCCGCTCTACAGCGCGGTCGCCGAAGTGCTCGCATGGGTCTATCAGCTGCGGCGTTTCCGCGACGAAGGCGGCGATGTACCCGCGGCGCCGACGGAGTTGGACGTGCCGGCTGGCATGGACAAGAGCCCGATTTCGGATAGCGACGTGCGTGAAGAAGAAGACGATGTGCTCGGCACGGACAACGGAGCTTCGGCATGAACGCGCGCGTCGGAAGCTTCTTCGGCAAGCGGCCGCCGGCACTGGCGGCCACGAATCTGAGGGCGCTCGCAGGTCCGGTTCTGATCTGCATGATCCTCGGCATGATGATCCTGCCGTTGCCGCCGTTCCTGCTGGATCTGCTCTTCACGTTCAACATCGCGCTCTCGGTGATGGTGCTGCTCGTCAGCATGTACACGATGAAGCCGCTCGATTTCGCGGCCTTCCCGAGCGTGCTGCTGTTCTCCACGCTGCTGCGGCTCTCGCTGAACGTCGCCTCGACGCGCGTCGTGCTGCTCGAAGGCCACACGGGGCCGGCCGCGGCGGGGCGCGTGATCGAATCGTTCGGTCACTTCCTCGTCGGCGGCAACTTCGCGGTGGGTATCGTCGTCTTCGCGATCCTCATGGTCATCAACTTCATGGTGATCACGAAGGGCGCGGGCCGTATCGCCGAAGTGGCGGCACGCTTCACGCTCGATGCGATGCCGGGCAAACAGATGGCCATCGACGCCGATCTGAACGCGGGCCTCATCAACGAGGAAGGCGCCCGCAAGCGTCGCCTGGCCGTGTCGCAGGAAGCCGAGTTCTACGGCGCCATGGACGGTGCCTCGAAGTTCGTGCGCGGCGACGCCATCGCGGGCCTCATCATCATGGTCGTCAACGTGTTCGGCGGACTCATCGTCGGCATGGTTCAGCACGGCATGGATTTCGAATCGGCCGGCACGACCTACACGCTGCTCACGATCGGTGACGGACTCGTCGCGCAAATCCCGTCGCTGATCATTTCGACCGCGGCCGGCGTGATCGTTTCGCGCGTGGCCACCGATGAGGACATCGGCACCCAGCTCACGGGCCAGCTCTTCACAAACCCGCGCGTGCTGATGATCACGGGCGTGATCATCATGGTGCTCGGCCTCATTCCCGGCATGCCGCACTTCGCGTTCGTGCTGCTGGGCGGCGGCGCGATCCAGTTGAGCCGCATGCTGAAAAAGCGTGCCGAGCAGGCGAAGGCGAGCGCCATCCTCGTCGATGCGGCACCGGCCGTCACCGCCCCCGCCGAAGCGCACGAAGCGAGCTGGGACGACGTGACGCTCATCGATACGCTCGGGCTCGAAGTCGGCTACCGCCTCATTCCGCTCGTCGACAAGAACACCGACGGCGAGCTGCTCAAGCGCATCAAGAGCATCCGCAAGAAGTTCGCCCAGGAAATCGGCTTCCTGCCGCCCGTCATTCATATTCGCGACAACCTCGAGCTGCGTCCCAACGGCTATCGCATCGCCTTGAAGGGTGTGGAAGTGGGCGTCGGCGAAGCGTATCCGGGCCAATGGCTCGCCATCAATCCGGGGCAGGTCTCGGCCGCCCTGCCGGGCACGCCGACCCAGGATCCGGCCTTCGGTCTGCCCGCGGTCTGGATCGATACCAACCTGCGCGAACAGGCGCAGGTCTATGGCTACACCGTCGTCGATGCGAGCACCGTCGTCGCCACGCATCTGAATCATCTCGTCGTTCAACATGCCGCCGAGCTGCTCGGCCGGCAGGAAGTGCAGGCCCTCATCACGCGTATCGGCAAGGATGCACCCTCGCTCGTCGAAGACCTCGTGCCGAAGACGCTCTCGCTTTCGACGCTGCAAAAGGTCCTGCAAAACCTGCTCGAGGAAGCCGTGCCCATCCGCGATATGCGCACGATCCTCGAAGCGCTGTGCGAGCAGACCGGCAAGACCGGCGACGCGCACGAACTGACCGCCGTCGTCCGCCTCGCGCTGGGCCGCGCAATCACGCAGCAGTGGTATCCGGGCGCGGGCGAAATGCAGGTGATGGGGCTCGACGCGAATCTGGAGCGCGTGCTCTCGCAAGCGCTCTCGACCGGTGCCAACCCCGGGCTCGAGCCGGGTCTCGCTCACTCGCTTCTGACGGAGACGCAACGCGCGATCGCCCGTCAACAAAACTCCGGGCTGCCGCCTGTGCTGCTCGTGCAGCACGCGCTGCGCACGATGCTCGCGCGGTTTTTGCGCCGCAGCCTGCCGCAATTGAAAGTGCTCTCGTACGCTGAAGTGCCCGAGTCACGCACGATCAAAGTCGTCAACCTCATCGGGGGTCTAGCTTGAACATTCGTAAATTCATTGGTGCAACGAGTCGCGACGCTTTGCGTCTCGTGCGCGAGGCTCTCGGTGCCGACGCAGTCGTCCTGTCCAACCGCACGAACGACGACGGCACCGTCGAAATCGTGGCGCTTGCCGATACGGATTTCGCGGCCATCGCACCCAACGCCGGCGAAGATGCGGCGCAAGGCATGAGTCATTCGCCGCGTCGCGCGCCGGCCGCTTCGCTGCCCGCGCCATCGCAGACCTTGATGCCGCCCGTCGCTGCCGCGCCCGGCATGGCGCCGATCAATCCGTACGCGAACGGCATGCCGGACGTGTTCTCGGCTGTTTTCGGGGCGAGCCCGGAAGCCGGTCTGGGTACGAGCGGTGCGCCTGCTGCAATGCCGCTCAACACTGCCACCACCGCCCTCGGCGGCGGCAGCAGCGCGGCCGGTGGCCATCCGGCAGGCATGGCCTCGCGCGAGCCGCGCGCCGAAGCAAACGCGGCCCACGCCGCGCCCTCGACGGCCCGGCCGGTACGGACCGCGCGCCCGGCTGAGCCCGCCGTCGCCGAAACATCGCCGACGCTGGCCGAATCGAACCCGTGGCTCATCGATCATGCGCAGCGCATCGCCTCGCAGCAGCGTGGCGCCGAGCCTGCTCAAGCCGCTCATACGGCGCGCACGCATGCAATGACGCCCGCTGCTGCCGCCGCGAAGGGACTCGGCACGCCCGGCAAGATTCTTTCGCCGGAAGAGCTGGTCGCCGGGGAACTTCCCGACTGGGCGCATGAGGCCGCGCAAGTGGCCGCGCGCCGCGCCATGCCGCGCATTGCGCCTGCGTTCGACGGCGTCGGAGCCAAGAGCAGCAGTGCGGAAGACACGGCCGCCATGGTCGACGCGGTTCGCGCGCGCATCGAGGAAGTGGTCAATCAGACCGTGATGAGCGAGCTTTCGTCGATGCGCGGGATGATGGAAGAGCAGTTCGCGGGTCTGCTGTGGGGCGAGCGCCAACGCCGCAACCCCCTGCAGAGCACGCTCACGAAGCAGCTTTTTGCGGCCGGGTTTTCCGCTCAGCTCGTGCGGATGATGGTCGAGCGCATGCCCGAGCTCGAGAATGCCGATGCCGGCATGGAGTGGGTGCAGTCGGTGCTCGGCGCCAACCTGCCCGTGCTCGAGAACGAAGAGGCACTGATGGAGCGCGGCGGCGTGTTCGCGCTGATGGGTCCGACGGGCGTCGGCAAGACCACGACGACGGCCAAGCTGGCGGCGCGCTGCGTCATGCGCTTCGGCGCGAGCAAGGTCGCGCTGCTGTCCACCGACAGCTACCGGATCGGCGGCCACGAGCAACTGCGCATCTTCGGCAAGATTCTCGGCGTATCGGTGCATGCCGTGAAAGATGGCGCCGATTTGCAACTGGCGCTCGCCGAGCTGCGCAACAAGCACATCGTATTGATCGATACGATCGGCATGAGCCAGCGCGATCGCACGGTCTCGGACCAGATCGCGATGCTGTGCGGAGCCGGGCTACCGGTGCAGCGCCTGTTGCTGCTCAATGCGACGAGCCACGGCGATACGCTCAACGAAGTCGTGCAGGCTTATCGCAGCGCCGAAGGCCAGCCTGAGCTTGCCGGCTGCATTCTGACGAAGCTCGACGAAGCCACGAATCTGGGTGGCGTGCTCGATACGGTGATCCGCTACAAGCTGCCGGTGCACTACGTGTCGACGGGACAGAAGGTGCCCGAGAATCTTTACGTCGCGACGAAGAAGTTTCTGATCAAGAGCGCGTTCTGCATTCCGCGCGACCGCTCGCCGTTCGTGCCGCACGACGACGATATCCCTGCTTTGCTGTCTTCGCTCTCCAGCCGTACGAACGCTGAGCTGCACGAGGTCCGCTTTGGATAAGCACGTCACCGATCAAGCCGAAGGGCTGCGCAGGCTGCTCGCGAAGAGCGGCTCGCGCGTGGTAGCCATCACGGGTGGGCCCGTGGGCGTGGGCTGCACGTCGACGGTCGTCAATCTGGCTGCGGCGCTGGCCGGGCTCGGCAAGGATGTCCTCGTCATCGACGAATGTCTCGGCGCGAAGTCCGTATCGGCGATGTTGGGCGGCGTGAGCGGCGCGGGCAATCTGCGGGCGTTCCTCGCCGGCGACATCGGCATCGAAGAGGCTGCGCGGCGCCATCCGCTCGGGTTTTCGGTGCTCGCCGCCTCGCGTGAGAACTGCGCGGGTTGTAGCGCCGAGCAACTCGGCGCGCTCCTCGCCGGACCGGCCGACGTGGTGCTCATTGATGCGCGGCTCGACCGCCGCGGCATGCTCTCGGCGCTGGCCTCGCAGGCGAATGACGTGATGATCGTCACGCGTGTGGCGGCGCAGGCGATTACCGAGGCGTATGCCGGCATGAAGCGGCTGCATTACGAACACGCGATTGCGCAGTTCCGCGTGCTCGTGAATCACGTTTCGAGCCACTCCGATGCGCATACGGCGTTCGAGAACCTCGCCGAGGTGGCCGCGCGCTATCTGACGGTTTCGATTGCGGACGCCGGCTGCGTGGCGGAGGACGCATTCATGGAGCGTTCGCTCGAGCTTGGACGATGCGTCGTCGACGCGTTTCCGTCCGCGCCGTCCGCGCGCGATTTCCGGCACATCGCTGCCGAGATGCTTTACTGGCCGATGCGCCCGGCGCTTTCGTCGTGCGCATCGACAACAAAGGTACGCACGGCCATGCCGGCGTCGGCGCTCGCCGACGCACCGACCGCGCGTCAACATGCTTGAAACGTTAGGGACAAGGAGAAGGGGGCCCTCGATGTACAACGCTCAAGGGAAAATGTCCCAGACGGAAGTCTTGGAGCAATATGCGCCGCTGGTGCGCAGGCTGGGTTTGCAGCTCGTGGCAAAGATGCCGGCGAGCGTCGATCTCGACGATTTGATTCAGGCGGGCATGATCGGTTTGCTCGATGCGGCGAGCCGCTATAAGGAAGACCAGGGCGCGCAATTCGAAACGTACGCGAGCCAGCGGATTCGTGGCGCGATGCTCGACGAGCTGCGCAACAACGACTGGTTGCCGCGTTCGCTGCGCAAGACGTCGCGCGAGGTGGAGTCGGCCGTGCATCAGGTCGAACAGCGGCTGGGCCGCTCGGCCAGCGAGACCGAGGTGGCCGATCATCTGAAGATGCCGCTCGATAGTTTTCAGTCGATGCTGCAGGACCTGCATGGCTCGCAGCTGATCTATTACGAAGACTTCGATCGTTCGGCCGATGACGAGCCGTTTCTCGATCGTTACTGTGTCGATCACACGGACCCGCTTTCGGCGCTGCTCGATGAAAGTCTGCGTGCTGCGCTGGTCGAGGCGATCGACAAGCTGCCGGAGCGCGAGAAGCTTTTGATGTCGCTTTATTACGAGCGCGGGATGAACCTGCGCGAGATCGGGGCGGTGATGGAAGTGAGCGAATCGCGTGTGTGCCAGCTGCATAGCCAGGCAGTGGCGCGGTTGCGGGCGCGGTTGCGGGAGATGGCTTGGGCGAGTGTGGAGTAAGGGCTT
>NZ_DASXWY010000123.1:0-20784 GCF_036503415.1 Trinickia sp. | reverse complement strand
CGTTGGCCGGTGGGCGACGAAATATCGTCGCCGGCAATACCGGAGCGGCATCTCGATAGAGAGAGTCCCATGCTGAGTTCCGACGGTGTTCCATCGCGTTCAAAGATCCAATACATTGAACGGTCCGGACGACCTGCGCGCAAAGCGCGGCGAAAACGATCGCCTGCGCGCGAACGCCTGCGGCGCTCGCGCGCGGCATAGGCGCGCTCCGGACCACGCGCGTCGCAAACGACGCTGCCCTTCGCCGGCAGGCTGACCGACGCATAGCCGCTCAGCAATTTTTCGAGCACTTGCTATAACAGTGGAAATCAGTCGCGCGCCGCACTTACGCCCTTCGCTATCGGGCATTGGCTTTGCTGCACACCCGCTGGCCGACACCGTGCGGGCGCGATACGCGCACACCTCTTACACGCGCGTTTCAGCCTGCTTACCGGAGCCCATTGACTGCTATGTCGAAGCCCACCGCTGCTCCACCATCGTCCACCATGACGGATCCATCCGCCACGGCGGCGACGCATGCGGCGCTCCCCAATACGGCGCGCCGCCGCTTTCTACAAACAGCCGCCGCCGCGGCAGCGGCTGGTGCCGCGCCGCGACTGCACGCGGAGGATGCCGTCATGGCGCAACCCCCTACTCCCGCATCGGACACGACACCGCAACGCAGCGCGCTCACACAGCCCGTCGAATTGACGATCAACGGCCACCCCTATCTGCTGCAACTCGAACCGCGCGTCACACTGCTCGATGCACTGCGCGAATATGTGGGACTCACCGGCACGAAAAAGGGCTGCGACCGCGGACAGTGCGGCGCCTGCACGGTACTGGCCGGCGGCAGGCGTATCAATGCGTGTCTGGCGCTTGCCGTCATGCACGACGGCGAAGCGATCACGACAGTCGAGGGGCTCGCATCGGGCGAGACGCTGAGCCCGCTCCAACAAGCGTTCATCGAACACGACGCGTTTCAGTGCGGATATTGCACGCCGGGTCAATTGTGCTCGGCAACGGCGTTGCTCGATGAATTCAAAGCGGGCAATGCGAGCGCGGCAACGCGCGACGTCCGCACGCGCCCCGCGGAACTCACCGCGCCGGAAATTCGCGAACGCATGAGCGGCAATATTTGTCGCTGCGGCGCCTATCCGAACATCGTGGCGGCAATCGCCGCTGTGCACACCGGCCGACGCACCAGTTGAGTGCGTCTGCGAGGGAGATTCGATGGAAGCCATTTCGTACGAACGGGCATCCGACGTTGCAACGGCGCTGCGCGCAATCCGCGAACCCGGCGCGGTATTCATCGGCGGCGGCACCAATCTCGTCGACCTCATGAAGGGCGGCGTGCAAAGGCCCCTGAAGCTTGTCGATATCACCCACATCGGCGCCGGGCTCGACACCATCGGCACGCTGCCCGATGGCGGCCTGCGCATCGGCGCGCTGGTGCGCAATAGCGATGCGGCCAATCACGCGCTCGTGCGCGAGGGCTATCCGCTGTTGACTGAAGCGTTGTTGGCCGGCGCTTCGGCGCAGTTGCGCAATATGGCCACAGTCGGCGGCAATCTAATGCAGCGAACGCGTTGTCCCTACTTCTACGACACCGCGTTTCCCTCATGCAACAAGCGTCTGCCGGGCAGTGGCTGCAGCGCGATCGATGGCCGTAACCGGGGTCACGCGATTCTTGGCGCGAGCCCACAATGCATCGCCGTCAATCCCTCGGACATGAGCGTGGCGCTGGCCGCGCTCGATGCCACCGTGCGCGTCGCGGGGCAAGACGGGGAGCGCTTGATACCGATCTCCGAATTTCATCGGCTGCCGGGGGACCGGCCCGACATCGACACGACGCTGCGCCCGGACGAGCTGATCACCGCGGTCGAACTGCCACCGCCCGCATTCACGCAGCATGCGTACTACCTGAAGGTGCGCGACCGCGCCAGTTACGCATTCGCGCTCGTCTCGGTGGCCGCCGGCTTACGACTCGATGGCAAGACGGTATCCACCGCGCACATCGCGCTGGGCGGCGTGGCGCACAAGCCTTGGCGTGCGACGATCGCCGAACGGATGCTGACGGGCCGGCCATTGTCCGATGCGACGTTGCGCGAAGCGGCGGCGGCCGAGTTACGCGCAGCCCATCCGCAGCGCGAGAACCGCTTCAAGGTCGCACTTGCCGAACGCTCGATCGTGCGCGCGGTCGAGCTCGCAGCGCGCGGCGACACCGGCCGCACGGGAGCCACGACATGAACATCATCGGTCAACCGCTCGATCGCACCGACGGCGTGCTCAAGGTCACGGGCCAAGCTCAGTACGCCGCGGAATTTCCGGCCGGCCGGCTCGCGCACGCGGTGCTCGTCACGAGCACGGTCGCGTGCGGCTCGGTCGCATCGATCGATTCGAGCTACGCCCGTACCCTGCCCGGCGTCCTCCACGTGATGACGTCGCAAAACGCGCCGCGTCTACCCGGCAATGGACAGCCGAAGGTTTCGCCGCCTGAGCTGCGGCGACTTTCGCTGTTGCAAGACAACGAAGTCCACTATGACAACGAGCCCATCGCCGTAGTCGTTGCCGATACGCTCGAACATGCCGTGCATGCGGCAGATCAACTGCGCGTCACGTACCGGACATCGCCTGCCTCGCTCGACTTCGCGCAGGGCAAATCGACGGGACACCCGCCCGCCTCGATGATCGGCGGCCCGGCGGACACGCAAATCGGCGATTTCGACGCCGGGCTCAAGGCCGGCAGGGTGCATGTCGATGCCGTCTATACGACGCCGATGGAGCATCACAATCCAATGGAACCGCATGCCGTGCTCGCCTCGTGGGATGGGCCGCGACTCACGCTCTACGACACGACGCAAGGCGTCGCCAATGCGCAGCATGCCGTCGCCACGACGCTCGGCATACCGCCCGATCAGGTGCACATCATTTCGCCGTTCGTCGGCGGCGGTTTCGGTTGCAAGGGCTCGGTCTGGTCGCACGTGGTGCTCTGCGCGATGGCGGCACGCGAGGTGGGGCGCCCCGTGCGTCTCGCGCTCACGCGCCCTCAGATGTTCGGGCCCGTAGGCGGCAGGCCGCGCACCGAGCAGCACATCGTTGCGGCGGCGCGCGCCGACGGCACGCTGACCGCGCTGCGCCACGATACGTTCGCGAATACCTCGAAGATCGAGGATTGGACCGAGACCAGCGGCGTCGTGACGCGCATGCTCTACAACGTGCCGAATCTCGCCACGACGCACCGTCTCGTGCCGCTGAACGTCGGCACCCCGACCTTCATGCGCGCGCCTGGCGAGGCAACCGGTTCGTTCGCGCTCGAGTGTGCGATGGACGAGCTCGCCTATGCGCTCGACATGGACCCCATCGAGCTGCGACTCAAGAACTATGCGGAAGTCTCCGCGCACGAGCACAAGCCCTGGTCCAGCAAGCAGTTGCGCGAATGCTACCGGCTCGGGGCCGAGCGCTTCGCTTGGGCTCGACGGCCCCGCAGGCCTCGCACGATGCACGCGGGCGATACGCTGATCGGCATGGGCATGGCGACGGCGACGTATCCGGCGCGACGCAGCGAGGCCTCGGCCACGGCGCAAATTCTGCCGGACGGTACCGCGAACGTCGTATCCGGCACGCAGGACATCGGCACCGGTACCTATACGGTCATGACCCAGGTGGCGGCGGACGCACTCGGCTTTCCGGTTGACCGCGTGCGTTTCGGCCTCGGCGATTCGACGCTGCCGCGCGCACCCGTGTCGGGCGGCTCGCAATCGGTCGCGAGCGTCGCACCGGCCGTGCACGAAGCCGCAAGTGCGGCACGCGCGCGATTGATCGAGCTCGCGCGCGCAGACCGCGATTCGCCGCTTTACGGCGTTGCGGCGGAGGAACTGACGGTCGTCGACGGCTGGGTGGTCAATCGCGCGCGGCCCACGCAGCGCGACCCCGCCGCCGCACTGATTGCTCGCGCCGGATCGCGGCCGATCGAAGCCACCGCGACGGCCCGCAGCGGCGATGAGCGCGAGCACTTCGCTTTCGATTCGTTCGGCGCCGTATTCGTCGAAGCGCATGTCGATGCATCGCTCGGCACGATTCGCGTGCCCAGAGTCGTCGCCGTGTACGACGTAGGCCGGCTGCTCAACGCTAAAACCGGCCGCTCGCAACTGATCGGCGGCATCGTCTGGGGCATCGGCGCCGCGCTCGAAGAAGAGAGCGTGCTCGATACGCGTTACGGCCGTTTCGTCAACGCCAACCTGGCCGAGTATCACGTGCCGGTCAATGCCGATATCGGCACGATCGATGTGACGGTGCTCGATGTGCCCGATACGCGGTTCAATGCGCTCGGCGCACGCGGCATCGGCGAGATCGGCATCACCGGTGTGGCAGCGGCCGTCGCCAACGCCGTCTATAACGCGACGGGCGTGCGAGTACGCGACTTGCCGATCACGCTGGACAAAGTCCTCGCACCGGTGACGGCCTGAGTCCGACCGCGGCCCGGGCTCGGCGCGTTCGAGTTCGCGGCCGCACGAGTCGCTCGAGCGGGCGTCGCCAGACCGCGGCCTCGCGCTTGCCACGGTCGGTTGTCCCGGGTTTTGCCTCTGCCGCCCCTGCTACCACGGTTGCCGCGAGGTCTGCAGCCGCGCACAATCCAAGGTCACTTTGCCACCGGACCTGCCGATGACCTATGCCTCACTTGCCACCGGATTGCTGCTTGCGGCCGGGCGCGGCACGCGCTTCGATCCGCTGGGCCAGCAAAACAAGCTCCTCGCGCCGCTCGCCGATGGCACACCTGTCGCGCGCGCGGCCGCGCACACGCTGCTGACGGTATTGCCGCGCGTCATCGCTGTCGTGAGGCCCGGTGCGGAAGCGCTCGCGCATCTGCTCAACGAGGCCGGCTGCGAAGTCGTCTTTGCGATCGACGCCGAGCGCGGCATGGGCGCGAGCCTGGCCGCGGGCGTGCACGCGAGTGCCGATGCGGACGGATGGGTCGTCGCTTTGGCCGATATGCCCTGGATCTTGCCGGCGACCGTCGAGGCCGTGGCTCGCAAGCTCGGCGCAGGTGCGCCGATCGTCGCGCCGGTCTACGAGGGGCGCCGCGGACACCCGGTCGGGTTCGGCGCGGTCCACGGCAAAGCACTTGCCGCGCTCGACGGCGACACCGGCGCCCGCGCTTTGCTTGCATCGCCAGGGCTGACGACGATCGCGGTGGATGATCCCGGGGTGCTTGCCGATATCGATACCCCCGAGGACTTGCGCCGCCGATGACGCGCAAGGGCAAGCATCGCTTCGACGCTTGCTCAGCCGACCATTTTCACGACGACCTTGCCGAATGCGCCGCGTTCGAGATGTTGGAGCGCCTCGGGCAACTTATGGAACGAATAGGCGGTATCGACGACGGGTTCGATCTTCGTCGCGTCGACCGCCCGCACGAGGGCTTCGAGCGCGCGCCGGTGCCCGACACCGATACCTTGAATGACAGGCCGCGTCAGAAACGAAGGTACGCTCGGCAGCGTCATGCTGAGTTCGCCGAGCACGCCGATCAGCGAAATCCGTCCGCCTTGCCGTAGCGCGCGCAGCGACGCGCCGAGGTTGTCCCCTCCCGCGAGCTCGAAGACATGATCGGCTCCGCGCCCGCCGGTCAGCTCGCGTACGAGTTCGTCCCAACGGGGATGCTCCAACCGGTCGATGGCGTGCGTCGCGCCGAGCGCGAGGGCGCGCGCCAGTTTGTCGCGGCTGCTCGAGGTCACAATGACCTCGGCGCCGTGCGCTCGCGCGAGTTGCAGTCCGAACAGCGCGACACCGCCCGTCCCCTGCACCACCACCGTCTGGCCGGCGTGCAATGCGCCTTTTTCGACGAGCGCGAACCACGCCGTCAGGCCGGCGCACGGGAGCGTACTTGCCCGGACCGCATCGAGCGAGCGCGGCGCGTGCACCGCCCAATCTTCGTGTAGAACGATGTACTCCGCCAAGACGCCCGGCAGTTTGCCGCCGACGACACGGGCGTGCTCGGGCCAATCTCCATCGATCCAGCCCGCCCAGAACGTTCCGATCACCTCGTCGCCCTCGCGAAAACGCGTGACGTTCTCGCCGGCCGCGACGACCACGCCAGCCATATCGGAACCGGGCGTAAGCGGAAACGGCATCGAAGGCGCGCCATCTTCGCCCGCGATTACGCCAAGGTCGCGATAGTTGAGCGATACGGCACTCACTCGGACCAGAATTTCGTTCGCGGCCGGCGTAGGGACCGGACTTTCTTCGATGTTCAGGTGTTGCACACCCGGTTGCGCGACCACCCACTTCTGCATCATGCGACTCATACCGACTCCTCGTTACGTTGATGGAATGCGGCCAGCTTAGCGACGAATAACCGGAACTAGTGGTGGCATTTTTTCCGCTTGTTGTAGACTTTATGTAACCAATAGGACGTGTAACGAGGCTCACCATGACCGATCGTTTGGCGGGCATCGCCCCATTCGTGCATGCCGTGGAGGCAGGCAGCTTCGCGCTCGCCGCCGAGCGGCTGAATCTGACGCGCTCAGCGGTCGGCAAGAGCATCGCGCGGCTCGAGGAACGGCTCGGCACGCGGCTCTTTCAGCGCACCACACGCTCGCAGAGCCTCACTGAAGATGGCGCGGCGTTTTACTCGCACTGCGCGCGTGCGCTTGCCGAACTCGAAGCCGGCGAAACTTCGCTCGCGGCCGCTCGGCACGAACCGCAGGGGCGCCTGCACGTAGGCGTGCCGGTGTTGTTCGGGCGACGATGTGTCGCACCGCTGCTGCTCGAGATGGCAGCGCGCTATCCACGTCTGGAACTGCAAATAAGCTTTACCGATCGCATCGTCGATCTCGTCGACGAAGGTGTCGATCTCGTCGTGCGCAGCGGACGGCTTTCCGATGCGCCGGCCGACCTCGTCGCGCGCAAGCTCGGCGAGCAGACCATGGTGCTCGTTGCCGCCCCCGAATACCTGGCGCGGCATGGCACGCCGCGATGCGTCGCCGATCTGGCGCATCACCATGCAGTCGTCTATGCGAGCGGGCGCCGTGAAGCGCCGTGGCCTCTTTCCGACCAGGGCGGGACGATGCGTGAGATCACGATGAAGCAACGGCTGCGCTTCGACGATCTGGAGACCATCGCCGAGGCCGCGAAGGCGGCCGCCGGCATTGCTCGGCTGCCGTGCTGGTTGATCGCGGACGCATTGCGTTCCGGCGAACTCGTCAAACTGCTGACCGATACGCCCGGACCGCGCGTCGAAATGCATCTTGGGTGGCGCCGCACCCGCCACCTGCCCACGCGCATGCGCGTCGCCATCGATCTGCTGATGATGCGCGTGCCGCCGATGTTGACGATCGGAACCGAAGCGGAGCGAGACCGGGACCGGGACCGGGGCCGCATCGTCTCGAAGGCCGGTCGGCGTAGCGAGGCGCGCCAAGCCGGCAATGTGGGACGCAGGCTTCGCGCGAATAGCCTATAAAAGAGGAGGCGACGCCGCCGTTCATGCCTTCGGTTTTTCGTTCGACTTCCTCCTTTCTCGGGACCGCCCATGAGCTACTGGATGCACACCACACCGAATCCCGATCCGCTCGCCGATCCGACGCGCGACCCGGAGGGCGAACCGCTGGTTCCGCCACCCCCCGGCCATCACAACGACGAACCACAACGCCCGGAAGGTCCGCCCGACAAAGATCCGGTCTGAGGCATTGCCGTTCCCATTCTCTCGGAACGCGACGAGGGCGCGAACATGAATGAGTGTCGAGACACTCTCGCGCGCCCCTATCCGTCGTACCTATTGCGCTTGCCGCATCAGGGTTTCCCCGTCTGAATTGCACCAAAAAAGTGCCGATAAGACGGTCAGGCACGGCGTGCGCGGCCCAGGCACGTCACCGTGAACGACTCGACTGACCGGTGGGAACACAATGCGCAAGATGTCTTTGAATCAGAAGCTCGGCTCGATGGTGGCCGTGCTGTGGGTTGGACTGATCCTGATCGCCATCGCGGGGGTATGGCGCTACCACGAATCGCTGCTGCAGGACCGACGCGACCAGCTGAAATCGCTCGTCCAGCAAGGCGAGAGTGTCGCCAAGCATTACTACGAGTTGTCGCAGCAACACGTGATGACGGAAGAGGAGGCCAAGAAGCAAACGCTGGAGACGCTGAAGGTCATGCGCTACGGCGAGGACGGCTACTTCTCGATCAACGACTCGAAGTCCGTGATGCTGATGCATCCGATCAAGCCGCAACTGATCGGCAAGGACTTGTCGAACTTCACCGACCCGGCCGGCAATCACCTGTTCCTCGATATCGTGAAAGTCGGAAGCCAGGAAGGCGGCGGCTTTACGAACTATCTCTGGTCGAAGCCGGGCAGCGAAGAGCCCGTGCCGAAAACGTCGTATTCGCTGCGCTTCGCGCCGTGGGACATGTTCATCGTGACGGGGATGTACATGGACGACGTCAACGCCGCCTTCAAAGGCGCCATCATCCGATGGGCGCTGATCACGGGCGTGCTCGGCGCGCTGGCAACCATCGCCATGGTGGTCGTCTTGCGCAGCGTGCGCCGCGAACTCGGCGGCGAGCTCGAAATCGCGATCGCTACGGCACGGCGCATGGCGCAAGGCGATCTGACGGTTCGCGTGCCCGTCAGCGGCAACGACGACGAAAGCCTCATGGCCGCACTCGCGCAAATGCAGAAGGGTCTGGCCGATGCCGTCTCGCGCGTGCGTAGCGGCGCAGAGAACATCAATGTCGGCGCTAGCGAGATCGCGGCGGGCAACACCGATCTGTCGCAGCGCACCGAACAACAGGCCGCCGCACTCGTCCAGACCGCGTCGAGCATGGACCACATGACGGCCAACGTGAAACATAACGCGGATAGCGCGGCGCAGGCCGCGAACCTTGCGGAGCAGGCCGCCGATGTCGCGACGCGCGGCAGCAGCGTCGTCGACGATGTCGTCCGGACGATGAGCGAAATCACCTCGAGCTCGCAAAAGATCGGCGACATCATCGGCGTCATCGACGGCATTGCGTTCCAGACCAACATCCTCGCCCTCAATGCGGCGGTCGAAGCCGCGCGAGCGGGCGAGCAAGGCCGCGGCTTCGCCGTCGTCGCCTCGGAAGTACGCAGTCTCGCGCAGCGCTCGGCAACGGCCGCGAAAGAGATCAAGGCGCTCATCGAATCGTCGACGAATACGGTCGATCAAGGCGCGGCGCTCGTCGCGAATGCCGGCTCGACCATGAGCGAGATCGTGCAGTCCGTGCGGCGCGTCAACGAAATTCTCGAGGAAATCAGCCACGCGTCGCGCGAGCAGAGCGCGGGCATCGAGCAGGTCAATCGCGCGGTGGGCGAAATGGATAAGGTGACCCAGCAAAACGCGGCGCTCGTCGAAGAGGCAGCCGCTGCCGCGCAGTCGCTGAGGGATCAGGCCGCGGTGTTGCGCGAAGCCATCTCCGGATTTGCGCTGCCGGCCTGAGGCAACGCTCGCTTCTTTGCCTGGCTGGTTTTAGCTGTGGCCGCCGCATTCGCGGCGGCCTTTTCATTGGCAGGCTCGGTTCCTTCGTTCCCCGTTCCCCTTCCCGTTCCCGTTCCCGTTCCCGTTCTCGTTCTCGCTAGGCGTCATCTTCGCCGTCCGCGCCTGCGCGGCTGCATGCCCCGTTGCCCCAATGCCTTACATTTAGCCTACAATGCCTGGGCGTCGCGGAGCTGGCAATGCCTTGGTGCTGCCTCGCTCCGTATTTGTCTGTGACGGTTTCCCCCGTCTCGCTCATCGCATGCCATTTCCCCGATGCCCCTGCTCCGCAAACGTCATGTGCCTTATGTATCGATGGAGAGAAACGCCGTACTCGTCCCGCGTCTGCCGGCATGGCGCTCGTCGGTGGTCGTCGCGCTGCTGACGGTAGGCTTCGCCACGCTCGCGGGGCGGGCGCTGTGGGTACAGATCGTCGAGCATGAATTCCACGTCGCTCAGGGCGAGAAGCGTCATCGCATCACGGTCGAGTCGCCGGGCATGCGCGGACCGATCGTCGATCGTCATGGCGCCCTGCTCGCCGTGAGCCTGACGACCTACGAGATCTGGGCCGAGCCGCGGCGCATGGGCAGCCCTGATCGCGCAAAGCTGGCTCGGGCACTCGGCATTGCTGCCGCTGAACTCGAGCGCCGGCTTTCGACGGAGCGCGCTTACGTGCTGCTCAAGCGTCACGTCGACGCGACGACCGCCCAGGAAATCGACGAACTCGCCATCCCCGGCATTACACGTGTCAGCGCATCGAAACGGTTCTACCCCGAGGGCGAATCGGTCGCGCACGTCGTCGGGTTCACGGATATCGACGATGCAGGGCAGGAAGGCATCGAATTAGCGGCCGATGCCATGCTTGCCGGCGAAACCGGCTCGCGCGACGTCATCCGCGACCGTCTCGGGCGCATCGTTTCAGAACTCGGTACACCCGTGCAACCGCGCAACGGCGGTACGGTTCGCCTGACTATCGATCGCCGCATTCAGCAGCTCGCCTACACCCAACTAAAAGCCGCACTGACCAAGCACAATGCGCAAGCCGGCAGCGCCGTGGTGCTCGATGCGCAAAGCGGCGAGATTCTCGCACTGGCCAACGCGCCGAGCTTCGATCCGAACCGCCAGATGCACCGCGCGGGTTCAGCGCTGCGCAATCGCGCGTTGACCGATACGTTCGAGCCCGGCTCGACTGTGAAGCCGCTCGTCGTCGCGCTCGCGATGGATACGGGGCTCGCGCAGCCGGACACGCTCGTTCATACCGGGCCCGGTTATTACACGATTGGCCCGAACACGATTCACGATACGTCGAATCATGGAACCATCACCGTCGCGCAAGCGGTTTCCAAGTCGAGCAACATCGCGTTGGCGAAGCTCGCGCTGAACCTGCCGGCCGAGCGGATATGGACCATGTACCGCGACTATGGCATCGGCTACCAACCGCCGCTGCCTTTTCCCGGGGTGGCCGCGGGCAAGCTGCGGCCGTGGCAGCGCTGGCGGCCTGTCGAGCAGGCGACGATGGGCTACGGGTATGGTCTATCCACTTCCCTATTGCAGATCGCCCAAGCCTATACGGCATTTGCCGGCGATGGCATGTTGCAGCCGGCGCGGCTGGTCGTCGCGGAGGACGACGGCACGGGAGCCACATCCGGCGCCGCGGAAAAACGCCGCGTGACGACATCGGCCAGCGCGGCGGCCATTCGCGAGATGCTCGAAGCTGCCGCACGCACCGCACGGGTCGAGGGCTATCGGGTGGGCGGCAAGACGGGCACCGCATGGAAGCATATGGGGACTTCGTATGCGAAGGGCAAGTATCGTTCGCTCTTCGTGGGGCTGGCGCCCATTCACGCACCGCGTGTTATCGTCGCGGTCATGATCGACGAACCGTCGCGCGGCGCCTATTACGGCGGAGCGGTGGCTGCGCCGGTGTTTGCGTCGATTGCGGGTGGGGTGTTGCAGTTGTTGGGGGTGCCGCCTGACGCGTAGCGGGTCGACCAACAACGCCTTTCGGACGAACCGAACGGACGACGGGAAGAACCATTGATTCTAGATAAACAAAGACAGCAATGCTCGCCACAACATCGCCGTTATCGGAAAAATCAAAAGCCATTAAAAAAGTAAGTTTCTGTAACGCAACTGACCTATATTAACACCGAGCGACTGAAAATCGCTCGACAATCCTAATTAGGAGACCATCACCTCAGAACATTTCACTGCGCCGCGCGTCAACGCTCACGCCCAGCAGTACTTCACTCGTGCCCCGCTACCTAGAAGCCGGCAATGTACGATATTAATCTGCGCGTTCGAATTTAAATATTCCAATAATATTTTCGCCAGTTCGCCGCGCCGCATCTCCGGTCACATCGCTTATAAATCGCCGACCGGTTTTTATTAATATTAAAAAACTGGACCACCATTCTCCACGCTTCTCGGCCATTTCTCGAGAGACGACGATGATTGTCTTGGAGACAAATATGAAGAATCTAGCTTTGATTACGTTGGCTGCCCTACTGGTCGCTCCTGCGGCTTGGGCCGAAACGAATCCCGCCAACGGGCCCAGCGGAGCGCATTTTGCAACTGCCGAACCGGTATGCACCGTGGACCAGGCGACCCAGGACGTCAGCTGTACCGGCGCCACCATCGGGGGAGTCGGCCACACTAATGCGACAGCGACTCTGTCGGCGACCTACTCGGGCACCGTGCAGTGCACTAACCATGGCGGCCAGGTCGTCGACGTGAAGACGCAAACCACGGATGCCACTTCATCGGGAAAACTGACAGCTTCCAGGAACGGGCAACTGGTAGTGCCGCCGCTCGGTGCGACGGCACCGACCACCCAGGACTTACAAGCCTCTGCCACCTGCCCCAACGGGAACTGGACCAAGCAGGTGATAGCCGGCCCAACCCTGGCGAATTTCGTGTATACGATCACCTTCGCGGGCTTCAGCGGGCCTTATTTCAGTCTCACCGGGCCCTGATCGACTTGGCATTCAGGCTTCAGCACTTGGACTGATGCATGGCAACGCGACGCTCGCGAGAGCGTCCTAGATCATCGGGGATGGACGGGCGTGCCGGCATCCGCTGGCACGTCTGCAATCGGTGGCGGCACCGCCATTTCGTACGGTGTCGCGCCTGCTTTTTCTGGATCGTCGGATGCGTGGCCATGCGACAAGACGTTCACCTCGATTGCGGCGTGTTGTATGTCCCACATGTACCGCGCCATTTTTTGCGTACAGGTCGAATGCTGTTGTTCAGTCTGCTGCTTACGGGATGTGGCGGAGGGGGTGCGGATTCCACCCCGACACCGAGCACCCTCGCCGCGCAAAGCACGTCGCCAGGGGAAGAGAAATCGGCACCTTCGGCCATGAATGACGAAGCTGCCGTACCGTCGGTAGAGTCTCCCAGTTTTGTGCAGCTTAGCGCGCTACCGCACATGTCATCGCTGTCCGACCGTGAGAAAGCGGGGTTGCTCATGCTGTTGCCCTCCAAGTCGCCTGCGCAACGGCTGGCATTGATCAACATGTATCCGAGTCTGGTCAAGCTGCCGGAGCAGCAAAAGGAGCTGTTGCTGGACCAACTGGAAAAAATCGTCCCGGTCACGGTCAGTCAGCGTCAATGACCGCTTTCCGGTGAGCGGACATTGTGTCTCTATCGGCCCATGAACCAAAACATGGCGAGCGCTGCCGTTGCCATGGCGATCGTTGCAATCCAGCCTGTAACGCGCAGACGCAACGGAATCACGAAGTTCCCCATGACCTTCGGATTCACCGCCATGAACATGATCAGTGCCATGATCGGCACGGACACCACGCCATTGATTACAGCGCTCCAATAAAGCGCCTTGACCGGATCGATCCGTGTAAAGCCCATTGCGAGACCGATGAGGGTCGACAGTACGATGATGGCGTAAAAGCGTTTCGCCAACCGGGGTTTCAGGGCCAGGCTATTGCGCCACTTGAACGTACCCGCCATCGCATAAGCGGCCGATCCGGCGAGTACCGGAAGGGCCAACAGGCCGGTACCGACGATTCCCAGGCTGAACAGGGTGAACGCGAACCGGCCTGCGATGGGCTTGAGGGCGACAGCGGCCTGCGCCGACGTCTGGATGTCAGTCACGCCGTGCGCGTGCAGGGTGGCAGCGGTCGTCAGGATGATGAAAAAGGCGACGATATTCGAAACCCCCATCCCGATCCAGGTGTCCATGCGGATGCGACGCAAGCTGGCCGGCCCCTGCCCCGGCGCATCCTTGAGCGCACGCTGGCCCGCTTGGCCCCGCATCTCTTCGACCTCCTGCGAAGCCTGCCAGAAGAACAGGTACGGGCTGATAGTCGTACCGAGCACCGCGACTATCGTAGTGAGGTAATCGCGCTTCCATGACAGTTGGGGAGCCAGAGTCCGAATCACCACCGTCTGCCATGGGATTTGAACGACGAATACCGTGGCTACGTAAGCGAATAAAGCGAGCGTGAGCCACTTCAGGACGCGAACATAGCTGCGATAGGGCACGAAGACCTGCAGCACGACGGACAACACGCCCAGCGCAACGGTGTACACGTGGGTTGGACCGCCGACCACGAGATTCAATGCCGCCCCCATCGCGCCAAGGTCAGCGGCAATGTTGATCGTATTGGCGACCAGGAGCAGAAGGACCGAGCCATAGAGCAGCCATGCGGAATAGTGACGCCTGATATTGGTTGCGAGGCCATGACCACTTACCCGTCCCAGGCGAGCGCTAATGACTTGGATCGCCACCATCAGCGGATAGGTGATGATGGCGATCCACAGCATGTTGAAGCCGAACTGCGCTCCCGCCTGCGAGTATGTCGCAATGCCGCTCGGGTCGTCGTCCGCGGCGCCGGTCACGAGCCCGGGGCCCAGCTTTTCCAGCCACGACGTCACTTCGGGATCCGGCTTGTCCGACTGGTCGATGTCGATGTCCATGTTCGCCTCTGTAGGCAACAGTGATCCGGCAGCGAGCGATGCGTGGCGCTGGTGCTCCGATGGATGAGCTTTCCATCGGGAATCGGGAATGACTCACTAGGTCCAAGCAATCTACAAACCAGGCCCCGGCGCGACGCGATCGCCCATCAGTTCGACAATGAAGTCGACAAAAGCTCGGGTCTTTGCCGGTACGTGATGCCGCGATGGGTAGTAGACGTACAAGGGAAACCGCTCGTCTGCCCATTCGGGAAAGAGATTGATCAGTCGGCCGTCGGCAAGCAGGGGCTCCGCACCGAGCAGCAACATCTGCGCAATTCCGGAACCGGCGAGGCATGCGTTGAGCAGCGCACCAGGATCGTTGACCGTGAGGCGTCCCCGGGTGTCGACCACGATGCGTTTCCGCCGTCGATGGAATTCCCACGGGAACGGCTTGCCCGTCTCCGGGTTGCGAAATTCAAGGCATCTGTGGCTTCGGCTTTCAAGGTCCTCGGGTTTTGCCGGCCGTCCCCGGCGAGCCACGTACGAAGGCGCCGCGACCGTAACAACGCCGGTATCGAGCAGTTTTCTGGCGATCAGGGTAGACGGTCGGGGTTCGCCGAATCGCACGGCGAGATCGAAGCCATCCATGACCAAGTCGCCAAGATTGTCTCGCGCGATGAGCTCGATTTCGAGTTCGGGGTGAGCGTCCATCAACGCATCCAGTCGTTGCCCAAGAATGGTCCGGTAAACGACGGGATCCAGATTGATTCTCAACTTCCCACGCACAGCGGAGGTGCCACCCGCCGCGGCAGCGGCTGCTTCCTCCAGCCCGGCGAGATGGGGCATGACCTGCTCGTAAAAACGGCGGCCCTCTTCGGTCAGCGAAATGGAGCGCGTCGTTCGGTTGAAAAGGCGGATATTCAGCCTTTTTTCCAGCCGCGCAATTGCCCGGCTGACGCCCGGTGGCGTCATTCCTATTGCTTCCGAAGCGGCCGCAAACGTCCCCGCATCCACCACGGCGGCGAACACGCTGATGCTGCCGGAGAGCTTCTCGCTAATGGATCTCATGGGTGCTCGAGTAAAGGCCGGTGGCAGATCGCGACCGACCAACCGAAGGGCAATGCGCCAACGCTGCACCGTAGAGCGGCGCTGGGCATCTATGTCGAGCATGCCTCATTGATGACTTGTTGTCACTTATCTGATGCCATCCATGTCATTTTGTTTCGTTCGGAGTTTGACCAGAATGCGTCTCACCGAGACATCGGGTCCCCTCATGGAGAAGAGCAAATGTATGCAATAACAGGAATCACCGGCAAGGTCGGCGGCGCACTGGCCCGTGAGCTGCTGGCCGTCGGTCAGCCCGTGCGTGCCGTCGTGCGCGACGTGACGCGGGCAGCGTCGTGGGCGCAGCGCGGTTGCGAGATTGCGACGGCCTCCATGGAAGACGCTTCATCGCTCGCCGCCGCGTTCGACGGCGCGACGGGCGTTTTCATTCTGCCGCCTCCGGAGTTCGATCCGGAGCCTGGGTTCCCTGAAGCGCGGAAGGTGATCGAGGCTGTGGCTGCCGCGCTTCTGACGGCTCGACCTGGAAAGGTCGTTTGCCTGTCGACGATCGGCGCGCACGCTGATGGGCTCAATCTGCTCACTCAACGCACGCTGATGGAGCAGGCACTGCGCGAGATGCCGATGCCGGTGACGTTTCTGCGGCCAGCTTGGTTCATGGAGAACGCCGCATGGGATGTTGCATCCGCACGTGACCATGGCGTCATCGCCAGTTACCTGCAGCCGCTCGACAAGCCCGTGCCGATGGTCGCCACGGCGGATGTGGGCCGCGTTGCGGCCGAACTGCTTCGGCAGACGTGGCGCGGTGTGCGCGTCGTCGAGCTCGAAGGCCCGCGTCGGGCGAGTCCCAACGATCTGGCCTTGGCATTCGCCCGCGTGTTGGGCCGCAAGGTAGGCGCGGAAGTCGTCGAAAGGCAGACCTGGGAAACGCTGTTCATCGCGCAGGGCATGAAGCATCCCCTATCACGCATGCGCATGCTGGACGGATTCAATGAAGGCTGGATCGATTTCGAAGGCCGTCCCGACGAAATCATGCGCGGCCATGTCGAGCTGGAGACGGTCCTGAGGGAGCTTGTAGAACGTCCGGTTTGAAATATGACCGGGACGCTGCGTCACTATCGCGCGTGAATCGCGGGCCTATCGATCGCGGCCGAATAGAATAGGCGAACATAGAGCTCAGGGAGCTACAACGTGAAAATCGGTCATCCTCCCGATTCAGGGTACCCAGGCGTATCGCTTCGACAACTCGAACGCTCGGACATCGATGATTGGTACGCGTACCTGAAACTTCCGAACGTTTTCGGGCCAACGAGTTGGAACCTGAGCTCCCGCGACGATCTTATGCCGTTGTTCGATGAGCTCGAATCCGCTTCGGCCGTATCGGCGCGTCGTCTTTCAATCGTCAGCGATGCTAGCGGTGAGTTGGTCGGTACGATCGGTTTTCACACCATCTCCGAGCTAAACCGGACGGCCGAGATCGCGTATGACCTATCTCCTTCGAATTGGGGCCGAGGAATCGCTCGCGCTGTCTGTGGCAGCGTTGCGGCGTGGTCGTTCCAGGAATATGGGTTCGTCCGCGTTCAGGGTACCGTGTTGCAAGGGAACTCCCGTTCGGCGCGGGTACTCGAGAGTTGCCATTTCCGGTACGAAGGCCTCCTCCGCTCGTACCGCATGGTTCGTGGTGTACCAAGTGACTTTGCTGTTTATTCACGTTTGGCAACGGACTAGTCGGTACCTGAGGAGAGCGACGTCGCCTTTCTCAGTACCGAGCGCCGAAACTCATCACGATCGCAGATCGGCCCGACGTAATGCTTGCCAGCGTCACGCCCGAACGCAATAGACGTTCTATCTGTTGTCCTTCAGCCTCGACGTTAGCAACGCATATTTTTCCGGCGAGGTATCCGCCAGCGCCGCTTCGCGAGTGCAAGGAGTGTCGTCGTACGGCACCGGTTCGGCGAACTGGCTCACCGTGAGATCCCACTTTTTCCCGTCGATCAGATTGTAGAAGTGAGTACCGCCCGAGGTACGCGTCGTGAGAATTTCCCCACCGAAATGGTCCTGCACGACGAGCGCGGTGACGCTGCAATGATTCTGCGCGGGATTCGATGGTGACCACGCATTGGTCGGGCTTGACGTGTCCGCCGACCACACGCGTGAGATGACTCGATACAGATCGAGGGGCGTCGCAAACGTCGTCGATGCGTCGGGCATTTAATTGTCCTCTTTCATTGCGGAAAATTTGTTGTTCAGCTCCAGCCACGCGAGCACTTCAGCCGCGTTCCGATGAGGCGGAAACACCGGATAAAAAACATGTTCGATCACGCCGTCGTTAATGACCATCGTCAAACGCTTCAACAGTGTCATGCCCATGGCGGTGAAGGTCGGCAGCGAAAGGGCCCTCGTCAACAAGAGACGGTCGTCCGACAGTAGTGGGTAGCTCAGATGCAGACGCTCGACAGCCCCTCTTTGATCGGGCGTATGTTGCGTCGAGAGACCAAAGATATCGGTTGCGCCGGCTGCCTTCATTTCCGCCGCGTGATCGCGAAAGGCACACGACTGCGGCGTACATCCCGGGGCGCCGGGGATCGACAACCATCCATCGGGCACCGGCTCGTCCGGACGTTTTTTCCGGGGGTAGGCGTAAATAACGGCGCGGCCGGCGAGTCGACTCAGGTCGACCGCGTCTCCATCCGTCGAGTTCAACTCGATGCTGGGCATGCGCAGCCCCTTCAGGTGACTTGCTCCACCGTCGTCTATAGGTGCCGGCATCGTTGACCAATCGATGTTCATCGGATCTTTCACGTTTATCTCACTAGTTGAGCCGATGCTTGACGGGGCGATAACGAAAAAGCCCCGTCGTTGCCGGCGGGGCTTTTTCGCGCATATTGCTGAAAATTGCTAGCCTATGCACTTCCCCGACGGCAGTCCCATGTGGGCATGCGCATGATGGGGAGTCGCAATTGCAAAGGATGTGATGGCTTGCATGGGTAACGAGTGTGCCTTCAGTCTCGGAACTCGTCAACGAATGCATTATGTGGCGTTCGTGCTTAAAATCAGGTCCGCTCGCGACCACCGCTGAGCGCCCTGAGCCCCCTCTAACCATTCGAACAGCGCAGAGCGCGCATGCTGACATCCTTCAGTTGCTGCGTCGCCGGTTATCTCCCCCTATGAAACGCTTTCTGCTGCCAGCCGCCCTCTTCGCTGTTTCCGCCACGCTGCACGCCGCCGGCCTGCCGGCAAGCATCGCTGCCCAGTTGCCAACGGGCTACGAGCCGATGGTTTTCCGTGCAGGGCCGCTGATCGAAGGCGGCCGGCGAAGCTTGCTCGTTGTTGCTCACCGGCGCGACGACTCTGTGAGCAGCCCATCGCCTCGTCCACTGCTGATCTTCGAGGAACAGGCAAGCAATCGGTACCGGCTCTCCGCGCGCAACGATACGGTTGTGCTGCGCGCCAACGAGGGCGGCCAATGCGATCCGTTCGACAGCGACGACGGGCTCGCAGTCAAGGGCCGCTACTTTACGGTGCAAAACGGCGTCGCGTGCGGCGCACACTGGACCGACTTCATCACATTCCGCTACGACACCCAGCACCGCGCATGGCTCTTCGATAGCGAGATCGTCACATCGTCCGATCCGCTCAACGGCACGCCGGACAAAACCGACGTGATGCACACGGATCACGCGAAGCCGGTTGCGTTCGACACTTGGCGCCCAGCACGTTGAAGCGACGCGATGCATGAGCAGCGCTGCAGGATCGTGCATGCGAGTGCCCTGTCCGCGCTCTCACAATTCAATTCGGGTTCGGTCTGGCAGGCACAGCCAATGCTGACTTGCATCGTGTCGTCGCCCACTGTGGAGCATCGCTAAGGGCACGCCGGTCGGCGACTCGAGGCACCCGTCCAGATCGGCCACCAAAATGGCGAGCGTTTCCGCACCTCAAGGGCCTAGGATGGAAACCTCGTACACCGCTTCCATCGCTGCGGCGGAGCCAGGGGTTACGCAGATGCGGTCCCGCGGCTCATTCCGATGAGCACTCCGCAAGGAGACGGCATATGAACATAGTAAATGCAAGGATCAGACTAAGCGATCCGAAACCCGTCGCAATGTTCAGCCAAGCCGAGCGTTCGCATTCGGGTGCAGATAACCCTGATGCAGCGAGCAAGGCCGCACCGCCTGCGCGGGTCAAACGTCTTGCGCTTTACGTTGCGTCGGCGAGCGCATTGGCTGTCGGGCTCATGGGTCTCGTCGTGTACGGCGGTGACCAAGTGCTCGGGATCATCCGAGCCGCGTCGCGAGCGCAACATACGGCTTGGTCGGGTCAAATCGCACTACGATCATCGCCTCCCGCTCGCGCAGCCGCGGTTGCCAATCCTGAGGCCGCGCTCCCTGCGCCTTCCGCTCCGTCCGCTCCGTCCGCTCAACGCACCGAACCTACTTCCGATTCCGCTGAGCCGCCGTCGGTTACACGAGGGCGTAGTCAAGCAAGCGATGCCGCGACACAGAATCGCCATCATTCGGCGCCGCATGTGAGAGCAATCGCGCCGCATGCACCCGTGGTCACTCAATCCATACCGCCAACAAAACGAGCGTCTTCGTCCGATCGTGTCGCGAGATCATCGTCACCTCCTCGCCCCGGAACTGCAATTGACAGTGCGGAGTTCGACCCACCTGTGCCTGCCGCTTCGTTCGATCAACCCAGCGCACCTTCTCCGAATCCTCCTTTACTGAAGCTGGATCACGAACAGCTCGCAGGCGGTGACGACGCGGGCGGTTCGGGCACAGGCGGCTCGGATGCTGGCGCAGGCGGTCCGGGCGCTGGCGCAGCTGGTTTGGGTGCAGGTATGGGCGGTTCGGGCGCAGGTGGTCGAGGCGGAGTCGGTGCAGGCGTAGGCGGTACGGCTGCAGGTTCAGGCGGTACGGGCGCAGGTGCTGGCGGTACGGGTGCAGGTGCTGGCGGTATGGGCGCGGGTGCCGGCGGTACGGGTGCAGGTGCTGGCGGTACGGGTGCAGGTGCAGGCGGTACGGGCGCAGGCGCTGGCGGTACGGGTGCAGGTGCAGGCGGTACGGGCGCAGGCGCTGCAGGTGCTGGCGGTACAGGGGCTGGCGGTACAGGGGCTGGCGGTGCAGGTGCCGGCGGTGCCGGCGGTGCCGGTGCGGGCGGTGCCGGTGCGGGCGGTGCCGGTGCGGGCGGTGCCGGTGCGGGCGGTGCCGGTGCGGGCGGTGCAGGTGCAGGCGGTGCCGGTGCAGGCGGTGCCGGTGCAGGCGGTGCCGGTGCAGGCGGTGCCGGTGCAGGCGGTGCCGGTGCAGGCGGTGCCGGTGCAGGCGGTGCAGGTGCGGGC
>NZ_DASXWY010000122.1:0-7395 GCF_036503415.1 Trinickia sp. | reverse complement strand
GTCGCCGACTACGACTCATGTGTGCGCTGTGCCGCCCAGATCCGCTCCGAAATCGGGCCGATCGACATCCTCATCAACAATGCCGGCATCACGCGCGACGCCAGTTTCAAGAAGCTCGACAAGGGTGCCTGGGATGCCGTGGTGAGCACCAATCTCGATTCGGTCTTCAACATGACGAAGCAGTGGTACGAGGACATGACGGCCCGCGGGTGGGGGCGCATCGTCAACATTTCGTCTGTGATCGGCTGCAAAGGCGGTTTCGGGCAAACGAACTATGCAGCGGCCAAGGCGGGCATGCATGGGTTTACCAAGTCGCTTGCGCTCGAATTGGCCCGCAAGGGGGTGACGGTCAATACCGTATCGCCGGGCTTCATCGCAACGCGTATGGTCATGGCGGTACCCGAGGACGTCTTGAAGACCAAGATCCTGCCCGAGATTCCCGTCGGCCGACTCGGTCAACCCGAGGAGGTGGCCGCGTTGATTGCCTATTTGTGCTCGGACGACGCTGGTTTCGTCACCGGGGCCAACATCTCGATCAACGGTGGACAGCATCTGCAATAGCGCCGCGATGCTTCGCGGCATCGTTGCCGCACGTCGGTTCCGCCCCCGTCCGGCGCCGCGCCAACACTCCTGACGCGGACAGCCACCGGACGGAATTTGCCGCGCGCCACGCGTTGCGTGCGCGCGGCTTTTTCTTGGCCTCACGAAGACGTTCGTCGTCGGCCGCCACCTAGTGGGAACAGGGGTTGCTGGCTCGCCGACGCACCCCATCGTTGCTGCGAGCGCGCCGGTGACAGGCGCTCGGGCCCAATCGCCAAGGACCGCATATGTCGCTTTCCCTCGCCCGGCGCCTCGCAGCAGCCAGCCTTACGGCCACCCTGTCCGCGAGCCCGGTTGCGCTCAGCGTCTGTTACGGCGCGCAGCCGATCGAGGCGTCGCCCTACTCGAGCGCTGTCGCCCGGCAATCGCCGCCGATCGCGGCATCGCAGGTCAACCCGCACGCCCAGCCCTCTCCCGTCGAGCCGGCATCTCCGTTCGCGCTGTACGGCGAGCTCTATCGCGCGGTGGAGCTTGCCCGGATTTTTCCGGATAGCAAGACGTTCGCCGATATGATCCCGAACGCACCGCCGCAGCAGATCGTCGCCGAGTTCGCCGCCCAGCGGGACCAGCCCGGGTTCGATCTGCGCAAATTCGTGGAAGCGCGGTTCAGCGCCACGGCCGGCAGCGATAGCCACTATGCAACGGATCCGAACCAGAACGTCGTCGCGCACATCGACACGCTCTGGAACGTGCTACGCCGCGGCCCAGACCGCGTCGAGAGCCGATGGTCGTCTCTGCTGGCGCTGCCTCAGCCCTATCTCGTCCCGGGTGGCCGCTTCGACGAAATCTATTACTGGGATTCGTACTTCATCATGCTCGGCCTCGAACAAAGCGGCCGGCACGACTTGGCGAAGGAGGAACTCAAGAATTTCGCCACGCTGATCGACCGCTACGGTCACATTCCCAACGGCAATCGCACCTATTATCTGAGCCGCTCGCAACCGCCGTTCTTCGCGCAGATGGTCGGGCTCATCGCGAGCGAGGATGGCGACCGTGTTTATCTGGATTCGCTGCCGGAACTCAAAGCCGAATATGCCTACTGGATGGACGGCGCGGACAAGCTCGCGCCCGGCCACGCTTATCGCCACGTCGTTCGGCTACCCGACGGCACGTTGCTCAATCGCTACTGGGACGACCTCGCGCTGCCGCGCGACGAATCGTATCGCGAGGACGTGGCGACTGCGGCCGCCACCCCGCAACGCGGCGCGCCCGACCTATGGCGCAATCTGCGCGCCGGCGGTGAGACAGGCTGGGATTTCAGCTCGAGATGGTTCGCCGACAATGCCACGCTCGCCTCGATCGAAGTGACGGAACTGATCCCCGTCGACCTCAATTCGCTCATGTACGGTCTCGAGAAGACGCTGGCCAAGGCGTACCGTCTCCAGGGCGATGCCGCGCATGCGGAGAATCTGGAGGTGCGGGCCAGGACACGTGCCGAAGCGATTCGCCGCTGGCTGTGGGATCCGCAGATCAAGGCGTTCGGCGACTATCAATTCGTCCAGCGCACACTCACCCATCGATTGACGGCTGCCGCCGTCTACCCGCTGTTTGCAGGCGTCGCCACGCGCGACGAGGCGCACGAAACCGCCGCGACGATCCGCCGAGGACTGCTTCGGCCCGGCGGCATGGCGACGACGCAAGTCAAGACCGGCCAGCAATGGGACGAACCGAACGGCTGGGCGCCGCTGCAGTATCTCGCGGTGACCGGGTTGCGCCGCTATGGCGAGGACGAGCTTGCGCGCACGATCGCGACGCGCTGGATTCGCACCAATGTCGCCGCCTATGTCCGCACGGGAAAACTCGTCGAAAAATACGATGTGAGTGCCGATACGTCGGCCGCCCGTGGTGGCGAGTATCCGCTGCAGGACGGCTTCGGCTGGACCAACGGCGTGCTGCGGGTGCTATTGGCATCGTATCCGAACGCTGTCGACATCGCGGCTGCGAAACCCTCGAGCGCCGCAGCGTTTGTCGCGCCCATGCGCGCTTCCATGAAGCGCGATCGGCGCTGACCGCCTCCGACACAGCGACCGGTTTTTTCGCCGCATGTAGCGATTGCAGCGATGCTGCAAAAAAGGCGCTTCAAAACTTATCCGGCGGCAATGGATCGGTCGCGAAAGACGCGAGCCTCTTCACGCAACCATGCGGTGAAAAGACGAAGCCCTTTCTTGGGGCGAGTTGAAGACGGCACGACGAGGCGGTACGCAAACCCCGGCAGACACGGACCCTCGATCCGACGTAGGCGGCCCGTACGCAGTTCCTCATCGATGAGCACGTTGCTGCACATCAACGGCCCGAGCCCGCACTCGGCGGCGTAGAGCGCGAGCATCTCCTCGCTGTACCACGACATGCGAAAGTGAACGGTTTTATCGTGGTCGACCCGCGCGAGCCAGGCCGACCAGTCGGGCGCATTCAACGCGCTGTTTGCCCACTTGTAGGCGAGCAGCGGATGTTTGCGGAAGTCTTCGATCGTCGGATTCCGGCCCTCCGGACAAATACCTCGATCGGCGACCGCCAGATAACAATCTTCCAGAATCAAGGCATCCCGTGGATCGTCATTGACGGGCCCATACCGGATAGCGAGGTCGATGGACTCGGCCCGCAGATCCACGATATTTTCCGAACCGTGGAGGTGCACCACGACTTCCGGGTGGATCGCGTTGAACTGCGACAGCCTCGGCATCAACCAGCGCTCGGCGAACGCTCGCGTGGCCGAGATCTGAATCGAGTCGTCGTTGGTCGGCGTATTGACGATCTCGAACGCCTGGGCCATTTGGTCGAAGCTGTCCCTGAGCAGCGGGTAGATCGTCTTGCCGACCGGCGTGAGCGTCACGGCACGCCCCGTTCTTTCGAAGAGTTTGTGGCCGATACGCGCCTCGAGCTGCCGGATCTGATGACTCACGGCCGTGATCGTCACGGAGAGCTCGGCTGCGGCCGCGGTGAAGCTTTGATGGCGGGCGGCCGCCTCGAATGCGCGGATCGAATTGAGCGGTGGCAACTTGCGCATGGCGAAACGCCCTCATTCCGAAGTCGGCCGGTTACGGTGAGTGCATTCTACCGAATGCCGGCCCGCGCTTAGCAGGCAGAAGGCAGCGCGGCAACAAGGCATTCAGTAAATTGCATAATGCGCGTCGGTCGGCAGCATGCCGTTGACTGCGGTGACATCCTGCGGACAGGCCGACATCACGACGATGCAGTCCATTTCCGCGCGCAGGGCGACGTGCTGGCCAGCTCGACTGACCGGCGGCGCGAATTCCAGTTGCCCGTTCGCGTGCACCGGCACGTTCATGAAGAGATTGAGCGGACACGGCGTATCGTGCGCCGTCAGGCCGAGGCTTGCGAGCGCAGTGGCGAGGTTGTCGGTGCAGTTGTCGTGGTGGCCCTCGACGCCCAACTGCGCGTAGCGGTGCCGGTCGCAGGCTGCAATCAGCGTGTCGTGCACGCCGGGCGTCGTGTCTTCGATCATCGTCAGGATGGGCCGCCGATGATTCGTGACGAGCGTGTCGCCCACCTTCGGTACCGTCCTCAGCATCGATGCTCGGCTATGCTCCATCGACATCGACTCGCCGATGTCATCCCCATTGAACGCCCAGGTATCGATGACCTGATGACCGTGTGTGTTGATCACCTTGATCGTCGCGCCTTTGGCGAGCCGGACCGCCACGCCGCTGCGCGCGGGAATGCGCAAAGGCGTGCCGTCACGGCCAACCGTTGTCGTATTCATGTGCTGTTTCTCCACGAGAAAATTCAGAGGCTCCTGCTTCGATGCATGGTGTTCAGCTGCTGGCAGTCTCCCGGACATCAGCCAACTGGCGAACCAGTTCGGGGACGGCGGCAAAGGCGTCCGCCATCGACGCTCGATGTCGTTCGTCGCCGAATTCCTGATAGCTGATGCTGATCGCGTGGCTTTCCTCGACACCCAGGTAATGCGCGCAAGTGAGGATATGGGTATCGAGGTGATTCATCTTTTCGCGTACGCCGCCGGGCCCGAATCCGAACTCGCCGTGCGAGCTGAGCATGACGAGCTTCTTGCCGCACATGATCGGCGCGAGCGGAAAGTCGCCGCGAGCAAGGTCGAACGTAAACGTCTTGCCCACGCGGATCACCTTGTCGAACCACGACTTCAGCGCGGCCGGCATCCCGTAGTTGTACATGGGCGTGCCGATGACGATCACATCCGCGCAGTCGACTTCGTCGATCAGTTCGTCGGACAGGCGCAATGTCTCGCGCTGCGCCGGCGTCCGATCCTGCTCGGGTGTGAAGGCAGCGGCAATCCATTCCTCGGTAATGAACGCAGGAGGATTGGCTCCGACATCGCGGGTAATGATCGTGGCGTTTGGCTCCAACTGCTTCCAGGCGTCGACGAAGGCGCCCGACAGCCTGCGGCTGAGCGAGCGGTCACCGCGTGCGCTTGCATCGATGTGCAAAAGAGTGGTCATAGGGTGCTCCTTTTTGTTGCCGAACGAAAGAGATGGATCGATCCGGAACACCGATTTAGCCACGACGTGTTCGCGCGCACGATTGATGAATTTTTTGGGCCAGTTGAGAAAATCTCAACGACGCGGGTTGAATGGCGGGTCTTTCGTTTTTCTCAACCCCGGTTGAGAAATCATCGGTTTCGCCGTTTATTTGTCTTCGCTCCAATACGTACTCAACGATTCAGCGTAGCGTTCGAAGAGGAGACAGCCGTGTCGAACAATCAGATGTTGCAAGCGCAGGAGGGCACCGGTAGCACATTCGATGTGCACGGTATCGAACCCGTGCCGTACGAAAGCAGAACCTCGGGGCAGCTCGACCAGTTCTGGATCTGGGCCGGCGCAAATGTCGCGCCGATCAATTGGGTGCTCGGCGCGATCGGCATCCAGCTCGGCTTGAGTCTCGTCGAGACGCTTCTCGTCATCGTGATCGGCAACGTGCTGGGTTGCGCGTTGTTCGGCGCCATGTGCGTGATCGGGCATCGCTGCGGCGTTCCCCAAATGGTGCTCTCGCGGCTGGCATTCGGCCGGCGTGGCGCTTGGCTTCCCACCCTCATGCAGGTGTTGATGCCGATGGGCTGGGTGGCGATCAATACGTGGATCGTGCTCGATCTCGCCGTTGCGGCGCTCGATCGCATGGGTATCGGCGGCGGCATCGAACTCAAATATGCCATTGCCGTGGCAGTCATGGTGATTCAAGTCGGCATCGCGACATGGGGTTTTCACGCGATCCGTTATTTCGAGCGGTACACGATGCCTTTCGTGCTGGCCATCATGGTCGCGATGACCGTGCTCGCCTTCACGCACGTGGATATCCACTGGCATGTGTCGACGGCACACGGGATCGGCAAGCTATCCGCGATGAGCAAGCTGATGACGGCGATCGGCATCGGCTGGGGAATTTCGTGGCTCGTCTATGCATCGGACTACACGCGCTTCACGAAGCCGACGTTGACCAGCCGGCAGGTCTTTCGCGCGACGTCGCTCGGCATGTTCCTGCCGACGGTCTGGCTCGCGCTATTGGGCGCGGCGATCGCGTCGGCAGGCACGGGCACCGATCCGTCCCAGCTCATCGTCGCCGCGTTCGGTGCGATGGCGCTTCCGGTGCTGCTCGTGCTCGTCCACGGCCCGGTCGCGACCAATATCGTCGTCATCTATTCGGCCGCGCTTGCTACGCTGTCGCTGGATCTGCGCGTTCCGCGGTGGGCCGTTTCCGCCGTCTCCGGCATCGTCGCGCTTCTGATCCTCTATCTGTTCCTGCGCTCGGGCACGTTCGCGAGCACATTCGAAGACACGATGGTGTTCTTCGTCGTGTGGATCGCACCGTGGGCCGGAATCGTCCTCGTGGATTTCTTCGTGATCCGTCGCGGCAGCATCGATGTCGATGCGTTATACCGCCACCACACCGTCAGCGGCTGCGGAGACATCAAATGGTCCGGGGTCGCCGCGTTGTCATTGGGTGTGTTCGCAGCGTGGCTCTTTCAGATCGGGAGCATCGAATCGATGCAAGGACCCATCGCCATCGCGATGGGCGGTATCGATCTTTCATGGCTCGCCGGTCTCGCCGTCGGTGGCGGAAGCTACTACCTCCTTCATCTCGGACGGCGCCAGGTTCGCTCGTCACAGGCGCCGCTCGTCGACAACAGGAGCTCGACATGAACCCCGTGCGCATGGACAACATGACCTGGATGGAATACGAGCAGCGCGTCAAAGCCGGATCGGTCGTATTTCTCCCGTGCGGCGCGACGGAACAACACGGGCCCCATCTTCCGCTCGGCACCGATGCGTTGCTCGCGAGCGCGATCTGCGAAGACGTGGCGCGCGAGGTGGGCGGTATCGTGGCGCCGGCAATCTCATACGGCTACAAATCGCAGCCGAGAAGCGGCGGCGGTCAGCATTTCTGCGGCACGACCAGCGTCGACGGAGCGACATTGAGCAGCTTGATCCGTGACGCGGTACGTGAATTCCACCGTCACGGTGTCAGGCGTCTCGCGATCGTCGTCGGACATTTCGAGAATCAGTGGTTCGTCACCGAAGGGATCGAACTCGCGATGCGTGAGATCGGGGAGCACACCGGCATGGAGGTCATGCGGGCCGAGAACTGGGAGTTCTGTCGCAAGGAAACACTCGATGCGGTTTTTCCGGATGGCTTTCCCGGCATCGCGCTCGAGCACGCCGCGGTGATCGAGACGTCGATGATGCTGCATTACTATCCGCAGTTGGTCTCGCTCGACCGAATCCCGGGGCACGGCCCCGCGCAGTTCCCCGTCTACGATATGTATCCGGCCCGTACCGCGTGGGTTCCGTCGAGCGGCGTCCTGTC
>NZ_DASXWY010000121.1:0-67149 GCF_036503415.1 Trinickia sp. | reverse complement strand
CATACGCCGATGATGCAGCAGTACCTGCGCATCAAGGCCGAACACCCCGGCACGCTCGTTTTCTATCGGATGGGCGACTTTTACGAGCTGTTCTTCGACGACGCTGAAAAAGCGGCGCGCCTGCTCGATCTGACACTCACGCAGCGCGGTGCATCGGCCGGCAATCCGATCAAGATGGCCGGCGTGCCGCATCACGCGGTCGAGCAATACCTGGCGAAGCTCGTCAAACTCGGCGAGTCCGTCGCAATCTGCGAGCAGATCGGCGATCCGGCTGCGTCGAAGGGCCCGGTCGAGCGCAAGGTCGTGCGCGTGGTGACCCCCGGCACCCTGACGGATGCAGCGCTGCTCGCAGACAAGAGCGATGCCTATCTGCTCGCGATGAGCCCCGCGCACAATAAACGCGGCGTCGTAACGGGCGTCGGCCTCGCCTGGCTCAATCTCGCGAGCGGCGCACTGAGGCTGGCCGAGGTAGCGCCAGACCAGCTCGCTGCCGCGCTCGAACGCATCCGGCCGGCCGAAATCCTGGCCGCCGATACGCCGGCAGCGCCGCTCCCGGCCACCGTGCCCGGTACCGTCACGCGCGTGCCCACATGGCATTTCGATATCGCATCGGGCAAACAGCGGCTTTGCGATCAGCTGAACGTAGCGAGCCTCGACGGCTTCAGTGCTGAATCGCTGACGGCCGCGTGCGGAGCGGCCGGCGCGCTGCTGCTATATGCCTCGGCGACACAAGGGCAACAACTGCGACACGTCCGCAGTCTCAGAGTCGAGTATGAATCCGAATATATCGGGCTGGACCCTGCGACGCGTCGCAATCTCGAGCTGACCGAAACGCTGCGCGGCGGCGAATCGCCGACACTGTGCTCATTGCTCGACACTTGCTGTACGACGATGGGCAGCCGCCTCCTGCGTCACTGGCTCCATCACCCACCGCGCGACGCCGGGTCGGCGCGCGAGCGGCACGGCGCGATCGGCGCACTCCTCGACGCGCCTGTCCATGCAAGTCTCGATGCGCTCAGAGCGGTCTTACGGCACATCGCCGACATCGAACGCATCACAGGCCGCCTCGCATTGCTATCGGCGCGCCCGCGCGACTTGTCGAGCTTGCGCGATACGTTCGCTGCCCTGCCTGCGCTGCGCGAACAGGTGGCGCATGCCGCGGCCGGCGCGGTTGCGCTCGAACGCATCGCGGCCGCCCTCGAGCCGCCGCGTGAATGCGGCGAACTGCTCCAGCGCGCCATCGCCCAGGAGCCGGCTGCGATGGTGCGCGACGGCGGCGTCATCGCACGTGGCTATGACGCCGAACTCGACGAGTTGCGCGATATCTCGGAAAACTGCGGGCAATTCCTCATCGACCTCGAGGCGCGTGAGCGCGCGCGCACCGGCATTGCCAATCTGCGCGTCGAATACAACAAGGTCCACGGTTTCTATATCGAGGTGACGCGAGGGCAAACCGACAAGGTCCCCGACGACTACCGTCGGCGTCAGACGCTCAAGAATGCGGAGCGTTACATCACTCCGGAGCTCAAGACATTCGAAGACAAGGCGCTATCGGCGCAGGAACGCGCGCTTGCACGCGAGCGAGCGCTCTACGACGCCGTGCTGCAAGCGTTGCTGCCGTACATCGGCGAATGTCAGCGCGTGGCGTCGGCGCTTGCCGAACTCGACTTGCTGGCCGCCTTCGCGGAACGTGCGCAAGCCCTCGACTGGGTCGCACCCACGTTCACGACGGAGATCGGCATCGATATCGAGCAGGGACGGCACCCGGTCGTCGAAGCGCAGGTCGAACAATTCGTCGCAAACGACTGCTGCTTGAGCCCCGAGCGCAAACTGCTGTTGATCACCGGTCCCAATATGGGCGGCAAATCGACCTTCATGCGGCAAACGGCGTTGATCGCGCTGCTCGCCTATGTCGGCAGTTACGTGCCGGCCCGCCGCGCCACCTTCGGGCCGATCGATCGAATCTTCACCCGCATCGGCGCCGCCGACGATCTGGCCGGCGGCCGCTCCACGTTCATGGTGGAGATGACGGAGGCCGCAGCAATCCTCAACGATGCAACGCCGGCAAGCCTCGTATTGATGGATGAAATCGGGCGCGGTACGTCGACGTTCGACGGCCTCGCACTCGCTTGGGCCATCGCTCGGCACCTGCTCGCGCACAACGGTTGTCAGACGCTTTTCGCCACACACTATTTCGAGCTCACGCAACTGCCGGCTGAATTCCCGCAAGCCGCGAACGTCCACTTGTCCGCCGTCGAGCATGGGCATGGGATCGTCTTTCTTCATGCCGTCGAAGAAGGCCCCGCAAGCCAGAGCTACGGGCTCCAGGTCGCGCAACTGGCGGGCGTGCCGGCCGCCGTCATACGCGCCGCACGCAAACACCTCGCGCATCTCGAGCAACAATCGGTCGGTTACGCAACACCGCAACTCGATTTGTTCGCGGCGGCACCGTTCGTCGAAGACGCACCCGACGAATCCGCGCACGAACACGATGCACCGCCGCACCCGGTCATCAGTCGCCTGCGCGGCATCGACCCCGACGAGCTCAACCCGCGCGCAGCGCTCGATCTCCTCTACGAGCTGCATGAACAGGCCAATGCGGCGCAAGACGACCGACACTGAGAAAGGCCGGCTTGCGCGCGCCGCGCTGCGCCCGGTAGCGGTCGGTTTCGCCGCACTGCTTGCGCTCGCTTACGGTGAGGCCGCTCTCGCGGCCAGAGCGCATTTCGCCTTCTCCGTCATTGCGGGAACGATGCGAGCAAGTGCCGACGAGGCGGCTACGCAGCGACTCCTTCAAGCAATCGGAGTCGAGGAGGACATTGCATTCGTTGTCTACGACGGCAACCTGAAAGGGCCCTCCGAGCGCTGCACCGACAACGTCTATGCGCAGCGCCAGCAAATTCTGGCAACCTCGCGCGTGCCCCTCATCGTCGTGCCGGGGCAATACGACTGGGCGGAATGCGGCAGCGCAAATGGCGGCGGCTACGACGCGGCGGAGCGGCTCGACTTCCTGCGTCAAACGATTTATGCGGACAATGTCTCGCTCGGCCAATCGCCGATTGTCCTCAAACGCGAAAGCGACGTCGCGCGGTTTCATTCATATCGGGAAAACGTCCGCTGGCAGCTGGACGACACCGTATTCGTGAGCCTGAACGTCGTCGGCGGCAATAATCATTATCTGAGCGGCGGTGGCCGCAACGGGGAATACGACGACCGCGCCATCGCCTCCGCCTTTTGGTTGGAACACGCGGCCGAATACGCCCGTCGACGCAATGCGCACGCGCTCGTCGTTTTCGTGGAGGCGGACCCGGACTTCGCGCGCTACGAACATGCGGAACGCTTCTCGTGGCTCCGCATGGGCCGCACGCGCAAGCGCGACGGCTACCTCGAATTCAAACGCTCTCTCGTTAAAGCGGCCGAGACGTACCGAGGGCCGGTCGTCGTCATTCACGACGACACGGCTGCCCTGTCTCGAGGTTTTACCATCGACCAACCGCTCTTTGACGACAAGGGATCGCGCATGACGAACGTCACGCGCATCGCGATTGCGCCGCGAGAGAGAACGAGGCAATGGGTCAGAGTGGATGTGAATTTCGACAGGACGCCGCCGTTTCAGGTCACCGTGCGCCGTATTCCGGCACAGATGCGGGAGATGCCTGCGATGCCGCCGCGCATCGCCTCCCCGTCTGTCGCGCCGGGCGCTTCGGAACTTCTCCCGACGCCTCCGGCCGCCCTGCCCGCCGTCCCGGAAGCGCCTGCCTCCGAACCGCCGCTACTACCGCAACCGCCTGCGTGGCCGCAGGCAGGCAGCGCGAGCGGCAGTATCGACAGGAAGATACCGCCGCCCGAAGCGCCGGCGGCGCCAACGCGCAGCGGCCCAGGTTCAGTGCAAGGTGGGAGCTGAGCCCGGCTCGTCTTCGTCGTCGTCCTCGTCGAGGACTTCGAGGCCATCGGCACCGTGCACATGAGCGTGTTCGATCTCGTCGGCCGTCGCCTCGCGAACTTCCTTGACCGTCAGTGCAAAGCGCAACGCCATGCCCGCCAGAGGATGATTGCCATCGAGTACGACCTTGTCTTCGGCCAAGTCCGTCACGGTGTAAATCAGTGTATCGATGTCGTCGTCGCCGTCTTCCGGCGTACCCTCGAACTGCATACCGACTTCGAGCGGTTCCGGAAAGCGGTTGCGTGGCTCGATTTTCACGAGGTCTGGGTCATATTCGCCGAACGCGTCCTGCGGCTCGAGCTGAATCTGCGTTTGGTAGCCCGGCTCTTGCCCATCGAGTTCTTCCTCGATCTTGGGGAACGTGCCATCATACCCGCCGTGCAGATAGATCATCGGCTCGTCGCTTTCCTCGATCAGATTGCCTTGCGCGTCCGACAACTTATAGGCGACCGAGACGACAGTGTTCTTCGCGATTTTCATTCGGAATCTCCAAAATACGGTCTCATTATACGATGCCCAAGCGGCCCCTTGACCACACACCGGCCTCAGCTCCATCCGCCACTTCTGCCGCGTCCGCCGTTTTGCCCCCTCCACCCGACTTACCGACGCCGTTACTCGCGAATTTGACGCCGTCCGAATTCATGCGCCGGTATTGGCAGAAAAAACCGTTGCTCGTCCGTCAGGCCGTGCCCGGCATCGCGCCCCCGCTCGCGCGCGACGAGCTCTTCGCTCTGGCGGCAAGCGACGACGCGGAAGCACGGCTCATTACGCATTTTCGGGGCGCATGGCGCCTTGCACACGGTCCCTTCGAACCCGACCAAATCCCGAGCGTGCGGCGCCGCGAATGGACGCTGCTCGTGCAAGGCGTCGATTTGCACGATGACCGCGCTCGCGCCTTGCTCGACAGGTTCCGCTTCGCTCCGGACGCGCGGCTCGACGACCTCATGATCTCGTACGCCACCGACGGCGGCGGGGTGGGCCCACATTTCGATTCCTATGACGTGTTTTTGCTGCAGGTGCAGGGCAAGCGACGCTGGCGAATTTCCGCTCAAAAAGATCTTTCCCTGAAAGACGGATTGCCGTTGAAAGTCTTACAGCGCTTCGAGCCCGAGCAAGAATGGGTACTGGAACCGGGCGACATGCTGTATCTGCCGCCCCACATCGCTCACGACGGCGTGGCGCTCGGCGAATGCATGACGTGCTCGATCGGCTTTCGCTCGCCTTCGGCGCGCGAACTGATCGGCCAATTTCTCTATCACCTGGCCGAACGCGGCAGCGTGGCGCAGCAAGCGCGTGAGGACGACCGCTATCGCGATCCCCGGCAAGACGCCGTCAAGCATCCCGCACGGCTGCCGGATGGGCTGATCGAGCAGGTCGGCGCGATCCTTGCTGGTATACGCTGGAGCGAGCGCGATATCGTCTCGTTCCTTGGCAGCTATCTGGGCGAACCGAAGGCTCACGTCGTCTTCGAGGCGCCCGAGCGGCCGGCAAACGAGGCGGCGTTCGTGAAAAAGGCGCTTCGCCATGGGGTTCGGCTCGACAGGAAGACGACGCTCCTGTACGGAAAGGACAGCTACTTTCTCAACGGCGAGGAAGACCGCCTGCCGCGGAGCAAAAAGTGGCTGCTGGAGCTGGCCGACGCGAGGCGCCTCGAGGGGAAACGGTTTGTAACACTATCTGCCGATTCGTCGATGACAGCGCTGTTGCACGAGTGGTATCTTGCCGGCTGGGTACGGATCGGCGCATCCGCTTGAGGTAATCGTCCCTATTGTTCAAAAAGCTGAAATTCTGTATGAGAAAGGCAACGTATTGACCCTGGTTTGTCGACGGTCCGTACGAAAGTGCATATAATTTCCGCCCAAGCCGTGGGGAAGATTCACGCTCTGATGTGCATCCCACCAGCGGCCCAGGTTGGTGTTGGAGCACATTACCGGTATTATTTCGCGCTGTTGCTTACCTTTAACCATAAAAGGACGTGATCATGAAGAAATCCCTCCTCGTAGCATCCCTGTTGGCTGCCATGGCTTTGGCCGCATGCAACAAGAGCAGCGATCAAGCTGCTGCGCCGGCTAGCGACGCTGCTGCTGCTTCGGCTCCCGCCGCTGCTGCCGCTTCGGACGCTGCTTCGAGCGCTGGTGCTGCTGCGAGCGACGCTGCTGCGGCTTCGGGTGCTGCTGCCGCTGCTTCGGACGCTGCTGCGTCGGCTGCCGCTCCGGCTTCGGGCGCAAGCCAGTAAGCTGTCAAGCTGCAAGGCAAGAAAAAACCGGCTTCGAGCCGGTTTTTTCTTGTCTGCGCCAATTGCGAATTGCGTTGCCGCGAACCGACATCGCCCTTACTCGACACCGCCTAGCGTCAGCCACGCGAAACCGTCGTCCTGCGATGCAACCATCACGTCGTGTATAGCGGAGCCCAGCACACGCGCCAGCGCGGCCTGAGCAAGCTCTGGCTGATTGTTTTGCTGGCTCAGATGCGCCGCAACGATATGCTTGAGCCGTGAGCGACGCAGCGACGCCAGAATGACCGCTGCCGCGTCGTTGCTGAGATGCCCGTGGTTACCGCCGATTCGCGCCTTCAGCGATGCCGGATAGCGGCTCGTCGCCAGCATATCGACATCGTGATTGCATTCGAGCACCAGCGCGTCGCAGTCATGGAGCATCGCTGTGATATGCGGCGTCGATGTACCGACATCCGTCAGCACGCCCAATCGATGCGCGCCGTCCCCGAAAACGAACTGCAGCGGCTCGCGCGCGTCGTGGGGAACCGTATAAGGGCATACTTGCAGGTCGCCGATAGCGGCCGTCTCGTCACCCCATAACACGTGGAGATCGACGCCCGGCGCCACGTCCGCACCCACCGCGCGTGCCGTGCCCCAACTCATATAAAGCGGGACACTCCATTTGCGAGCGACCGTCAGCGCGCTGCCAATGTGGTCGCTGTGCTCGTGCGTGACGAGAATGGCGTCGAGCTGCTCGATGCCGCATTCGAGACGCGCAAGCCGCCGTTCGAGTTCTTTCGCCGAGAATCCGCAATCCAGTAATACGCGCGTCGCCGTCGTCCCGCTCGTCGCTTCGACGACGAGCGCGTTGCCTTCGCTTCCGCTGCCGAGACTGGCAAAACGCATGAACGGCCCGTCAGTTCAGTTCGGCATGCAGGAGCGACAGAATCTTCTTCGCTTCGGGCGAGGTATCGATTTGGCCGTTTGCATCCACGATTGCGACCTGCGTCTGGCCCTCGCCTTTTTGGCGGACATTGACGAGGAACGACTGCCCCGGTGCGGATGCCACCGGTTTGCGATAGAAGAGCTTGCCGAACAGGCCGTCGCGCTTGAGCTCGGCCATCGAATCGGCGTAGCGCACGTAATAGAGCCCCTTGGCGCGATCGCGGTTATCGACCGTGAAATTCGTCCTGTCGAGCGCCAGCCCGACGCGCAGCCACGCCCGATCGAAAGACTCCTGAAGCTCGAGCGTCGTCTGGGCACCGGCCATATCGATCGTGACAGGCGCCGTGCCGGGACGCGCGTTCGCGAGCAGTTCCTTCGATTGTGCGTCGGTCAGGCCGAACTTCTGCATCAGCTTCGAAAGAAACACGGCTTCCAGCACCGGATTGCGCGGACGTTCCACCCAGCGCGACGAGTCCTTGTCCTGCCCGGTCAGCACTTCTTCGAGCGCGCTATGCGTGATCGAAATATCGGTCGCGCCGTTCGGGCCGCGTTCGACGAGCGTACGGAATCTGTCGCGCGTGCCCGACGAGTACGCGAAATCGATCACCCGGCCAATCGTGCGGCGAAACCAATCGTCCGGTATGTTGGCGCGGTTTTCCGCCCAGTCCGTCATCATGATGCCCGTTGCGGGCGCATTGGTTTTCAGCGCGAAGCCATTGTCCTGCCAGAATTCCTGCAACTGCGGCCAAAGCTGGTCGGGCGAGCGGCCGTCGACGACGAGCCAGCGGCGGTCGCCATCGCGCTCGATATGCATGCCATAGGGGTCTTGCGCGCTCGGCACCCCTTCCGTCGCATTGCCCGCGGTCGTGCGATTGCGCTCGGGCGCGCCGCCGAGTGCCGCGTTCGACGGCGGGGCCGTGTATTGTGTCGGCGCGGTGCTCGCCGTCAGATCGCTCGGGACCGTCAGCGACGGGGCCGAACGCGTGGCCTTGTAATCGACTTTATCGGACGAGAACCATTCGTTGAGGGTGTCGCAGCCGGCAAGCGATCCGAGCGCGAGCACAAGCGCCGCCGTACGCGCGGCATGAATGAAAAAAACAGAACGTTTCATGGAACCCTTCGTGATGCGAACGCGTGCCTGCAACGATGCTGGAGCGCGAGTCGAGAACGATCTCGGTTAGTGAATGACAGCAGCCGGCGCGCCGTTGCGTGCGCGCGCGGACATCGGTACCGCCTTTATCGCAGCACGCCTGCCTCGCGCAACGCATCGCGCACGGCACCGTGGCAGCGCTCGTCGAGACGCGTCAGCGGCAGGCGGATGCCGCCTTGTATCCGGCCCATCTCCTCGAGCGCCCATTTCACCGGGATCGGATTCGATTCGATGAAAAGCGTCTTGTGCAACGACAGCAAACGGAGATGAATTTCTCGGGCGGTCTTCGCATCGGCCTCGAGCGCCGCTTTGCACAGCTCGCTCATCGCGCGCGGCGCGACATTCGCCGTCACGGAAATGTTGCCGTGGCCCCCGAGCAGCATGAGCGCGATCGCGGTCGGGTCGTCGCCGCTATAGATGCCGAAATGCGACGGCGCGGCCTTGATCAGATGTGCCGCGCGATCGATGTTGCCCGTCGCCTCCTTCACGCCGATGATGCCCGGCACCTGTGCGAGGCGCAGGATCGTCTCGTTCGACATGTCGGCCACCGTACGGCCCGGCACGTTATAGAGAATGACGGGCAAATCGACCGCTTCCGCGATTTTCGCGAAATGGCGGTAGATGCCCTCTTGCGTCGGCTTGTTGTAGTAAGGGACGACTTGCAGCGTGGCGTCGGCGCCCACGGCTTTCGCCCGCTCGGTCAGCTCGATCGCCTCGGAGGTCGAATTGCCCCCGGCGCCGGCAATCACCGGAATACGGCCGGCCGCGTGCGTAACGGCCGTTTCGATCATGAGGACGTGCTCCTCGACCGACAACGTGGCCGATTCGCCGCTCGTACCCACGACGACGAGCGCGTTGGTGCCTTCCTCGATATGCCAGTCGATCAGCTTGCGAAACGCCGCCAGATCGAGGCCGCCCTCGTCGAGCATCGGCGTGACGATCGCGGGAATGCTGCCGCGAATCCGGACGCCGTCCCGGTTGCTGCTGGATGTGCCGTTAGCCATGAAACGCCATGAATTCCATTCCGAAAGCGCGATTGTAGCGGATTAGCCGCTCAAATCGTAACGCGGCTGACCCGGGGTTGCGCCCGCCCCGCCCACGGCATCCCGAACGCTCTCGGCCTCGCGCACCGCGCACAGGCGCTGCACGAACGCAGGCCGCGGTAATGCGGTGTAACCGTCTTCGAACGCGATGACCCGTAACGTGCCGCGCACGGCGTCGAGCAGCTCGCCCGGCGCGAGCAGAAACGCCGGGTTCGAAGGTTTCCCGACCGTTTCATTGCCCTGCGCGAACGTTTCGTACAACAAAAAGCCGCCTGGCGCGAGCGATGCGACAAGACGCGGCAACAGCGGGCGATGAAAGTAATTCGTGACAACGACGGCCGCAAACCGTGCCGCATCGGGAAACGGCCACGGACTGCCGTCTTCGAGATCGGCTGCGACGGGCTCGACACCCTCGATCTGCGCCAGTGCCGCAAGCGCGTCGGGGTCGCGTTCCAGGGCGATCACTCGATGCCCGCGCGCGGCGAACCAGCGTGCATGACGACCGCTACCCGCGGCAACGTCGAGCACGGTCGCATCCGGCGCAAGCAGATGCGACCACCGGACGATCCAGGCGGAAGCGCCCGGCGCCGCCGCGTGCTCGCCGCTCATCGCAACCCCGCCCGGGCACATTGCGCGTGCATCGCGAACGCCGACCGATCAGGAGTACGAAAGGCCCATGGCCTCGCGTACGTCGCGCATCGTCTCGGTGGCGAACTTGCGCGCCTTGTCGCAGCCGTCGGCCACGATGGCCCGCAAGAGCGTCGGGTCGTCCATATACTTTTGCGCCCGCTCGAGCATCGGCTGCTGCTCGCGCAAGATACCCTCGATAACGGGTTGCTTGCATTCGAGACAGCCGATACCGGCCGAGCGGCAGCCCTTTTGCACCCATTGGTGGGTGGCCTCGTCGGTATAGACCTGATGCAGTTGCCAGACGGGGCATTTGTCGGGGTCGCCCGGATCGGTCCGGCGCACCCGCGCGGGATCCGTCGGCATCGTGCGGACTTTCTTGGCGATCGTATCGGCGTCCTCGCGCAACCCGATGGTGTTGCCATAGGACTTCGACATTTTCTGCCCATCGAGCCCCGGCATGCGCGAAGCCTTCGTCAGCAGCACCTGCGGTTCGACGAGGATGATCTTGCGCGCACCTTCCAGGTAGCCGAAAAGCCGCTCGCGATCGCTCATCGAAATGCTTTGCGACTCCTGCAGCAGCGCACGCGCCTGCTCGAGTGCTTCGTCGTCGCCCTCTTGCTGATAGGCATTGCGCAACTCGCGGTAGAGCTTCGCGCGTTTGCCGCCCAGCTTCTTGGCTGCCTCGAGCGCCTTTTCTTCGAAATCGGGCTCGCGCCCATAAAGATGATTGAAGCGCCGCGCGATCTCGCGCGTCATCTCGACGTGCGGCACCTGATCTTCGCCGACCGGCACGAGCGAGGCGCGATAAAGCAGAATGTCCGCCGCCATCAACACGGGATAGCCGAGAAAACCGTATGTCGAGAGGTCCTTGTCCTTCAGCTTCTCGATCTGCTCCTTATAGGTCGGCACACGTTCGAGCCAGCCGAGCGGCGCGCTCATGCCGAGCAGCAGCGAAAGCTCCGCATGCTCGGGGACCCGGCTTTGGATGAAAAGCGTCGCCTGCGCGGGATCGATTCCCGATGCGAGCCAGTCGATCAGTACTTCCCAGACGTTGGTTTCGATGACCTCGGGCGTCTCGTAGTGGGTGGTGAGCGCGTGCCAGTCGACCACGCAGAAAAAGCACGGGTATTCGGACTGCAGGCGCACCCAGTTCTTCAGCACGCCATGGTAGTGGCCGAGGTGGAGCGAGCCGGTGGGTCGCATGCCGGAGAAAATGCGGTCTGGAAACATGGTCTTAGTTGAAGAGCGAGACAAAGGGAGTCAGGATGGCCGTCAAGGCATCGTAACCGAGCGACATGAGCGGCCGCAGCCAGAACCTCGTCAGCACGCCCGTGATCACGAGCGCCATCACGACGAAAAAGCCATACGGCTCGAGGCGCGCCAAGCCGATCGCCTGACGCGGCGGCAACAGCGCCATGACTACGCGCCCGCCGTCGAGCGGCGGCAGCGGAAACAGGTTGATGATACCCAGCACGAGATTCACGCTGACGCCGGCGCCCGCCATGCGCGAGAAGAACGGCTCGTCGACCGACGAGAGCGACAAGCCAACGCCGATGAATCCCCACAGCAGCGCCTGCGCAAAGTTGCAGACCGGACCGGCGAGCGATACCCACAGGCTGCCCCAGCGCGGATTGCGCAGGTTGCTGAACGCGACGGGAACGGGTTTCGCGTAGCCGAACATGAACGCGCCGCCCGTGGCGAAATAAAGCAGCAGCGGAATGGCGATCGTGCCCAGCGGATCGATGTGGCGCATCGGATTGAACGAAACCCGCCCCATCATGTAGGCCGTATTGTCTCCAAGCAGCTTGGCCACGTAGCCGTGCGCCGCCTCGTGCAGCGTAATCGCGAAGATCACGGGCAACGCATAGACCGCTATCGTTTGTATCAGGGAAGCATCCATATCGGGCTTATTGTAACAAGGGGGCCGTACCGCACTGGTCGCGGGCCGGTCTCGCGCGGCAAGCGTCTTGCGTTCACTGCTCCATGGCACTCAGTCCGAACGGTTCGAGGGCACCGCGCCCCGCACGCACGAGAACCGGCTCATCGCCCGTCAGATCGACCACGGTCGATGGCTCGCGCGGGCAGGCGCCGCCGTCGATCACGAGATCGATCTGCTTTTCGAGCCGCATGCGGATCGCCTCGGGATCGTTCACAGGTTCGCTGTCCGGCGGCAGGATCAACGTCGTGGCAATGAGCGGCTCCCCAAGCGCCTCGAGCAACGCGAGCGTGATGGCGTGATCCGGCACGCGCAGCCCGATCGTCTTGCGCGACGGATGAGAGAGCCGCCGGGGCACTTCCTTCGTCGCCTGCAGGATGAATACGTAAGGCCCCGGCGTCACCGACTTGATCAAGCGAAACTGCCCGTTGTCGACCATCGCGAAATTCGCGAGCTCGGACAGGTCGCGCACGAGCAACGACAAATGCTGCCGCTCATCGAGGCCGCGAATGCGGCGCAGACGCGTCACGGCGTCCTTATCGTCGAGACGGCACGCGAGTGCATAACTCGAATCGGTCGGCAGCGCTATCACGCCGCCGTCTTTCACGATATGGACCGCCTGCGCAATCAAGCGCGGCTGGGGGTTATCGGGGTGGATCCGGAAGTATTGGGACATGGAAGAAGTGAGCGTTCAGCGACGCGACGCGCGAGCATGGCAGGCACCGGATGCCGTGCGACGCACTGCCGCCCAGCCGGGTCTCGCGGAAAACTGCGCTCGTCGCGCGTGCATCAGAGCAGGCGGTCCCAGACGGGCGTCAGATCGGGCGGCAGCGGCGGCAGCGCGCCGAGCTCCACGCGACCCTCGCCGGGCGCATGAAAATCCGAACCGCGCGACGCCTCGAATCCGAAACGACGCGCGACATCGGCGTATTCGCGGTACTGATCGGGCGTGTGACTACCCGTGACAACCTCGATCGCACGGCCCCCCAGATCGACGAAGGCGCCGAAAAGCGCGTCGAATTCGAGCGGCGTATAGCGGTAGCGCCCCGGATGGGCAATGACCGCAATGCCGCCGGCCGCGCCAATCCAGCCGACTGCGTTTTCAAGGGTCGCCCAACGATGCGGAACATAACCCGGCTTACCCTCGCCGAGAAAGCGATCGAACACGTCGGCTGTCGACGGGGCAAAACCTTTTTCGACGAGGAAGCGCGCGAAATGCGTGCGTGAAATCAGGTCGGGATTCGACACGAACCGCAGCGCGCCTTCATAGGCACCGGGAATGCCGACTGCCTCGAGTGCCGCGGCCATGGCCTGCGCCCTCGCGGTACGCCCGTTGCGCGTCGCACGCAGCCCTTCGACGAGCGTCGGACATGACGGATCCACGCCCAGCCCCACGACGTGCAACGTGCGAGCGGCCCACGTCACGGAAATTTCGACCCCCGGCAAATAACGGATGCCAAGCGCCTCAGCCGCGGCGCGAGCCTCGCTCTGCCCGCCGAGTTCGTCGTGATCGGTCAGCGACCAGACGGTCACGCCCCCCGCATGCGCACGGCGCGCGACCTCCGCGGGCGCGAGCAGCCCGTCGGATACGTTGGAATGGCAATGCAGATCGGCGTTCATGCTTCGAGCGGAGGGAGTATCCGAGCATTTTACTGCAATGCGGCGTTCCGCTCGGGCTTCCCTAGCGCGGCCCGGACGCGCTTGCCCCTCTCAGGCGCAAAACGCCTCGATCAGCGCCGCCACCTGCTCGGGTTGATCGTGATGAACCATATGTCCTGCGTCTTCGATCATCTTTTCGCGCCAGTCTCGAAAAGCCGTGAAGCGTGCCTTGAACTCGTCCAGCGGAATGGCGCCCGCCAGCATCGCAAGCGTCGGCGATCGGACGGCCTCGACATGCAGGACTTTCGCGCTGGCCTTCGCCCATACCGCCATTATTTCGTCGAGCCGGTAAAGCAGCGGACCATGCATCTTGTGCGCCGGATCCGCCAGCAGCACATAGCGCCCGTCGTCGCCGCGTTTCGCCCAATGCCGGGCCAAAAAACGCGCACGCTCGGGTGCAAGGCGCGGATTATTCTTCGTCAAGCGCGCGGCGACGTCGTCGAGCGTCGCGTAGGTCTTGAGCGTGGGAGGCGCGCGCAGGTCGTCGAGCCAGGCGGCGAGCCGGTGCGGCGCCTGCGCAGCCTTTGCGGGCGCCAGCCCGAACCCTTCGAGGTCGACGACTCGTCGCACGCGCTCGGGCCGCACGCCGGCGTACAGGCACACGACGTTTGCCCCCATGCTGTGTCCGACGAGATTGACTTGTCCGGTCGGCGCGTAATGGTCGAGCAAGGCTTCGAGGTCGGCCAGGTACTCGTGGAACCAATAATGGCCGCCGCCGCGCTCCGCCACGGGCCAATCCGACAGACCGAAACCGCGCGCGTCGGGCGCGATCACCTGCCAATCGCCGCCCAGCGCATCCACCACGAACTGGAACGACGCGGAAACGTCCATCCAGCCATGCAGCATGAAAAGCGTTGGAGCGCCGGGCGGGCCCCAACGGCGCACGTGCAGCCGCACACCGCGAACGGTCAGGAAGTCGGATTGCGAAGTAGTCATGAAGCGTCGCCGAAAAACGAATGGTCGTTCGATTATATCGGGAGAAACGCTTTGTCTGCGCGCCGCGGATTGGACGTAGCCGGGATCGATTCGAACGATCGCCTCGTCGGGCGCATCAGGCGTCGCTTGGCGCGCCTTCATCGCCGTTCAGCCGCGACAGTTCGAATTCATCGAATCCGGCTTGGCGGCGTGCCTCGAAGTTGAACGGCCCGCGCAAGCGCGGCGCGCGGTACTGCTCGGCCAGCCGGACGTACGTGGGGTGCGGATCGAGCCCTCGCGCGTCGCACAAGTAGCGAAACCAATGATTCCCGATGCGAACATGGCCAATTTCATCGCGCAAAATGACATCGAGAATGGCAGCCGAATCAAGATCGCCCGCCTGCACGAGCCGCGCGCGAATCGGCGGCGACGCATCGAGCCCGCGTGCCTCGAGCGTGCGCGGTACCAGCGCCATGCGCGCGAGTACGTCCGCCCGCGTGCGCTCGCACATGTCCCAGAGTCCGTTGTGCGCGGGGAAATCGCCATAGGCGTGCCCGAGTTGAGCGAGCCGCGCAGCGAGCAACGTGAAATGATGCGCCTCTTCGGCGGCGACTTGTAGCCAGTCGCCGTAAAACGCTTCGGGCATGGCTTCAAAACGCCAGACGGCATCGAGCGCGAGATTGATCGCGTTGAATTCGATATGGGCAAGCGCATGTAGGAGCACTGCGCGGCCCTCCGGCGAGCGCATGCCGCGATGCGCTAGCAGGCGCGGTTCGACGAGCAGTGGCGCGCGTGGCCTGCCCGGCAGGCCGGCGGGCTCGGCGATGCTCGCCTGAGCCCCACAGGGCAACCCGCGCGCCAGCCAGCGCCGATGCAGCGCCTGAGCATGAGCGGCCTTTGCCGACGGCTCGCATTCGAGCAGCACGCAAAGCGCGAGATGACGAACATCGTCTTCACGCTCGATTGCGTCGCTTTCGGAAGAATCTGTTGCTGACATGACTGAGTCGGGACCCATCGATAAAACGCAACCCGGCACGGCCGCTGCGGCGCGCCGGCAGCGAACGCCGCGGTGCCACGCGGGACCGTTTACAATACGCGATTCGGCCTCGCGCGTGCCGTAGAGCGCATGACAAGGGCGGCCATTTTACTCGGTGCGCGGCCACCCTCCACGGCTGCGGCACGTGGCCTTGCACGGGAGACATTCACTGTGGCGATGTACAAGCTGGGCGAGCATGGCCCGACCATTCACGAAAGCGTATTCGTCGCCGACACGGCCACCATCGTCGGCCGCGTGACGCTCGAAGAAAATGCCAGCGTCTGGTTCGGCGCGTCGCTACGGGGCGATAACGAGCCCATTCAAGTCGGCGCCGGCACCAACATTCAGGAAGGCGCCGTGCTTCACACCGATCCGGGCTACCCGCTCGTCATCGGCACGAATGCGACGGTCGGGCATCAGGCAATGCTGCACGGCTGCACAGTATGCGATGGCGCCCTCGTCGGCATTCAGGCCGTGGTGCTGAACGGTGCGGTGATCGGCCGCAATTGTCTGGTGGGTGCGGGCGCCGTCGTCACTGAAGGCAAGGTGTTTCCCGAACGCACGCTGATTCTCGGCGCGCCCGCCAAGGTGGTGCGGGAACTCACCGACGAGGAGGTGAGCCGCCTCGCGCAAAATGCCCAGGGCTATATCGAACGCAGGGCGCTCTACAAGGAACAGCTCGTGCGCATCGGTTGATGCAGCGCGAACCAGGCTCGGCCGATATCGACGATCGAAGGAACAGGCTGTGGAAGACCATTTGCAAAAATTCATGTTCAGCACGGCGCCGGTGCGCGGCGAGATCGTCTCGCTGCACAACACCTGGCAGGAAGTGCTGACGCGCCGGCAATACCCCGCTCCCGTGCGCGACATCCTCGGCGAGATGATGGCCGCGTGCGCGCTGCTGTCCGCGAATCTCAAATTCGACGGCACGCTGATCATGCAGATTTTCGGGGACGGCCCGGTGAAAATGCTCGTCGTCCAATGCAGTTCGTCGCTCGCCATGCGCGCCACCGCGAAATTCTCCGCGGAGCTCGAAGCCGAAGCCGCCAAGCGCACGCAGATACCGTTCGCGGATCTGCTCAACGCCAGCGGGCACGGACGGTGTGTCATCACGCTCGACCCGCAGGACCGCCGCCCGGGGCACGAGCCCTATCAGGGCATCGTCCCGTTGAATGGCGAGGCAGGCCCCCTCCAGTCGATGGCCGAAGTGCTCGAACACTATATGCGCCACTCCGAACAGCTCGAAACGCGCCTGTGGCTCGCCGCGAATACCGAGCGGGCGGTGGGGGTGCTGCTGCAGAAACTTCCCGGCGACGGCGGTATCGTGCCGCACGCGGGCGAGCATGACGCCGATACGTGGGAACGCGTGTGCGTGCTCGGCTCGACGCTCTCGCAAGAAGAGCTGTTGAAGGAAGAACCTCAGACGCTTTTCAAGCGCCTTTTCTGGCAGGAGAACGTCCAGCACTTCGCGCCGGCACAGGCACACTTCGCCTGCAGTTGCTCGCGCGAAAAGGTGGGATCGATGCTCAAAATGCTCGGGCGTGAGGAAGTCGACAGTGTCATCGACGAGCACGGTCAAATCGAGATCCATTGCGAATACTGCAATCAGCGCTTCGAGTTCGACCCCGTCGATGTCGTGCAGCTCTTTTCGGCCAACGATGTCGCCGTCGGGGTGACGCCGGCCGCATCGCAGCGGCATTGACGGCGGGACACGGGCCGCGGCACTTTCGGACGGCGCGCCCGGTCGAAGCTTCACTGGCAGCCGCAGAGGGGTTCATTCGATACCCGATACCCGAGACACGGATTCACAAGAGGCGGCTTCGCGAGGCCATCATGAAAACGCACATTCAACGCCCATCGATGAAACGAGTCGAAAACGGCCGCACCGTACCGGTGAGACTCGCGCTCGTGCTCGCCGCAGCCACGACGCTCGCCGCCTGCGTCGTCGAGCCGCCCCCCGGCCCCATCCTGAGCCGCCTGCCGCCGGACGCTCCAGGCGCGGCATCGCCGGCCCGTCCGCTCACCAGTGCGGAGAAGAAGCGTTACGACGAGATCGACAAACAGGTGTTGAAAGACCAGGACGCCGCGATCGCAGCCGATAACTGGGCTCGCTACTATGCGCCCTACTACGCGCCGTATTACTATCCGGCGCCTACGATCTACGGTGGCTACGTCGGCGGTGGGGGCTTCGGGTACTACAGCCCAGGCGTCTATCCCGGTTGGTGGTGGTAGCGCGCGAATGACGCTTTGCGAACGGCGGTAACGGGCGGCTGACGACGGCTACTGCCGGGTCTTTTCGGCGGCGCGCTTCTTGGCTGATTTTTCTTCTTTGCCGCGCAACTTCGCGCGCGAAACCGGATTGGGCACTACGCTGACAGGCGCGGCCGAGACTTCGCCACGCGTCGAGGTATTGCTCGCCGCGGCGGGCGCCAGCGCACTTGCCGGCGTATTCGGCGAGACGAACTGCACGAATACTTCGCCGTCCTTGACCATGCCCATTTCATAACGGGCACGCTCCTCGACCGCGGCCGTGCCGCCTTGCAGGTCCTGCACTTCTCCCTCGATGCGCTGATTGCGCACCTTGGCATCGGCATTCTTATGCGCCTGCGCGTCGAGCGCCTCGCGCAGTTCGTGCACGCGCAACCAGCCGCCATGTCCCCACCAGAGCGGATACTGGATCAGCACGAGCAGGACGACGAGAACGACAGTGACGAGCCGCATGCGAGAAAGCGCCGTAAATTCAAAACCGCCCCGCGGCTAGGCACGAGGCGGCGAGCAAAACGATCGTTGACGAAAAACCCTGGATCAACGCAGATTGTAGAACGTCGACTTGCCGGGGTAGCTGGCGATATCGCCGAGATCCTCTTCGATACGCAGCAGTTGGTTGTACTTCGAGATGCGATCGCTGCGCGAGAGCGAACCGGTCTTGATCTGTCCGGCGTTGAGGCCCACTGCGATGTCGGCGATCGTCGAGTCTTCCGTTTCGCCCGAGCGATGAGAAATGACGGCCGTATAACCGGCGCGCTTGGCCATTTCGATGGCGGCGAACGTCTCGGTGAGCGTGCCGATCTGGTTGATCTTGATCAGGATCGAGTTCGCGATGCCCTTTTCGATGCCTTCCTTCAAGATGCGTGTGTTGGTCACGAACAGATCGTCGCCGACCAGCTGAATCTTTTTGCCGAGGCGGTCGGTCAACAGCTTCCAGCCCGCCCAATCGCCCTCGTGCATGCCGTCTTCGATCGACACGATCGGGAATTTGTCGGCGAGCGTGGCGAGATAGTCCGTGAACTCGGCCGACGACAGCTGCAAGCCCTCGCCCGCAAGCTGGTACTTGCCGTCGTGATAGAACTCGCTTGCCGCACAATCGAGCGCCAGCAGCACGTCTTCGCCCGCGCGGTAACCGGCCTTCTCGATGGCCTGAAGAATCGTCGAGAGGCACTCGTCGTTGCTGCCGAAATTCGGGGCGAAACCGCCTTCGTCGCCAACGGCTGTGCTCATGCCGCGATCGGCAAGAATCTTCTTGAGCGCATGGAACACTTCCGCGCCGCAACGCAGTGCCTCGCGGAACGTCGGCTGGCTCACCGGGACGATCATGAATTCCTGGATATCGAGGCTATTGTTCGCATGCGCGCCGCCGTTGACGATGTTCATCATCGGCACCGGCAGTTGCATCGCGCCCGATCCGCCGAAATAACGGTAAAGCGGCAAGCCCGCTTCCTCGGCCGCAGCCTTGGCCACCGCCATCGAAACGGCCAGCATCGCATTCGCGCCCAAGCGCGACTTGTTATCGGTGCCGTCCAGCTCGAGCAGCGTCTTGTCCAGGAACGCCTGCTCGGACGCATCGAGACCCATGATCGCTTCGGAAATCTCGGTATTGATGTGCTCGACGGCCTTCAGCACGCCCTTGCCGCTATAGCGGCCGGTTTCGCCGTCACGCAGCTCGATGGCCTCGCGCGAACCCGTCGACGCGCCCGACGGCACGGCCGCACGGCCCATCGTGCCCGACTCGAGCAACACATCGCATTCGACGGTCGGGTTGCCTCGCGAATCCAGAATCTCGCGGCCGATGATATCTACGATTGCACTCATGATTTCCTCTAGAAATGAAGTTGAATTCCGCTTCTTCTATCTCGTTTTTGCTTGTTTTTCCCACTGCATCCCGGAGTCGCCGCGCTTGCGAGTCACTTTGCGTGCCGTCGCCGCGCCACGAATCATCCGCGAAGCGTGGGTGTGCGTCAGTTCGTCAGTCGAAGTGGCTCTCGAGCAGTGGCGCACGCTTGACGATGCGATCGAGCGCAACGAGCGTTTCCAGCAGCTCGGCCATCCGCTTGAGCGGCACGGCATTGGGGCCATCGGATAGCGCGCACGCCGGGTCGGGGTGAGTCTCCATGAAAAGCCCGGCCACGCCGACGGCCACCGCCGCGCGCGAGAGCACCGGGACGAATTCGCGCTGACCGCCCGAGCTCGTGCCCTGCCCGCCCGGCAGTTGCACCGAATGCGTCGCATCGAATACGACGGGCGCTCCCGTTTCGCGCATGATGGCGAGCGAGCGCATATCCGAAACGAGGTTGTTGTAGCCGAACGAAACGCCACGCTCGCAGGCCATGAAGCGATCTTCCGAAAGCCCGGCCTCGCGCGCCGCGTCACGCGCCTTCTCGATCACATTTTTCATGTCGTGCGGCGCGAGAAACTGCCCTTTCTTGATATTGACGGGCTTGCCCGAGCGCGCGCAGGCGTGAATGAAATCGGTCTGGCGGCACAGAAACGCCGGAGTTTGCAGCACGTCGACAACGGACGCGACCGACTCGATTTCCTCGATCGAATGCACGTCCGTCAACACGGGCACGTTCAGTTGCCGCTTTACTTCGCCGAGGATGCGCAGGCCTTCGTCCATTCCGAGCCCGCGAAAAGATTTGCCCGAACTGCGGTTGGCCTTGTCATACGACGATTTGTAGATGAACGGTACGCCAAGTCCAGCGCAGATTTCCTTGAGCGCGCCTGCCGTATCGATCGTCATCTGCTCCGATTCGACGACGCAGGTTCCCGCAATCAGAAAAAACGGCTTGTCGAGGCCAATCTCGAAACCGGCGAGCTTCATACCTTCTCCCCGAGTCGCGCGAGATGGCACGCACGGGCCGCTTCGACGAACGCCTTGAACAGAGGATGTCCGTCACGCGGTGTCGACGTGAATTCGGGGTGGAACTGCACACCGACGAACCACGGGTGCATTTCGCGCGGCAGTTCCATCATCTCGGGCAGATCTTCGCTGGGCGTACGCGCGCTGATGACGAGCCCGCCCGCCTCGAGTTGAGGGACATAGCGGTTGTTGACTTCATAGCGATGGCGATGCCGTTCGTTGACATCCTTGCCGTAAATCGCTTCGGCCATCGTGCCGGGCTTGACGGGGCAACGCTGCGAGCCGAGGCGCATCGTACCGCCCAAGTCCGATCCCTCGTTACGCTTCTCGACGCGACCCTCGCGGTCATACCACTCGGTGATGAGCGCCACGACGCGATGCGGCGTGGCCGGATCGAACTCGGTACTGTTCGCATCCTTCATGCCGACGACATCGCGCGCGAATTCGATGACCGCGAGCTGCATGCCGAGGCAGATGCCCAGGTACGGCACCTTGGCCTCACGCGCGTGACGGATCGCCGCGATCTTGCCTTCGGTGCCGCGGCGACCGAAGCCGCCCGGAACGAGAATGGCATCGAGATGCGCGAGGCTCGCGACACCTTCTTGCTCGATCTGCTCCGAATCGATGTATTCGATGTTGACCTTCGTCGACGTATGGACCGATGCATGACGCAGCGCCTCGATCAGCGATTTGTACGATTCGGTCAGATCGACGTACTTGCCGACCATGCCGATCGTCACCTCGTGACGCGGGTGCTCGAGCTTCTCGACGATATCGGCCCACAGCGTGAGATCGGCGGGCTTGGGCGAGAGCTTGAGCTCGTCGCAAATGATCGTGTCGAGCCCCTGATCGTGCAGCATCTGCGGAATTTTGTAGATGCTGTCGACATCCCAGACCGAGATCACCGCGTCTTCGGGCACGTTCGAGAACAACGAAATCTTTTTCGACTCGTCATCGGGAATCTGGCGATCCGCGCGGCACAGCAGCACGTGCGGCAAGATGCCGATCTCGCGCAGCTTTTGCACGCTGTGCTGCGTGGGCTTGGTCTTCAATTCGCCGGCTGTCGCGATGTAAGGCACGAGCGTCAGATGCACGAAGCAAGCACTGTTGCGTCCGAGACGCAGGCTCATCTGCCGCGCGGCTTCGAGAAACGGCAGCGATTCGATATCGCCGACCGTGCCGCCGATTTCGACGATGGCCACGTCGGGCTCGCCGCAGGTGGCCGACGCCGCGCCGCGCTCGATGAACGCCTGAATTTCATTCGTGATGTGCGGAATGACCTGTACGGTCTTGCCGAGATAATCGCCACGGCGTTCCTTGCGGATCACCGATTCGTAGATCTGGCCCGTCGTGAAGTTGTTCGCCCGGCGCATCTTCGTGCTGATGAAGCGCTCGTAGTGCCCGAGATCGAGATCGGTCTCGGCGCCATCCTCGGTCACGAACACCTCGCCGTGCTGAAACGGACTCATGGTGCCCGGGTCGACGTTGATGTAGGGATCGAGTTTGAGGAGGGTGACTTTGAGACCGCGCGACTCGAGGATCGCGGCGAGAGAGGCGGCGGCAATGCCCTTGCCAAGGGACGACACTACGCCGCCGGTGACGAAAACATATTTAGTCATCGCTGGATGCTCGCGGGAAAAACGGATTATACCGTAAAGGTTCGCGCGCTCAGCGTGCCGAGGAGCGCGCGGCGCTCCCCGCGTGCTTATCCAGCCTCACGCAGCGAGCGCAGCACCCGCTGCACCGCGCGCGCCGTCTCGATCGGCTTTTCCATGGGAAAAAGATGCGTGCCCTCGATCCATTCGAGACGCCCCCGCGTTGCGCGACGCGTCGCTTCGAGGCCGACTTGGCGCACCTCCTTCGAATGCGTGCCCGCAATGAAGCCGACGGGCACCGGCGAGCCGTGCGCGAGACGCGCACCGAGCGTGCGCGGCAGTGTCCTGTAGATCAGGTACTCGATCTGCCGATCGAACGCGAGCGCGCGCGTACCGTCCACGGCCGTCTGCGGAATGCCGAAGTCGACATAGTCGGACAAGACCCGCTCGTCCCAGCGTGCAAATGCAGGCTTCGCGTGGAAATGACGCCAGGCTTCCTCCCGGCTCGCCCAGTGGGTGCGGCGGTTGCGCGTGGCGGCCGCTGGCGAGAGCCGCTCGTCGAGGCCCGTCCATTGCGACACGCGCAGCACGCTCGCACGCCAGCCCGCGACGACGGGCGAATCGAGCATCAGTACACCGCGCACGCAATGCGGACGCTTGAGCGCCGCCATCAGCGATACATAGCCGCCCAGCGAATGGCCGACGAGCCATACCGGTGCCTCGTATCGCCGATCGATGTCGGCGAGCAGTTCGTCGACGAGATGCGGCCAGTCGCTCGTGACCGGAAAAAGCGGATCGTGCCCGATGCGCTCGACGTAGCGGATCTCGTAGTCGTCGGAGAGCTCGGCAAACATCGTCCGGTAGATCGGTGCCGGAAAACCGTTCGCGTGCGAAAAGTGAATGATGTCTTTCAAGCGCCGCTGCCTCCGTCGTTATCCGCCGCCGTTGCCTGCCACCGCCCGCTCGTGCCTGGTCATGCCGGCGCTACCCCGCCGCGCCGCGAGGCCCGCTGTCCATTTGATCCATCCAATATCGTCGATGCGTATCGCGATAGCGCTCGAGCGTCGGCACGCCGGCATCGAGCTCCACGCGCACCGCACCGTCGCGATCGGTTCTCGCGAGCTCGATGCCGCGCCCCGCAAAGCGCGCCCACACACTCGGATGCGGATGGCCGAAGCGGTTGCGATAGCCTACCTGAAATATCGCGATGCGCGGCCTTACCGAATCGAGGAAAGGTTCGGTCGACGACGTGCGGCTGCCGTGGTGGGCCACGAGCAATACATCGGCCCGCAGCGCTGGCTGGGCGCGCAGGCGCAAGGTCTTTTCGATGGACGCATCGATGTCGCCGGTCAACAGCGCCACGAAGCCCGGCGCCTCGATCCGCAATACACAGGAGTGCGCGTTCGATTTGCTCGGCAAGGGGCCTGCGTCGGGCCACAGGACGGAAAACTCGACGCCGTCCCATCGCCAGCGCTGCCCCGAAGCGCAGCGCCGGCCCTGCGCATCGGCCGCCTGCGCCAGCGCCCATAGGCGATTCGACGTCGGCAAGCCGCCGAGCAATTGGCGCACGGGCACCGCATCGAGTACTGCCGGCGCGCCCCCGGCGTGATCGGCGTCGCCGTGGCTCAGCACGAGCGCGTCGAGCGTGGGCACACCATTGGCGACGAGAGATGGCACGACGATGCGCTCGCCGGCACTCGTCGACTCGGGGCCCGGCCCGGCGTCGAAAAGCAGCGCGTGCCGTGCCGTTTCGACGAGGATCGCCGCACCTTGGCCGACATCGAGGGCCGTCAGCCTGAACGTGCCGGGCGCCGGCGCGGGCGGCGGCAGCGCCAGAGGCAGCCACGCCAAGGGAGCGGCAAACCGGATCGGCCAGCCCCGCGGCATCAAGCACCACAGAACGCCCACGGCGGCCGACACCATTGCCCATGTCGAGGGCCGCGCGAGCCGCCACTCGGCCCATTCATACGCCGACAGCCTGGCCAGAAGCCGCATGAGCGGTGCAAGAAGCGTGTGGGCCAGCTCGAATGCGGCCGCGTCGAGCGGTGCGGGCAACACCACGGCGACGAGCACGACCGGCGTGACGACGAGGCTCACCCAAGGCACGGCGAACGCGTTGGCGAGCGGTCCCGCCAGCGAGATTTGCGAAAACCAGAACGCGGTCAACGGCGCGAGCCCGATCGTCACGGCGTATTGCGCGCGCGCCGCGCCCACCAGGCTTTCGCCCAGCCGTCGCGAACCCATGCGCCATCGGTCGCGCCATGACGCGCGCCGCTCGCTGCCGGGCTGCAACGGATCGTCGATCTCGGGCGTGTCGAGCTCGCGATCGCCAGGGCGCCGCAAATGGAACTGCATCGCCAGCGCGATGACGGCGACCGCGCCAAACGAGAGCCAGAAGCCGGGTGCGATCACGGCCCAAGGATCGGCGGCGAGCACGAGCACCGCAGCCCACGCCAGCACGAGCGACGACGCGATATTGCGTCCGAGCGCCGCGGCGGCGCTGACGACGACGAGCATCCACAACGCCCGCTGCGCGGGCACGTTGAACCCTGCAAGCGCGGCATAGCCGGTTGCGCACAGCGTGCCGGTCAGCGCAGCCGCAACAGGCGCAGGCACGATGAGCGGCCATTCGCGCCGGCCGCGACGCGCGAGCCACACGCCGAAACCGCATGAGCGGCGCCAGAGCCATGCGGCCAATGCGGCACTCGCGCCGGCAACGAAGCCGATATGCAGCCCGGAGATCGCGACGAGGTGGCTCGTCCCGGTGCGGCGCAATATCGTGCGGTCCGCCGCGTCGATCGCCTCCTGCGCCCCGATCGCCAGCGCCTTGACGATGCCAAGGTGCGGCGCCCCGGCGAGGGCCGCATCGATGCGGGCGGCCAGCATGAAACGCCAACGGTCGACGCGTGCCGCGAGAGTGCCCGCACGGCCGGGCTCCAGGCGCGCGGTCGACGGCGCGACGACATAACCGGTTGCACGCACCCCGCGTGCGAACAGTGCGGCCTCCCCATCGCGACCGTTGAAGTTCGCATTGCGATGCGGCCGCTTCAGGCGCACGGTCAAACGCCAACGCGCACCGGGGACGAGTTCGGGCACCCGGCCGCCGGCGCGTTCCGACCAACTGAGCTGAACGAGAGACGGAAAATCGTCGATGCCCAACCTGCTGCGGACATCGACGACGTCGACCGAAAACAAGAAGCGCACAAGGCCGGGTTCATGCGCCGGCAGCCCGCGGATGGCGCCGCTCAGCATCAGCTCGCGCCCCTCCCAATGCGGCGGCAAAGCCTCGCGCAAACGCCACTCGGCGCGCGACGCGGCGTAGCCATGGCCTATCAGCGCGGCCGCCAATGCGAGTGCGCCCCAGCGGCTCACCGGATGGCGCCGGCTCCATCGCACCGCGCGAGCGCACCATGTCGGTTCATCTTCGCCCGTGCCAGCCAGCCGTGGGATCGCCCCCGCGAGAAACCATCCGAGCGCGGCCAGCCCCACGAGTGCGCCGAGAGTCCATGCGAACCCGCCGGGCAGATCCGCGCGCTGCTGCAACGTAGCGATGCCGAGCACGAACCCGCAGAGCACCATCCGCATCCCGCCCCTCCTTTCGCAAGCGCCGAAAACGTGGCGCATTGGAACGAGCGATTATGGGTGGCGCGGTTCGAGTCGAGGCAATGCGGCGTAAGCGTTGGCCGTCGTGCCTAAGGCCAATCGGTCGATGTCGAGGCCGCGCAGCTCGGCGATGATCGCGCCGATGCGCGCGGTCTGATCCGGCGTATTGCGCCCTTTGTAGCGCCACGCGGGCGCGATATCGGGCGCGTCGGTTTCGACGACGATGGCTTCGAGCGGCAGCTCGGTGGCGAGCCGGCGAATCTGACGCGCCCGCTCGAAGGTGACGTTGCCGCCGAATCCGAGACGCATGCCTTGCTCGATGAAGGCGTGCGCCTGCTGAAAGCTGCCGTTGAAAGCATGCGCGATGCCGCATTTCACGCCGCTGCGGCGCAGCCCTTTCAGTACGAGGTCCTGCGATTTGCGCACGTGGCAAATGACGGGTAGATCGAACGCGCGAGCGAGCCGCAGTTGCGCTTCGTAGAAAAACCGCTGGCGCTCGTCGTCGAGCCCGGGCACGAAGTAATCGAGGCCGATTTCACCGATGCCGACGAAGCGTGGATCGGCGAGGCTCGTCTCGATCTCCCGCCGCAGAATGACGAGATCGTCCTCGCGCGCTTCTCGCGTGAACAGAGGATGAATGCCGAGCGCGTAGGCACCGCCCTCGATTTGCCGGGCCAGCCGCCGTACGGTTTCAAAATTGCCTGCGGCCACGGCCGGAATCACGATCCGCGAGACGCCCGCGTCGTGCGCCGCCCCCGCTACCGCCTCGCGGTCAGCGTCGAATTCGGCTGCATCGAGATGACAGTGCGTATCGATCCACATGACGGGCGGGCCGCGATATCGATGAGGCCCGGCTCAGACCGGCACCGTTGGATCTTCGTGCAGCACGCCGTCGCGCAGCCGCAGCGTGCGATCGCAGCGCGCCGCGAGATCGTGATCGTGCGTGACGATGACGAAGCTCGTTTGGAGCTTCTCCGAGAGCTCGAGCATCAGGTTGAAGACCGTATCGGCCGTGCCGCCGTCCAGGTTGCCGGTCGGCTCGTCCGCCAGGACGCAGGCCGGCTCGGTGACGAGCGCGCGCGCGATCGCCACGCGCTGGCGCTCGCCGCCCGACAGCTCGCCGGGCCGGTGTTGTGCCCGATGCGCGAGCCCGACGCGTTCCAGCATGCGCATCGCTTCGCGTCTCGCGTCGGCGCTCGTGAGCCGGCGAATGCGAAGCGGCATCGCGACGTTGTCGAGCGCGCTGAATTCGGGCAACAGATGATGGAACTGATAGACGAAGCCCAGGGCGCGATTGCGCAAGTCGTTGCGCTCGCGCTCCGCCAGTTGCGTGAAGGGCTTGCCGAGCAGCGACACGTGTCCGGCGCTCGGCTCGTCGAGCCCGCCCAGCACATGCAGCAGCGTGCTCTTGCCGGAGCCCGAGGCGCCGACGATTGCGAGCTTCTCTCCGCGCCGCACCGATAGGTTCGCGCCCGTGAGCACCGGGACATTCAAGCCGCCTTGCACGAACGTTTTCGAGATTCCGGTTGCCTCGAGCACGCTTTCCGCCACAACGGCCGGACCTGTCGCCGCGCCTCGACCGATCATGAGTTCACTCATAGCGCAGCGCCTCCGCGGGCCGGACCTTCGCGCCACGCCAGCTCGGGTAGAGCGTAGCGAGCGATGACAGCACGAATGCAATCACGCCGATCCGGAAGACGTCTGCGGGTACGAGCTCGGACGGCAGCTCGCTGATGAAATAGACGGACGGAGGCAAAAACTGCACGCCGAGCAGATGCTCGATCATCGGCACGAGCCACGGGATGCTCCAGGCGATGAGCGTACCGAGCGCCACACCGGTTGCCGTACCCGCGAAGCCGATCGTCATGCCCTGCACGACGAAGATCTTCATGATCGAGCCCGGCTGCGCGCCGAGCGTGCGCAATATTGCGATATCGGCCTGCTTGTTCGTGACGGTCATGACGAGCGACGATACGAGATTGAACGCCGCGACCGCGATGATGAGCGTCAGGATGATGAACATCATGCGCTTCTCGATCTTGACCGCCGAGAACCAGGTCTTGTTCTGCTGCGTCCAATCGCGAATGTACAACTCGCCCGACAAGCTGCGCGCGAGCTCGTGCGCCACACGCGGTGCCTGCTGCATGTCCTTCAGGCGCAGCCTGACACCGGTGGGCGCCGTGAGCCGGAACAGCGCCTCGGCATCGCGGATGTTCACGAGGGCGAGCGTGCTGTCGTATTCGTAATGCCCGGACTGGAACACGCCCGCCACGGTGAACTGCTTGAGCCGCGGCAACATGCCGGCCGGCGTGATCGATCCTTCCGGCGCGACGAGCGTGATCTTGTCGCCGACCGTCACACCGAGCCCGTCGGCCAGATCGGCGCCGAGCACGATATTGAACTGTCCGGGGGCGAGATCCGTGAGGCGTCCCGCTTTCATTTCCTTGCCGATGTCCGATACCTGGGGCTCGAGCGAAGGCTCGACGCCGCGCAGGGCCACGCCGCTCACCGCGTCGCCGCGCGTGAGCAGCGCCTGCGCATCGACATAAGGCGCGGCGCCGATCACCTCCGGATTCCGGCGCGCTTCCTGGGCCGTCAACTGCCATTCGGGCATCGCACCGTTCGGAGAAAAAATCTGCACGTGCGCGAGCACCGAGAGCATCCGGTCGCGCACTTCCTTCTGAAAGCCGTTCATGACGGAGAGCACGACGATCAGTGCGGCGACCCCGAGCGCGATGCCCGACATCGACACCAGTGCGATGAACGAGATGAAACCGTTGCCCGTCGTACGTTTGCCGGCGCGCGTGTAGCGCCAGCCGATTTGCCATTCGTAAGGGAGTTTCAAGCGAGTCCTTAAATCCGTTGCGCATCGGCATCGCATGCGACGCAATGGACGTGCCGCAGCGCGCGCACTGCCGATCAAGGGCGCAGTTTGCCATACAATGCCCCCCATCATGCACGCCAACCGTCTTCATCTGCTCTTGCCGTTCGCGTTGCCGACGGCCGCCGACGCGCCAAGCGAACTGCATTCGCTGCGCGCGCCAGCCCTCGACAAACTGCTCGCACGCGCCACGCTCGTCGAGCGCGTGGCGGGCGAAGACTTTCAGCGCACCCTGCCGCACGAGCGCTGGGTGGCGCGCCAGTTCGGCGTGCTCGCCGACGCTGCCGCATCGAGCGCCGCCGACGAGGCGCCGCTCGCGCCCTATATGATGCAGGCGGATGGTGCCGACCCGGGCGAAGCGGTCTGGGCCTGTGTCGAACCCGTCCATCTGCGCGTAGCGCACGACCATCTGGTATTGCTCGATCCGGCATCGCTTCAACTCCAGGACGAAGAGGCCTGCGCGCTTTTCGACATCGCGAGGCCGCTCGTCGAAGAGCTCGGAATGCGCATCGAGGCACCGCGCCCCGACCGCTGGTATCTGAGCGGGGAGGCGCTCGGCTCGCTGGCCGGCGCCTCGCCGCTGCGCGCGAGCGGGCGCAGCGTCGAAATCTGGCTGCCGCACGACGCCCGCACGGGGCAACGCTCGCGTGCCTGGATGAAGCTTCAAAACGAAGTCCAGATGGCGTGGTTTGAACATCCGATCAACGAAGCACGCGAGGCACGTGGCCTGCCCGCGATCAATTCGCTCTGGCTGCACGCGCAAGGTGCCCGCCAGAGCGTGCGCAGTCCGTTCGCACGAGTCTTCTCCAACGCCGCCGCCACGCGCGGGCTCGCGCTGGCCGCCGGCGTCGCGGCGAGCGCGCCGCCCTCCTCGTACGAACGGCTGCCGGCCGCCGCCAGTCCGGCGGCAGCCGGCCTGGCGGGCGGCGGCACGCTGGTCGAACTCGAAGCGTTCGCGACGCCCTTCATCGCCCAGGACTGGCCCGGCTGGAGTCATGCGCTCACCGAACTCGAGCAGGCGTGGTTCGCGCCCGCGCTCGCGGCGCTGGAAGGCGGAGACATCGGCTCACTGGTCTTGACGCTGTGCGGCGATACGGCATCGGTGACGCTTGCCGCCGGGCGCGGCGATTTGCGCCGGTTCTGGCGTCGACGCGTGCTCGCTTCGCTGTTCGAATGACGCGCCGCTCATATCAGGCATCGCGCGCACGGCGCACGGTCTGCGCGACAACATCACCGTTTCCGATCTTTTCCGACTTGCCATGACCCGAATCGTGACGCGCGCGCCCTCGCCCGCAGACGTTGCTGCGCTGATCAGCCGAGGCCTGCACCCTGTGTTGGCGCGTCTATACGCTTCCCGAGGCGTGTGCCTGCCGGAAGAAATCGAAACGACCTTCACCCGGCTCGTCCCGCCGGTCGCCCTGAAGGGCGCCAGCGACGCGGCCGAGCTGCTCGCCGATGCGATTGCCGCCAAGCGGCGCCTGCTCGTCGTCGCCGACTACGACTGCGACGGCGCGACGGCATGCGCGGTGGCCGTGCGCGGTCTGCGCATGTTCGGCGCGACGATCGACTATCTCGTGCCCAATCGGTTCGAATACGGCTATGGGCTGACGCCCGAGATCGTCGAGCTGGCAGCCGCGCGCTCGCCCGACCTGCTGATCACCGTGGACAACGGCATCGCGAGCGTCGACGGCGTGGCCGCAGCCCGCGCCCGTGGCATCGAGGTGCTGATCACCGATCACCACCTGCCCGGCGACGTCTTGCCGGACGCGCGCGCCATCGTCAATCCGAATCAGCCGGGCTGCACGTTCCCGAGCAAATGTATCGCCGGCGTCGGCGTCATGTTCTATGTGCTGCTCGCGCTGCGGGCCCTGTTGCGCGAACGCGGGGCGTTCGACGCGCCCGGCGTGACCGAGCCGCGGCTCGACGGGCTGCTCGATCTCGTTGCACTGGGCACGGTCGCCGATGTCGTCAAGCTCGACGGTAACAATCGCGTCCTGGTCGCGCAGGGTCTCGCGCGTATCCGGCGCGGCCGTATGCAGCCCGGCGTGGCGGCGCTTTTCCGAGCCGCCGGACGCGATGCCCGCACTGCGTCGGGCTTCGACCTCGGCTTCGCACTCGGGCCGCGCCTGAACGCAGCCGGGCGGCTCTCCGATATGTCGCTCGGCATCGAATGCCTCATCACCGACGATGTCGGGCGCGCGTGGGAGCTTGCCCAGCAGCTCGACGCGATGAACCGCGAGCGCCGGGAGATCGAAGCCGGCATGCAGGAGCAGGCGCTGGCCGATCTCGCCGGGGTCGATCCATCGGGCACGACGACGATCACGCTCTTCAATGCGGCGTGGCACCAGGGTGTGATCGGCATCGTCGCGAGCCGGCTCAAGGAGAAGTTCCACCGGCCGGCGTTCACATTCGCGCCCGCCGACGAGCGTGGTCTCGTCGCCAAAGGTTCGGGCCGCTCGATCCAAGGCTTTCATCTGCGCGATGCGCTCGATTTGATGGCCAAACGCGAGCCGGGCCTGCTTGCGAAGTTCGGCGGACATGCGATGGCGGCCGGCGTCACGCTCGCCGCGGCCGATGTGCCGCGCTTTGCAGCAGCGTTCGAAAAAGTAGGACGCGAATGGCTCAGCGAGGATGTCCTGGCGCGCGTCGTTTTCACCGATGGCGATCTCGAAGACGCCTATTTCACGCCGCAGATCGTGGAAATGCTCGACGCGGCCGTCTGGGGTCAGGGTTTTCCGGCGCCGACGTTCTCGGGCGATTTCGATGTGGTGTCGCAGGCGCTCGTGAAGGACAAGCACCTGAAGCTGCAACTGATGCGCGGGCGTCAGCGATTCCAGGCGATCTGGTTCAATCACACGGAGCCGCTTCCGGCGCGCGCGCATATCGCATATCGGCTCGCCTGCGATAGTTGGAACGGTGTCGCGCGCGTGCAGCTTTTCGTCGAACATGCGGTCGGCCCGGACGAGGCCGGCTAGCGGCTCGACTGCTTGCGTCATTCGCACCGGGATGACCGATGCCCCCCTCCATCGAATTCGACTCCTCATCGGGAAGTCGCAACTTTTTTGCGCTGCAACGTCACCTACGTGCAAATGGGGCCATGCGCCTCGGATGTACGCCTCGCGATGGCTATCGTCGTCACAGCCTGTCACGGCTGGCCGGTCGCGAAAAGGGAGATGACTGCAATGACGCTGTATTTTGTGCGCCACGGGGAATCGCTCGCCAACGAGCAGAACTACTTCGCAGGATCGAAGAATTCGCCATTGACTTCGCTCGGCCGCCGGCAAGCGCAGCAGGCCGCGCGCTACGTTCGCCGCCTCGGCCTGACGTTCGATGAAGTGCACATATCGACGCTCGAGCGTGCCCAGGCAACGGCCACCATTATTCTCGAAGGCGCTGGCGGCACACCGCGCATCGTGCACAGCGAGATGCTGGTCGAGCGCGACTTCGGAATCTTCGCCGGCAAGAACAAGACGCTGATCAAAAAATCGATCGGACACGGGCTCTACGATTTCTGTTTTCACCACCCGGATGGAGCGCCGCCGCAAGGCGAGCATTGGATGGATTTGTTCAGTCGTTGCAAGGCCTACTACGAGGACGTCCTTGCACCGCTCGATCGGCAAGGCAAGAACGTGCTCGTCGTCGCGCACAAGTATGTCGTGGAGATCTTCGCGCTGATTGCTTCGGGCTTGCCGACCGAAGACTACATCGACTTCCGGTTGCCGAATTCACGTCCGCTCTCGTGGAACGATCTGAAATCGATGACGGCGCGCAGTTCGTCGACACTCAACTATATTGGCGAACACGTCGAGATCTACCTGCTGCAATGGATGCTCGCTGCCGCGCTCGCCGGTTTCGTATTTTCGTTCTTCGGCATGGCCTTGCCGCACACGTGGAGCAGCGCCGCCATCGTGGCACTGCTCGCACTGAATGCATTTTTTCTCGCGCTGCGAATCGAGCCGCAATCGCTGCGCGCGAGCGGCGGTCCGGAGAACGTCGCGCTCGCGATCATGAGTTCCGCGCGTGTGGCCGGCGCGTGCATTTTGCTCACCTGCTTTCGCAGCGAATGGCTTCATCTGGTCGGGTTGTTGCTGATCGTGCCGCCCGCGCTTTCCGTGCCGACGTTCTCGCTGGCTCGCGGCGGCGACTATTTTTTCGCCGCGCGCTACACGCTCGCGCTCTCGATCGTGCTACCGGTCATCCTGCTCGCGCTCTTCGTGGGGCATCATCAAGTGGTCGGCGACGTGCGCGCGCTGCAGCGGTTCTTCGTGGTGCTGGTCATCGCGCTCGCGCTGCCCTCGCTTTTCGCGCAGAGCTGGCGGTACGCTCGCCCGATTGCCGCAGGCCGGCTGAATACGAACTGGGGTTGGACCGGTTCCCTCGCAATGGTCTTCCTCGCCTTTCTCGTAGCGCTTCGCTCGGGCGGGCCGCTCGTCGCCGCCGCGCTGCATTCCAGCAGCTGGCATCCGTGGGCGGCGTTGCTGCTGCCGTTCCTCCTCTTCGGAGCGAGCCGTATCGGCAGCGCGCTGTATATGCTCATCCAGGAGCGCCTGAGTGCGCGGACGATCGCGCCGGCCGTCGCACGCGACATTCATCTGTTGCAAACTTCGCCGAACATTTTTCTGTGGCTGAGCCTGCTCATGCCGGAGGCGTTTCGCCACGCGCCGACACTCGTCGCGGGCACGCTGCTCGGGTTCTTTGCGTTCGCGCTGATCGATGAAACGATCGTCGTGAGGCAGTTTCGGCTCGGCGTGACGCTGACGATGTTCGGTGCGCATCGCCGCGATCGTCGGTTCGCCGACGCGCCGCGTGGGGTTTCTGGTGAAACGCTGCAGCTCGTCCCGAGCAGCGAGCCGTAATTCTTTCGACGGCGAAATGCGCTCGAGACGGTGCGAAGCGGTGGACGCCGATCGGCTATAATTTCCCCTTTTGACGACGCAAAAGCAGATCGACATGGAAGCGGAACGCCTGAATGCCATCGAGAGCTCTCTCGCCGACCTGCGCCGCCGCGCAGGCGAGCTACGGGGGTATCTTTGACTACGACGCCAAGGCTGTACGGCTGATCGAAGTCAACAAGGAACTCGAAGACCCGAACGTCTGGAACGATTCGAAGCACGCCCAGGCCCTCGGCCGGGAAAAGAAGATGCTCGAAGGCGTCGTCGACGTACTGAGCACACTCGACAACGACCTGCGCGACACGAAGGATCTCTTCGACATGGCGCGCGAGGAAGGCGATGAAGACACGCTCGTCGGCGTCGAAAGCGACGCTGCGAAAATCGAGCAACGCGTCGCCGACATGGAATTCCGCCGGATGTTCGCGAATCCGGCCGATCCGAACAACGCGTTCATCGACATTCAAGCGGGCGCGGGCGGCACGGAGGCGTGCGATTGGGCGTCGATGCTGCTGCGTCAATACTTGCGCTACTGCGAACGCAAGGGCTTCAAGGCCGAAGTGCTCGAAGAATCGGAAGGCGATGTTGCGGGCATCAAGAGCGCGACGATCAAGGTCGAAGGCGAATACGCGTACGGTTTCCTGCGCACCGAAACGGGCGTGCACCGCCTCGTGCGCAAGTCGCCGTTCGACTCGTCAGGCGGTCGTCATACGTCGTTCTCGTCGGTGTTCGTCTACCCCGAAATCGACGATTCGATCGAAGTCGACATCAATCCGGCCGATCTACGGATCGATACCTACCGCGCGTCGGGCGCGGGCGGTCAGCACATCAACAAGACCGATTCCGCCGTGCGTATCACGCACTTGCCATCGGGCATCGTCGTGCAGTGCCAGAACGACCGCTCGCAACACCGCAACCGCGCCGAAGCCATGGCGATGCTGAAATCGCGCCTGTACGAAGCGGAAATACGCAAGCGCCAGGCGGAGCAGGACAAGCTCGAATCGAGCAAGACGGACGTAGGCTGGGGTCACCAGATCCGTTCCTACGTGCTCGACAACAGCCGTATCAAAGATCTGCGCACCAATGTCGAAATCAGCAATACGAAAAGTGTGCTCGACGGCGATCTCGATGCGTTCATCAGCGCGAGCCTGAAACAAGGCGTGTAAGCGCCTCATCGTGTCGTGCCGGACGCGCGACAGCCGGCACCGGGCGGCCGCGCGACGTGCGCCGCCCTCCCCCACAGTAGAGAATCATGACCGAACCGACCCTTTCGAGCCAGGACGCCAGCGTCGACGAAAACAAGATCATCGCCGAGCGTCGCGAGAAACTGCATGCGCTGCGCGCGGCGGGCGTAGCCTATCCGAACGACTTCCGTCCGACGCACGAGGCGGGCAGTCTGCAGGCCGATTACGCCGATGCGGACAAGGACGCGCTCGAGGCCACGGCGCTGCAAGTGGCCGTCGCCGGCCGCATGATGCTCAAACGCGTCATGGGCAAGGCGAGCTTCGCCACGGTCCAGGACGGCTCGGGTCAGATTCAGTTCTTCGTGACACCCGCCGATGTCGGCGCCGACACCTACGATGCATTCAAGAAATGGGATCTCGGCGACATCGTCGCGGCGCGCGGTGTGCTCTTCCGGACGAACAAGGGCGAGCTGTCGGTCCGATGCACTGAATTGCGGCTGCTGTCGAAGGCGCTGCGGCCACTTCCCGACAAGTTCCACGGCCTCGCCGATCAGGAAACGCGCTATCGGCAGCGCTATGTCGATCTGATCGTGACACCCGAAGCACGCCAGACCTTCGTCGCGCGCACGAAGGCGATTTCCTCGATTCGCAAGTTCATGTCGGATGCGAATTTCATGGAAGTCGAAACGCCGATGCTGCACCCGATTCCGGGCGGCGCGGCGGCCAAGCCGTTCGTTACGCATCACAACGCGCTCGATATGCAGATGTTCATGCGCATCGCGCCGGAGCTCTATCTGAAGCGGCTCGTCGTTGGCGGGTTCGAGCGCGTGTTCGAGATCAACCGCAACTTCCGCAACGAAGGGGTCTCGCCGCGGCACAACCCCGAATTCACGATGATGGAGTTCTATGCGGCCTACACCGATTACGTGTGGCTCATGGACTTCACCGAGCGCCTGATCCGTCAGACGGCCGTCGACGCGCTCGGCACCGCGACGATCACTTACCAAGGTCGTGAGCTCGATCTGTCGAAGCCGTTCCATCGATTGACGATCACCCAGGCCATCCGCAAGTACGCGCCCGACTATACGGACACGCAACTGGGCGATGCGGCGTTCGTGCGCTCGGAGCTCAAGCGCCTTGGCGTCGACACGACGCAACCAATGTTCCTGAATGCAGGCCTCGGCGCCCTGCAGCTTGCGCTGTTCGAAGAGACGGCTGAAGCTCAGCTGTGGGAGCCGACGTTCATCATCGACTACCCGGTCGAAGTCTCGCCGCTTGCGCGCGCATCGGATTCGGTCGACGGCATCACGGAGCGTTTCGAGCTCTTCATTACCGGACGCGAGATCGCGAACGGTTTTTCCGAGCTCAACGATCCCGAGGACCAGGCTGCACGGTTTCGCAAGCAAGTCGAGCAAAAGGATGCGGGCGACGAAGAGGCGATGTACTACGACGCCGACTACATCCGTGCACTCGAATACGGCATGCCGCCCACAGGCGGATGCGGCATCGGCATCGACCGGCTCGTGATGCTGCTCACCGATAGCCCCAGCATTCGCGACGTCATTCTCTTCCCCCACCTGCGCCGCGAGGATTGAGCGCCGCTCCAGGCCGCGCGCGTCGTTCGACTTTGTAACCATCGGTAAAAGCTGCGGCGCGCAGCGTGTGGCGGGCGTGGCGTTGAAGGTGTCGCACCCTTTGCGCCCCGCAGAAGACGCTCCGCCGCAGCGGAGCAGCCCTATGCTCGCGAAAAAGGCGCCTCGTGCAAGCGGTTACAAATTGAAACGTCGGCCGTGGACCTTTCGCCGAAACTGTCTGTGTCTAAATCAGCGCGCACAGCAAGCACTACATCGTCTCGACGAGGTCCGCCATGAATCAACCCACCACGTCGCCACGCCGCCTTCATCCGCTGATCGCTACCGCGGCTGCGACGATCATCATTGCAAGTCTTGCCGCGACCGCCGCGATCACGGGCGTGTTCCCGAAAGCATCGGGCACCGGCGGCGAGACTGCTCAGACCCAATCGGCCCAGGTGGCCCAGGTGGCCAATCAGCCCGTCGTGGACACCGCAGCGCCCGCCGCCGTTGGCGGTAGCCAACAGCAGGCCGCCGCGCAGCCTCCGGGTGCCCAGGCCGGCGAAGCGACGAGCGGATACGCCGGCCAGCGGCAGCCGTCGCAACCGCTTCAGTCGTCGGTCAGCCCCAGCCAGTCTGCCGCCCAACCGCCGGCTGAGAGCGCCTATGCGCAGCCACCGCAACCACAGCCACAGCCACAACCGCAGTACGCTCAACAGCCCTACGGACAGCCGCAACAGTACGCCCAGCAGCAAGGCAACCCGCAGCCTTCGTACGCGCCGCAGCAAACCCAGCAGCCCTACACGCCGCCGCAGCAACGCGCGGCTGCACCGTGCGCAAGCTGCGGAACGGTCGAATCGATTTCGGCCGTGCGCCATGAGGGCCGCGGCACGGGGCTCGGCGCGGTCGGCGGTGCCGTTGCCGGCGGCTTGATCGGCAACCAGTTCGGCGCTGGAACTGGCCGCTTGGGCATGACCGCGTTGGGGGCCGTGGGTGGCGGTTTTGCCGGCAACGCCGTCGAAAAACATCTGCGCAGCTCGACCGTGTACCAAGTCCGCGTGCGAATGCAGAACGGACGTACGCGCTATTTCACTTATCACCAGGCACCGCCGTTCCAACAGGGAGAACCCGTGCGGATCGAGCATGGCGCGCTCGTCGCACGTTAAGCGCAAAGGCAGCCCCGGGCTCGATCGAGCCCACAAACAAAAAGGCGATCCGCTCGGCGGATCGCCTTTTTATTCATGACCGGCGGGCCCCATCGCGCGGGCGCCGGTCACTCCTGAGCATCTTCGATCCAGGCCAGCTGAATCGCTTCGAGGATCTTTTCGTTCGAACGCTCGGGGTCGTCGTCGAAGCCCTCGAGCTCCGTGACCCAACGATGCAAGTCGGTGAACCGCACATATTGCGGATCAACATCGGCATGCTTGTCCGTGAGGGCCATTGCGATGTCCTGGGTGTCCGTCCACTTCATGGCTGCTCCCTCCTCCTCAGTGGTTTTCCTTCGCGTGGTTGATCGAATAACGTGGGATCTCGACCACGAGGTCCTCGCCGGGCGGCACGATCGCCTGGCATGAAAGTCGTGATGTCGGCTCCAGCCCCCACGCCTTGTCGAGCAGATCGTCCTCGTTCTCTTCCGAGGGTTCGAGCGCTCCGAAGCCTTCTCGAACGATCACATGACAAGTGGTACACGCGCAAGACATTTCGCAAGCGTGCTCGATCTCGATGCCGTTTTCGAGCAGCGTTGCGCAAATGCTCTTGCCCGGCTCGGCTTCTATGACAGCCCCTTCCGGGCACAGTTCGACATGAGGCAGCACCACGATTTGCGACATACGGATTCCGTTCGGTCAGTAAGATGTGCGGCGGCGGGCGCGCTGTCAAGCACGCTCCGCCTGCCAGTCAGATTTCGTCGAGCTTGCGCCCCTGCAAGGCAGCGCGGATGCTCTTGTTCATCCGCCGAGCGGCAAACTCATCGGTCTCGGCGGCAAGCGCTTTCGTTTGCGCCTCGATCGCATTCGCGTCGGCGCCGCTCGCGGCCGAGCGAAGACGGTCGAGCGCGCTGACGACGCGCGAACGCTCGTCGGCGTCCAACAGTTCGCCGTCCGCGGCCAGCGCGGCCTCGGTCGCTTCGCTGAGCCGCTGAGCTTCGACCTGCGCCTCGCGCAGCGCGCGTGCCCGCATGTCGACTTCGGCGGATTGGAAGCTGTCCTCCAGCATGCGCGCGATCTCGTCATCGGCCAAGCCGTACGACGGTTTGACGACGATGGATGCCTCCACGCCCGAGTGCTGCTCGCGCGCCACGACCGAAAGCAATCCGTCCGCATCGACCTGGAACGTCACGCGAATGCGCGCCGCACCGGCGGCCATCGGCGGGATGCCGCGCAACTCGAAACGGGCGAGCGAGCGCGAATCGGACACGAGCTCGCGCTCGCCTTGCACGACGTGGATGGCCATCGCAGTCTGGCCGTCCTTGAACGTCGTGAACTCCTGCGCACGCGCGACCGGAATCGTCGAATTGCGTGGAATGATTTTCTCGACGAGTCCCCCCATCGTCTCGATACCGAGCGACAGCGGAATGACGTCGAGCAGCAGCCAATCGTCGCCGCCGCGATTGCCCGCGAGCAGGTCGGCCTGAATCGCCGCACCGAGTGCGACGACCTGATCCGGATCGAGGTTCGTCAGCGGCGGTTTCCCGAAGAATGCCTCGACGGCACGCCGAATCACCGGCATGCGGGTTGCGCCTCCCACGAGCACCACGCCTTTGATCTCGGCCGGCGACACCTTGGCATCGCGCAACGCCTTTTTGGTCGGCGTCAGCGTGCGCTGCACGAGCGGCTGCACCAGCGCCGAAAACGCCGCTTCCGTCACGGGAATCGAGATCATCGTGCCATCGGAAAGCGTCGCTTCGAGCATGACCTCGGGGACAGTCGATACCGCCTCCTTGGCCGCGCGCACGCGATCGAGCAGCAGGCGGACATCCTCGGGCGGCAAATGCTGCTGGGCCAGCCCGGCCTCGCTCAAGACATGGCGATAGAGCAGATGATCGAAGTCGTCCCCGCCGAGCGCCGAATCGCCGCCCGCCGCGAGAACCTCGAAGACACCCTTGGTCAGCTTGAGGACCGAGAGATCGAACGTTCCGCCGCCCAGATCGTAGACGGCGTACAACCCTTCGGAACCATTATCGAGGCCGTAGGCAATCGCCGCCGCAGTCGGTTCATTGAGCAGCCGCAGCACATCTATCCCGGCCAGGCGTGCGGCGTCCTTCGTTGCCTGGCGCTGCGCCTCGTCGAAATAGGCGGGCACGGTGATGACCGCTCCGACGAGCTCGTCGCCCAGCGTATCCTCGGCGCGCTGACGCAGCGTCGCGAGAATCTCGGCCGACACCTCGACCGGACTCTTGATGCCCGCGACCGTGCGAATCTGGACCATGCCGGGCGCCTCGACGAAATCGTAAGGCGCGTTCTCGGCACCGTCGACTTCCGCCTTGCCGCGTCCCATGAAGCGCTTCACGGAAACGATGGTATTGCGCGGATCGAGGACGGCTTCTTCCTTCGCCCTCAGTCCGATGCGGCGCCCGCCTCGTTCGAGATAGCGAACGACGGACGGCAGCAATACGCGACCGTGCTCATCGGGCAGCGCGTCGGGCACGCCGTTGCGCACCGCGGCAACGAGGGAGTTCGTCGTACCGAGGTCGATACCCACGGCGAGCCGCCGCTGATGCGGCGCCGGTGCCATGCCGGGTTCGGAGATTTGCAGTAAAGCCATCTGTAGTTATCTTCGGGGAGACTGCGCTGCCGTTGTCGAATATGAGCCCTAGCCGTTCGCATAGGGGCTCGGCTCAGTCTCAATGTTCGAGCCGCTCGATCTCTTTGCCGAGCTCGGCAACGACGCGCTCGATGAACATCAACTGCCGCACCGCTTCCGCGGCCGGCTGATTGGCACCGCTGTCGAGCAACGCGGCGAGCTTGTCGAAGCGCACGCGTTCCTCCTCGCGCAGTTCTTCGAGCAAGTCGTCCAATGCCGGAACGCTGCGCGCGGACGCGGCGTCTTCCACGCGCTCGCGCCATTCCATCTGCTGCATCAGGAACATCGGCTCCATCGCCGTATTGTTCTCGGCATCGACATCCACGCCGCGCAGCGATAGAAGATAGCGCGCGCGCTTCAACGGATCGCGTAACGTGCCATAAGCCTCGTTTGCGAGCGCGGCCCACTGCATGGCCACCCGCTTTTGCGCGTCGCCCGCGGCGGCGAAGCGGTCCGGATGAACTTGCGTCTGGACCGTCCGGTAAGCGGCATCGAGCGCCTGGATGTCCAGCGCAAACTGCTCGGGCAGATGAAAGAGATCGAAGTGGCTTTGATGAATCGAGGCCATGAAAATCGGTTGTCGGTTAAAAGCACCCGGCATCGCAGCGATACCGCGCCCATGCGTGACGCCGAAGCGCGAACTCCGATCGACAAAAAGGCGGCCCGCGCCGCCCTTTGCCCGCCGATTGCAGCGTCAGACGCGGAACGATTCGCCGCAGCCGCACTCGTCCTTGACGTTCGGATTGTTGAACTTGAAGCCCTCGTTCAATCCCTCACGCGCAAAATCGAGCTGCGTGCCGTCGATATACGCGAGGCTCTTCGGATCGACGATGACCTTCACGCCGTTCGATTCGAACACTTGATCCTCGGGCTCGAGTTCATCGACGTACTCGAGCTTGTAGGCGAGACCCGAGCAGCCGGTCGTACGCACGCCCAGCCGCAATCCGATGCCCTTGCCGCGCCGTGTCAGGTACTTCTGCACCTGCTGCGCTGCCTTGTCCGTCAATGTAATTGCCATGGCACGTTAAGCAACTTGCTGTTTCACTTCCTGCGCGGCCTCGCCAGCAGCGCCGGTGTGGCGTTGCTTGTAGTCGGCGACCGCGGCCTTGATCGCGTCCTCCGCCAGAATCGAGCAGTGGATCTTGACCGGCGGCAGCGCGAGCTCCTCGGCGATCTGCGTATTCTTGATCGAGAGCGCCTCGTCGAGCGTCTTGCCTTTCACCCACTCGGTCACGAGCGAGCTCGACGCGATGGCGGAACCGCAACCGTAGGTCTTGAACTTGGCATCCTCGATCAGACCGTCGGCGCCGACGCGGATCTGCAGCTTCATGACGTCGCCGCAGGCCGGCGCGCCGACCATGCCGGTGCCCACTGCGTCGTCGTCCTTGGCGAACGAGCCGACGTTGCGGGGGTTCTCGTAGTGATCCAATACTTTGTTGCTGTAAGACATGGTCAAAACTCCTTGATTCGCCTGATTCGTTTAGTGCGCGGCCCACTTGATCGTGGAAAGATCGATGCCGTCCTGGTGCATTTCCCACAGCGGGGAAAGGTCGCGCAGCTTGGCGATCTTGCTCTTGAGCAAGTCGATGACATAATCGACGTCCTGCTCGGTCGTGAACCGGCCGACCGTAAACCGGATAGAGCTGTGCGCGAGTTCGTCGTTACGACCCAGCGCGCGAAGCACGTAGGAAGGCTCCAGCGACGCCGACGTACAGGCCGAACCGGACGACACGGCCACATCCTTGATGGCCATGATCAACGATTCGCCCTCGACAAAGTTGAAGCTCAAATTCAGGTTGTGCGGAATCCGGCGCTCCATGTCGCCGTTGACGTAGACCTCTTCGATCTCCGACAACCCGCGCAGCAAGCGGTCGCGCAACATCCGCACGCGTTCGTTTTCCGTGGCCATTTCCTCGCGCGCGAGGCGAAAAGCCTCGCCCATGCCGACGATCTGATGCGTCGGCAGCGTACCCGAGCGCATACCGCGCTCGTGGCCGCCGCCATGCATTTGCGCTTCGATCCGCACGCGCGGCTTGCGGCGCACGTAGAGCGCACCGATACCCTTCGGGCCATAGGTCTTGTGAGCCGAGAACGACATCAGGTCGACCTTGAGCCGGCCCAAATCGATCTCCACCTTGCCCGTGGCCTGCGCGCCATCGACATGAAAAATGATGTTCTTTTCACGGCAGATTTCGCCGATCGCTTCGATGTCCTGAATAACACCGATCTCGTTGTTCACGTACATGACCGACACGACGATCGTGTCCGGCCGCAGCGCCGCCTTGAAAACATCGAGATCGATGAGGCCGTCGCTCTTGACATCGAGATAGGTGACATCGAACCCTTCGCGCTCGAGTTCGCGGCAGGTATCGAGTACCGCCTTGTGCTCGGTCTTGACCGTCACGATGTGCTTGCCGCGACTCTTGTAGAAGTGCGCAGCGCCCTTGATGGCCAGGTTGTCCGATTCGGTCGCACCCGACGTCCAGATGATTTCGCGCGGATCCGCCTTCACGAGCGCCGCAACCTGCTCGCGCGCCTCTTCCACGGCACGCTCCGCTTCCCAGCCATAAGCATGGCTGCGCGAAGCCGGATTGCCGAATTGCTCCCGCAAATAGGGAATCATCTTGTCCACCACGCGCGGGTCGACGGGCGTCGTCGCGCTGTAGTCCATATAGATGGGCAGGTGGGGGCTCGGGTTACTCATCAATCGCTCCGGGGAAATCGTTGTTTTGGGTCAGGCGCCCGCTCGGCCATGGCATCCGCTTTCATATGCCGGCGCGCGCAGCATTCGTTCACGAACTCGCGATATTGAATACCGAGTTCGGTCCTTTGGGCGCCAGACGCGGTGCCTCGGGCGCCGCCGGCTCGCTGCGCCGATCGTGGAGCACCGTGGACGCGCCTTCGCGCGAGCGCTGCTGATCGACCAGGTCTTGCAGCGAGACCGAATCGAGATACTCCACCATCTTCTGGTTCAGCGTGGACCAGAGCTCATGCGTCATACAGTGGCCGTCGTTTTGCTTCGTCCCCTCGCACGAACCCTTGCCGCCGCATTGCGTGGCATCGAGCGGTTCGTCGACGGCAATGATGATGTCGGCGACAGTGACTTCCTGCGCGCGGCGCGCGAGGTTGTATCCACCGCCCGGCCCGCGCACCGACTCCACGATCTCGTGGCGGCGCAGCTTGCCGAACAGTTGTTCCAGATAGGACAGCGAAATGCGCTGGCGCTGGCTGATGCCGGCAAGCGTCACGGGACCTTGATCCTGGCGCAAGGCCAGGTCGATCATCGCCGTGACGGCGAAACGGCCTTTGGTGGTGAGTCTCATGATTGCGGGGGGACCGGATTCTCGACGATTTTGGTCAAGTATAAATACATGAGGATTTTAGTCAAGTATCCCTCCTTCCGGGGCGGTTATGGGTGCACGATCAAATCAAGCCGTCTCACCGGCCAGCCCGGGACGCAGGCGCGCGAGCAAGCCGCGGCAGGCATCCTCGCATTGATCGAGCACGAGTTCGAACCCCTCGCCCCCACCGAAGTACGGGTCCGCGACCTCGTTCACCGCCGGCTGGCTGCCGAACTCCATCAGAAGTCGGACGCGCGAGCGCAGCGCAGGCGGACACAACTGCCGCAAATGGGCGAGATTCGCGGCGTCCATCGCAAGCACCAGATCGAATCGCTCGAAATCGGGCGCGGCGATCTGCCGGGCTCGTAGTCCCGACAAGTCGAACCCGCGCCGGCTTGCGGCCGTCTGCGCCCGATGATCGGGCGCCTCGCCGACATGCCAGTCGCCCGTGCCCGCAGAATCGACGGTGATCCATTCCGTGAGGCCCGCGGCTTCGACTTGCGCGCGCATGACGGCTTCAGCCGTCGGCGATCGACAGATGTTTCCCAGGCAAACGAAGCAAATGGCAACGGGTTTCATAAAGCACCCGGCGCGTCCGGGTTGGCACATGGATCCAGGTCGGCTGCCGGCCACCGCTGCCGACCCGGCATTATAGGACCGGGAGCGTTACAGCGCTTGCGACGGCTCGGTGTCCCTGGCCGCCGAAACGCTCGAGGACGCGCGCACCGGCTGCGTACCGACGAGCCCGTACGAGACTGCGCGCGCCAGCTCGGCGCTGAGTTGCGCCGCCGCCAGCGGCGCATGCGAACTGTGTTGCCGGCGCTCGCCATAACCCTGCATCGCTGCCATCGCGGCAAGCATCAGAACGACGGCCAGGGGCCAATAGACGGATATTTTCGTTTTCATAGTGCGCCTCGTTTCGCAACGGACATGCGCCCTCGCATGCCCGCATTCTGTGAGACGTATTTTATAGACGCCGCCTATCGAGACAAAGATGGGAATAGCGAATTCAGCGTTACGCCAGCGCAAACAATGCGCCGCATCGGCAGCATCGATATTCGCGTTGCTCTTCGCGCCGATTAGTCGCGATGACTGCGCTGCGCGGCATAGAGCTCGCGAAACGTGCGCCCGACCGGCGCCGGCATGTCGCGCGTGGCAGTCCATCCCTGGCCGAACGGCAGCCGGGTGATCGCGCGGCGCTCGCCGCCCATGCGCTCGAGCACGCGCACCATCAGTTTCGCGACGAGCGCATAAAGCGCGGGACGCGAGGCGACGAATCCCCAGACGGCCAGCGCCGCGCGCTCGGTCACCGGCCGGAGATGACGCTCGGTCTGCTTCTCGCGCAACTTGCGCAGCAGGTCCGAGATCGGAATCCCCACCGGACAGACACTGTTGCACTCCCCGCACAGCGTCGCCGCCTGCGGCAGATCGAGCGCCTTGTCGAGCCCGACGTAGCTCGGCGTGAGTACCGAGCCCATTGGTCCCGGGTAGACCCATCCATACGCATGGCCGCCGACTTTCTGATACACGGGGCAATGATTCATGCAGGCTCCGCAGCGGATGCAGCGCAGCATTTCCTGGAACGCTCCGCCGATGAGGCCCGTGCGTCCGCCATCGACGAGCACGACGTACATGTGCTCCGGCCCGTCGCCATCGCCCTCGCCGCGCGGCCCGGTCAGCAGCGAAAAATAGTTCGAGACCGTTTGCCCCGTCGCCGAGCGCGGCAAGAGGCGCATCGCAACAGCCAGATCCTCCAGCGTCGGCAACACTTTTTCGATGCCGGTCACCGCCACGTGCACGCGCGGCATGACGGTACACATCCCTTCATTGCCCTCGTTCGTCACGATCGCGACGGAGCCCGTCTCGGCAATCACGAAGTTGCCGCCCGTCACGCCCATGTCGGCGGAAAGAAACTGGGGACGCAGCACCTCGCGAGCTTCGCGCGTCATGGCGGGAATTTCGGTGAGACGCGCCCGACCGTGGGTCTTGGCGAACAGATCGGCGATTTCTTCTTTGTCCTTATGGACGACGGGCGCGATGATGTGGCTCGGCGGCTCGTTGTCGTTGATCTGCAGGATGTACTCGCCGAGATCGGTCTCCACGGACTGCACGCCCATCTCCGCCAGTACGGCATTCAGACGCATCTCCTCGGAGACCATCGACTTCGTCTTGATGACCTTCTTGACGTCATGCTTGCGCGCGATCTCCCCGACGAGTTGCGCCGCATCGCGCGTCGTTTCGGCGAACAGCACGGTGACGCCGCGCCGGGTCGCTTCGCGCTCGAACGTTTCGAGCCAGACGTCGAGATTCTCCAGCGCACGATCGCGGCGTGCCTTCAGCGCCGCGCGCGTTGCCGGGAAGTCGATCGCCTGCATGGCCTGCGCACGCGCGCTCACGAACTTCGTCGAGAGCTTGGTCAGGTTGTGCTGCAATCGCGGATTTGCCAGATTTTCCTTGGCGCGCGCCTTGAAATGCATCGATTGGACTTGCATGGTCGGCCCGACGTAACGAAGAAAAAAGCCCTGTCAGAGATCCGCGGCGAGCACCTGGGCAATATGCAGCACGCGCGTCGTCGCATCGCCCGTGCGGCGAAGCCTGCCCTCGATGTTCAGCATGCAGCCGAGGTCCCCGAGTACGACGGTCGCGGCGCCGCTCGCGCGGATGTTCTCGCACTTTTCGTCGACGATCGCCGTCGAGATGTTGCCGTATTTGACCGCGAAAGTGCCGCCGAAACCGCAGCAGTGCTCGCACCCTGGCATTTCCGTCACCGCCACGCCCCGCATGGCGAGCAACGCGCGCGGCTGCTGCTTCACGCCAAGCTCGCGCAGCCCGGCACAGGAGTCGTGATAAGTGACCGGTCCGGCGGATTCGGCCCTCGGCAACTCGATCTTCGCCACATTCACGAGGAAATCGGTCAGCTCGAAAACCTTTGCCCGCATCCGCTCGTAGCGGCCCATGAGCTCCGGATCGTCGCGAAAGAGATCGGCGTAATGCACGCCGATCATGCCGCCGCACGAACCGGACGGAACGACGACGTAATCGAATTGCTCGAACTCGCGCAGCGCCTTTTCGGCGAGATCGCGCGCGATGCCCCGCTCGCCCGAGTTGTAGGCGGGTTGCCCGCAGCAAGTCTGCGCGGGCGGCACGACGACTTCGAACCCTGCACGCTCGATGAGCTTGATTGCGGCAAACCCGATCTCCGGGCGCATGAGATCGACGAGACAGGTGACGAACAATCCGACTCGCATGGCGGCTCCGTTGGAAAAACGCCTGTCATTATGCGTCGTTTGCCGGCGTCGGCAACACGAATCGAGCCGGAACGCAGAGTTCAAGCAATATTCAAACGCCGTTCGCTTTTTTCACAATACGAGATACAATGTTTTTTTGCTTTGCGTCAATCGATCCACGATGAGCGATACGAATCAGGACTCCAAGACATCGATCCAGGTGATCGAACGAATGATGCGGCTGCTCGACGCCCTGGCCGCGCATAGCGATCCGGTCAGCCTCAAGGAGCTGGCGATCCGGACGGAGCTCCACCCGTCCACGGCACACCGCATTCTCAACGATATGGTCACGTGCCGGCTCGTCGATCGCTCGGACCCGGGCACCTACCGGCTGGGCATGCGGCTGCTCGAACTCGGCAATCTGGTCAAGGCGAGGCTGTCGGTGCGCGATGCGGCGCTGATGCCGATGCGGGAATTGCACCGCCTCACGGGACAGACCGTCAATCTGTCCGTCCGGCAGGGAGACGAGATCGTCTATATCGAACGTGCGTATTCGGAGCGCTCGGGCATGCAAGTGGTCCGGGCGATCGGCGGGCGCGCTCCATTGCACCTGACTTCGGTCGGCAAGCTTTTTCTCGCCGTTGACGAGGCTGCGCGCGTGCGCGCCTATGCCACGCGCACCGGCCTGTCGGGCCATACCCAAAACAGCATCACCGATCTGGCCCGGCTCGAGCGCGAACTCATGCAGGTTCGCCAGCAAGCGTGCGCGCGCGACAACGAGGAGCTCGAACTCGGCGTACGCTGCATCGCCGCCGGGATCCATGACGATACGGGCAAGCTCGTCGCGGGCCTGTCGCTGTCGGCACCGGCAGACCGGCTCCAGGACGCCTGGCTCGTCCACCTGAGCCGCACGGCGCTCGTCATTTCCGAAGCCCTCGGTTATCGCCCGGAAGCAGCGACCGAAAACGCCAAGGCGAAAACAGCCTGAGGAAAGGGGGCGAACGCAGGAGCGAACGCGCAAGCCGCCAAAGCGCCACCCCGCCGCACCGCCTCAAACACAAAGCCCCGCGAATGCGGGGCTTTATGCTTTGTCTCTACAGGAGCAACCGGCGCTCAGGTGCCGTGTCCGCCCGTGTCGGCGCTCGTAATACGCTGCTCGCCGCCGCCGTTATCGAGCCACGTGCGCAGGCGCGCCGCATCGGCAAACCGCGAGTACTTGCCGGCCGAATCGAGCAACACCATGATGATGGGCCGGCCCTGGATCGTCGCCTGCATGACGAGGCATTCACCCGCCTCATTGATGAAGCCGGTTTTCTGCAGACCGATCTCCCAGTTCGACTTCGCGCTACGCACGAGCGCGTTCGTACTGTTATAAGCAATCTCGCGCCTGCCCGTATCGACGGTGTAGCTGCGGTCGGTCGAGAACTTCCGAATGAGCGGATACTGATACGCGGCATCGACCATCTTCACGAGATCGCGCGCCGTCGAGACATTGCGGCTCGTCAGACCCGTCGGATTCTCGAAGTGGGTATCGGCCATGCCGAGCGCCTTGGCCTTTGCATTCATCGCGGCGATAAACGCCGGACGTCCGCCCGGGAAATAGCGCGAGAGCGCCGCGGCTGCCCGGTTTTCCGATGCCATCAGCGCAATGTGCAGCATATCTTCACGCGAAAGCACCGAGCCGACGGAAAGACGCGAGCCCGTGTGTTTTTCGAGATCGCGATCTTCGTCGGTCACTTCGAGCAGATCCGTCAGCGGCAGGTTGGCATCGAGCACCACCATGGCCGTCATCAGCTTCGTGATCGAGGCGATCGGTACGACGGAATGCGAATTCTTGTCGAAAAGCGCTTCTGACGTGTTTTGATCGATGACATAAGCGACATTCGAACGCAACGCGAGGCCCTCGGGGCCTTCCTGCAGCCCGAACGGCTGACCGGCCACGGGCGAGCGCGGCTCGAACGCAATCCTGTGCATTGCGCCATGACGGCCACGCGTGCGCAGCGTGTACGACACGCGCTTTTTACGCGAGCGCTCGTCGGGCGCTGCGGCCGCCTTCTCCGTTCGGACGGATTGCTTGACGGCTTTTTTCGATGAATGTGTTTTGGTGGCTGCGGGCTTGGACGAAGCCGCATCGGTCGAACCCGACGCTGCGAGCGCGTCGATAGGAGCCGCGAAAATGGCGGCGGCAAGGAGGGTTGCGGTGACCGAGACGACTCTCGTAAGCGCCACGCCGTGCCTCACTTTGAGCGACGAAAACAGTGCGGTTTTCATTGGTGTTCTTGATACGGAGGTGGCGAGAGACGAAGCGTTGACGGCAAGTGTAGTAAAGCTACTAAAAATTAGCAATCAGAAGCACTTATCGTCGGTCTTTGAAGCAATTTGTAGCTAGCTGCACGGCCAACGGCATCGATGCTTGTATATTGCGACAAGTCGGCGCCGACCAGTAGGGCCATACCCACATATCGGCGCGCCTCATGCAAACTTAAGCGAATGGTCGGGAAAACACCGGCATTCGAGCGACGAAACGTGTATGGGACCGAAGTGGCAGGCAAAAGGTTCGCACCCTTTCTCCGCACGGCTTTGCGCCGCACACACCGCTGCTGACCGTCGAGAAGATCACATAACGCGCGCGAGGAGCGGTGCGTTGACACCCTTTTTGTGAATTTTGCCATGCCGCCGTCATGGCAACGCGCCATGCGGGCGCGCCGCAGCAATCCCCGTACCCGGGCGCTGCACGTGGCCGACCCTCGCCCGCGCTAAGCCGTTGTTTCGGTGCGAAATCCTTTACATTGTGCATTGCACCAAATTGCACTTGACATTTGAGCGCGCAAGCCTAAAATAGGCTCTGATGTTGCGACGCACAATACGCGTTGAGCATACGACGCGACACATTCCGAAGCCGTGCCATTAACCTACGCGATCCGCGAGAGACGGGTCGTTTTTCAGGAGCATTAAACATGACTCTGTTGACCCCCGAGCAATTCGCCGCAGCACAGAAAGCCAATTTCGAAGCCCTTTTCGGCTTGACGAACAAGGCGTTCGAAGGTGTGGAGAAACTGGTCGAACTGAACCTGCAGGTCGTGAAGTCGACGCTCGCGGAAAGCCAGGAAAACGCGCAACGCGCCCTGTCGGTGAAGGACGCGCAAGAACTGCTCGCGCTGCAAGCCTCGCTGGCGCAGCCGGTGGCCGAGAAGGTGCTGTCGTATGGCCGCCACCTGTATGAAATCGCCTCGGCCACGCAAGCTGAGTTCGCCCGCGTGGCGGAAGCCCAGTACGAAGAGCAGAACCGCAAGGTGCAGGCGCTCGTCGACAACGTCGCCAAGAACGCGCCGGCTGGTTCCGAAACGGCTGTTGCGGTCATGAAGTCGGCCATCACGGCCGCCAACACGACCTACGAAACGGTCCACAAGGCAACGAAGCAAGCCGTCGAAATCGCCGAGAGCAACTTCAACGCCGCCGCCACGGCTGCGACGAAGGCCGCTCAGCAAGCCGCCTCGCAAGCTTCGCGTGCCGCCGCTACGAAGAAGACGGCTGCCTAAGCTTTCTCACCCGTAGCAGCAGTAACGAAACGGCGCGCTCCCGAAAGGAGCGCGCCGTTTTTGTTTTCAGCGCCCGGCTCACATGCCAGCGGACATCGAGCGTTCGGCCCCCTCGGGTGCCGAACGCTTTCGTCCATTACTTCTTCTTTTGCGGCGGCAAGTCGGTGCAGACACCCTCGTAGAGCTCGGCGGCCATCCCGATCGATTCGCCAAGCGTCGGGTGCGGATGAATCGTCCGCCCGATATCGGTCGCATCGGCGCCCATCTCGATCGCAAGGCAAACCTCACTGATGAGGTCGCCCGCGTTGAGGCCGACGATACCCCCGCCGATCACGCGATGCGTCGCCTCGTCGAAGATCAGCTTCGTGAAGCCCTCGTCGCGGCCGTTCGCAATGGCGCGCCCCGAAGCGGCCCAGGGGAACACGGCCTTGCCGTATTTGATGCCCTCGGCCTTGCACTGGTCTTCGGTCTTGCCCGCCCAAGCCACTTCCGGATCGGTATAAGCCACCGACGGAATCTGGATCGCGTCGAAGTATGCCTTCTCGCCGTGCGCGGCCTCGGCCGCAACGTGTCCCTCATGCACGGCCTTGTGCGCAAGCATGGGCTGCCCGACGATGTCGCCGATCGCAAAGATGTGCGGCACGTTCGTACGCATCTGCTTGTCGACGTCGATGAAGCCTCGGTCGGTGACGGCAATACCGGCTTTCTCGGCACCGATCTTCTTGCCGTTGGGACTGCGGCCGACCGCCACGAGCACGAGATCGTAACGCTGCGGTTCGGCCGGCGCCTTCTCCCCTTCGAACTTCACGTAGATGCCGTCGGGCTTGGCCTCGGCAGCCGTCGTCTTCGTCTTCAGCATCATGTTGGCGAAGTGCTTGCCGCTGTACTTCTCCCAGACTTTCACGAGATCGCGGTCGGCGCCCATCATGAGGCCATCGAGCATTTCGACGACATCGATCTTCGCGCCGAGCGTGGCATAGACCGTCGCCATTTCCAGACCGATGATGCCGCCACCGATGACAAGCATGCGCTGGGGAATCTGGCGCAGCTCGAGCGCGCCGGTCGAGTCCACGACACGCGGATCCTCGGGCATGAATGGCAGCATCACCGCCTGCGAGCCCGCCGCGATGATGGCCTGCTTGAACTTGACGACCTTCTTGCCGCCCTCGGTCTGCACTTCCATATGATGCGGATCGGCAAACGTGCCGACGCCGGTGACGACCTCGACCTTACGCGCCTTCGCCATGCCGGCCAGGCCCGTGGTCAATTTCTTGACGACACCCGATTTGAATCCGCGCAGCTTGTCGAGGTCGATCTGCGGCGCACCGAACGTGATCCCGTGCGCCGCGAGCGCGGCCACCTCGTCGGTGATGAGCGCCGTATGCAGCAGCGCCTTCGACGGAATGCAACCGACGTTCAGGCAGACGCCGCCGAGCGTCGAATAGCGCTCGACGAGCACCGTCTTCATGCCGAGATCGGCGCTGCGGAACGCGGCGGAATAGCCGCCAGGGCCCGCGCCGAGCACGAGCATATCGCACTCGATGTCGGCACCGCCGCCATAGCTGGCGGCCTGCGGTGCAGCCGCGGAGGCCGCTTTCGCGGGTGCAGGTGCGGGTGCGGCTGCGGGTGCCGATGCAGCCGCCGGCGCACCGGCCGCCGCGGCCGGCTTCGCGGCCGCCCCCTCTTGCGCTTCGACGAGCGCGATGACCGTGCCTTGCGAAACCTTATCGCCCGCCTTGATCCGCACTTCCTTGACGGTGCCGGCCGTATCGCTCGGCACTTCCATCGACGCCTTGTCCGACTCCAGCGTCAATAGCGATTGCTCCTTTTCGATGACATCGCCCGGCTTGATGTTGACCTCGATGACATCGACGTCCTTGAAGTCGCCGATATCCGGCACTTTTACTTCGACGAGACTCATTCACGTCCCCTTCTTGTTAGCGTCGACAGTCACAGAATCACGCGCCGGAAATCGGCGAGCAGCGCGCAAAGATAGGCGTTGAAGCGCGCCGCTTCGGCGCCGTCGATGACGCGATGGTCATACGACAGCGAAACAGGCAGCGTCAGGCGCGGCACGAATTGCTTGCCGTCCCATACGGGCTTCATCGCACCGCGCGACAGGCCGAGAATGGCCACCTCGGGGGCGTTGATGATCGGCGTGAAGTGCGTGCCGCCGATGCCGCCCAGCGACGAGATCGAGAAGCACCCGCCTTGCATCTGGTCCGGCTTGAGTTTGCCTTCACGCGCAAGCTTGGAAAGCTCCGCCATTTCCTTGGCGATCTCGATCAAGCCCTTCTTGTCGGCGTCGCGAATGACAGGAACGACGAGGCCGTTCGGCGTGTCCGCGGCAAAGCCGACGTGGTAGTACTGCTTGAAGACCAGGTTGTCGCCGTCGAGGCTCGCATTGAACGTCGGGAACTTCCTCAGCGCCGAAACGACGGCCTTGATGACGAACGCGAGCATCGTGATCTTGACGCCGGCCTTTTCGTTTTCCTTGTTCAGCGTGACGCGCAGCGCCTCGAGCTCGGTGATGTCGGCTTCGTCGTTGTTCGTGACGTGCGGGATCATCACCCAGTTGCGATGCAGGTTCGCGCCCGAGATCTTCTTGATGCGCGAAAGCGGCTTCGCCTCGATCGGGCCGAACTTCGTGAAGTCGATCTTCGGCCACGGCAACAAGCCGAGTTCGCCGCCGCCCGCGGCAGGTGCCGCGGCGCCCGCGGGGGCGCGCTGCCCTGTCATGACGCCCTTCACGAAAGCCGTGACGTCGTCCTGCGTAATGCGCCCTTTCGGTCCGCTGCCGCGCACCTGCGCCACATCCACGCCGAGTTCGCGCGCGAACTTGCGCACCGACGGGGATGCATGACTCGGCTGGCGCGAACCGCCCTCGCCGGCCGGGATCGACGGCGCCTGCGCGAGTGCCGACGGGTGCGCCGGCACGCTTTGCGGGCCCGCGGGACGCGGCGAATCGAGCGGCTCGACGTTCTTTGGCTCAGGCGCGGCCGGCTGCGCGGCCGGTGCCGCCGCAGCGGCGCCGCTCTCCGATTCGAGCATGAGGATCACAACGCCCTCGGATACCGTATCGCCGACTTTGACGTTGATCGCCTTCACCACGCCGGCGGCCGGGCTCGGCACATCCATCGTCGCCTTGTCCGACTCGAGCGTGATGAGAGACTGCTCCTTCTCGACGCGGTCCCCCACCTTGACGGCGATCTCGATGACCGGCACGTCTTTGTAATCGCCGATATCGGGAACCTTGACTTCCTGCTGGCCGCCTGCCGCCGCGGGCGCGGCAGCTCGAGCAGGCGCGGCCGGTGCCGCGGCAGGCGCCGCTGCACCGTTGCCCTGGGCGGGTTTGGCGGCGGCCGGAGCGCCCCCGCCTTCGAGCACGACGATCAACGTGCCTTCGGACACGGGATCGCCTTGTTTCACCTTGATCTCCTTCACCGTGCCCGCCGCGGGGCTCGGCACGTCCATCGTCGCCTTATCCGATTCGAGCGTGATGAGAGACTGCTCCTTCTCGACGGCATCGCCCGGCTTCACCAGGATATCGATGACGGGGATGTCCTTGAAATCGCCGATGTCCGGCACCTTGACTTCGATCGCTTCACTCATTTGTTGGTGTCTCCAGGGCTCGCGAGCCTGCCCGCCGCATTGGCGCGGCAGGCGGGCTTGGGGCGCTCGCGAAGGCAATGCCTTAAACGGTCATCGGGTTGGGTTTGTTCGGGTCGAGCTGGTACTTGGCAAGCGCGTCGGCTACGACCTTGCGCTCGATCGTACCTTCATCCGCAAGCGCGTTGAGCGCCGCGACGGTGACCCAGTAGCGATCGACTTCGAAGAAGTGACGGAGCTTTTCGCGCGTATCCGAGCGGCCGAAGCCGTCCGTGCCGAGCACGACATAGCGCTGCGGCACGTAGGCGCGGATCTGTTCGGCCAGCGCCCGCACGTAATCGGTCGACGCAACGACGGGGCCCGGTGCGTCCTTGAGCAGCGTCTCGACGTGCGAAAGCTTGCGCGGCTCGTTCGGATGCAGCAGGTTCCAGCGCGACGCGGCCTGTCCCTCGCGGGCCAGCTCGGTGAAGCTCGGCGCACTCCAGAGATCGGCCGCGACGCCCCAGTCGTTCTTGAGCAGATCGGCAGCGGCGATGACTTCATTGAGGATCGTGCCCGCGCCCATCAGTTGCACGCGCGGTGCCTTGGCCGGCGCGTCGCTCTTTTTCAACGAGTACAGGCCCTTGATGATGTCTTCCGCTACGTGCTCGCCCTGCGGCAGGGCCGGGTGCTCGTAGTTCTCGTTCATCACCGTGATGTAGTAGAAGACGTCTTCCTGTTCCTGCATCATGCGGCGCAGACCGTCTTGCATGATCACGGCGAGTTCGTAACCGAACGTCGGATCGTAGGTCACGCAATTGGGCACCGACGATGCCCACAACAGCGAATGGCCGTCTTCGTGCTGGAGGCCTTCGCCGTTCAGCGTCGTGCGGCCGGCGGTGCCGCCGAGCAGGAAGCCGCGCGAGCGCATGTCGCCCGCGGCCCAGACGAGGTCGCCGATGCGCTGCAGGCCGAACATCGAATAGAAGATGTAGAACGGCACCATGATCTCGCCGTGCGTCGAGTACGACGTCGCGGCCGCGATCCAGTCGCACATCCCGCCGGCTTCGTTGATGCCTTCCTGCAGAATCTGGCCCGTCTCCGATTCCTTGTAGAACATGAGCTGGTCGGAGTCTTCGGGCACGTACTTCTGCCCGTCCTGATTCCAGATGCCGATCTGGCGGAACAGACCCTCCATGCCGAAGGTGCGCGACTCATCCGGCACGATCGGCACGATGCGCTTGCCGAGCGCCTTGTCCTTCAAGAGGATGTTGAGAATCCGCACGAACGCCATCGTCGTCGAAATCTCGCGCCCTTCACCCGTGCCCTTGAGCAGCGGCTCGAATACCGACAGCTCCGGCACCGGCAGCGGTTGCGCTTTCTCGCGGCGCGTCGGCAGATAACCGCCGAGCTCCTGCCGTCGCGCACGCATGTATTCGAGTTCCTTCGAGCCTTCCTCGAACGTGAGGTACGGGACATTGCCGATCTCTTCGTCCGAGATCGGCAGGCGGAACTGGTCGCGGAACCCCTTGAGCTGCTCCACCTGCATTTTCTTTTGCTGGTGGGTGATGTTCATGGCCTGGCCGGCTTCGCCCATGCCATAGCCCTTGATCGTCTTCGCGAGGATGACCGTCGGCTGGCCCTTCGTGTTCGAGGCCGCGTGGAACGCCGCGTAAATCTTGTGCGGGTCGTGTCCGCCGCGATTGAGGTTCCAGATGTCCTCGTCCGACCAATCCGCGACGAGCGCCTTCAACTCGGGCGTATTGAAGAAGTGCTCGCGCACGAACGCGCCCGATTCAGACTTGTACGTCTGATATTCGCCGTCGACGACTTCCATCATGCGGCGCATCAGCGCGCCCGTCCTGTCGCGTGCGAACAGCGCATCCCAGCGGCTGCCCCAGACGACCTTGATGACATTCCAGCCGGCGCCGCGGAACTCGGATTCGAGCTCTTGAATGATCTTGCCGTTGCCGCGTACCGGACCGTCGAGACGCTGCAGGTTGCAGTTGATGACGAAGACCAGATTCTCGAGCCGCTCCCGGCCGGCCATGCCGATGGCGCCCAGCGATTCCGGCTCGTCCGTCTCGCCGTCGCCCAGGAACGCCCAGACCTTGCGGCCATCCGTATTGGCAACGCCGCGCGCGTGCAGATACTTCATGAAGCGCGCCTGATAGATCGCCATGATCGGACCGAGGCCCATCGACACCGTCGGGAATTGCCAGAAGTCGGGCATCAGCCACGGGTGCGGATACGAGGAAATGCCCTCGCCGCCCACTTCCTGACGGAAGTTATCGAGCTGTTTCTCCGTGAGACGGCCGAGCAGGAATGCGCGCGAGTAGATACCGGGCGATGAGTGGCCCTGTACGAAGACGAGGTCGCCGCCGTGCTTGTCCGACGGTGCGTGCCAAAAATGATTGAAGCCCACATCGTAAAGCGTCGCGGCCGAGGCGAACGAGGCGATATGGCCCCCGACGTTCGTGTCCTTGCCGGCGCGCAGCACCATGGCAATGGCGTTCCAGCGCGTGTACGAGCGGATGCGATGTTCGATATCCTGGTCGCCCGGGATTTTCGCCTGGCTGGCAACGGGAATCGTGTTGATGTAGGGGGTGTTCGCCGAAAACGGCAGATGTTCGCCATGCACGCGCGCGAATTCGATCTGCTTTTCGATGAGGTAGTGCGCGCGGTCAGGGCCGACGGCGGAGATCACGCCCTCGAGCGCTTCGAGCCATTCGCCTGTTTCCTGGGGATCGTCGTCTTTATCGGCGGCGACATACTTCATGACTTCGTCGGGCACAGCGGACATTCTCGTCTCCTGGATAGGGAATGCTCTTTGGACATACGCAGGCCGGGTACGGCCGCGGCAATTGTCGGCGATTGTAAAGAGGCTGGCCCCTCATGCGCAATCAATTTTTCAAATTACGAGATCATTTCTCATAATGCGGAATATTGTTGCGACGCACCGGGAATCTGCCCAAGACGGGACCCAAAGCGGCCAATCGTCCGAATCGCCTCGGGTTTCTCCCTGTTTTACGCCAATTGGCGAGGCGGCGCTGCGCTACAATTCGAGCCATGTTGACCGATCGGCTTTTCGCACGCTCGGCGCGGCCGTCCGGTGCCCGGGCGGACTCGACGCCGTCCCGCTGGCACCACGGACCGTGGTGGTCGAATTCCTATTTGCTGACGCCGCTCCTGTCGATCCTGGTGTTCCTCGTCGTCATGAGCCTCATCCTGTGGAGTCTGAACCGCAGGGAACAGCAGCAGCAAGAAGATACGTTGTACCGCAATGTCGCCTGGGCGCAGCAGCAAATCCGGCTCTCGATGACCGGAGCCCAGGAACAGCTGCAGGCGCTCGCGCGCGATCTCGCGGCCGGACACGCGGACCAGCACTCGTTCCAGATGTCGATGACCGACATCGTGCAAGCGCATCCCGAAATTCTCTACGTCAACTGGTATACGAGCCAGAAGCAGCCCCGCTGGCCCGACACGCCGTTGCCGCTCGCCGGCCAGCGTTTCGCGCGGCTCACCGACGCGCAGATGGATGTCGCCGTCACGGCCGGATTCGGAGAAGCGCGCGCCACGCGGCGCCAGATCTACTCGCCGCTCATCTACGATGACCTCGGCAACGGCTACCTGACGCTGCAAACGCCGATCTACCGCGACCGTGAATTCCTGGGCGCCATTGCCGCCGTCTTTTCGATCGAAGGCGTGCTCAAGCACGATATCCCGCCCGAGCTCTCGGCGAAGTACAAGATCTCGCTGCTCGATGCGAACAACCGCGAGCTCGCGACCACGTCGACGCGTCCGCGCCTGCCGCGCGATCTGTTCTACGACCTGCCGCTCGATCCGCCGGGCCAGGGGCTGACGGTCCGGGTCTACGCGTTCCCGCAGCTGACGAACTTCACCAACAACACGCTCGTATGGCTCGTGGCCGGCTTGTCGTGCTTCGTGCTCTGGAGTTTGTGGAGTCTTTGGAAGCATACGCGCCAGCGTTTCGAGGCGCAGCAGGCACTGTATGCCGAGGCGTTCTTTCGCCGGGCGATGGAAAACTCCGTGTTGATCGGCATGCGCGTGCTCGACATGCACGGACGCATTACTCACGTGAACCCGGCGTTTTGCCGGATGACGGGCTGGGACGAAAGCGACCTCGTCGGCAAAACGGCGCCCTTCCCCTATTGGCCGCGCGACGCCTACCCTGAAATGCAGCGCCAGCTCGACATGACGCTGCGCGGCAAGGCGCCGTCCTCGGGTTTCGAATTGCGGGTGCGCCGCAAGGACGGCTCGATCTTTCACGCACGCCTTTATGTCTCGCCGCTCATCGACAGTTCCGGCCGGCAAACGGGCTGGATGTCTTCGATGACCGACATCACGGAGCCCAAGCGCGCAAGAGAGGAACTCGCCGCAGCGCACGAGCGGTTCACCACGGTACTCGAGAGCCTCGACGCGGCCGTCTCGGTGCTCGCGGCCGACGAAGCCGAGCTGCTTTTCGCGAACCGCTATTACCGGCACCTGTTCGGCATCCGGCCCGACGGCCATCTCGAGCTCGCGGGCGGCGGCTTCGACAGCACCCAAGCGTCTTCCGATTCGATCGACATGATCGATACCTATGCGGGATTGCCGGCCGCCGCGCTCACCGAGAGCACGGCCGACGCGCAGGAAGTCTACGTGCAGAGCATTCAGAAGTGGTTCGAGGTCCGGCGCCAGTACATTCAGTGGGTCGACGGCCATCTCGCGCAGATGCAAATCGCGACCGACATCACGACGCGCAAGCAGGCGCAGGAACTCGCGCGCCAGCAGGAAGAAAAGCTTCACTTCACGAGCCGGCTCATGACGATGGGCGAAATGGCCTCGTCGCTCGCGCACGAGCTCAACCAGCCGCTCGCGGCGATCAACAACTACTGCTCGGGCACGGTCGCGCTCGTCAAAGCGGGCCGTACGCAGTCCGATACGCTGTTGCCCGTGCTCGAAAAAACGGCTCAGCAAGCGGTGCGCGCAGGCATGATCATCAAGCGTATTCGCGAGTTCGTGAAACGCAGCGAGCCCAAGCGGCAGGCGGCGCGCGTGTCGGATATCGTCGCCGATGCGGTCGGCCTGGCCGAGATCGAAGCGCGCAAGCGCCGCATCCGGATCCTGACCGAGATTCGCTCGCGTCTACCTGTCATCTATGTCGACCCGGTGCTCATCGAGCAAGTGCTCGTCAACCTGCTCAAGAACGCCGCGGAGGCCATGTACGAGGCCCATCCGAACGCCACCGACGCCGTGATCCGCGTCATCGTCAAGCTCGATGCCGGTTTCGCCTGCATCAGCGTCGTCGATCAGGGACCGGGTGTGGACGAAGCCGCCATCGAACGGCTGTTCGAACCGTTTTACAGCACCAAATCGGATGGCATGGGCATGGGGCTCAATATATGCCGTTCGATTATCGAATCGCATCGCGGCCGCCTGTGGGTTGTGAACAACGTCGACACCAACGGAAAGATCACAGGCGCGACGTTTCACTGTAGTCTGCCGATCGGCGAACCTGCCGATCCGAACCAAGGCGGGTCCGAGGCACCTCGACCACAAACCGTTACGGGAGAGCTATGAGTAGCCCAGTCACCAGTCAGGAAACCGTCTTTGTCGTCGACGACGACGAGGCCGTGCGCGATTCGTTGCGTTGGCTGCTCGAGGCGAACGGCTATCGGGTGCAGTGCTTCTCGAGCGCTGAACAATTCCTCGAGGCTTATCAGCCCGCACATCAGGCCGGCCAGATCGCCTGCCTGATCCTCGATGTGCGCATGTCGGGCATGAGCGGCCTCGAGTTGCAAGAGCGGCTTATCGCCGAAAACGCCTCGCTGCCGATCATTTTCGTGACAGGTCACGGCGACGTGCCGATGGCCGTCTCGACGATGAAAAAAGGCGCGATGGATTTCATCGAAAAGCCGTTCGACGAGGCGGAACTGCGCAAGCTCGTCGAGCGCATGCTCGACAAGGCCCGCAGCGAGAGCACCAGCGTGCAGCAACAGCGTGCGGCTGCCGAGCGGCTCTCGAAGCTGACGGCCCGCGAACATCAGGTGCTCGAGCGCATCATCGCCGGGCGTCTGAACAAGCAGATCGCCGACGATCTGGGCATCAGCATCAAGACCGTCGAGGCGCATCGCGCCAACATCATGGAAAAGCTCAGCGTCAATACGGTCGCCGATCTGCTGCGGCTCGCATTGTCGAACAAGCCGCAGCAATAACCACTTCCCGGCGGCGGCGCCACCGGGGCGCCCAGCCGGACGGATCAGTCAGTCTTGTGACGGCAGCACCTCGCAGCGGTGCGTTCTCTCGAGCGCACCGCGCATCGATGTCGCTATTGATCTAGTACGCGTCGCTTTTCGGCCCGGCGGTATAATCCCCATTTTGCGCGCCGTTGCATAAGCGCCGCCCCAGCGCGACAAACGCGGCCCTACGGCGCCGCCTCTTCCCTTCGCTTCGAAGTCCGCGCCGCGGCTGCCGCCTCGCGTATCGCATCGTCATTTTTTCAATCTCGACCGACCACCATGACAGCCACACTGATCGACGGCATCGCCCTTTCGAAGACCCTGCGCAGCGACGTCGCCGCACGCGCCGCTGCGTTGACGGCACAAGGTTGCCAGCCGGGTCTTGCGGTCGTGCTCGTCGGCGACAATCCGGCGAGCGAGGTCTACGTCCGCAACAAAGTGAAGGCATGCCGGGACAACGGCATCCACTCCTCGTACGACCGCTATCCGGCCACGCTGAGCGAAGCGGCGCTGCTCGAACGCATCGACGCGCTCAACCGCGATCCGTCGATTCACGGCATCCTGGTTCAACTGCCGCTGCCGCCGCACATCGACAGCCACAAAGTCATCGAAGCGATCGCGCCGGAGAAAGACGTCGACGGTTTTCACATCGCCAATGCCGGTGCGCTGATGACCGGCAAGCCGCTTTTCCGCCCTTGCACACCCTACGGCATCATGAAGATGTTCGAGGCCTCGGGCATCGATCTGCGTGGCGCGAACGCCGTCGTCATCGGCCGCTCGAACATCGTCGGCAAACCCATGGCGTTGCTCCTGCTTGAAGCCGGTGCAACGGTCACCATATGCCATAGCAAGACCCGCGATCTGGCGGCGCATACACGCGGCGCGGACGTGATCGTCGCCGCGACGGGGCGGCGCAACATCGTCACGGCCGATATGGTCAAGCCCGGCGCCGCTGTCATCGATGTCGGCATGAACCGCGACGATGCCGGCAAGCTCTGCGGCGACGTCGACTTCGCCGGGGTCAGCGCGGTGGCCGGGTTCATTACACCGGTGCCCGGCGGCGTCGGGCCGATGACGATCACGATGCTGCTCGTGAATACGATCGAAGCGGCCGAACGCTGCGCCTCGCATCGCGAGCAGTCCCGTTAGGACACGAGTTCTCCAGTACGGTTATCCGGTCCGCTGGACAATGTCCGGATTCGATCAACGACAGACAGGAAGCGCCATGGCCAACAACACGCACGATACGTCCGCCTCCTCCGGCACGCGCTCGCGTGAGGACAATCCGCTGCTCGATTTCTCCGGTTTGCCGCGTTTCGGCGAAATCCGTCCGGAACACGTCACGCCAGCGCTCGACGTGCTGCTTGCCGATGCGCAGGCGGCGATCGACCACGCGCTCGATCCGCATACGCCGGCCACGTGGGCCGATGTGGTGGAGGCCACCGAGCAGGCGACCGAGCCGCTTTCGCGCGCCTGGGGCATCGTCGGTCACTTGAACGCCGTGGCCGATACGCCGGAGCTGCGCGCAGCCTACGGCGAGAACCTGCCGCGCGTGACCGAGTTCTGGTCGAGCGTCGGCCAGAATCTCGAGCTTTTCGAAAAATACAAAGCCATCGCCGCAAGCCAGGGTTTTACGGCACTCAGCCGCGAGCGCAAGAAGATCCTCGAGAATGCGCTGCGCGATTTCCGTTTGTCGGGCGCCGAACTGCCGGAAGATCAAAAGCCGCGCTTCATGGAACTGCAGGAGCGTCAGGCCGCGCTCGCCAAGGCGTTTTCCGATCACGTGCTCGATGCCACGAATGCGTACGCGTATATCGCGAAGACCGACGCCGAGCTCGCCGGGATGCCCGACGACGTCGTCCAGGCGGCCCGCCACGCGGCCGAGAGCGCGGGTGTCGAGGGCTGGAAGTTTACGCTGCACTTTCCTTCGTATTTTCCGGTCATGCAGTACGCCACACATCGCCCGATGCGCGAAGCGATGTATCGCGCCTACGTGACGCGCGCCTCGGAGCTCGGCGGTACTTACGGGGCAGGCAAAGCCGAGTGGGACAACACGGCGATCGTCGCCGAACTCTTGAAGCTGCGGCGCGAGGAAGCGCGCATGCTCGGCTACCGCAACTTCGCCGAAGTCTCGCTCGTACCCAAGATGGCCGATTCGCCGGAACAGGTGGTGGCGTTCCTCGACGATCTCGCCAACCGCGCGCGGCCCTACGCTGAAAAGGATTGGCAGGAACTGCGCGAGTTCGCCGCCGCTGAGCTGGGCTTGACGCAGCTCGAGCCGTGGGACATCGCTTTCGCCGGTGAACGGCTGCGTGAGAAGCGCTATGCGTTCTCCGAGAACGAAGTCAAGCAGTACTTCCCGGAGCCGGCCGTGCTGGGCGGGCTGTTCAAGGTCGCCGAGGCGCTCTTTGGCGTACGGATCCGCGCCGATGAAGCGGCGCGCTGGCATCCGGACGTACGCTTTTTCCGCGTGGAGAACAGCGACGGTTCGCTCGTCGCTCAGTTCTATCTCGATTTGTATGCGCGCGAAGGCAAGCGCGGCGGCGCGTGGATGGACGATGCGCGCTCGCGCCATCGCAAGAGCGAGGCCGAGGGCGGCCTGCAAACGCCCGTCGCCTATCTGACCTGCAACTTCTCGGCACCGGTCGGCGGCAAGCCGGCCTGCTTTACGCACGACGAGGTGATTACGCTATTTCATGAGTTCGGGCACGGTCTGCACCACATGCTGACGCGCGTGGACGAGCTCGCGGTGTCGGGTATCAACGGCGTCGAATGGGATGCGGTCGAGCTGCCATCGCAGTTCATGGAGAACTTCTGCTGGGAATGGGACGTCCTGGCCGATATGTCTTCCCATGTGGATACGGGCGCGAAGCTGCCGCGCGCGCTCTTCGACAAGATGTTCGCCGCCAAGAACTTCCAGAGCGGGCTCGCGACGATGCGGCAGATCGTCTTCTCGATGTTCGATATGCGTCTGCATATCGACTTCGATGCTGAAGGCGCCGGAAGCGCCAACGAGCTCGCGCGCGAGATCAACGAGCGTTACCACGTGATCCCGCAGGCGTCTTTCTCGCGTTGGCCGAATACGTTCAGTCACGTCTTCGCCGGCGGCTATGCTGCCGGGTATTACAGCTACAAGTGGGCGGAAGTCCTCTCGGCCGACGCGTACGCGGCATTCGAGGACGCAGCGAAGCTGGCGGATGGCAGCGTGCTCGATGCACGCACGGGCGAGCGGTATCGCCAGGAGATCCTCGAGGTCGGTGGCAGCCGGCCCGCGATGGAATCGTTCAAGGCATTTCGCGGGCGCGCACCGACGATCGACGCACTGTTGCGCCACAACGGCATGGCCGGGGCACCCGCGCAGTAGGCGCGGGGAGCACTCACGGAGCACTCCGGGAGCGGCACGGCCGGCACGCCGCGCCTGTGCCGCTCACGGTGCGCACCCGGTTTGTTTAGCGATAGAGCCTGAAATCGACTTCGCGCGGACGGCCGTCGATCGCGAGCGATGCCCGCGCCGCGGGAGAACGTGCGATCACTTTTCCCCGCCTGATGACGGCGAGCCGCGCGGCACGCAGACGAATCGCTTCTACGGAATCGCGCGCGTCGAGCACGACGCAATCGGCACGACAGCCCGGCGCGATACCGTAACCATCGAGCCCGATGATACGAGCTGCATTGACCGTGACCGCATCGAACGCGGCTCGCATCGCGGCTTGGCCTGTCATCTGGGCCACATGCAGCCCCATATGCGCGACTTCGAGCATATCGCCCGAGCCCAGGCTGTACCACGGGTCCATCACGCAATCGTGGCCCAACGCCACCGGAATGCCGGCCGCCAGCATCTCCGGTACGCGCGTCATGCCGCGCCGCTTCGGATAGGTATCCGAGCGCCCTTGCAACGTAATGTTGATGAGTGGATTGGCAATCGCCGCCACACCGGATTCGCGCATCAGCGGCAGCAGCTTGCTGACATAGTAGTTGTCCATCGAATGCATCGAAGTCAGATGCGAGCCGGTCACACGTCCGCCAAGCCCGAGCCGATGCGCTTGCGCGCAGAGCGTTTCGATATGGCGCGACAGCGGATCGTCCGATTCGTCGCAATGCATATCGACGGGCAGGCCCTTGTCCGCCGCGAATTCGCACAGCATGCGAATCGACTCCGCGCCGTCCGTCATCGTCCGTTCAAAATGCGGGATGCCGCCCACCACGTCGACGCCCATCGCAATCGCACGCTGGAGGTTGTCGAAGGCGCCCGGACTGCGCAGCAGGCCATCCTGCGGGAAAGCGACGAGCTGGAGATCCAGATACGGCGCGACGCGGCGCTTCACTTCGAGCAGCGCCTCAACCGCGAGCAGCCGCGGATCGCAAACATCCACGTGAGAGCGGATCGCCAGCAAGCCGCGTGCAACAGCCCAATCGCAATACTGCAGCGCACGCTCGATGATCGCCTCGTGCGTGAGCTCGGGCTTGAGCTCGCCCCATAGCGCGATGCCTTCGAGCAAGGTCCCCGATTCGTTCACGCGGGGCAGCCCATATGAGAGCGCGGCATCGAGGTGAAAATGCGCATCGACGAACGGCGGGCTCACGAGCGCACCGGCTGCATCGATCTCCTCCTGGGCCGATGCGCCGAGATCCGGTTCGACCGCCTGGATGCGTTCGCCGACGATGCCGATGTCGACGGGCCGATCACGCCCCGCGACATGCGAGGGCAAGGTAGCGCGGCGAATGATGAGGTCCATCGGCGAGTCCTCGGGTAATGAGTGAATGAGGTAGAAGCAGGCACTGCGCACCGCGCGCTGCGGCACGCCGACGAACGGCGTGCCATCGATTCTAACCCTCGCCCGCGGGCTCGCCTTCTTGCGTCGCCCCATCCTCGAAAAGCGGAAACTGGCCGTTCATGCGGCTTTCGTCTTCCTCCAGACGCACACCCACGCCGAGCAGCCGCACCGGGCGGTCTCGTCGCGCCAAGCCTTTTTCGAGCAGCACGAGCAGCGTGGGCAGGTGCGTCGCATCGGCGACGCACTCGACAGTCGTCCGTTGAAAGTCCGCGAACCGGATCTTGACGAACATCTTGCGAATCGCGGCCGCGGCACCCACGCGTTCGATGCGCACGTCGAGTTGTTCCGCCAGACGACGCAGTTCCCGCGCACATTCGTCGAGCGTGCGCAGATCGGTTACGTACGTCGTCTCGACGCTGACCGATTTCCTTTCCTGATCCGCCTGCACGGTCCGATGATCGATGCCGCGCGAGAGTTCGTAAAGGCGTTTGCCGAAGACGCCGAACCGGCGGTGAAGGTCGACCAGCGGCCATGCTCGCAAATCGTTGCAAGTCACGATGCCCAGCTTTTCGAGCTTGGCGGCGGTCACCTTCCCCACCCCGAAAATCTTGCGCACGGGCAACGCGGCGACGAAGGCGTCGACTTCATGCGGACGCACGACGAACAAGCCGTCGGGCTTGTTCCAATCCGATGCGATCTTGGCGACGAACTTGTTCGGTGCCACACCGGCCGAAACGGTCACGCCCACGGTCGCTCGCACGCGCTCGCGGATCTGCTCGGCCATCAACGTGGCGCTTCCCTTGCAATGGGGGGAATGGGTGACATCGAGGTAGGCTTCGTCGAGCGAGAGCGGCTCGACATCGGCCGTGTATTCACGGTAGATCGCCATGATCTGGCGCGAGGCGATGCGGTATTTTTCCATCGCGGGCGGCAGGATCAGCAAGTCGGGGCACTTGCGCACGGCGAGCGCGGACGACATCGCCGAATGGATGCCGAACCGCCGCGCTTCGTAGTTGCAGGTGGCAACGACGCCTCGGTGCTCGGGCCGGCCGCCCACTGCGAGCGGGCGCCCACGCAAGGTGGGATCGTCGCGCATTTCGACCGACGCGTAGAAACAGTCGCAATCGCAATGGATGATTTTGCGGGCGAACGGAGCCGGCACACCGGACGGTGCGCTCGGCGCATCGGAAAAGGAAGGATCGCGCGGGCTCAAAGTGGCACTACTGTACAAAACCACAGTAGGCAATTCAAGCACCGCGCACGCCGGTGATGCGGCGCTACGTCACCGCGGCGAGGAATGCGGCTTTCGGGAGGCGTTCAAGCGGGCTCGCGAGCCACCCTACCCGCCACCTGAAAGAACGCTACTGCCTGGCTCAGCTGCCCCCCCTGCTCGTCGAGCGATTGCGAGGCGGCGGCGGCCTCTTCGACGAGTGCCGCGTTTTGCTGCGTCACCTCGTCCATCTGCGTGATCGCCACGCCGATTTGCTCGATGCCGCGGCTTTGTTCGTTCGAGGCGGCAGCGATCTCACCCATGATGTCGGTGACACGTGCGATCGCCTGCGTGACGTCGGCCATCGTTCGACCCGCGTCGCCGGCAAGCGCCGAGCCGTCCTGGATCGTTTGTACCGAAGCCGTAATCAGGTCCTTGATTTCCTTGGCCGCGCTCGACGAGCGTTGCGCGAGCGAACGCACCTCGCTTGCGACGACGGCGAACCCGCGCCCCTGCTCGCCGGCCCGCGCTGCTTCGACCGCCGCATTCAGCGCGAGGATGTTGGTCTGGAACGCAATGCCTTCGATGATCCCGGTGATGTCGGCGATTTTCGTCGAACGTTCGCTGATCTGCGACATTGTCTCCACCACGCGGCCCACGACGTCGCTTCCCTTATGCGCCACCTCGGATGCATTGGTGGCAAGCGAGCTGGCCTGCTGCGCGTTTTGCGCATTCAGTTGCACCGTCGAGGTCAGTTCTTCCATGCTCGATGCCGTCTGCTGCAACGATGACGCTTGCTGCTCCGTGCGCGAAGAGAGGTCGAGGTTGCCCGAGGCGATCTGCGAAGTGGCGGTGGCGATCGTCTCGCTGCCCGCGCGGACTTTGCCCACCACCTCTTTGAGGCTTTCGCACATTTGCGAGAGTGCCGCAAGCAGATTGCCGGTTTCATCCGAGCTCACCGCGTTCACGCGTCTCGTCAAATCTCCGCTCGCCACGTTGTGTGCGAATGCGACCGCCTCGCCCAGTGGCCTTGTGATCGAACGGGCCACCACGGAGGCCAGTGCGAGCACGCCCATCAGCACGAGACCTGCGCT
>NZ_DASXWY010000120.1:0-4032 GCF_036503415.1 Trinickia sp. | reverse complement strand
AACGCGGCCTGATCCGTTTCGCGCAGTGCGGCCTGCATCTCCGTATCGACGACACCGGGCGCGATCGTGGCGATGCGCAGCGCGCGCTCGTTGCCGAGCGCCACGGCTCGCGCATGGTGATCGAGCGCCGCTTTCGTCGCGCAGTAGATGCTCCAGCCCGCATAGGCATTGCGCGCCGCGCCGCTCGAAACGTGCACGATGCGCCGGTCCGAGGCGTCTTTGCTTGCCTCGGCGAATGCGCATGACAGCATCAGCGGTGCTGCGACGTTCAGCACGACCGAGCGCCCGACTTCCCGTGCATGGGGAGCGTCGAGCGGGCCGATCGGCTCGGCCGTGCCCGCGTTGTTGATGAGGAGTACCCGGTCAGCGCCGCGCAAAAAGCGTTGCAGCGCGCCCGTGCCGAGCCATGCTTCGATGTTTTCCGTATCGGCCAGGTCGACTTCGGCTTCCTCGACGGCATCGGGAAAACGCGCCGCGAGGGACGTATGGCGCGTTCGCGAAACGCCGAGGACGACAAAGCCGCGCGCGAGCAGCGTCTCGGACAACGCGGCGCCGAGGCCGCGCGTGTGGCCGGTGACGATGGCTTTCGAAACGATTGGGGTCGAGGAGGTCATGGGCAATTCCTTTGCGTCAGTTGGGGCGGCTAACTGGAATTGGGCGGCGAAAGGGCGAGACCTCGATGATGCTCAAACCGCTTGGCAATCGCAAGCGGTGCGCGCGCCAAGGCGTCGGTGCGGGGGGAGCTGGAGAGGCGACCGACGAGTTCGCCCGGTGTGTCGCGGGGCTGACCGCACCCCGCCACACACCGCGGCGGCAACCCTCGCGATCAGGCCGTTTCGAGCGACGGGTAGTCGATGTAGCCGGCAGAGCCTTCACTGTAGAAGGTCGATGGGTTCGGCTGGTTCAGCGATGCGCCGAGCCTGAAGCGCTCGGGCAAATCCGGATTGGCGATGAAGAGCTGTCCCCAGGCTACGGCGTCGGCTTCGCCCGCGTCGAGCGTGTGCTGGGCCGATTCCTGCGTGAACTTCTCGTTCGCAATGTACACGCCGCCGAAAGCCTCCTTCAGCATCGGGCCGATCCGGTTCTCGCCGAGCGATTCGCGCGCGCAGATGAACGCGATGCCGCGCTTGCCCAGCTCGTCCGCAACGTAGCCGAACGTCGCGGCAGGGTTCGCGTCGCTCATCGAGTGTGAGTCACCGCGCGGCGCGAGATGGACGCCGACGCGGCCGGCGCCCCAGACGGCGATGCATTCGTCGACGACTTCGAGCAGCAGACGCGCGCGGTTCTCGAGCGAGCCGCCGTAAGCGTCGGTGCGGTGGTTCGTGCCGTCTTGCAGGAACTGATCGAGCAAGTAGCCGTTCGCACCATGGACTTCGACGCCGTCGAAGCCCGCTGCTTTCGCGTTTTCGGCGCCTTTGCGAAACGCTGCAACGACTTCGCGGATTTCATCGAGCTCGAGCGCGCGCGGCGTGACATAGGGTTGCTGTGGCCGCACGAGGCTGACATGGCCATTGGGGGCGATCGCGCTCGGCGCGACGGGCAACTCGCCGTTCAGGAACAGGGGGTGCGAGACCCGCCCGACATGCCAGAGCTGCAAGAAGATGCGCCCGCCGGCCTCGTGCACGGCTTCGGTCACCTGTTTCCATCCGGCCACCTGCTCGTCGGACCAGATGCCCGGCGTGGCCGCATAGCCCACACCTTGCGGCGTGACGGAGGTGGCTTCGCTGAGGATGAGTCCGGCCGATGCGCGCTCTGCATAGTACTGAGCCATCAGTGCGTTCGGCAGGCGGGCGGCGCCCGCGCGTTGACGCGTGAGCGGCGCCATGATGATGCGGTTGGGCAGTGTCAGATCGCCGACGACGAGCGGATCGAAAAGTGTTGGCATGACTTGGAGTCCTCTTCTTTGGCGGGGCTTGTGGCCGCGTGCCTGTCAAGTTGGTTGAGTCGGATACTTTCGTGCAGGTCGGGGGCGGCTCGACGCATCGGCTTCGGTTTCGCCGATTCACAAATCCGTGCCGAGCGCATCGAGAAACGCTCGAATGACTGGCTCGTTGCGCTTGAAAAAGCACCACTGGCCAATGCGCTTCACAGTAACGAGCCCCGCACCTTGTAGCGTCGCGAGATGCGCCGAGCAGCTCGATTGCGACAAGCCGCAACGAACGTTGATCTGTCCGGCGCACACGCCGTGGTCGAACGACAGCTCCTGGTCCGGAAAATTCGCTTCCGGTTCCTTGAGCCAGGTCAGGATCTCGCGGCGCACGGGATTGGCGAGCGCCTTGTGAATGGCATCGATGTCTATGTTCATGTCGAGCGGGTCACCCCATCGCGATCCGGCAACAGAGCCGGATCACCATGAGGCGAATCATATATCGGAATTAGACGATATGCTTTAACCCCTCGCTCCAAGGGGTCTTGCTGTCTCGGCGGTCTTCAGACGCGGCCGGGCTTGCCGAGGTAATCGAACTTGCCGATCTCCACGCCGTTGTGCCGCAAAATGTCGTACGCCGTCGTGACGTGAAAGAAGAAATTCGGCAGCGCGAAGTGCAGCAGGTAGTTCAACCCCGGGAACTCGAGCACGCCGTCGCGCATGTTCAACTTGACGATGCGTTCATCGCTGCCTTCGAGCTTGGCGGCGTCGAAATCCTCCAGATAGGCGATCGTCTTGGCGATGCGCTCGTCGAGTTCCTCGAACGTCGTTTCCGAATCGGGAAAACTCGGCGGCTCGACAGCCGCCAAACGCGCGATGCAGAACTTCGCGGCATCCGACGCAATCTGGATTTGGCGGGTGAGCGGATGCATGTCGGGATAAAGGCGGCTCGCCAGCAAAACGGCAGGGTCGATCTTCTTCGATTCGGCATGGGCGCGCGCCTTGGTCAGGATGGCGCGCAGGTTCGTCAGCCCCCGGACGAATACAGGCACGGACGCTTGATACATGGAAAGAGACATGTCCCGGTTCCTCGTGTAAATGGGTGCTTCGCATCATATGCCGCCCGCATGATCTTTGCTCGGAGCGCGCCCGGCGCGGCGCACCGCCCGATTCCCTCTCCCGTTCGGCCTGGCGCGAGCATATGCGATGCCTCATCCGCACGGCATGCACTACACTTTGAGCACTCGTCCGACGATTGGGCGCCGGATGGCGACGAACGCAGGCCACCGGCGCGTCACCTACCGAAACGGAGAGGAACTGCGCCACGGCGGTTCGGTCGGAGCTTCGACGTAATCCTTCCTGAGGAGCGTCAATTCATGACAACAGCAAGAGAGCAGCTCGTCGGTAGCCATCGCGAGCCGGTTGAGGGTTCCACGCGTCTCGGTCCATGCGATCCGGGCCAGATGCTGCAGGTGGTGGTCACATTGCGCCGGCGCGACGAGCACGCGCTGGAGCAGACGGTACAAAAGATTGCGCGCGGCGAAACGCAGGAGCCGTTGACGCGGGAAGCGTTCGCCACCCGGTTCGGCGCGGCGGACGACGATCTCGCGAAGGTCGAGGCGTTCGCAAAAGAATACGGCCTGCGCGTGGCAAAGCGCGACGCCGCGGCGGCTGCCGTCACGCTCGAGGGCACCGTCGAGCGCTTTCAGCAAGCGTTCGGAGTGGAGCTCGCGCATTACGAGCATCCGGAGCTGGGCGGCTTTCGCGGCCGTACCGGCAGCGTGAGCATTCCGCGGGAACTCAGCGGGGTGGTCACGGCCGTGCTCGGTCTCGACGATCGTCCGCAGGCCCGCCCTCATTTCCGGATGTCGGTGCCCCCCATCGGGCCGCGCCGCGCAGCGCCGCATACCACGGGCTTCACGCCGCTGCAACTTGCGCAGATTTACGATTTCCCGTCCGGCAGCGACGGTCGCGGTCAATGTATCGGCCTCATCGAACTGGGCGGCGGCTACCAGAAGTCCGATCTCGAGCAGTACTTCAACGAATTGGGACTGCGGCCGAACCCGCAAGTGATTTCCGTGGCCGTGGGCACGGGCGCGAACGCGCCCACGGGCGATCCTTCCGGGCCCGATGGAGAGGTGACGCTCGATATCGAAATTGCCGGC
>NZ_DASXWY010000119.1:0-9859 GCF_036503415.1 Trinickia sp. | reverse complement strand
GCGAGCCTCAAAGGCCAATTTTTCGATGGCAATGCAATTCGACGACGGGGAGCGCGCGGCCGTATATCGCGCCATCCATGAACGGCGGGACATGCGTCATTTCGTGCGCAAGCCGGTCGACCCGCACGTGCTCGCCCGCCTGTTCGATGCGGCGCATCACGCACCGAGCGTCGGATATATGCAGCCATGGAGAATCGTCAGAGTGACCGACGACGCACGGCGCAAAGCGCTGCACGATGCCGTCGAGCGCGAGCGCGCACGCACAGCCGCTGCGCTCGGCGAGCGCAGCGACGAATTCATGAAGCTCAAGGTGGAAGGCATGCTCGAGTGCGCCGAGCTGCTCGTCATGGCACTGATGGATGGCCGCGAAAAACACGTATTCGGTCGCCGCACGATGCCCGATATGGATCTGGCGTCGGTTGCCTGCGCGATTCAGAACATGTGGCTCGCTGCACGCGCGGAAGGGCTCGGCATGGGATGGGTGTCGCTCTTCGAGGTGGACGACGTTCGCCGCTTGTTGCGGATGCCGATGGGCGCCCGGCCTGTCGCCATACTATGCCTCGGACACGTCGAGCGCTTCTATCCTCGGCCGATGCTCGAAATCGAACACTGGGCCCAACGAATGCCGCTATCCGAGTGCGTTTTCGAAAACGAATGGCCGCCGACGGACTCCGAGCGCTGAAGGCCCCAGGCCTCGCGCCCGGTTATCCCTCGCAGCGATAGAAATCCATGTTCTGTCCGGCGGCGACGGCACGACGCAACCAATCCGGCGGATCTCCGTAGCCATCCCACGTATTGCCCATCGCATCGCGGTAAAGGATGGGCCGTTCAGCCTGCTTGTCGGCGGAAATCGATTCCGCCACAGCTTCGACCGTAATGCCGTATTCGTCCATGCGACGCCGGAGCCAGCGAATCAATCGTTCGCGAGCCTCGCCTTCAAGCTGTTCCATCGATGATTCCGGTTGTAGTTGATGCGGGGGTGTGGAGCCCCTTATTTGACCCGAGCCGAATCATACTCGACTCGCGGCAGCAGGCGGTTACAACCGCCCAACGGCGGGTCCGGATGGACGCGCGCCAGATTGTGTTTCAGGCCGTCGATGTCAATTATCGATACAAAACTTCCAAAAAGCAAAACGTCAAAACCAATAACGAGGTCTACTCCGCATATTGCGTCGGAGTATCCCAAAGCACGAAAGTGCCATCCCGTAAAAGCTCACCATCGGCGCCACCGCGCGACAAGGTGAGCCTTTACGGGAGAAAATGCGGGACTTCGCGAGGCACGGCGGGCGCCAACTCGCCGAAAAGCGTCCCGCGAAGCAGAAAATCGCACGCAAAGCACCCTGCAACACACCGCAACGGGGCAAACAAGCACCCCTTATCCCGAAAAACCTCACCTCACGCCCCGGGGCTCCCGAAAAACCTCACCACGCGGGAGCCCGCCTTGTCGGACGGCGCGGCCTAGCCGCGGTATCCGGTCACCGGTGCGGTGGCTGAACCCGTCGACATGCGTACCATCATGGCCGCATCCAGCAACGCTTCCATCTGCTGGCGATCGTACGGCTTGCGCAGCATTGTGGCCCCGGCGAGCGCTTCCGGCTTGCGGCCGTCGGGCAGCTCGTCGTACCCCGATGCGAAGATCACGCGCAACCCCGGCTGCAATGCGACAGCCCGCATCGCCAGTTCGTCGCCGGACAGATCGGGCAGTGCGATGTCCGTCACGATCACATCGAACGTGTGCTTGCCGAGGAGTACCAGCGCTTGCGCCGCATCGGCGGCTTCAGTCACGGCATAGCCGAGATAGGACAGCATGTCCGCCGTTGTGAAGCGAACCATCGGGTCGTCATCGACCAGCAGCACGCGCCCGCGCAAGCGGCCAGGCATGCGGACAGCGTTGACGGCCTGAGCATCGTCCGTCCCAGGCAACGGCGGCGAAGGCAATGCCGGCTTGCCACGCACCTGATGCCGCAACACGTGGCGAATCTTGCGCGCCAGCGCTTCGCGGCTATAGGGTTTGCTGAGCAGATCGACGCCATCGTCGAGCCGGCCGCCATGCACGATCGCGTTATCGGTATAGCCCGACGTGAACAGAACCGCGATGTTCGGTAGTCGTTCCCGCGCGCGGCGGGCCAGCTCGGGACTGTCGAGGGGACCCGGCATAACGACGTCGGTGAATACCAGGTCGATCGGCACCCCGCTTTCGACGATCGCGAGCGCGCTTTGCGCGTCCTTCGCCCGCAGCACGCGATAACCGAGTTCTGAGAGCAGATCGACGACCGTTCCGCGCACGTCTTCGTCGTCCTCGACGACGAGAATGGTTTCCGTACCGCCCGTGATCGGCCCGGCCTCGACTTCGGTCTCGACATCCTCGGGCTGGCGGGCGCGCGGCAAATAGAGCCGCACGGTCGTACCCTGCTCGAGCTCGCTGTAGATCTTGATGTGTCCGCCCGATTGCTTGACGAAACCGTAGACCATGCTCAGCCCGAGGCCCGTGCCGCGGCCTTCGGGTTTCGTCGTAAAGAACGGCTCGAAGACACGCTCGAGCAACTCGGCCGGTATACCGCAACCGGTGTCGGTCACGGCGACCATGACGTATTGGCCGGGCGCCACATCGGGATGACGCGCGACATAGACATCGTCGAGAAAAGCATTGCCCGCTTCGATCGTGAGCTTGCCGTGACCCTGCATCGCGTCGCGCGCATTGATCGCCAGATTGAGCAGGGCATTTTCGACCTGCACGGTATCGACGAACGTATTCCACAGCCCGCCCGTGATCACCGTTTCGATTTCGACGCTTTCTCCAAGCGAGCGGCGCAGCATGTCGTCGATGCCGCGAATCAGCCTGCCAAGATTGACCGTCTTCGGCGACAACGGTTGCCGACGTCCGAATGCCAGCAGTTGCGAAGCGAGCCGCGAACCGCGTGCCGTCGCGGCAACGGCGGTCTGCAGCCGCTGCTCGGCGCGCAGATTCCCCGATACGTCGCGGCTCAGCAGTTGAAGATTGCCGGCAATGACTTGCAAGACGTTGTTGAAATCGTGAGCGACACCGCCCGTGAGCTTGCCGATCGCTTCCATTTTTTGCGCCTGGCGCAATTGCGCCTCGGTATGCAGGCGTTCCGCAATCGCCGCGGCGACGCGTCTTTCCAGTACGACGTTCGCCTCGCGCAAAATCTGTTCGGCCTCCTTACGATCCGAGATATCGATGATCGAGCCGATGTAGCCGAGAAACTTCCCGTCGTCGCCGAAGCGCGGTACCGCCGCGCCCAACACCCAGCGATAATCGCCGGCAGCGGTCCGTACCCGGTATTCGGCGCGAAACGGCCTGCGTTCGGCATGGGCATCGAGAAAGGCCTGGCGGGCGCTCTCGCGATCCTCGTCGTGCAGTGCTGCCCAGGCGCCTGCGCCTATGGCCTCATCGAGCGTCTGTCCGGTGAACTCGCACCAAGGCTGGTTCAGATAATCGAATTCGGCCTCCGGCGTGCTGATCCACATCATCACCGGTGCGTGATTGGCCATGTTCCGGAACCGCGCCTCGCTTTCGCGTAGATCGCGTGTGGCCTCGCGTCGCAGCCTCGCCATCTCGAGGTTCGCATTGACGCGCGCGAGAAGCTCGCGAGCCGAAAACGGCTTCGTCAGATAGTCGTCGGCGCCCGCGCCCAACCCCTCGACACTCGCCTCTTCGCCCGCACGCGCGGAAACGAGCACGACCGGCAAATCACGTAGTTCGGAGTCCGAACGAATTGCACGCAGCAAGCCGAAGCCGTCGAGACCCGGCATCATGACGTCGCTCAAGACGACGTCGGGCCTGCGCTCGCGGATCGCCGCGAGCGCTTCGTGCCCATCGGCGGCAGTGTCGACCTCCCATTGCCCCCGCAACAACCGGCTCATATAGCGGCGCATGTCCTCGTTATCGTCGACGACAAGCACGCGCGCCCCCCTCGTCCGGCTGCCGAACGGCAGCGTCGGCAGATCGTCGGCGCGCTCGGACGGGGCTTCGTCGCTGTCCTCCGCGCCCGCCTGCGGCAGCCAGCGCAGGGCCTCTTCGACGTACGCACCGGCACGGTGGGGCGTCCATGCAAGCAGGCGTTCGGGACCGATGCGATCGGGCGCCAGATGGGCGGTGCCGAATGGAAGGCTCAGGGTGAATGCGGTACCGCGTCCCACCTCGCTATCGACGGAGATCGTGCCGCCGTGCAGCTTGACGAGTTCGTGCACGAGCGCGAGGCCGATACCGGACCCTTCGAAGGAGCGGCTGCGCTGCCCCTCGACACGGTGAAAACGCTCGAACAAGCGCGCAAGCTCGTTCGAGGGAATACCGACACCCGTATCGCGAACGACGATCTGCGCTGCTTCGCCGTCGGGCGACACCTGCGTGCGCACCTCGATGCGCCCTTCGAACGTGAACTTGAATGCATTGGACAGGAGATTGAGGACGATCTTCTCCCACATATCGCGGTCGACGTAGACCGGCTGCGGCAGGCTCTCGCACTCGATAGACAATTCGAGGCCGGCCCGCTGGGTGGCCGACTCGAAACTCGACGCGAGTTCCGCGGTGAACTTGGCCACATCGGTCGGCTCGAACATCGCTGTCGCACGCCCCGCCTCGATGCGCGAGAAGTCGAGCAGCGAATTGACGAGCCTGAGCAACCGCACGCTGCTGCGATGTGCGGTCAGCAGGCGGCGCCGTTGAGGCGGCACCAGCGCATTTGCCGACGAATCGTTGAGGGCATCTTCGAGCGGTCCCAGCATCAGCGTGAGCGGCGTCCGAAACTCGTGACTCACGTTCGAAAAGAACGCGGTCTTGGCACGGTCGATTTCGGCCAGGACTTCGGCACGCCGCCGCTCGTCCTCGTAGGCCTGGGCATGGCCGATGGCCGCCGAAATCTGTCCGGCAACGAGCCCGAGAAAGCTTCGATAGTTACCGTCGTACAGGCGATACGGATTGAGCCCGACCACGAGCACGCCAGCCCGCCCGGCTTCCGCGCCCGGCACGATGGGCAGCAATGCCGCCTGCGCAGGGGACTCGTCCCACGGACCGCTCGGCAACGGTACGCCAATGCGCTCGTCGAATTCCGAGACCAGCGTGGGTGTGCGCGTGCGCAATACCTCGCCGACCGGCCAGATCGACGAATCGTCCGCGGCGATCGAATGCGGCGCGGCCCGGTGGGCGCGATCGACCCCGGACGCACACGCGAGCTCGAGCGTCGGTGCGCTCATATCGTCCGCCATATAAATCATCGCGAACGGCAGATCGCGGCCGTTCGTGCCGAGTGCCTGCGCGCTGCGTGCGCACACTTCCTGCCAGGTTCGGGCACGCGTTGCATCGGCGGCCAGATCGCGCAACAGCGCCAGTTGCCGTTCGCCGATGACGCGTGGCGTATCGTCCGTATTTGCGCAAATGATTCCGCCGGCGCTGCCGTCGTCGTTTGGAATGGGGCTGAACGAGAACGTGTAATACGTTTCCTCGGGGTAGCCGTTACGCTCCATGACGAGCAGTTGCTCCTCGACATAAGTGCCGCGGCCCCCGCTCATCGCCATATCGAGCATCGGCTCGATATCGCTCCATATTTCGCTCCACACGTCCTTTATCGGCCGGCCCAGCGCCCATTCGTGCTTGCCGCCGATAATCGACTTGTATGGATCGTTATAAAAATAGATCAATTGCTTGCCCCAGCCGATCCAGATCGGCTGGCTCGAATTGAGCATGATGCGCAGCGCGACTTTGAGGCTTTGCGGCCACGTATCAGGCGCACCGAGCGGCGTCCCGCTCCAATCGAATGCGCGGATGAGCCCGCCCAGTTCGCCGCCGCCCGAAAGAAAGTCCCAACCCTGCGGCTGGCGCAACGAATGCGATGCTTCGTTCATGTGGCAGTTCCTTGCTCGTCGATTCAGCAAAGATATCGCCGCCACTCGCAAAAACCAATATGCCGTATGGTCAAATCGCCGTAAATGCGCGAATAAAAATCGGGCACAAATCGTGCGCACCGCGACGACTGCAAGAATTACTGAGCGGGCGATCCGCCATCCGACGAATCGGAAACAAAGTTGCGCGATCAACAGCTCAAAGCGTATCGTCCGTCGTCAATGCCTCGCGCAACGCCCGATCGAGGCGCTCCCACGCGCGTTCGTCGGCGGGCAAGCCAAACCGCAGCCCGGGCACAACGTCGAATCGGCGCACCCACACGGCGCGACGTGCGAGCCGGTCCTGCAGACGAGCGGCATCGGCGCAGCGTACCCAGGCAAAGAGGGGCGTATGCGTCGCTTTCAATCCGTGCCGCTCGAGCAAGGCCACGAGGCGCGCCGACGCGTCGCGCAGCTGGGTACGCATCGAGCGCTGCCACTGTTCGTCCAGCAACGCGGCCCGCACAACGCTACGCGCCGGGCCCGATACGGTCCACGGCCCACGCAGTCCACGCATCGCGTCATCGAGTGCGGCCGGAGCGAGCGCGAACCCGGCCCGGGCGCCAGCGAGACCATAGAACTTGCCGACCGAGCGCAATACGACAAGGCCGTCGGTCTCGATATGCGAGGCCACGCTCAGATGAGGCGTCGCCTCGACGTACGCCTCGTCGACGATAAGGCCCCCGCCACGCGAAACGAGCTGACGATGCCAGTCGAGCAGCGTGGCCGCATCGAACGATTCGGTGCCGGGGTTGTTGGGGTTCACGACGACCAGATGCGTCAGCGTCGCCGGTAGCGGCACGCCCGGAGCAAGAAGGAAATCGGCGGCGTCGCGCCGATCGGCAAACGGCTCCGTGACGAAGCGCTCCACCGTAAAACCCGCGGCTGCGAACGCCGGCGCATATTCGCCGTAAGTCAGCAGGCCGATACCGATGCGCCCCACGGGCAGGACCTGCGGCAGCATGCGAATGGCCGCTTGCGTGCCCGCCACGGCCAGCGCGCGCGGCGCGCCATAATGGGCGGCCGCGATCGCTTCGAGATCGTCGCCGTCATCGGGCAAGCGCAGCCACGCCTGCGCGTCGATATCGGGCACCGGATAACCGCATGGATTGATGCCTGTCGAAAGGTCGATCCACTCTTCGCGAGCCATACCGTAACGGCGCACGGCTTCGGAAAGGTTGCCGCCATGAGGCACGGCAACGGAGACGATGGGACGCTCGGATGTCGACATGATCTGCTCAAAACACCATTGACGCGGCGGCTAGCAGGATCAGGCCGGCCAGCCATGCCATGAGCGCGCGACGGACGAGCGACAGCGCCCGCCCGATATCGCGGGCATGCGGCGCCGCGCCGCTGCCGAGCGGTGGACGCGCTTCGTCGACGCCATGATAGCGGGCGCTTCCGCCGCACGACACGTCGAGGCTGCCGGCACCGCTTGCCATGACGGGCCCCGCATTCGGGCTGTCCCACGCCGCTGCCTGTGTCCGCCAACACCGCAATGCGTTGCGCGGATTGCCGCACAGCGCGTAAGTCAGCGCGGTCAGGCGCGCGGGCAGATAGTTGGCCGCATCGTCGAGACGGGCGGCGGCCCAGCCGAACGAGATGAACCGCGGCGTGCGATAGCCCCACATCGCATCGAGCGTGTTGACGAGCCGATAGCCCAGCGCGCCCGGCCCTCCCGCGATGGCGAACCAGAACAATGCCCCGAAAATCGCGTCGTTGCCGTTTTCCAGGGCCGATTCGACGGCAGCACGTGCGACGGCCGATGCTTCCGCGTCCGAAAGATCGCGCGTGACGATGCGCGATGCCAGCGCGCGTGCGCGCGGCAAATCGCCGTTCGCGAGCGCGCCTTCGATCGGAGCGATGTGATCGGAAAGGCTGCGCGCACCGAGCGCGAACCACAGCAACAACGCATGGAGGATCCATCCAAACGCGACCGGTAACACGCGCGTCAGCACGACCGATAGCGCGACCGGCGGCACGACAGCCACTGCCCAACCGACGACGCCGAGCGCACGAACTCGCAGCGCGGGCAGCCGCGTGCGCGAATTGCATCGTTCGGTTCGCGTATCAACCGTATCGCCGTCCGGGTTGAGCGATCGTTCGAGCCGCTTTGCGAATCGCCCGAATGCGACGAGCGGATGAGCGCGCTGCGGCTCGCCCAGCCACCAGTCGAGTACGACGCCCACGATGGCGAGCAGGGCGATTGCCGCGAAGGACGGCAGTGCCATCATTGCAATGCTCCCGCCGAAGCGGCCGTTGTCCGGCCCAGTTGCCGCACGCATGCGTATGCGCCGACGCGAGCGGCGGTGACATAATGCAGCCCTGCTTCACGGCACGCGCCCGCCGCGCGATGCTCGCGCAAAAGGCGCGCTTCATATTCGACCCGCTCAGGACACCCCCCATGCCACGTGCGCTGATGATTCAAGGAACGAGCTCCGATTCGGGCAAAAGCACGCTGGTGGGCGCGCTGTGCCGAATCGCCGCGCGAGCCGGCATCCGCGTCGCGCCGTTCAAGCCGCAAAACATGTCGCTCAACAGCGCCGTCACCGTCGATGGCGGCGAAATCGGCCGCGCCCAGGCCTGGCAAGCGTTGGCGGCCGGCGTCGACCCTCATACGGATATGAACCCGGTGCTGCTCAAACCGAACAGCGACATTGGCGCGCAAGTCATCGTCCACGGTCGGGCGCGCGGCAACCTCGATGCGCGGGCCTATCATGCGTACAAGCCGATCGCCATGCAGGCCGTGCTCGAATCGTTCGATCGACTGCGGGCCGCCTACGATCTCGTGCTTGTGGAAGGCGCAGGCAGTCCGGCCGAAATCAACCTGCGCGAGGGCGATATCGCGAACATGGGCTTCGCCGAAGCGGCCGATTGCCCCGTCGTCATCGTTGCCGATATCGATCGAGGCGGCGTGTTCGCGCAAATCATCGGCACGCTCGCCTGTCTTTCGGAGGCTGAACGCGCGCGCGTCAAGGGCGTGATCGTCAACAAATTTCGGGGCGACGCGGCGCTTCTCCAACCCGGCATCGATTGGGTCGAAGCACGCACCGGCAAACCCGTGCTCGGCGTGGTGCCGTTCGTGCCAGGCCTTTGGCTCGATGCCGAGGACATGTTGCCGGCCGCACGGCACGCACCCGCCTCGGACGACACGGTGTTGCGCGTGATCGTGCCGGCGCTGCCGCGCATCAGCAATCACACCGATTTCGATCCGCTGCGCGCGCACCCGCAAGTCGACTTCCGTTACGTCCGGGCCGGCGAACCGCTGCCCGCAGCGGATCTCGTCATTCTGCCCGGCAGTAAAAGCGTTCAACGCGATCTCGCCTGGCTTCGCGCACAGGGGTGGGAGGACTACCTGCGTCGCCATCTGCGTTATGACGGGAAGGTCATCGGCATATGCGGCGGAATGCAAATGCTCGGACGCGGCATGCGCGATCCGCTTGGCATCGAGAGCTCTACCGAACGCACCCGCGGCTTCGGGCTGCTCGATTTCGAGACCGAGCTTGCGCCCGAAAAACAACTCGTCCGCATCGAGGGTTCGCTGACACTCGGCGATGCGCCGGTGCATGGATATGAAATCCACATGGGGACGACGACGGGCACGGCACTCGCGCGGCCGGCCATGTGGCTGCGCCAGGGCGCTGGCGACGAGCCGCGGCCCGACGGCGCCATATCCGACGATGGCCAGATTTTCGCCACTTATCTGCATGGCCTCTTCGACGGTCCCGATGCCTGCGCGGCATTGCTGCGCTGGGCGGGGCTCGATGATGCCCAGCGCATCGATCACGACGCGCGCAGGCTTGCGTCGATCGACACATTGGCCGACGCCGTTGCCGCGCACGTCGATGTACCAGCGCTTTGGCGCTTGATCGAATGAGCGGGAATCGCGATGAGCCAAGGCCGTTGTCCGTCGTTGCAAGGAACGGCGTAGTCTAGCGGGTCGCGGGATTTCCGTCGACGA
>NZ_DASXWY010000118.1:0-32036 GCF_036503415.1 Trinickia sp. | reverse complement strand
TACGCGAAATGTCGATCATCAACAGCCAAGTCAAGCCGTTCAAGGCCACCGCTTATCACAATGGCGACTTCGTGACGGTCACGGACGAGACGTTCAAGGGCAAGTGGTCCGTCGTTTTCTTCTACCCGGCCGATTTCACGTTTGTCTGCCCGACGGAGCTCGGCGATCTGGCTGATCGTTATGCCGAATTCCAGAAGCTTGGCGTCGAAATCTACAGCGTGTCGACCGACACCCATTTCACCCACAAGGCGTGGCACGACACGTCGGACACGATCGGCAAGATCAAATATCCGATGATCGCGGACCCGACGCGTGCGATTGCGCAAAACTTCGATGTCCTGATCGAAGAAGAAGGTCTGGCATTGCGCGGCACCTTCGTCATCAACCCCGAAGGCCAAATCAAGCTGTGCGAAATCCATGACAACGGCATCGGCCGCGATGCAGGCGAACTGCTGCGCAAGGTGCAAGCTGCGCAATACATTGCGGCTCACCCGGGCGAAGTCTGCCCCGCGAAGTGGACGCCCGGCGCCGAAACGCTGACGCCGTCGCTCGACCTCGTCGGCAAGATCTAAGCCTTTCCCGTCGGGCTGGATGCGGCGCCGTCTGCTCGATGGCGCCGCGTGCAGCCTGCCTTTTTCCGCCCCATTCGACATACCGGATCAGCCATGCTTGACGCGAATCTCAAGACCCAACTGAAATCATATTTGGATAAAGTCACGCGGCCTATCGAGATCGTCGCATCGGTCGACGACACGGCCAAATCGCAAGAGCTGCTCGCGCTGTTGCGCGAGATCGCCACGCTGACCGAACGCGTCGCCGTCATCGAACGGCGTGACGACGACGAACGCAAACCGTCGTTTTCGATCGGCGAGCCCGGCAAAGCCGCGAGCATCCGGTTTGCCGGCATTCCAATGGGGCACGAATTCACGTCGCTCGTGCTCGCGCTGCTTCAGGTTGGCGGGCACCCCATCAAGCTCGAACAATCGGTGATCGACCAGATCCGCGAGCTCGACGGCGATTACACGTTCGAAACGTATTTCTCGCTGAGCTGCCAGAACTGTCCGGAGGTGGTGCAAGCGCTGAACGTCATGGCGCTCATCAATCCTCGTATCCGTCATATCGCGATCGATGGTGCGCTGTTTCAACACGAAGTCGAGTCGCGCCAGATCATGGCCGTGCCCACGATGTTCCTCAACGGCGCGGTATTCGGGCAAGGCCGCAGCGGCGTCAAGGAGATTCTCGCCAAGCTCGACGGCAACGCCGGCGCGAAGGCCGCCAAGGCGCTCGAGAACAAACCTGTTTTCGATATGCTCATCGTCGGTAGTGGCCCCGCGGGCGCCGCGGCCGCAATTTATGCCGCGCGCAAAGGTATCGCGACGGGTGTCGCGGCCGAGCGTTTCGGTGGTCAGGTACTCGATACGCTCGCCATCGAGAATTTCGTTTCGGTGCAGGAAACGGAAGGTCCCAAGTTCGCCGCCGCGCTGGAAGAACACGTGAAGCGCTACGAAGTCGACATCATGGACGCGCAGCGGGCGCAGGCGCTCGTGCCCGGGGAAATCAACGAAATTCATCTGGCCAACGGTGCGGTGCTGAAGGCGAGGACTGTGGTGCTGGCCACTGGCGCGCGCTGGCGCGAAATCGGTGTGCCAGGCGAGCGCGAGTATCGCAATCGCGGTGTGGCGTACTGTCCGCACTGCGACGGTCCGCTCTTCAAAGGCAAGCGCGTGGCCGTCATCGGCGGCGGCAATTCGGGTGTCGAAGCGGCGATCGATCTCGCCGGCATCGTTCGGGAAGTCACGTTGCTTGAATACGGCGAAACGCTGCGCGCGGACGAAGTGCTGCAACGCAAGCTGCGCAGCCTTTCGAACGTGACGGTCGTGACGCGGGCACAGACGACGCAGATCGAAGGCGACGGCAAGAAAGTGACGGCGCTCAGCTATAACGACTTGCGTTCGACCGAGGCGAAGCGCATCGAACTCGAAGGCGTGTTCGTGCAGATCGGACTCGTTCCGAACACCGAATGGTTGAAGGGCACCATCGAGCTCTCCTCGCACGGCGAAATCATCGTCGATGCGAAAGGCGCGACGTCGCTGCCGGGTGTGTTCGCGGCCGGTGACGTTACGACGACCCCGTTCAAGCAGATCGTGATTGCCGTCGGCGAAGGGGCCAAGGCGTCGTTGGGTGCATTCGATTACCTGATTCGCAGCGGCACCGGGCAGCCGGTCAGCGTGCCTGCGACTCGGGAAGCCGAAGCCGCGCTTGCCTGAGGCGGGTCCGAAAACCGCAAGAGAAAAAACGAACGGCGGGCACCGCTCCATTCGAGCGATGCCCGCCGTTCGTCGTTCAGCGATTGTCGTTCAGCGTTTACCGCGCCGCTTGCCGCCGCTTACCGTTTTCAGCTCCAGTCATCCATATCGTGCTTGATCGCATGACGATTGGCGATCAGCGTCTCGACGCTCGGCTCGTTCGACATGGCGCGTTGGATGGCGAGCTTGGTTGCTTCGTAGTTGGTGCGATACATATCCTTCTTGTCGAAATCCGGATCCGTCACGCACCGCGGATCGATCCAGACGAGGCTGATGATGCATAGCTCGTTGGCCTGATCTTTGGGCAGGATGCCTTCGATCAGGCAATCGACGACGGCATCCGCGGTGGCCGATTGCACGACGCCGCCGAAAAGCTCGATGGTGGCCATATCCTTCAATGTCACCTTCGGGACCATGATCGTGGCCGGACGCACCATTTGGTTGCAGGCTCGAATGGCGAACATCGCCGTATGGCCTTTCGTCTGGGCCATCATATTGGCGAAGGCGTGCCCGACCGGGCCGTCGACGCGGCCGATCAAAATCTCGGGCATCGCATCGGTGGCCTGGCCCGGCGCCGCGAAAACGGTAGCTTCGCCCGCGCGAAAGGTCATATCAATGGGCATGGAATCGACTCCTTTTGAAAGTGCAACGACAAACGATTGAACATCCGTATTCCGGCAATCGAAGGGGGCGGTGAATGCAATGTTGATGCCGGCTGTCGAAGGGCCGCCGTGGGCCCCCGCTCGCGTTTGTCGAGGGAGCAAAGTGTCAGCATTCCGAGACACAGTGATCCGTCGAGGCAGGAACCAACGCTGCCACTATTGCCCGATGAGGTGGAGCACGATATCGCGCGTATGCGGTTGCCGCCGGTGTTCGAACACGTAGATGCCTTGCCAGCTGCCCAGCGCGAGCCGGCCATTTTCGAGTGGGATGGTCAACTGGACTTGTGTCAGCGCGGCGCGCAGATGTGCAGGCATGTCATCCGGGCCTTCGGTGTCATGCTCGTACCGGTTCGGGTCCTCGGGTGCGACGGTCTCGAAGTAGCGCTCGAGATCGCGGCGCACCGAAGGATCGGCATTTTCCTGTATGAGCAGCGAGGCCGAAGTATGGCGGCAAAAAACGGTGAGCAAGCCGTTGTCGATCGGCTGGCGATCGACGAACTCGCTAACCTCCGTCGTAATCTCGACGAGTCCTCGGCCGCGCGTTCCGACATGCAGATGTTCGAGGGCTTGGCGCATTTGGGGTTCTCCGGAACGGCAGTTCCTGCACAACGAAACCAAAGGTAACATGCTCTAGCGAAGAATTCGCAACCCAACACAGGAGTCAATAAGCGAATGGAAATTGCGATACGGGACGCGATACCCGCCGATGCGTCCGTCATCCTCGACTTCATCAAGGAATTGGCAACTTACGAGAAGGCTGCGGATCAGGTCGTTGCGACGGTCGATTCGATCAGGAGCGGTCTTTTCGGCGACCGCGCACACATTCGTGCGCGCATCTGCGAAGTGGATGGGCAGCCTGCTGGCTTTGCCCTTTACTTCTTTTCCTTTTCGACATGGCAGGGGCGTAAAGGCCTGTACCTGGAGGACCTTTACGTCACACCGCGCTTTCGCGGCGCGGGCGCCGGCAAGCACTTGCTGCACGATCTCGCCAGAATTGCCGTCGCTACGGGATGCGGACGTTTCGAATGGAGCGTGCTCGATTGGAACGAACCCGCCATTCGGTTCTATGAATCCGTTGGCGCGAAACCGCAGAGCGAATGGGTCCGCTATCGGTTGACCGGCGACGCGTTGCAAGCATTTGCGGACGACCGCGAGATCAAGGCCGATTGATGGCTGCGTCGCTCGAGGCGCGCGTGCGGCGTTGGGCTTCCTTTACCAATCGGGCAGCGACATGGGGACGCCGTGCTTGCTGCGGGCCGCATGCCGCTTGCCAAGTCATGCGCGTCAGCCCACCGGCGTTTCGCCTTCGCCCGGCTTCTTGCCTGGCTTGTCGGCGGGTGACTGCTTGCGTGCCTGATCGCCGCGTTCGGGCATCTTGCTGCGCGCGTCGTCGTTATGGTGCGCGGGTTTCGGGTGCTTGAAATCGGCCTGCTGGGTATCGTTTCTCGTCTGATTCATGGTGTGCTCCGTTCGGTCGTCCAGCGTGAAAAAGACAGCAAATCGCGCGCCTGAGCCAACATTGCGGTAGGGCGCGGTTCCGACAGACAAAATTGATTCGCCCCCGAAATAATCGGTGATAAAGCGGTAATGAACTGCTCGTCGTTTCTTAAGTTTCGTCGACTATCCTGGATAGTGCCACTTTTCGAATGCCACTTGGCCCGTGGCCGAAACTACGGAGGTATGTCGATCATGAACGGTTTATTCCGTACTGTCGTTATCTCGTCCGCGCTCGCGCTGCCTGCATTCGCGCTCGCGCAGCAAACCAACGGTCCGGTGACTCGAGAGCAAGTTCAAAACGACCTGCGTCAACTCGAGGCGGCGGGCTATAGCCCGGCTGCCGGCGAAAACGCTCAGTACCCAAACGATATCCAGGCCGCTGAAGCGCGCGCGCAAGGCGCCGCGCAGACCGGCATCGGCGGTGCGACGAGCGGCACGTCGCAATCCGGACGCTCGATGGAGCCCGCCCCGGAATCAGCTCAGCCGTCGACAATGCAGCCGCCGCAGTAATCGCGGAACATGCGTTGACCTGACCTCGTCCATGGCCAGGTGCCGCGCCTCCAAGCGCGTGCAACCTGGCCTCTTCACAAGTGCCGCTCGTTCGGCCATCAAAAACACAAAAATAGCGTTCCGCGGAATTCCTCCTTGCCAGGTGTCATCGAATCGCAAGCCCCCGCCTCGATATGCCTCGATATGCGCTCCTTTTGAATCTGACAAATTGAAAGAATAGAGAAGCGCCTTGAATTGAGCATTGTTTACGATCGACCGTCTTGACAAAGTCAAACCTTAAATCTAGTTTCACTATCGTTGAATGGAAAGTCGGACACTCCCAAAAATGGTAGTGAAGTAATAACAACCTCTGATTCGCATAGAAATGCTGATTTAGTCGGTAAGTGCTCGTATTTTTTATTGAAAATGACGGGCTGGAAATCGGCTTGTCTGTTATTCGCCGTCGGCCCGTTCAACCATGAAGGACAGACATGAGACCGGACCTCAGCTGTAGCGCCAGTAGCGCGGGCCGCCAGGGACACTTCATCTGGCTCGGCGCATTGGTGATGGCAACGACGATTCTCTCAGCCTGTGGCGGCGGAGATGGCGGGTCATCCGCGGCATCGAGTGCAATGCACGCGAGCGCGGGCGCAAGCCAGCTCGCCAATCAGGCGCAGACGGCGAATCAGCCCTATACCGATCCAATTGCCTATTCACCGCATGCGAAAGACGGCCTCGATGCGTCGCAAGTCGCTGAGAAATCCGCTGTCATGCATTACCAATGGACGTCCGGCGGGAAGACGCTCAATTACACGACGACCACGGGCCATTTGACCGCATCCGACGCGAATGGCAAGCCCGAAGCGACGATGTCATACGTGGCGTATACCGTGCCGAGCACGAACGGCACGCCGCGCCCTGTGACGTTCTTCTATAACGGCGGGCCGGGCTCTTCGTCGATCTGGCTGCGGCTTGGATCGTTCGCGCCGACGCGTGTCGCCACCCCGGACCCGCTGCTGACGAACTGGCCCAACTATCCGCTCGTCAACAACGAGCAAAGCCTCATCGATACGACCGATATGGTCTTCATCGATCCCCCCGGTACGGGCCTCTCAGAGGCCATCTTGCCGTACATGAATCAAACGTTCTGGGGTTGCGATTCCGATGTCGGCGTCATGCGTGATTTCATCAGGCGTTATCTGGCGGCGAACAACCGCGGTGATTCGCCCCTTTATCTCTTCGGCGAGTCGTACGGCACGCCGCGCACCGATATGCTCGCGCTTGCGTTGGAATCGGCCGGCGTGCATTTGTCTGGCATTGTCCTGCAGTCGTCGATTCTGAATTACTTCGCCGATGCCATCGAAGCGGTGGCGATCACGAATTCGACGAGCGCGCTTGCGCTGGACACCGATACGTTGAGCGGCTATCTGCCGGCCTATGCGGAAGTCGCGGCCTACTATAACCAGGTCCAGCCCGCGCCGGTCGATCCCGGCGTCTATGCCTGGCAAGTCGCGACGTTCGTGACCGGCGAATATCGGCAGTTCCGCAAATACGCGCAGACCTGGGTGCTCAGCCAACTGGGCATTCCCGACGCGCTGGGCAAGCCCGTACTGCCGAATCAGAACGTACTGTCGTCGTGGACCTGGAGCTCGGGCATGACGATGCAGGCGTTGAACGGTTACTTCAACGTGAACCCGTTCTTCACGGCATTGTTGCCCGGGACGACGATCGGTCGTTACGACGGACGCGTGTCGCTGCCGAACTCCGATCCGCGCCTGCAAGCCGATTCCGACCCGTCCGACATTCTCATCGCGCAGCCATTCGCGAACGCACTGGCAACGCAAATGCCGGACTACCTTGGCTATAGCGCGCCGAACGCCACGTTCATGCCGCTCAACGACGAGATCATCCAGGTGTGGGACTTCTCGCATGACGGCCAGCCGTTGCCGGACACGGTGCCGGATCTGCTGGCTGCGCTGACGCTTAATCCGCAACTGAAAGTGCTCTCGCTGAACGGCTACCATGATCTCGCGACGCCCTTCTTCAACACCGAGAAGCAGTTGGCTCGTTTGCAGACGGTAGCTGGCCTGTTCCCCAATCTGCAGGTCACGTTCTACCCCGGGGGGCATATGATTTACCTTGACGACACGGCGCGTCCGCAGATGAAGGTCCAACTGGCTGATTTCTATCGGGGGCAGTGGATTCCAGGCGCGCTCGGCCTCTGGATGTTGCCTCCGCCGTGGCGCGACGAGGCGCCGGCCGGCACGCCGACCGAGACCGCGCAGACTTCGGCACTCTAGCCCGCGATCGCGGTCAATTCGGACACTTATCTATCGAGAGCTCAACATGTCTCCAATCGATATCCGACGTGGCGCTGTCCTGATCGCTGTTTGCCTGGCGGCAGCCAGTGCCCAGGCGACACCTCAGGCCGTCGCTCCGGTCACACCCGCGCATCCCGGCGGCGGCGTGGACGGCCCGTATTTCCCGCGCGAGCGCGTCGCACCCGTCGCGCCGTCGACGGGTGCGCTGCTCAAGCAACAAGCTCAACAGCGGCTCGAAGCGCGCCTCGGCGCGCATTCGGCACTCAGCAACGGTGCGGCCATCACCAAGGCCCAGGCGCAGCAAAACGGGCTGGGATACATCGCCCGGCACTTCGATGAAATCGACACCGCGCATACCGGGCGCGTTTCATTGAGCGACGTGCGGCAATATCTGCAGCAAAAACAGCAGCATCAGTGATCGATGCCCAGCGCGGCGACGCCCGCAGTTCACGCGTCGCCGCGCTGCGATTCGATCAATGCGCGAAGCGACAGGCGCTGGCGTCCCTCGGCATCGAAGTTCTCCGGTGCCAGCCAGTGCTCGAAACCTGCCTTGATGGCAGGCCATTCGCGATCGATGATCGAAAACCAGGCCGTATCGCGCGAACGGCCCTTATAGACGATCGCCTGGCGAAAGCAGCCTTCATACTGGAAGCCATAGCGCAGCGCGGCAGCGCGCGACGGTGCATTCAGACTGTCGCACTTCCATTCGAAGCGGCGGTAGCCGAGCTCGTCGAAGACACGTCGCATCAGCAGATACATCGCCTCGGTGGCCAGGGTCGTTTGTTTCAGCCGGGGCGAATACGCCACGTGGCCGACCTCGATGACACCGTTCGCGCAGTCGATACGCATCAGTGCGAAGGTGCCGAGCGCCTCGTTCGACACACGATCGACGATGGCATGATGCAGCGCGTCCGTGCTGGCCGCGTTCCGCTCGAGGTATGCGCGCAAACGCGCTTCATCGGTGAGCGGCTCGGCGTTCGCCATATAGGTCCAATCGCGCGTATCGGGCGCCATGCTGAACGAACGCCACAGCGCGGGGCCATGTCGGTCGACGTCGAGCGGCTCGATCCGGCACAGGCGCCCATCGATCGGCGTGCGCGGCGGCCACTCGCGCGGCGTCCAGTCGGGCAGCGAAGGACCGATCGGCTGATCGAACTCATTGAGGATCGGCGAGGCATCGCATGTCGGGCTCATGGTTTCTCCTGGTCTTTGCGCGCTTCCGAGGGCAGTATTCATGCTTTCGCCGCTTCGTGCCAGTCGAGCACGTAACGGGGCGTCTCGCCCGGTGAGGCCGCGGCGATTGGCGCCCGCGGTGCGAGCGCCAAGGGCAGTACGCCAGCCCATACGGGCAACTCCAAATCTTCCTCGTCGTCATTCGGGCCGCCCGTGCGGACCTTGCACGAGGCTTCGTCGAGCGCGATACGCAGCACCGTGGTGGCTGCGAGTTCCTTCGCGTTGCCGGGACGCGCATGTCGCGACCGCCCGGGAGCGAGCGTTTCCATGAACGCATCGAGTGTGGCGGCCTTCTGCGATTCGGGCACGACCTCGAATACGCCGTAGATGATCGCGCAGCGGTAGTTCATGGAATGATTGAACGCCGAGCGCGCGAGGACGAGCCCGTCCAGATGCATGACGGTGATGCACACCTGTGCTCCGTCGGCCGCGAGTTTGAGCATGCGGCTGCCGTTCGAACCATGCACGTATAGATGGTTGCCCTCCCGCCAGCATGCGGTGGGAATGTTGTGCACGCCCTCCGAATCGGCGAAGGCGATATGGCAGACGTAGGCATCGTCGACGATCGCCTCGAGCGTGGCGCGATCGTATCGGCCCCGTTGCGGTACGCGCCTCACGCGCGTACGGGTAGAGCTTGGCGAATTCGTTTCTTCCGCGGACATCGTTGCCTCGTTGTGGTTCGTAAAACGCCAAGCGTAGAAAAAACGTGGCACCATGGGTAGACCCACGAAACGACGATATTTTGGGGCCACGATTCGATGTCACCGATGCCACCGATGGAGCCGCGATGGACTACGTGTTGATGTTCGCCGAATACGCACGCGAAGTGCAAGGGAGTGCGGACGCCCGTCAGTCCCGACAGCAGCGGCTTTATGCGTGCTTGCGAGCTGCGATTTTGCGCGGGACGATCGCGTCTGGAACGCGGCTTCCCGCATCGCGCGTGCTGGCCCAGGAGCTCGGCGTCGCGAGAAATTCCGTCCTTTATGCCTATGAGCAACTGGCAGCGGAGGGCTTCGTCGCGGGATCGAGGCAGGGTACGGTGGTGGCGGATGTCGGGCTGACACCGCAAGCGGATGCAATCGAGCATGAGGAGGGCAAGCCGCGGTTATCGCGCCGGGCGTCGAATATCGGCCGGCCGTCGGACGATTATTCGGAGGTCGATGGGGAGCCTCGTGCGTTCGTCCCCGGGCTGCCGGCGCTCGATGCATTTCCGATACGGCAATGGCGGCGTTGTCTGGAGCGTGCGTGGCGCAGCGTCGATTCGACGCGCCTCGATTTCATGTCGGCCGGCGGTAACGTTGCGCTGCGCGAAGCCATTGCCAACTATGTACGGGTCTCGCGCGGCGTGCGTTGCGACGCGGCGCACGTGGTCATTACCGATGGAACGCAAAGCAGCCTCGATCTTTGCGCACGCACGCTTGCCGACGCGGGCGATACCGCGTGGATGGAAGACCCCGGCTACGGCGGCGCGCAGGCGGCATTCCAGTGCGCGGATCTGCGGGTCGTGCCGGTGCCGGTCGATGCGGACGGCCTCGCGCCGCCGCCCGCGTTGTGGCGCGAGGCGCCGCCGAAGCTCATCTACATTACGCCGTCACATCAGTATCCGCTCGGTTCGGTCATGAGCCTCGAGCGTCGGCTGATGCTGTTGCAGGCGGCCAGCGCGTGCGGCGCATGGATCCTCGAGGACGATTACGACAGCGAGTTTCGTCACCAGGGTACGCCGCTCGCGTCCTTGCAGGGTTTGGCCCCCGACGCGCCGGTCGTCTATCTCGGCACGTTCAGCAAGGTGATGTTTCCGGCGCTCAGGGTCGCGTTCATCGTCGCCCCGTCTGTGCTCGCGCATCAATTGGTCAAAGTGGCGAGCCGCTTGATGCCGATGGGCCGCCTTGCGGAGCAGCTCGCGCTTGCGGAATTCATCGACTCGGGATATTTCACGCAGCATCTGCGGCGGATGCGCAAGCTCTATGGCGAGCGGCGCGAGGCGTTGCTGGATGCATTGCATCGTCATATGAGCGGCTTGCTGACCGTTTCGGCGGGCGCGGGAGGCATGCATTTATCGGCGCGGCTCGATATGCCCGTCGACGATATTGCCGTCAGCGAGGCGGCACGTGCACATCGCCTTACATTGCGACCGCTTTCGCCGTTTTGTCTCGATGCGGCGGCACGCGCGGACTACCGCGGGCTGGTGCTGGGCTACGGTGCGCTGGACGCACGGCACACGGACGCCGCGGTGCGGCGTATGCGGGGTGTAATCGAAGCGATGGCGCGCGGTACCTGAGAGCGAGTCGATTCCGCGCGCCGATGCTCACGACGCGTTTTGCGCGGCCTGAATCATTTTCCAACCGTTGCCGGCAGGATCGCGGAATCCGGCATCCACGCTGCCGAAGCGGTCCATCGGCTCTTGCGTGAACTCCACGCCGAGGGCATGGAGCTTGGCGTAGCTGGCGCGGCAGTCGGTTACCGAGAGCACCAGGGGCGGCATGGCGCCCTTGGCGACCATCGCGCGCAACGTCCGTGCGGTGGCTTCGTCGTGGATGGGCGGCCCCGGCGTGAACAGGCCCAATTGGAACGAAGGCTGATCCGGATGCTGGACGGTGAGCCAGCGATAGGGCCCGTTGCGCACGTCCGTGTGGACGCGAAATCCGAGTTTGCCGACGTAAAACGCCAGCGCTTCGTCCTGGTCGTCGACGTACAAGCCTACGACGTTGATACCTTCGTTCATTCGACCTCCTTGGGTTCTTTGGATGATGGCCGAACTGTATCGCCGGCCATACGGCGACGCTTCTCCAAAACTGCGATGGTGAGGTCGGGGCGCTGCGCGGCTTTCAGTACGCATGCGGGCACGCGGTCGAGCGCAGGTACGCCGGCCCGAGCCTCCTGGCGCAGGGCGCCGGGGCTCTGGCCGGTGATATCGCGGAAAATGCGGCCGAAAGTGCCGAGGCTCTCCCAGCCGGTGGCAAAGGCGATTTCCGTGATGTCGAGATCGGTGTCGCGCAGCAGGGTAGCGGCCTGTTCGATGCGCCGCGTCAGCAGATAGCGGTGCGGCGGAAGACCGAACGCGCGCTTGAACGAGCGCGCGAAGTGCGCTTCGGAGATGGCGCTGACTTCGGCCAAACGCTTGATCGGCCATGCTTCGTGCGAGGCGGCATCCATCCGGTCTTTGGCACGCAGCAGGCGGCGAAGCAAGGCCGGGTCTTCCAATGGCTCTGCGTCGGCCGACGCCTGAGCCGGGGCCGGGGCCGGCGACGTGGCGCGGGCGTTTTCTCGAGGAGACATAAGGTCCGTCTTTGCGACCGAAATGCGGGTAGTTTAGCTATCCGCTGGGTCGTGCGCTAACGGGCGGGGTGCGGCAGCTTGAGCCAACGGGGAATTGCCGCGTTCGCGATCCATGCGGCACAGCGCGCGAAGGCTGTCGAGGCAGGTTCGACCGCGCCGACTGCGGCCGTTTGGCCCGCAGTGCTTATCTCGACGAACGCATCGCAAGGCAACCGGTACCCCTCTCCTTCGCCGAGACGCACGCGGCTGACAGGTGCGGCATCGAGCAGCCAATTCAGCGATTCGTCCCGATAGCGCAACCTCAGTGTGCCCTCGATTGCAGCGATCGAGCTTCCGCGGCGCAATCGGATGACGTGAATTTGACCTGGAACATACCGCGTTTCGTAAGCTTGCATGGCTGTCGGTCCTGAATGTGAGCGGTCTTTCGAGCTGTTTGCAGACACCTCGAGCTTACGATCGCAGTCAGGGGACGCGACAGACCCAGCATGCGGGAATCTGCAGCGATACAGCGCTTCGTTCGATCCCACTGTATCGGTCCTCAATTCGCCGATCTGTATCTGGCCTGCATGCGATGTTTGGGACACGATCGGCCCATGCCATTGCCCGACGACCCACCATTCGATCTGCCCATGCCCGGCGAGCCACTGTACGAACGGCTCGCGGAACACTATCGCCGCATCATCGGTGCGGGCACGCTTGCTCCCGGCGACCGCATGCCCTCGGTGCGCGCATTCATGAGCCGCCATGGCGTCAGCTTGTCCACCGCGGTCCAAACGTTTCGGCGTCTCGAGGAAGCAGGCTTGCTGAGTGCGCGTCCGCGTGCCGGATATTTTGTGCGCCGACCCGTCACGCGTCTCGAGACCGTACGAGAGCCCGGTATGGCCTCGTTGCCCGACGAAGCGAGATATGTAGGCTTGCACGAACGCGTGTCGCGCGTGATCGAGCGGGCCAGCGCCTGCCCCGGTGCATTGAATCTGGGCGGTGCGACGGCGGTTGCCGGGCTCTATCCAACGACCCGGCTGCAATCATTGACGACGCGTCTCTTGCGTCGCCGCCCAACGTTACTGACGGAGGCCGGTGCCGATAGCGGCGCGCCCGAATTTCGGCAGGCTGTGGCACGGCGTGCATTATCGGCAGGTGTCGTCGTATCGCCCGATGAAGTCATCGTGACGATGGGAGGAGTCGAGGCGGTCAATCTCGCTTTACGGGCGGTGGCGCAGCCGGGCGATACGATCGCCATTGAATCGCCCGCATTCTTCGGACTCCTGCAGATCCTGGAAAGCCTGGGTCTAAGGGCATTGGAGATTCCGACGAGCCCGACCACGGGACTATCGCTGGAGGCGCTCGACATGGCGCTCTCGGCGTACGGCAACGTCAAGGCGGTCGTGGTCGTGCCGCATCTGCAGAATCCGCTCGGCTCGATCATGAGCGACGAACGCAAGGCGGCGTTGGTCAGCATCGGTGCGCGATACGGCGTTGCCATCATCGAGGACGAACCGTATCGAGAACTCGTCGAGGCCGCGGCGGCGCGACCGATCAAGGCGTGGGACCGCGAGGGCAACGTGATTTACTGTCCTTCGCTCAACAAGGTGCTGGCGCCCGGGCTTCGGCTTGGCTGGATGGCGGCGGGCAAATGGGCGAGCCGCATCAAGATGCTCAAGTTCACGCAGAGTCGTCACAACGAGATCCTGCCGCAGCTCGTCGCGGCGGAGTTCCTCGCTTCGGGCGGCTTCGACCGCCATCTGTTTCAATTTCGCGAGCGTTTGCGGGCGCAGCGCGAGGCCGCGGCCGATGCGATCGCACGCTACTTTCCCGAAGGCACGCGCCTAAGCCCGCCCGAGGGCGGGTTGTTACTTTGGGTGGCGCTACCGGAAGGTGTGCGTTCGGAGCGCCTGTTCGAGGCCGCGCTGGCCGTGGGCATCCGGATCGCTCCCGGGGCGATCTTTTCGAATGCCGGTCAATTCGATTCGTTCATACGAATCAGTTGTCCCCGGCCTTTCGATCGAGAGATGGATGACGCGTTGCGGCGGCTCGGTGCGCTTGCCGGCAGCCGGCTGGAATAGGTCCATTAGAGCGCAGGTGTGGCGTACACGCCGCACATTTGCTGCGGAGCGTCGAAACTACGGGAAAACCCGTAGGTATTTTCGATATAATGACGAACCGATCCCGTTTCCAGTTTCGATTCGTCAGATGAAAGCTTTTGAGAAATTTGCCTTTTCCGTCGTCACCCTATTCGGCCTGATGTGTTTTGCCGTCGTGGTGTATGGGCGAAGCCCGGAAGCGCGGGACGCCGTCCATGAAATCGTGAAAGCGGGTACCGCGTGGCCGCTGGGCGCATGCTCGATGTCGCCCGACGACCCCTGCACCATTTATTGGCTGAACTAAACAAAAGGGAGCGCCGAACACTACGGCACTCCCTTTTGTCCTTCCGGCCAGCCGAGCGATGCGAATGGGCGCTACAGCGCCCGTTTTTATTCGCCGCCGTCTTTCAATTGCGGCAAGGCCGACGCCTCGCCGGGGGTCAGCAGGCCGACTTGCGAGTAGATCCGCAGCTTCTCGCGCGTATCGGTGATATCGAGGTTCCGCATCGTGAGTTGGCCGATTCGGTCACGCGGCGAGAACGTCGATTGCACCTTCTCCATCGAGAGCCGCTCCGGCTGATAGGTCAGATTGGGCGACTTCGTGCTGAGAATCGAATAATCGTTGCCGCGGCGCAGTTCGATCTTGACCTCGCCCGTCACGGCGCGGGCCACCCAGTGCTGGGCCGTTTCGCGCAGCATGATGGCCTGGGGATCGAACCAGCGGCCTTGATAGAGCAGGCGGCCCAGCCGACGGCCGTTTTCGCGGTATTGCTCGATCGTGTCCTCGTTGTGAATACCCGTGACGAGGCGCTCATAGGCGATATGGAGCAACGCGAGCCCCGGGGCTTCGTAGATACCGCGGCTTTTGGCTTCGATGATCCGGTTTTCGATCTGATCGCTCATGCCGAGGCCGTGGCGGCCGCCGATCCGGTTCGCTTCGAGCATCAGCTCCACGGCATCCGTGAACTCGACGCCGTTCAGCGCCACGGGACGGCCTTGCTCGAAACGGACGGCGACCTCTTCCTTGGCGATTTGTACGTCATCGCGCCAGAACGCGACCCCCATGATCGGATTGACGATCTTGATGCCGCTTTCGAGGCTCTCGAGATCCTTGGCTTCATGCGTCGCGCCGAGCAGATTCGAATCGGTCGAATAAGCCTTTTCCGCCGACATTTTGTATCCGAAGCCCGCCTGCCGCATGAACTCCGACATTTCGGCACGGCCGCCCAGTTCGTCGATGAACTGTTGATCGAGCCACGGCTTGTAAATCTTGAGGTCCGGATTCACGAGCAGACCGTAGCGGTAAAAGCGCTCGATATCGTTGCCCTTGTAGGTGCTACCGTCGCCCCAGATGTTGACGCCGTCTTCCTTCATCGCGGCGACGAGCATCGTGCCCGTCACGGCGCGGCCGATCGGCGTGGTGTTGAAATACGTCACGCCCGCCGTCGAAATGTGGAATGCACCGCATTGCAGAGCCGCGAGGCCCTCGGCGACGAGTTGCGCGCGGCAATCCACGAGGCGCGCGCCTTCGGCGCCGTATTGCGTCGCGCGGCGCGGGATCGAGTCGTAATCGTCCTCGTCGGGTTGGCCCAGGTTCGCCGTATACGCATAGGGGACGGCGCCCTTGATGCGCATCCAATGCAGCGCGGCGCTCGTGTCAAGGCCGCCGGAGAAGGCGATGCCGACCTTTTGGCCGGTCGGAAGACTCTCGAGAATTGTGCTCATGAGGAAAACCGTTGATTCGGGGTAGGAGAGGTACCGCGAGATTGTAACGCCAGGCAGTCCGCCATTATGACGCAACTCGTGGCGCAGTCGCTCGTATCGTCGGAACGGGTGGTTTCTCGGTGCATGGATGATTTCCTCGCCGGACTACGAAGATGCGGTATGGGAAGATGCTCTACACTCTCCGGCTTAGACCAAAAACCGCGCCCGACAATTCGAAGGCTGCGCCGCTTCGGGCGGACGTGGCGATACTCATGACAGTGCAAACGCCGCAACCCGTGGAATCCCTCGACTCTCCACAAAGCTCAATACATCGCGGTTCCTTTCGGCGTTTTTGGGGGACGCGGGGGTTATCGTCGCTTTCGTTTCAGATGCTCGCCGTCGCGATCGGCTGGCATATGTATGCATTGACGCATAGCGCTTTCGCGCTCGGTCTGGTCGGGCTCGCGCAGTTTCTGCCGATGTTCGCACTGACGCTCGTCGTCGGGCACGTTGCCGACCGCTATGATCGCCGACGCATCATCGCGGTCTGCCAGTCGATCGAAGCGTTGGCCGCCGGTATTTTCCTGCTGGGCACGCTTGGCGGATGGCTCACCGCCCCCGCGATTTATGCGCTGGCGGCCGGGGTGGGGGCGGCGCGCGCGTTCGAGGCGCCGTGCGTGGCTTCGCTGCTGCCGGCTGTGGTGCCGCGCAGCGAGTTGCCGCGCGCGACCGCGCTATCGAGTTCCGCGAACCAGGTCGCACAGATTCTTGGACCGGCGTGTGGGGGTGTCCTCTACGGGGTCGGCCCGAGCGCGGTCTATCTCGCTTGCTTCATCGGTTTTCTCGCCGCGGCGGGTCTCGTCGTTTCGATCCCGTTGCGCGCGAAACCTGTCTCGCGTGCGCCCGTGACGTTCGAGTCCGTGTTCTCGGGCATCGCGTTCATTCGCCGCGACCCGGTCATTCTCGGGGCGCTTTCGCTCGACCTTTTTGCCGTACTGTTCGGCGGCGCTACCGCGCTGTTGCCGATTTTTGCGCGCGATGTCCTATTGACCGGACCTTGGGGTTTGGGTGCGCTGCGCTCGGCGCCCGCTGCGGGCGCGCTCCTCGGCACGCTTTGGTTTGCGCGGTTTCCGCTGCGCACGCGGCCCGGCGCGGCGATGCTCGGCGGCGTGATCGTGTTTGGCGCTGCAACGATCGTCTTCGGCTTGTCGACGAATTTTTTCGTTTCGCTGATCGCGCTTGCCACGCTGGGCGCCTCGGACGTGATCAGCGTCGTCGTCCGGTCGTCGCTCGTGCAATTGCGTACCCCCGACGACATGCTCGGGCGGGTGAGTGCGGTCAACTCGCTTTTCATTGGCACGTCGAATCAATTGGGCGAGTTCGAATCGGGTATCACGGCCGGATGGTGGGGGGCGCGCGCGGCTGTGCTCGTTGGGGGTATCGGGACGATCGGGATTACGTTGCTTTGGATGAAGCTTTTTCCGCCGTTGTTGCAGGTGCGATCGTTCGAGCGTGAGTAACGTTACAGTTACTCGCTCCCGGCTACTACACACTCCCCTCACGCTCGACCACGAGAATGCGCGCCACCCCGCGCGGGTGGGCTACATGCTCGCAGCCAATATCGGCGAAGAAGACGTCCCCCGTTTCGAGCGTGGCGACATGCTCGATCCCGGCGCTTCGATAATGCATGTCCACCACACCGTCGAGTACCGCAAACACCTCTTCACCGTCATTGATGTGCCATCGATACGGCTGATCGGTCCAGTGCAGGCGCACCGTCGTGCCGGCCATATTGGCGATATCGATAGCGTCCCAGGCGCGCCTGCCTTGGAACGCTTTGCTTCGAATAACTTTCAATGCATGGCTCCGTCGATTATCGATACAAAGCGCAACGCGCCACGCTCACGCCCGTGACGCGTCCACGATCTCATTGACGACTGCGGCTCGCTTTGCAAGCGAAGCGGCCGAACGCGCCTTGCCCATCGCCAGAATATGAGCGGGCGCCGTATCGGGACTGCCCGACTCGAACGGCGGCGCGGGCGCGTATTCGAGCTCCAACTGGATCGCCTGAGCTTCATCGTCGCCCGCCAGTTCCGCCGCGATGGTCAATGCGAAGTCGATGCCGGCCGTGACGCCGCCACCCGTCAACAGATTGCCATCGCGAACGACGCGGCCGTGCGTCGCAATGGCGCCCAGCGGTTCGAGCAGCGAATGAAATGCCCAGTGCGTCGTGGCGCGTCGGCCACGCAATAGCCCCGCGGCACCCAGCAGTAGCGAGCCAGTGCAAACGGAGGTGACATAACGCGCGCCGGCTGCTTGCTTGAGAACGAACGCGACCGTTTCCTCGTCGCGCATCAAGTTCGTCACGCCGCTGCCGCCCGGTATGCAGATGACGTCGAGCTGGGGGCAGTCGCTGAAACTGATGCTCGGCGTCAGCAGCAGTCCGCTGCTCGAGGCAACGGGCGCTCGTGTTTTCCAGACCAAGTGCACCGTGGTATCCGGTAGCGATGTGAGCACGTCGTGCGGCCCGGTCAGATCGAGTTGCTGAACTTCGGGGAATACGAGAAAGCCTACTTGCAGTGTCATGAGGTACCTCGGCGATGGAATGAAACGGAACGATGCCGGTTCGCTGCGGCCAGCGCGGATCGCCCGTCGACAAGACCATTCTATGCGTGTACCGTATGGCAGAAATGCCATTTAACCCACGTTTCCTGCCACGTCGATTTAGAAGCCGATTATCCAGGCGATGCTTCCGATTCTGATTCTCGCGTTCCCCGATGCGCAGTTGCTCGATATCACCGGGCCGCTACAGGTTTTCGCCTCGGCCAACGAGCTGGCTGCGGAAAGTGGGCGGGCGAGGCCGTATGCGGCGCGTGTCGTCGCAGCGGAGCCCGGCGCGGTAATCACCTCGTCAGGGCTTGCCGTGGTAGCCGATGGACTCCGTTCGGCCGCAAAAGGCATCGATACACTGATCGTTCCAGGCGGCAGAGGGGTCGAGGCAGCGTCGCAGGACGCGAGGCTGACGCGCTGGGTTCGTAAGCAGGCGAGTGGCGCGAGACGTGTCGTGTCGGTATGCAGCGGAGCCTTCGTGCTGGCGGAAGCCGGCCTGCTCGACGGGCGTCGCGTAGCGACGCACTGGAGCCGCTGCGAGCAATTGGCGAAACGCTATCCCGCGCTTCAGGTGGAAGCGGACCCGATCTTCATTCGGGACGGCGCGATATGGACATCGGCCGGTGTGACCGCAGGCATCGATCTGGCGCTGGCGCTCGTCGAAGAAGACCTCGGCAGGCCCGCCGCCCTCGATGTTGCGCGCGAGCTCGTGGTCTTCATGAAACGCCCCGGCGGGCAGGCGCAGTTCAGCGCGTTGCTGTCGATGCAACAAGCGGGCGACCCATTCGCCGAGCTGCATACATGGATGGCCGAGCATCTGGGCGCCGACCTCTCGATACCGGCATTGGCGCGCCGCGCCCGCATGAGCGAACGCAGCTTCATGCGGCACTACCGCGCCGAGACGGGCCGCACGCCGGCGCGAACGGTCGAGCAGTTTCGCGTGGAAGCCGCGCAGCGCTTGCTTGGCGAAACGTCATGGTCGATCAAACGCATCGCCTCCCGGTGCGGATTCGGCACGGAAGAAACGATGCGCCGCACGTTTATCCGTCTGCTACGCGCGACACCACAGGCGTATCGCGAGCGGTTCGCCTCGCAATGATGCGCGCCGCAGGCGCCTCCGCACAGTTCAGATAACGAGCCGCGAGATCTTGGTGCCCTCGAGCGAGACGCCTGCCATCAATCCCGCATTCGTCAGAACGAATGCTTCCACGGGGCTCAGCGTCGTCGAGGTATCGACGTTGCCGTTCGCCCCGACATGGAGTACGGCCACCGTGGCATCGACGCCCGCCGCCCACCCTTGGCTGTTGACGAATTTGTCGAGCGCCTCTTGCGTCATGAACAGCATGACGATGGCTTTGGATTGCGCACCGATCTGCAGTCCGAACGATGCGGCCGCGATGCTGTAGTAGCCGCTCGTCTGCTCGCCTATACGCAAGGCGCCCTGGCCGTATTGGCCACCGAACCAGAAGCCGGCCGAAATGACCGAGGGAAACACGAGCACCCCGCGCGCCTTGCCGACGAGTTCCCTAGAACCGTTGACGGTGGCGTAGAGCCGGGACAGCGTCGAGTTGACGTCGGCATCGATCGACTGACGCCGTCCGGCATTGGCCTCGGGCGTGGCGCTCGACGAAGCGGGCGTGGTCGTGCATCCGGCCAGCGAGAGTCCGCCCGAAGCCACGAGGGCACTCGTCATCGCAATGAATTGACGGCGTTGCATGGATTCTCCTGATGATGTGAGCGGCGCGCGATGTCTCGATTCTCCGCACGTCAGTGTCAGTGACCCGAAAAGAGGGGACGGAGTTCCTGACAGATAGTTGCGCGCAAGGCGACGCGAACAGATACTGGCCGATACGCGACGCGCAAGCACCGTTTGCTGCCGCTTGCCGCGGTTTGCAATTCTTTGCGTTTTTCGAGTTGCACGGCGCACACCATCCTGTACCATGCTGCGGCACGGAAAACCCTGCGATCCCGCGCCTGCTCGACGCCGGGCTCGCACCACCATCGAACACTGAACGCATGAAAGATCTCGGACATCATGCCGCTTGGCGCAGCGGTTCGTTCATCGTATCCCGCGCCGTGCTGGCGGTCGTCGCGGCCACGCTTGGCGCCGCGCTTGCCGGCTGCAACTCGCTCTATACGGAAGGTGCGACAGCAGGCGCCGGCGTTGCCGGTGCCGCAGTCGCCAGCACGGTCACGCACAACGCTGCGACGGCGGCGGGCATCGGCCTCGGCGCCGTCGCAGCAGCACGAGCTGGTGTTCAGTTCTCCCAGCGAATCGTCCATCGCGACACCCAGGACAGCATCGCCAAAGTGGCCGGGCCGCTCGGCGTCGGGGCAGTGGCGAATTGGAGCGCGACGCATTCGGTGCCCATCGAAGAGGACGAGCACGGACGTGTCACGGTGAGCCGTGTCATCAGCCAGGGCGCGCTCGATTGCAAGGAAATCGTGTTCTCGGTCGATCGGCCCGCGAAAAAGGATACGCCGGCGTCGAGCGCGTTCTACGTCGCCGCCGTTTGTCAGGACGGCAATGCATGGAAGTGGGCATCAGCCGAACCCGCCACAGAACGTTGGGGCGCGCTGCAATGAGCGGGCCGATGACCCCACGCTTGCCGTTGATGCGCCTGATCGCAGTAGGGACGTTTTCCATTTACGCGGGTCTTGCTTTGAGCGGTTGCGCATCGGTGGGGGCTGCGGCGGGTGCCGTTGCCGGTGCGGCGACAGGTCTGGTGTCGGCCAATCCTGCCGTCGGTATCGGCGTCGGCATTGCGGTGCAGGGCGCAACGGACGAGGCGGTCAAGCGCTACACGCGTTCGATGCATACCGATCAACAGGACGCGATTTCCAGCGCGGCCGGTGAGATGGACGTTGGGCAAACGCGTCCGTGGCGTGTCAAGCACCGCATCCCGCTCGAAAACGGCCACGGCGAGGTACGCGTGACGCGCGCTTTCGCGACGCCGCTCGCGAGCTGCAAGGAGTTCGTGTTCTCGGTTGTCGATGGGGAAAAGCCCGGCGCGCCGCAGCACTGGTATGCGGCGAGCGCGTGTCAGCAGGACAGCCGATGGAAATGGGCGTCGGCCGAGCCGGCGGTCGAACGTTGGGGCACGTTGCAGTAACGTGCGGGCACAAGGCGGCTGTTTGCAGCGACGGCGTTCGCGTCAGCGCGATTTGCCGCGCGCGCTCTTTTTGACAGAGGCGGGACGCGCGCCATCTTTCGCCGCCATCCCCTCGCTTTCGTTCAATTGTTCGATCCAGGACAGTGCGTCGACATAGCCCAGGAATTGCCGCAGGTACTCCGGGGACAGCTCGCGCATCAACGAGAGCGAGCGATATACGAGGCTCTCGGAATTGAGCGGCCCCGCATTGCCGGGCACCTGTTCGTGCGATTCGCGTAACCGGCGCTCGGTGCTGAGCTTGGACCACGTGTGCCTGAAATAATCGAGTGCTTCCGGCTCGGGATCGAACCGCGATGGACCTGCCGTGCCGCCGATTGCAGGACGATCGCCATCGCTGGGCGCACGATTCGCGGCCATCTGGTCGACGAGCTCGGCCAGCGCGCTACGCGGGCAGGGGTTTGGCGCCATCGGCATGTCGCGCTCAACCGCAACCGGCGCGGCTTTTTCAAGGTCTTCGGCATAGGCGTCGATCAACCCTGCGATTCGCTCGTCCAGAAGGCGACGCACCTCGCCCGTCTGGTACGCGGCCCGGCGTGCGAGCGCTTCGATCGCTCGGAAGCGCACCGGCTTCACGCGATCGGCACCGCTTTCGCGCCATGCTTGCAGCATCGAGGCTGGATCGAGGGCCTCGCTAGCCATGGGACCTCGGGGTGGAGGCCGCCGCCTTTGGCATCGGCGCGAGTTCGACGCGTCGATTCCTGGCCCGGCCTTGTTCGTCCGCATTCGAACTCACGGGCTGTTGGGAGCCGAACGCGGCCGCAAAAACCGACGACGGTGGAATGCCTTCGTCGATCAACGCGCGCGTCACGGTGAGCGCACGCTTGGCCGAGAGTTCCCAGTTGTCGGCAAAGTGCCGGTTGCCTTCGCGAACCTGCAGATCGTCCGCGAAACCGCTGACCATCAGGATTTCCTCGTGACCTCGTAAATAGGCCGCCAGCGGCCCTGCAAGGCTCTTGAGCAACTCGCGCCCCTTCGGCTGCAGTTGGTCCGAGTTGAGCGCGAAGAGCAGGCTGCCGCTAATGCCGATGTGTCCGTCGACGAGCGTCACGCGGCCCGCCGCGAGCGGCCCGGCCAGCGCCTGCTCCAGTGTTTTGCGCCGCTGCGCTTCGAGCTGCCGTTCCTTGATCTCTTTGTCGAGCTGTGTGGAGAGCTCCATTTGAACGCCGATGACGCCCACCAGGATCAGCACGAACACACCGAGCAGAACCGACATCAGATCGCCGAAGGCGGCCCAGATCGGCGCGCCCGATTCGGCGCCGGCTTCGATTTCCTCGCTCATGCCGCCTCGGCTCCGGCGGATTCCGGCGTGCGCTGCGTGGCGAGCCGTTGCAAATCTTCGACGATCTGCTTTTGCGACATCATGCTCAGATCGATGACTTCCCGCGCTTGGGCGACGTAGTAGGCGAGTTGGTCATCGCTGCGGGCGAGCGATTTGTCGAGTGCCGCTTCGATGCGCTCCAGATGCGCGACGAGTTTCTCGTTCGCGTCGCCGAACAACTGTGCGGCAGCGCCGAATGCTTCCGAAAGACTCGCCACTTCGATTGCGCTGCTCGTCATCTGCGCGACAACGGTGCCGAGCTTGTCCGACTCGGATCCGAGCGTTTCGGTGAAGCGCTGGCCTGCGCGTTCGAGCAGACCCGAGGAGGTCGCAATCAGCTCGTCCACGGCCGAGCGTTGACGAGTCGAAGCGTCGTTGACCGCATCGAGCAGCGTATTGAACGTCGCCAGCATTCTGCTGCGCTCTTCGAGCATCGCCGTATCGCGCGCCATGCTGTCGGACAGCTTCTGACGCAATTGCGCGACGACTTCGGCCGCGAGCTTCGGTGCCTCCGATGCGGCTTGCATCAGGCGCGCAATCTCGGCGATCGTCTCGCTTGCATGGGCCTGCGTGTGGGCTGCCGTTTCGCGCATCGTGCGGGACAACGTATCGCAGATCTCCTGCTGGCGGCTTGCGTTGCCGGCACCCGCGCGCTCCCATTCCTGACTCAAAGCCGCGGCCATTGTTTCAAGCCGTTGGGCCCAGGCCGCGAGTCGTGTTTCGTCGCGCGATGCGAGCAGATCGGCCAACCGGACGTGCGCTTCACCCGTGGACTGGAGCAAAGACGCCGAATGCTGCTCGAATTGGGCAGCCGCTGCATCCACATACTGTTGCGCCGACGCGCTCAGGCGCGCGACGAGCGCCTCGTTCGATTGCCGATGCGCATCCAGCGCGCCGTTCCAGATCTGCGCCACCGCGGCGCTCGACGTTTCGAAGCCTTTCGATAACCCATCGAGCTGGCGCTCCACCGACCGAGCGATGCTGTCGCGCAGCGCGACGCTCTCGCGTTCGAGGCCGGCCATCGTGGTTTCGACGACCGGCTGGAGCATGGCCCCCGCGTGGCGGGCGTTTTCGGCGATGCTCTCTTTCAGCGATTGCTCGACCGACGACGCAAGGCGCAGATAGGCCGCTTCCGTCTTGCTGTGAAACGCTTCCTGGCTGGCCAGCTGCCGCTCGTTCGACTTCAGGTTTTGCTGTTCGATCGCGATGGTCATGGCGTGCAACCGGTCGACCAGCGTTGGCATCGCATCGGCCTGCCGCTGCAGCAATCGGAACGCTTCGTCGCGCTGATGCGCAGGCGAAAACGCACGCAGCGTCGTTGCGATCCTGGCATCGAGCAACTCGACGGCCTGCGTGCGCTCGCGTCGGCAAAACGCGGCGAGCAGGCCCAGCATCGCCGAAGTGGCGACGCCGGCAATCGAGGTGCCGAACGCGAAGCCGAGCCCTTTCACCGGCGCGGCCAACGAAGCCCGGATCGCTTGAAGGTCGGCGGCGCTTTCGAGCGCCGCACCGGTACCGCGAAGCGTCGCCATCATGCCGAGCAGCGTACCCAGCATGCCGAGCAGCACGAGCAAGCCGACCAGGTAGGGTGCGAGCGTAGGCGAGGGCAACGCGCCGCGCGCGCCTTCGATGCGCAGGCGCACCGCATGGCGCAGGCTCGCGGGTACGCGTTCGAGCCACGCCCCAAGCGCGGGCGGCGGCTCGGCAAGGTCCGAGACTGCTTCGATCAGTCCGGACGTAGCCCGATGATGGCGTTGCAATTCGACCGAGCCGGCGACATAGCACGCGCCGATCAACAGCGTGACGATGAGCGCCACCGGGTTCGAGACGACATAGCCGGTACCAATCCAGGCAAGAACGGCGAGACCGGCCAGGAACACTGCGAGATGAATGGGATTCCTAAACATTGGGTCCGGATTAGCAGGTGCGGAGGGCGGCAAGCAGCCCTTGCACCGGTTGAAAACGAAGATCGAGCTCGGCGTGCAGAACACACTGCATGTCGTAGCGGAACGTGTCCAGCCACGCACCGGGCTCGATCGTGGTGAGGCGGCCCTGAGCCTGCGCTTGTGCTTCTCCGTGTGCCAACCGTTCGGCTTCGGCCGTACGCAGGCGCTCGAAATGCCCACGCAGCGCAACGGGCGCACTGCTCAACAGATGTTGCTCGCGCGCTTCGAGCGCGCGCTCCATTGCAGCATCGACCAACGCAAGGCGGCCCATCGCGCTCGAGCGCATTGCCAGCGTGGCCCTCAGGCGGCGGCGCAGATTGCCGATATGGGTCTCCATGCTCTGCTGCAATGAGAGGTAGCACTGTCGAAAGAGCGTGTAATCGGCTGCGTCGTCGCCCTTGTCGTTGCGCCGCGGCGCGTGCACGGGTATTGATGCGCGCCCGGGCGTTCCGCGTGTCGCGAGCCTTGCGGGCATCAATATGCTGTCGCCGGCAATGGCGCGAGCCAGCGTTGCACGAACGCGATGGCACTCGCTTTCGCATGCTTCGGCCGTGCCCAACGGTTGAGCGTCGGCGACGACAGCGGCGGACGCGCCCCCACCGAGCGCCGAGGAGAGCGCAATGGCGTCGGTCCAATCGAGCCACCCCGTCAGGCGCTGCGAGAGCGTCTGCGCGGGTTCGGCGACGTTGCTGTCTGTCAGGCGGGCGAGCAGACGAATAAGTGTCGGACCGCTCAGTGCTGAGCGCTGCGGGACTGTCACGATACGGCTTTACGAACGGAGTCGAAAAACCCGACAGTTTACACGCTGACGCGGGATCGACCTCCCTTGTCGAGGTCGGCGGCTTCGGCGCCGCTGCCGTCGGGCCTCAGGGCGGTACGTGTGCCTTCGCGCCACGAAACCGAGTGATAGCAGGATGGTTCGAGCGCCAGTCCTGGCCGGCTTCATCTGGAACTCGTTGCGACCTGGCGAGCATTTTCAGATATTTCTGATTTTCTCGGCAGCAGCGCGAGCGTTCCATCAGGCGCTGGAGTGGTCCTGTATCATACGCCTCGCACTTGAGAGGGTGCATCACTACGGATTCTTTCAAAAAAATAGATGAACCGTTTCGAACCTAGTCTGCTCGACAAATTGTTCGGCGACGGCCCGAATCAGCCGGCGTCCGCCGTTGTGCGGCAGCTGTCGCTGGACGAACTCAAAGGTACGGTCGCGCGCCATATCGAGTCTCTTCTGAATGCCCGAATTACATTCACCGACGAACGCCTCGCCGGGTTCGACGAATGCCAGCGATCGGTGCTGACCTATGGGCTCAACGATTTCGCAGGGCTCAGTCTCGCCAGTCACGACGACCGGGAGACCATCTGCAAGTCGATTCAACGCGCGATCGAACGCCACGAGCGCAGGCTCAAGCAGGTCGAGGTCGAACTGGAAGTGAACGTGCAGTCCACGAACCTGCTGTGCTTCGCCATCAAGGCAATGCTGGTCGTGCATCCGGCCTCGGAGCCCGTCAACTTCGACGCCATGCTGCAACCGTCCACGCTGCAATATTCGGTCAGCCGCGCACGCCCAAAGAGGCTCTAAAAGAAGGCCACGAAAACAATAGCGGCGCACCGGCCGGCTAGCACACTGATCCTGAGACCCAGATGGAAGAATTACTGCCGTACTACGAGCGCGAGCTATCGCATTTGCGCCGTTATTCCGGGGGCTTTGCACAGCGCTATCCCAAGATTGCGGGACGCCTTTTGCCGGCGGACGAGCACGGCGACGATCCGCACATCGAGCAATTGATCCAGGCGATAGCGCTGCTCGATGCTCGCATCGGCAAGAAGCTCAAGGATGATTATCCGCAGTGTGTCGAGGCGCTGTTGGACGTGATGCATCCGCATTATCTGCGCCCGTTCCCGTCATGCTCGATTGCGCAGTTTACCGTCACGGCTGCCACAGACGGTAAGCCGATCTCCCATAAGCTGGCACGTGGCACGGAGTTGGTCAGCCGGTCGATCAACGGTGTTCAGTGTCGATTCAAGACCGCCTACGACGTGACGCTTGCACCGCTTGCGATCAGCGAGGCGCGTTATCTGCCGGCGGCTGCGGCCCCTGTCGTTTTGCCGGTGAACGCGGCGGGGATCGTGTCGATGACATTCGAATCGACGGCGCCGCACCTGGATTTACGATCGCTCGGCCTGCGTAGCGTCCGCACGCATTTGAATGGCGAATCCTCGTTCATTGCGGCGCTCGCCGATGGATTGTTCATTCATGCGCTGGCAGGCTATGTGCAAGCTGATGGCGATGGTAGCTGGAAGCCGTTGCGGACAGTACCCGTCGCGCAGGCCGGATTCGATAAGGACGATGCACTGCTCGACTATCCGTGGAAATCGCACCCGGCATACCGTCCCCTGGCGGAGTACTTCGGCTTCCCGGAGAAACACGATTTCGCCGACATCGACCTCGGCGCGATACTCGATACTGCGGGGCCATGCCGGAGCGTGACGCTGTACGTGGTGCTGAAGGAAGGCCACGGTAACCCGCACGCTGCGCGCCTGCTGGACTCGTTGTCGGCCACGCACTTTCGCCTGTTCTCGACGCCCGTCGTCAATGTGTTTCGCCGCCCCGGCGAACCTATCCGCGTGACGCACCAGGCAGTCGCGTATCCGGTCGTGGCCGATGCAAGCCACGCGGCCTCTTACGACATTTATTCGATCGATTCAGTGAACGTCGTGCGCCAAACGCAAACGCGTAGCCGCGTCATCGAGTTCCGGCCGATTTTCTCGCAGCGCTACGGCGATGACCCACGGTCCGTGCATTACTGGCTCACCCGCCGCGACCCAGCGGTGGCCTTGGCAAGCCCCGGCTACGAAACGGAGATTTCGGTCATCGACACCGATTTCGATCCGATGGCGTCGCACACCGATACGTTGAGTCTCGAGCTGACCTGCACGAACCGGAATCTGCCCTCCAGACTCGCCATCGGGCTCGAGGGCGGCGACTTGTTCTTGCGGGACAGCGACGAGCATGATGGCCCCTCGATCGGTGCGGCCATGCTGCGCCGTCCGACGCCGACGTTGCGCTTCGAACGCAGCGACGCGTTGCATTTGAGGTTTGCTACGCACCTTGCGCTCGATCATCTCTCGCTTGCCGATATCGGGGTCGACGCGCTCAAGGCGGCGTTGGTGTTATACGACCTACGGCGCTCCGCCGTGACATCGCGGCACATCGAAGGGATCGTGGGCGTCGAGGTGCGCGATGCCGCGATTGAGCTACCGGGAAACCCAACCATGACGGCAGTGCCAGGGACTGAATTGCGCGTGACTCTCGACGAGAAGCATTTCGTCGGTGCCAGCATCGCAACGTTCGTGGGCACGATCGATATGTTTCTCGGTTACTACGTGCAGCTCAATAGCTTTGTTCAACTGGTCGTCCTTTCGAAATATACGGGCGAACCGATTGTGCGATGCAAGCCGCGCAGCAGCGACTTGATTCTCGGGTGATGGAAAAGGGAGATCTTTGCCGATGACGACACGCCACGACGAGTTCGACGACGATCTACTTCGGCATTATTACGAGCGAGAACTGGAGATTCTGCGCCGGGACTTGCGCGCGTTCGCGCAGCGAAATCCGGAGGCGGCCACGCGATTGTCGGTCAATAGCGATGGACGTTCGGATGACGCGGGCGTGGAACGCATGGTGCAATCGACAGCCATTTTGCACGCCCGCCACAGCGCAAAAATCGATGACGACTATCCCGAGTTGTCCGAGGCACTGATCGAACGCACCTTTCCGCAGTACCTTCGCCCCTTCCCGTCGTGCTCGGTCGCACAATTCGACATGGCAGGGATGTTCGATAGCTTGACTGAATCCGTCCGGATCGAGCGTGGGACGCAGTTGAAGACGACGGAGGGCGGGTGTTTGTTTCGAACCACGTATAACGTCGTGCTGGCGCCGGTGGAAATCGCCCGAGCCCAGTATGCGACCACGCCAACGGCTCCCCTTAGCGTCAAGCTGCCACCCGATGCCAGTGGCATGCTCTCTGTGACCTTCCGCTCTGCCAAGACCGGCAGCCGCCTCGGTGTGGCCGCCCCGGCTACGCTGCGGGTCCATCTCGCCGGCCAACCGTCAGTGGTCGCGGCGCTGATGGATACCATGCTGCTGCGCACGGCGAGGGCTTATGTCGAAGACAGTGAAGGACGCTGGGCTCGGCTGCCGACGATTGCCGTTGCACCGGTGGGGTTCGGTCCGCACGATTGGCTAGTCACAGATGCAAAAGAGCCCGGCCAGCCGTTCGGGCTGCTTGGCGAATACTTCGCTTATGCCGAGCGCTTCCATTTTGTCGACATCGATTTGGCGTCGGTGTGTGCGGCGGCACAGGGCGAACCGGCGGGCGAACCGCAGTCCGAACAATTGACGCTGCATTGGGTGGTGACGGGTGTTCCGCCGAATTCGCGCGCCGCTCAGCAGCTCGCGCATCTATCGGCGGATCACCTGAAGTTGTTCTGCACACCGGTCGTCAATTTATTCGAAAGAAAGGGCGTCTCGCTCAAGTACGATCGGCAAAATGGTGTGTGGCCGATCCACGCGCAGGCCAAGAACGACGCACACACCGAGGTGTGGTCGGTCGATCAGGTTTGCACCGCGCAAGGCACTCGGCTGCGCTCGTCGGCCGCGCTGATGACCGGTCACGCACCTTCCACGTGGACATTCATGCAGCGTAGTGGTCCCGCATCGCTTGAGACCGGGCTCGCTGCGGCACTGCGTCTTGAGGGCACCGACGCTCGAGTGAGGACGGGCCCCGAGATGGACACACTGGTAGCGGACGTGACGTGTACCAATGGGGATTTGCCGCATTCCTTGCCGTTCGGCGCATCGGGTGGGGACATGCGGCTGGCAGCCAAGAAATCAGCTACCGAGAATATCGCGTTGCTCCACGTGCCCACATCGGTCGTTCAGCTTTCTCGTACCAACGGTGCATTGTGGCGGCTCATTGGTCAGCAGACGCCCCACGCATTAAGGTTGACTCAGGCCGGGTTGCCGGCCCTCAAGCAACTGTTTCAGCAATTCGCGCAACTTTCGCCTTCGCAAGCGCAGCACGTCGACGGCATCACGGGCCTGAAGCACCGGGCGGTCATGACATTCATGGCGAGAGCGCCGCAGCCGGCGATGGTGCGCGGGATCGAGGTGACGCTGGAAATCGACGAGCAACGCTTCGTCGCGCACAGCGTCGCCGTCTTCGCACGCGTCATGGAGCGCTTCTTTGCGCCATACGCGCCGTCCAACAGTTTCGTTCAATTGGTCATTGGCTCCAGCACTCATAGCGGCGCCGTTTTATGGCGAGGCGAGCCGGTGAGAGGCGGATCGCCACTATTGTGAATACGGGCTGTAAGTAGGCAATCATTGCCGAAAACCATAAATGGATCGGAAATATTTGCTTTGCGAACGATCGACCGATCCTAACAATGCTGTGAGGTATTTGGGCGTGAAGAAAATCTATGTAAAATCGCGCGACTCTGAATGCCGACTTCTTCGTCAGGCTTGCTAATGAATACGAACTTGTCTGTTCAAGATCTGCGAAAGATCGCCACGGGGATGCAGCACAATCGGCTATTGACGCTGTCATTCCCGGATGGCAAAGCGCCGTACGACATCCTGTTGGTGAATCGTCTCGAAGGCGAGGAATCGCTCTCGCGCGATTTCCGATTCGTGATCGAAATCCTGTCGGATAACGCAAAGCTCGATCCCAATGAGTTCGTCGGCAAGCTCATTGCGGTGAAATTGCTGCGCAACGATGGCAGCTATCGGTATTTCAATGGACATATTTTTTCGTTTCGGCTCGTGCGGAGCGACGGGGGCATCGTTTTTTACGAAGCCGAAATGGGCCCGTGGATTCGGTACCTGACGCTACGCAAGAACAACCGGCTGTTCCTGGATCAGGATATCCGCGGCCAAACCGCCACGATCTTCTCCGATTACGGCACGCTGGCGGTCTGGCAGTGGAAGGTCTATCAGAAGGACCCTTCGATGACGATGGCGTGCCAGTTTGGCGAGCACGACCATAACTACGTCCACCGCCGCTGGGAGCACTTGGGGCTGTGCTACTGGTACGAGCACACGGCGACGGAGCACAAGCTGATCATCTCCGATCCAGGGCGCCAGGAGCCGGTCATCGACGGTGAAAGCCCCAAGGTTCCTTACCAGAGCCAAGCCGGTTCACAGGAAGCGGACGGGATCGCATCGTGGTCGTTCATTCAACAAGTCACGTCCACGCACATTGGTGAGTCGACCACCGACTTCAAGGCCATGCCCCATTTGAACGCGCGTAGCGGCGGGTTCGTCGATGCGCGCACCGACGCATGGGCGAGTGATCGCGGGCAGAAGCTGGAATGGTACGACTATGCAGGCCAGTATGCGCACCGCGACCTGGAAGACGGGGAGTGGCAAACCAGTCGCCGTATCGAAGCCATCGAGGCGATTGCACGTGAGTGGGAGGCCACCGGCAACAACCGCTTCGTGATGCCGGGGCGGTGGTTTCAACTAACCGACCACTTCGGATATTCGATCAGCGCCAGCCATTTCGACGATGAATATCTGATTACCTTTGCGCATCACGTTGCGACGAACAACTACCTTCAGGGTGTCGGCGCGCAGGCGACGTACAGCAACCGATTCACGTGCGTGAAGAAAACCACGCCGTGGCGGCCGATGCGCGGATTGAACAGCGTCGATACACGCATCTTGGCGCCGCAGACGGCGATCGTGGTCGGCCCCGAGGGCGAGAGCCTCTATACCGACGAGTACGGGCGTGTGCTGCTGCAATTTCATTGGGATCGAGAGGGCAAGTACACGACGTGGGTGCGCGTCTCGAGCGGCTGGGCGGGCGGCAGTCAAGGGATGAGTGCGCTGCCCCGGATCGGCTCCGAGGTGGTCGTTCAATGGATTGACGGGAACCCTGACCATCCGCTTGTAACGGGGCGCGTGGGGAGTGCGATGAACCTGCCGGCGTGGCGGTTGCCACATCAGCGGGCGCTGACGGGCATTCGCAGCCGCGAGCTCGTGGGCGATACCGGCAACCGAGGTGGCGGGCGTAGCAATCACTTGGTTTTTGATGACACGGCCAACGCCATTCAGACGCAGCTGCGAAGCGATCATCAAGCAAGTCAATTGTCGCTCGGGAGTATTACTCGGATCGAGGATTGGCAGGGGCGGCAGGATGCGCGTGGGGAAGGCTTCGAGCTGCGCACCGATGCAGTCGGGGCGATTCGCTCGGGCAAGGGTATGTTGGTGAGTACCGAAGCTCGGCGATCGGGGCAGTCGCACATTTCGGATGTGAGCGAACCGGCGTCGCGTCTGGCGCAAGCGCAGCGGCAGCACGATGAACTCGGCAAATTGGCCCAGCAGCACCAGGCGCAGGATAGCGCAGGCGATCAAAGC
>NZ_DASXWY010000117.1:0-5443 GCF_036503415.1 Trinickia sp. | reverse complement strand
GCGCGCAGGTCGTCCGGACCGTTCAATGTATTGGATCTTTGAACGCGATGGAACACCGTCGGAACTCAGCATGGGACTCTCTCTATCGAGATGCCGCTCCGGTATTGCCGGCGACGATATTTCGTCGCCCACCGGCCAACGTTCGGCCGATACGCCAGGGCAGCGCGGCAGCCGCTTCGCGGCGTCGAGATCGGCGGTGCTGTCGCCGTTGTCGTCGCGCGCTGCGGCGCGGCCGGAGGGCCGGTTGCCCTATGAGGTGGCCGTTGCCGTCGGGGATCACTTGAATCTCGGCGCGCAGGCGAGGTTGGCCATGACGAGTCGCGCGACGCTCGGACTTCTACCGCACATAAGAGAGCGCGTCGCAGCGATCAAAGCCGCCGCCGAAAACGAGATTCAGGCGTTTGCGAACCCCCAGGGCACAGTGCTCGACGCCGCATCGCCGGCGCTTGGCCGTGTCACTGAGTTGCCGAAGGCGCTGCGAGCGGAAATCGTCGGTCGAGCGGTTGCCGAATATAAGCTTCCGGACACAGACCTGACAGAGGCAATCGAACCCGTGCGAGCCCGGTTCGCATTGCTATGTGAGCACGTAGTCGCGCTGCACGACCATCCCCGTTTCGCGACACTTGCCTCCCAATTGGTGACGAACGCGCTTGCGGAAACATACCGCACCGGGGACGACTGGGTTCACCTCAATAGCGGCGAGGCGCTGCAACATGCGTTGCCGGTTCTCGAGCGCTTACCGGAGCGCGATCGGCATCGACTCGCGAAGTACATGAGGCGCAATATCGTTCTCATGCTTCGAGTGGCGGATCGACCGGACGCGTTGAATGCGATCTCTCAGGCCGCAGGGCCGAGGCGAGGCCCCTTTTGCGGGTTGCTCCGGAATTAACGGACAGAGGCCAAGTTGCCTCGCGCATCCGTGGCGTCTCAATCGATGCCATGAAAGATCGCATCGTCCGGGCCGAGATAGGCCGGCGGGCGCCACGCGGCGTCGCGCATCGAATGACGCACCTGATTCTCCACCCCGAGCAGCACCGCAAAAATCGCCATGCGCACGGGAATGCCGTTGTCGGTCTGGCGGAAGATCGCCAGCCGCGAATCATGATTGAGGTCCGTCGCGAGATCGTTCGCGCCCGGCCGACTGTCGCGCGGCAGCGGATGCATGATCAATGTATCCCGCCCGCAGACGGCATCCACGAGGGCCTTGTTGATCTGAAAGTCGGGCGTATAGCCTTCGAACGACTCGTCCTTGAAGCGCTCCTTCTGAATACGCGTCGCGTAGACGACATCGGCGCCTGCGAGCCCCGCGGTCAGATCGTGCGTTTGTTCGATGACGTGGCCGTTGCGTGAAATCTGCTCGACGATATGCGAGGGCAGTTCGAGTGTCGGCGGTGAAATCAGCGTGAATTTGATGCCGCGATAAAGCGCGAGCAGCTTGACGAGCGAATGCACGGTGCGGCCATATTTGAGGTCTCCGACGAGCGCGATGTGCGCCCCGTCCACGATCTTGCCGAGGCGGGAGAACTCGCGCTGGATCGTATAAAGATCGAGCAAGGCCTGGCTCGGATGTTCGCCCGGACCGTCGCCGCCGTTGATCACGGGCAGGTTGGTCGCGCGCGCGAATTCGGCCACGGAGCCTTGCTCCGGATGACGCACCACGAGCGCATCGACATAGCCGCTCATGACGCGGCTCGTATCGTAGATCGATTCGCCCTTGGCCATCGACGAGAACGTGAAACCCGTCGTGTCGCACACCGTGCCCCCGAGCCGGCAAAAGGCCGCGCCGAACGAAACGCGCGTGCGGGTACTGGCTTCGAAGAACAGATTGCCGAGCACGGCGCCCTCCAGCACGCGCGAGATCTTCTTGCGCTGCGCGATGGGCTGCATGATGTCGGCAACGCGAAACAGTGCCTCCACGGCATCGCGCGAGAACTGATCGACCGAGAGGAGCTGCGGCTTGCCCTCGAACAGCATCTGGCTGGCGATCGATTGAAAATCTACACTTTGCGTATATTCGGGCGACTGCTCCCGACGCTCGACGATTTCCGAGACGAAGCGCTCGACGATCTCGGGCATGCTGCGCGATTCCTGCGAATCGTCGGGCAGGAGCCAGGTGTCGAGCGCGCGGCGACTGACGCCGATGCGGCTGGCGAACGCGTCGCGCGTCATGTTGAGGCGGCGCATGGCGTCGCGCAGGAAGGCTTGCTGGGGAACGCTCATGCCGTGGGCTCCTCGATCGATTTATACGCGTTGCGTATATTACGTTGCCGCAATAAGAAGTCAAGCTTTCGATTGATTCGATGGCGCAGTCCCCTGTACACTGCGTCGAATGGATTTCGACCGCCGCCCCCTCCTTGCCGCTTTTGACGACTTCGCTGCGCGCCTTGCGCCGGCGAACGCGGTGGCGTGCGCGGTTTCCAAAGCCAAAAAACAGCTGCTCGTCTGACCGGCGCGCTGTTGCCGTCGGGCGATCGACGGGACAGCGACAAGCCGCCTCACTTCTTACGCCACCCCTTCGCCGTTCGACGGATTCTCTTCGGTCAGTTCATCGAGGTGAAGAAAACATGTCGAATTTCTCTGGTATCTGGATCGCGCTCGTTACGCCTTTTTCAGCGGGTGCGGTCGATCATGGCGCACTCGCGTCGCTTGTCGAACGCTATCGCCGGCAAGGTGTGGCGGGCTTCGCTGCGCTTGGCACCACGGGTGAGCCGGCGTCACTCGCCCAGGACGAGCGCGAAGCCGTACTCGATACGGTCCTTCGGGCGGCGGGGGATACACCCGTTGTCGCCGGCGTCGCGGGCAATCAGACGGCGCAACTGCATGAGGCGGTGAGGCGGCTCAACGAACTGCCGCTGGCGGGCGTACTGATCTCGGCGCCTTATTACATCCGTCCGTCGCAAGCGGCCCTCATCGAGCATTTCTCCTCGCTGGCGGATCGAAGCGAAAAGCCGCTGGTTCTCTACGACATTCCGCACCGCACCGGTGTGCGCATCGAACTCGATACCGTGCTGGCGCTAGCCGCCCATCCTCGCATCACAGCCATCAAGGATTGCGCGGGCTCGGCCGAGACGACCCGGGCGCTGATTGCCGATGGGCGCCTGAACGTGCTGGCCGGTAACGACGATGCGATTTTCAGCACACTTTGCATGGGTGGCAGCGGTGCGATCTCGGCAGCGGCGCATGTTCGGACCGATCGTTTCGTTGCGATGTATCGCGCGTGCGAGCGCGGCGAGCTCATCGAAGCCCGCCGCATCTTCCACGAGCTCGCGCCGCTCGTGCAGGCGCTCGGTTCCGAGCCCAATCCCGCGCCTGTGAAGGCCGCGCTGGCCGGACTCGGCCTGCTGGTCAACGAGTTGCGTGCGCCGATGACGACGGCCAGCAGCGAACTCGGTAGCCGTCTTGCCCAATGGGCGGCTTAGCCGCCGCGTTTTGATCCTCTGACGTCGCCTGTCACCGGGCAGCCGTGGCGCGCTCGCGCAGTGTACGTGCCACGGCTGCGAGCACGGTGGTCCAATCGCCGAGCGAGGGCTGGCGAAAGAGCCGTGCGCTCGGATACCACGGGCTGTCCTCGCGCTCGAGCATCCATCGCCAACAGGTATCCAGGCGGTTCAGAATCCAGACGGGCCGGTTCATCGCGCCTGCCAGATGTGCGGTCGATGTATCTACCGAGATGACGAGATCGAGGTTGGCCACGAGCGCCGCCGTATCGGCGAAATCTTGCAGATCGTCGGTCCAATCGACGATGCGTCGGGCCGCTGCTTGCAACGCTCCCTGTCCGGCCTGGGCTTCTCGAAGCTGCGTGGCGGCGGCACCCTTTTGCAAGCTGAAAAACCGCACTTGAGGCACGTCGAGAATCGGCGCAAGCTGTTCGAAGGCGAGCGATCGACGCGCATCGTTCTTGCGCAGCTCCGGCACATGAGCACGAGCGCCGCCCGCCCAGACCAGCCCGACTTTCAATGCGCCCGAATCCGACCCATTCATCGCCTCGTCGATCCGAACGCGAAAACGCTCCGCGTCTTCATGGTCGGCGTGCAGATAAGGGACGGTCGCTGGAATGGTGTCGAGCGTCGTATGCAGTGCAAGCGGCAAACTCAGCAGCGGGCAGTGGTAATCGAAACGCGGCAGCGGCGCGCCGTGCTCGATCAGTTCGGTCACGCCATCGAGATCACGCAAAAGCCGCATCAGTTCCGGCTGCACTTCGAGGATCACGCGTGCGCCGCGTTGCGCGACGAGCGACGCGTAACGGCAAAACTGCAGGGTGTCGCCGAGACCTTGTTCGGCGTGAAGCAGGATGGTTTTGCCATCGAGCGGCGCATCGCCGCGCCACTGCGGCGCGTCGAACGCACGCGATCCCGCCGCGATACGTTTGCGTTGCCAGCGCCATTCGTATTCGGCCCATCCGTCGTCGAGTCGGCCGAGTTGGAGCAGGCACAGCGCACGGTTCCAGCGTGTCTCGACGGCCTGCGGCGCGAGCGCGAGTGCGCGCTCATAGCTTTCGAGCGCGTCGGCATGCCGGTTCAGATCGACGAACGTCAGCCCGAGATTGTTCCAGGCATCGACAAAATCAGGTGCGAGTTCGAGCGCGCGCGCGTAACTTTCCTGCGCTTCGAGCGGGCGATTGAGATCGCTCAGCGCGTTGCCGCGATTGCTCCAGGCTTGCGCGTAGTTCGGTCCCAGTTTCAGCGCCGCATCGCAGCTCGCGAGAGCCTCGGCGGCGAGCCCCAGGTCGCGCAGCGCGCAACTGCGGTTGTTCCAGGCTGCCGCAAAGTCCGGTTTCGCGGCCAGCGCCTGGTCGAAACTCGCGAGCGCCTCGTCCGGACGATCGAGTGCCGCGAGCGCCATACCGCGATTATTCAGGGCATCGGGAAAGCCGGGTTTGAGCGCCAGCGCGCGACTCGCGCTGGCGAGCGCCTCGCGCGGCCGACCCAAAGCGTTGAGCGCAAAAGCGAGATTCGAATGAAGCGGTGCTTGAGCGCCGTCGATATCGATGGCCCGCTGCAGCAGTTGTGCGCCTTCCTCGATGCGGCCGGTTTGCAGCGCGAGCGCGCCGAGTAGTTGGAGGGCATCGAAATGGCGAGGGCGCTGCGCGAGGATTTCGCGGTAGATCTCTTCGGCGTCGGAGAGCGCTCCGTTTTGCTGCAGGGCGATGGCTTGCTGAAGCCAAGTGGCGAGTTGTCGAGGATTGCCCTGTTGTCTCATTTAGCGATCACGTGTTCGTGTACTGGTTGCACCATCCTTTCGCGGCAACCTGCTTGTCGCCGAAAATCATGCAGCCTCCCCATTCCTGACCCGATTCGCCGCTGAACAGAGAACAATTCGCGCAGGTTTGGCCGACCTTGTAATTTGGGTTGCGGCGGACATCGACTTTCGAGGCGTCGTGCATATAAGCGTATTGCTTCGCTTGCGGATCGCTTTCTTCGAGCTTCGGCGCCGATCCGGCGGC
>NZ_DASXWY010000116.1:0-2408 GCF_036503415.1 Trinickia sp. | reverse complement strand
TATCGGAACGGCGAAGCCGAGCAGCGCAGCCGCTTATCCGCCATGAAGCGGTCAAGCCCACGCAGCGACAGAGCGTGCAGCAACGAAGCGCACCGCCGCCCCGCGTCGAGCCGTCCGCCGAGCCGGCCCGCGAGGCACCCTCCGCCGATGGGGGCGCTGTTCGGCCTGAATCCGTGCGGCCAAGTGCCGCGGACGCCTCGCCGGCTTCCTCATCGGTTGGCGCCGCGCAGGCGCGGCTGCTTTCCCAGCCGCTGCCGTTGCTGCCTGACGATCTGCGCGAGGACGCTTACCGCGCCGAAGCGGTAGCGCGCTTCGCCATTCACGCGGACGGCACCACGGAAGTCCAGCTGGTGAAGCCGACGTCGAATCCGCGCCTCAATCAAATCCTGCTCGAAGCGCTCCACAAATGGCGCTTCTTTCCAGCGATGGAAAACGGCCATCCAGTCGATAGTCAGCGCGACGTGCGAGTGCATTTCAACGTGAGCTGACACGACCTGCACCATCTAGCGATCAGCTGAGGCGTCTCGATGGAAACGGACCGACCGGCACCTTCTCGGGTGCCGCCGGTCGGCGGCCCAATAAGACGTTTCGCGGCAACCGGCGCTTCGCCGCGACGATGCAAGGAAGTTCCGTTCACCCATGCGACATCAAGTTACGATGGGAACATCGGACACGCTCCGATAAACGCGCCACCATACGCTCATGCCGGTAGCAGGAAGATCGGGAGCCACTCCCGTCACGATTCCCGTTCCGCCCCCTGGATCGTGCCTGCCGCACAGGTAATGACCTGCGTTGAGAAACGACGTGTAGGCGTTGGTCCCGTACGCCATGGCAGGTTGGAACTCGCCGTCCGGCAGCGCCCGTCCACCCGGTTCGAGCCTCAAGCGCGCCGCACAGGCGACCGACCAGGTCGACACGTCGTGCCCAACCGGCGTCCTTTCCGCTCCCACGAACTGTTCCGCGGCATCGCTCGTTGCAAGAACACGATACTGGCCGACATAATCGAATAGTTGAATTCGGACGCGGTCGGCAAACGACACCGGATCCCCGCATCGTTTTTTCGATCCGGCTGTAGGTACGAAGCTCCAAATATAGTCGGCGTCCTCGTGTTTTCCGGGTGCTGCTATCTCCGTGCGCAGGATAGCCGGACGGCGTTTGCTGTCCGGTGGGCGAATGACCGCTAAAAATACCGGCGTATGGCTCGCGCAACTCCGGAACACGACAGGGTCGCCATAGCGGACCGTCTCGTCTTTTTCTGGTTCGATTATCCGCGTCGCGTCCCCGCGCGAAAAAACGATATCCATTTCAGCTCCATTTAGTGCCTGAAGCATTTTAATTTCGGCAAACCGATGGTTTCAACGCAGCGAGTTTGCCCCTCCGGCGCGACTGCTCGACGCCGGACGTTTCCGACTGCATACACGAGCGCTTCGCCGCCTTGACCGACGCGCCGCGCAGGACAGTCCTGCGACGACTTCGGCAAGCGAATGGTTCGTGTGCAATCTATCGATGGATAAGGAGCCGAACGGCTTACGGATCGTGATGTTGGATATGACGGAGCGGCGTGTGCATGAGAAGTCTCCAAGCGGATGGACAGCTTCGCGCCGCATCGAGTGCATCCGATAGCGGTGTGCTGTCACGGGTACCTCTAAAACTGGCCCGCCCTTTGACGTCCCAAACGGTCGCCACGGCAATGGCCCTCGGATTTTTTTATGTTGAACGCAAAATTAAATCGAGACGCATCCCTGACGCAAGTCAGGGAGTGAGTGTTTAATCGAGCGTCACGCATAATCTAATGAACAGGTCAATCCGTGTCAAGCGATGACCATGCAGTAAATGCGGAGACAGAAAAGCCGATGGTTCGTAAATTCCAAAATATTTCTAAAATCCAACCAGCGCACGCCGTTTGCGACTGATCACGCGGTCCCACCCCGTTTAAATCGGATAAAGACCCGCTTCTAATTTAACAATTTTTAAGGTTTTCGATTTGCCATAAACAGGCGTTTTAAGCGGTGCCCGGCGCTGATTTTCAGGCATGAAATTGTTTTCAAGCCGTTCGCGATGCCTGCCGCGTCGAGCGCGACGGAACATCGTCGCGCCGCCCTGTTTCCGGGGGAATATCAGACCGCCGGCCGCGCGAGCGCCGAATTCGGAAGGGGATCGGGATCGGTCAAAGGAGGATGCGTCACGATCGCTTTCAGATCGACGCTGGTCTCGCGAAGCCGCGCGACATCGGGCACCGGCCGGCGCGTCAATGGGGACGATTGACAGACCGCTTCCAACGCGCGAGCCATGTCCAGCAATTCGAAGTCGCCGCGGAACGGCCCGATTACCTGAAGGCCGAACGGCATGCCCGCGTGATCGACGCCGCACGGTAAAGCGAGCGCCGGATTCGTGACCAGCGTGACGAC
>NZ_DASXWY010000115.1:0-2378 GCF_036503415.1 Trinickia sp. | reverse complement strand
GGTTGGGGTTGTCAGGAAGCAAGCCCGTTGCGCAGACGATTGTTCTGCGGCGGGTGCTCATGGGTGGAATATCAACAAATAGCGGCCGTTGTGTTGTCGTGTCTTTCCTAGTACGAACCCCTTTGCGGGGTTCTGGAACGGTGGGCGTGGTGATGTGGTGGTTTTCGTGTTTGGCACACTGTTGGGTCCTGAGGCAACAGGACCGGGGGTTTCCCTGGTACTTGTTTGTTTCTGGTTTTCCTGGCCATGACGGTCCGCGCATGTTTGTGTGTGTGGGGTGTGTGGTTTGGGGTTGTTGTTTGAGAACTACATAGTGGACGCGAGCATCTTGTATAAGAAGCAATTTCCAAGAATATGAACCTGGATCTGGCTGCGCTGTTGATGCCCTTTTGGGGTGTTGGGGTGTGGTTGGTTTTCGTGGTTCTCTCGAAAATTAGTTTTTGATCTTTGTGGTCAAGTTTTTAAGAGCACACGGTGGATCCCTTGGCAGTAGGAGCCGAAGAAGGACGTAGGAATCTGCGATAAGCCTGGGGGAGTCGATAACCGGACTGTGATCCCAGGGTGTCCGAATGGGGAAACCCCGCCAGGGGCGCGAGTTGCCTGGTGACCCGTACCTGAACACATAGGGTGCGTGGGGGGAACGCGGGGAAGTGAAACATCTCAGTACCCGCAGGAAGAGAAAACAACAGTGATTCCGTTAGTAGTGGCGAGCGAACGCGGATCAGGCTAAACCGTTCCATGTGTGATAGCCGGCGGGCGTTGCATGGTCGGGGTTGTGGGACTTTCCATACCAGTTCTGCCGGGCTGGTGGGGTGTGATGTGCGCGCATAGGTGAACGGTTTTGAAAGGCCGGCCAGAGAGGGTGTTAGTCCCGTAACCGTAATGTGTTTGTACCGCCTGTGAGAGTATCCCAAGTAGCACGGGGCCCGAGAAATCCCGTGCGAATCTGTCAGGACCACCTGATAAGCCTAAATACTCCCTAATGACCGATAGCGGACCAGTACCGTGAGGGAAAGGTGAAAAGTACCCCGGGAGGGGAGTGAAACAGTACCTGAAACCGTGTGCTTACAATCCGTCGGAGCAGCCTTGTAGTTGTGACGGCGTGCCTTTTGAAGAATGAGCCTGCGAGTTAGTGTTACGTCGCGAGGTTAACCCGTGTGGGGAAGCCGTAGCGAAAGCGAGTCTGAACAGGGCGTTGCAGTGGCGTGATCTAGACCCGAAGCGAAGTGATCTACCCATGGCCAGGTTGAAGCGACGGTAAGACGTCGTGGAGGACCGAACCCACTTCAGTTGAAAATGGAGGGGATGAGCTGTGGGTAGGGGTGAAAGGCCAATCAAACTTCGTGATAGCTGGTTCTCCCCGAAATGCATTTAGGTGCAGCGTTGCGTGTTTCTTTCCGGAGGTAGAGCTACTGGATGGCTAATGGGCCCTACAAGGTTACTGACGTCAGCCAAACTCCGAATGCCGGTAAGTGAGAGCGCAGCAGTGAGACTGTGGGGGATAAGCTTCATAGTCGAGAGGGAAACAGCCCAGACCACCAACTAAGGCCCCTAAGCGTGTGCTAAGTGGGAAAGGATGTGGAGTTGCGAAGACAACCAGGAGGTTGGCTTAGAAGCAGCCATCCTTAAAAGAGTGCGTAATAGCTCACTGGTCAAGTGATTCCGCGCCGACAATGTAGCGGGGCTCAAGTACACCGCCGAAGTTGTGGCATTCACATATTTTCCAAGCCTTTGTGGTTCAGGAGTGTGGATGGGTAGGGGAGCGTCGTGTGGGCGGTGAAGTCGCGGTGTAAACCAGCGGTGGAGCCTACACGAGTGAGAATGCAGGCATGAGTAGCGAAAGACGGGTGAGAAACCCGTCCGCCGGATGATCAAGGGTTCCAGGGTCAAGCTAATCTGCCCTGGGTAAGTCGGGACCTAAGGCGAGGCCGACAGGCGTAGTCGATGGACAACGGGTCGATATTCCCGTACCGGCGAAACAGCGCCCATGGCGAACCCAGTGATGCTAAGTGCCCAAAGCCTCCAGCGATCCTTCGGGACGACGGAGGTGGAGCGCACGACCCGAACTGGCAGTAGCCAAGCGATGGGGTGACGCAGGAAGGTAGCCCAACCGTGGCGATGGTGGTCCACGGGCAAGGACGTAGCATGCGACGGTAGGCAAATCCGCCGTCCACCCAGTTCAGTCTGGGGGTGTGAGATCTGACGCGGAGCCAGTTGTGGCGAAGTGGGTGATCCTCTGCTGCCAAGAAAAACCTCTAGCGAGCCATGCGCCGCCCGTACCCCAAACCGACTCAGGTGATCAGGTAGAGAATACCGAGGCGATCGAGAGAACCATGGTTAAGGAACTCGGCAAAATGCCCCCGTAACTTCGGGAGAAG
>NZ_DASXWY010000114.1:0-1985 GCF_036503415.1 Trinickia sp. | reverse complement strand
AGGATCGATCGTCACCACCGAGCGCACCGATACCATCGCAGACGGTGTCGCGGGCAGGTTTCCCCTTCCAGCGGTTCTCCATGACCTGCTGGCCGTTGCCGACCACGTCCCGCTGGTCGAAGAGACGAGCATCGTAACGGCGATGCGCATGCTCTACCGGCACGCTCGCCTCGTTGTCGAACCCTCTGCCGCTCTCGGCATCGCGGCAATCCTCGAAGACCCCTCGCGATATCGAGGTAAACGGGTGGCCGTGGTCCTCTGCGGAGCGAACGTGCTGGTCGATTCATTCAACGCGTGGATGCAAGAGTAATGGAACGGTTCGTCGGGCCGCCCGGGATTATTACGACGTAATGCCTTGTTGCAAAACCAGGGCCGCGATTTTAAGCGTCACTTAAGCCGACTTGAGCACCATCGATTCGGCTGAATTTTGGGATAAGGGCCCTGCCATGCACGACACGACCGAGCGCGCCATGCCAAAGCCACGCACCATGCTGCGGCGCATCCTGAGCCACCATGAGATCGCAACGCTCCTGTTGTTGCTGCACGCGCCGGTCGACCTCGCGGCAAAGCCGGAGATCCCGTTACTCAGGGAAGCTGGGCTGATCGAGCAAGTCAATACCGAGCAAGGCGACACGCGCTTTCAATTGACGGAGGATGGTAACGCTGTCTTGCGGGGGCTCGGTGTCTCCTGAGGCGACGCGTCTATGGCCGTTACCGACGACGAAGCAAGATGGTGCCGAGCTGACAAAACCGGCAAGAAAAGAATAGCCACTCGAGTGCTGGCCACCACGTCGTGACGCGAGGCATTCGCGCCATACGCGAAGCGTCGGGGCGCCATTGCACCTACCTCCGACGCGCCGACGACGTCCTCAAATCGTCCGATTACCACCTCAGTCCGTTCGTGCTCGAGAGCGTGCTGATCGAGCACGAAGCCATCGCCGACGCTGCTGTCGTGCCGAGCCCCGATCCGTTGCGCCTATCCTTGCAAGCAACGACGCCAGGATTGTGCGCCGTCAGTTGACCGTAGACAGCTTTTTTCATAGCGGCGATCCTCTCCCAATGCCGGCATTGCGGTGATCGCAGGGATGTTCCGAGATGGCGTTGGGAGGCTCGAACGAACAAAATAGGAAAGCCAATAATAGCCAGTCGAGCTTCGGCCGCCCCGTCGTACAGCGATGTATCCATGCACGAGATACTCGCAGCGCGCCGGGCTCGCCCATAAACGAAGAGACCCGGACGGCAACCGCCGCTTTGCACCGATCGGAGCCCGCGCTCCGCAGGAGACAGCAATGACAGCATCGCAACGCTTTTTGGCCGCGCGCGATTTTCTGCTGCGCCATCGAACCGACTATCAGAGCGCCTACGATGAGTTTGCGTGGCCCGTGCTCGATGAATTCAACTGGGCGCTCGATTACTTCGACGTCATGGCACGCGGCAACAGCGCCGCAGCGTTGCGGATCGTCGACGGCGCCCAACTCGACATCCGGCTCTCGTTCGCCGAAATGTCGGAGCGATCCTCGCGCATCGCCAACTTCTTGCGGGCCGCCGGGGTAGCGCGCGGCGATCGCGTGCTGCTGATGCTCCCCAATTGCGTCGAGCTCTGGGACGCCATGCTGGCGGTCATGAAACTCGGCGCCGTACTGCTGCCGGCGACGACACAACTCTCACCGGCCGACGTGCGCGAGCGCATACAGATCGCGCAGCCGACGTTCGCCATCGTCGACGCCGCCGAGCGCGCGAAATTCGACGGGCTCGAAAACGGCGGCAGACCGCTCGTGAAGATCTCAGTCGGGCCGGCTTCTGATACGAGCGCTGGGCAGGGATGGCTCGATTTCTCGCAAGGCTATACCTCCAGCGCCGAGTTCACGGCCGACGGTGTGACGCGGGCCGCCGATCCGCTGCTGCTCTACTTCACGTCCGGCACGACGTCAAAACCGAAGCTCGTCGAGCATACCCACGAGAGCTATCCCGTCGGCAGCCTGTCG
>NZ_DASXWY010000113.1:0-3479 GCF_036503415.1 Trinickia sp. | reverse complement strand
GCGTCTATGCCATCATCGCACTGGGCTACACAATGGTGTACGGCATTCTGGGCATCATCAACTTCGCCCACGGCGACGTACTGATGGTCGGCGCGATGGTCGCGTTATCGACCATCTCGGTGCTGCACAACCACTTCCCCGGACTCGGCAACATCCCGACGTTGATCATCGGGCTCATTGTTGCGGCCGCGGTATGCGCGGTCGTCGGCTACGTGATCGAACGCGCCGCCTATCGGCCCCTGCGCCGGGCGCCGCGCCTCGCGCCGCTCATTACCGCAATCGGGGTATCGATCCTGCTGGAGACGCTGGCCATGATGATCTGGTCGCGCAACCCGCTGCCGTTCCCGCAGCTCTTGTCGACCGATCCGATCAACGTCATCACCGCCGGCGAGAACAATCCGGGCGCGGTCATCTCGATGACGGAAATCGTGATCATCGCCGTTGCGTTCCTCGTCATGGGCGGGCTGCTGCTGCTCGTGCACAAGACGAAGCTCGGCCGCGCGATGCGCGCGATCGCCGAGAACCCGAACGTCGCGAGTCTCATGGGCGTGAACCCCAACTTCGTCATCTCGGCAACCTTCATGATCGGCTCCGCGCTCGCCGCGCTGGCCGGCGTCATGATCGCGTCCGAATACGGCAACGTGCACTTCTACATGGGCTTCATTCCCGGCATGAAGGCGTTCACGGCAGCGGTGCTGGGCGGCATCGGCAACCTCGGCGGCGCAATGGTCGGCGGTGTGGTGCTCGGCCTGATCGAACAGCTTGGGGCCGGCTACATCGGCAATCTGACGGGCGGTGTGTTCGGCAGTAACTATCAGGACGTATTCGCATTCATCGTGCTGATCATCGTCCTCGTCTTCCGTCCGTCGGGTCTGCTCGGCGAGCGCGTGGCAGACCGTGCGTAAGGGCAAGGAGCAAGGAACATGACCTCAATTCAACCGATCGAGCCGTCCACGACGCTCATCCCTGAAAAGAACGCAGCGAAGACCCTCGTCGTCGGTGTGCTGACAGCCGCTCTCGTGATCGCGGCCCCGCTTCTGATCGGCGCAGCCGGCGGCAACTACTGGGTGCGCGTGCTCGACTTCGCGATGCTGTATGTGATGCTCGCGCTGGGCCTGAACGTCGTGGTCGGCTTCGCCGGCCTGCTCGACTTGGGCTACATCGCCTTTTACGCGGTGGGGGCCTACACGGCGGCGCTGCTCACTTCGCCCCACCTCTCGAACCAGTTCGAGTGGATCGGCCATATGTTCCCCGGCGGCATCCATGCGCCGTACTGGGTGGTCGTGCCGATCGCGATGGGGCTCGCCGCGTTCTTCGGTGTGCTGCTTGGCGCTCCGACGCTGCGGCTGCGCGGCGATTACCTCGCCATCGTGACCTTGGGCTTCGGGGAAATCGTCCGGATCTTTATGAACAACCTCGACCGTCCGGTGAACATTACGAACGGTCCGCAGGGCATTACGGGTGTCGACCCGGTTCACGTGGCCGGCTTCAATCTGTCGCAAACGCATACGCTGTTCGGCATGCAGCTGCCGTCGGTCTACATGTATTACTACCTGTTCGTGCTGTGTTCGCTGTTCGTCATCTGGGTTTGCACGCGGTTGCAGCACTCGCGTATCGGTCGCGCCTGGGCCGCCATTCGCGAAGACGAAATCGCCGCCAAGGCGATGGGCATCAACACGCGTAACGTGAAACTGCTCGCATTCGCGATGGGCGCATCGTTCGGCGGCCTGTCGGGAGCGATGTTCGCGGGCTTTCAAGGCTTCGTGTCGCCCGAATCGTTCACGTTCTGGGAATCGGTCGTTGTGCTCGCTTGCGTCGTACTGGGCGGCATGGGCCACATTCCGGGCGTGATCCTCGGAGCGGTGCTCCTCGCCATCTTCCCCGAATTCCTGCGCTCGACGATGGGTCCGCTGCAGCACTGGATCTTTGGTCACCAGATCGTCGATACGGAAGTGATCCGTCAGTTGCTCTACGGCCTCGCCATGGTGCTCATCATGCTCTATCGCTCGGAGGGTCTGTGGCCCGCGGCGAAGCATGAGGACCGAATCGCGAAACTGGCCAAGCGCGGCAGCAAGAAGCCGGCGCGCGCCTAATGCCCGAAGCCAAGGCTGGAGATATTTCTATGAGCAACAAATCCATTCGTTTGTCCGTCACGGGCGTGAACAAGCGCTTCGGGGGGCTGCAAGCGCTGTCCGACGTCGGCTTGAAAATCGAGGAAGGACAGATCTACGGTCTGATCGGCCCGAACGGAGCCGGCAAGACGACGTTCTTCAACGTGATCACCGGCCTTTACACGCCCGACTCGGGCGAGTTCAGGCTCGACGGCCAGGAATACAAGCCGGAAGCCGTCTACCAGGTGGCGAAGGCGGGGATCGCGCGTACCTTCCAGAACATCCGCCTTTTCGGCGGCATGACGGCGCTCGAAAACGTCATGGTCGGCCGTCACGTGCGCACGAAGCACGGCCTGTTCGGCGCAGTGTTCCAGACGCCGGCCGAGCGCCAGGAAGAACGCGAGATCAAGGAGCGCGCGCTGGAGCTGCTGGAGTACGTGGGCGTGCTGCAATATGCCGACTACACGGCGCGCAACCTCTCGTACGGCCATCAGCGCCGGCTCGAGATCGCGCGCGCGTTGGCGACCGATCCGAAGCTGCTCGCGTTGGACGAGCCGGCTGCGGGCATGAACGCGACGGAAAAGCTCGAGCTCACCAAGCTGCTCGACAAAATCCGTGGCGACGGCAGGACGATCCTGCTCATCGAGCACGACGTGAAGCTCGTGATGCACCTGTGCAATCGCATGACGGTGCTCGATTACGGCAAGGTGATCGCCGAAGGTCTGCCGCAGGATGTGCAGAAAGACCCGAAGGTGATCGAGGCATATCTCGGAGCGGGGGTCCACTGATGGCTACGGCAATGTTGAAAATCAAGGGCCTGCAGGTCAATTACGGCGGCATTCAGGCGGTCAAGGGCGTCGACATGGAGGTCGCGCAGGGCGAGCTAGTCACGCTGATCGGCGCGAACGGCGCAGGCAAGACCACGACGATGAAGGCCATCACGGGCCTGAAGCCCTATTCGGCGGGCGATATCGAGTACAACGGTCAATCGATCAAGGGCGTGCCGCCGCACGAACTGCTCAAGCGCGGTCTGGCGATGGTGCCGGAAGGGCGCGGCATCTTCGCGCGCATGTCGATCGTCGAGAACATGCAGATGGGCGCGTATCTGCGTAACGATACGGACGGCATCAAGAAGGACGTCGAGCGTATGTTCGGCTTCTTCCCGCGCTTGAAGGAGCGGGCGAGCCAGCTCGCGGGCACGCTCTCGGGCGGCGAGCAGCAGATGCTGGCGATGGCGCGCGCCGTGCTGTCGAAGCCTAAGCTGCTGTTGCTCGACGAACCGTCGATGGGTCTCTCGCCGATCATGGTCGAGAAAATCTTCGAGGTCGTGAGGGAGATTTCGAAGGAGGGCATCACGGTGCTGCTGGT
>NZ_DASXWY010000112.1:0-2715 GCF_036503415.1 Trinickia sp. | reverse complement strand
CGTCACCCCATCACTCACCTACTACCAGATCGGATCCCACCATCCACCCCACCCCCAAGCCCCGAAGGGCCGGTAAGCAGAGCTTCACCATGGTTAGCATCACTGGGTTCAGCGTGGGCGCGTGTCAGCGGGTACGGGAATATCAACCCGTTGTCCATCGACTACGCCTATCGGCCTCGCCTTAGGTCCCGACTTACCCTGGGCGGATCAGCCTGCCCCAGGAACCCTTGGTCATCCGGCGCACACGTTTCTCACGTGTGATTCGCTACTCATGCCTGCATTCTCACTTCTGCACCCTCCACCACTAGATCACTCTGCGGCTTCACCGGATACAGAACGCTCCCCTACCCATCAACGCATACACGTCAATGCCACGGCTTCGGCGGTGTGCTTGAGCCCCGCTACATTGTCGGCGCGGAATCACTTGACCAGTGAGCTATTACGCACTCTTTCAAGGATGGCTGCTTCTAAGCCAACCTCCTGGTTGTCACCGCGGTCCCACATCCTTTCCCACTTAGCACACGCTTAGGGGCCTTAGCCGGTGATCTGGGCTGTTTCCCTCTCGACTACGGAGCTTATCCCCCGCAGTCTCACTGCCATGCTCTCACTCACCGGCATTCGGAGTTTGGCTGACGTCAGTAACCTGGTAGGGCCCATTAGCCATCCAGTAGCTCTACCTCCGGCGAGAAACACACGACGCTGCACCTAAATGCATTTCGGGGAGAACCAGCTATCACGGAGTTTGATTGGCCTTTCACCCCTAACCACAGGTCTTCCCCCAGGTTTTCAACCCTGGTGGGTTCGGGCCTCCACACCGTCTTACCGGCGCTTCACCCTGCCCATGGCTAGATCACCCCGCTTCGGGTCTACAGCATGCGACTCAGTGCTCCTAAAAGCACAACGCCCTTTTCAGACTCGCTTTCGCTACGGCTACCCGCCACCGGTTAACCTCGCCACACACCATAACTCGCAGGCTCATTCTTCAAAAGGCACGCCATCACGGAACACAAGAACAAGTCTCGTGTAAGACGCTCTGACGGCTTGTAGGCACACGGTTTCAGGTACTATTTCACGACCCCTCACCGGGGCACTTTTCACCTTTCCCTCACGGTACTGGTCCGCTATCGGTCATTAGGGAGTATTTAGGCTTATCAGGTGGTCCTGACAGATTCACACGGGATTTCTCGGGCCCCGTGCTACTTGGGATACTCATCAAAGGCGGCGCACAGCATTACGGTTACGGGGCTCACACCCTCTACGGCCGGCCTTTCAAGACCGTTCACCTATACCAGCACTCACACCTCCCCGGTCCGGCAGAACCAGGACAACAAGTCCCACAACCCCGCCCATGCAACGCCCGCCGGCTATCACACATGAGTCGGTTTAGCCTGATCCGCGTTCGCTCGCCACTACTAACGGAATCACTGTTGTTTTCTCTTCCTGCGGGTACTGAGATGTTTCACTTCCCCGCGTTCCCTCCACGCACCCTATGTGTTCAGATGCGGGTCACCAGATCACTCGCGCGTCTGGCGGGGTTTCCCCATTCGGACACCCTGGGATCACAGTCCGGTTATCGACTCCCCCAGGCTTATCGCAGATTCCTACGTCCTTCTTCGGCTCCTAATGCCAAGGCATCCACCGTGTGCTCTTAAAAACTTGACCACAAAGATCAATCAGTAATTTTCGAGAGAACCACGAAAACCAACCACACCCAACAACAACCCCCCAAAAGGAAGCCATCACCACGCGCAGCCAGATCCAGGTTCATATTCTTGGAAATTGCTTCTTATAAAAGATGCTCGCGTCCACTATGTAGTTCTCAAACAACAACCCCGTACCACACACCCCACACACCACCCCAAAGGGCCAACGCATGCGATCGATGCAGCCAGGAAACCAGAAACAAACACGTCCCGGGACAAGAAAGAAACACTCCCCTCCCCCGGCCCTGTTGCCTCAGGACCCAACAGTGTGCCAAACACTAAACCACGAACCCCCCGCCCGCACCGTTCCAGGACAAACCCCCCAAAGGGAACCCATCCGTACTAGACGCAGAAGAAAAACCCGCGGCCGCTATCCGTTGATATTCCACCCATGAGCACCCGCCGCAGAACAATCGCCTGCGCAACGGGCCTTTACTCCTGACAACCCCCCACACCCGCATACACGGGCCAGAACGGCTGTAGGTGCTCCTTAGAAAGGAGGTGATCCAGCCGCACCTTCCGGTACGGCTACCTTGTTACGACTTAGTCCCAATCGCCAGTCCCACCTTCGACGGCTCCCTCCCACAAGGGGTTAGGCCACCGGCTTCGGGTGTTACCAACTTTCGTGACTTGACGGGCGGTGTGTACAAGGCCCGGGAACGTATTCACCGCAGCGTTGCTGATCTGCGATTACTAGCGACTCCGACTTCATGGGGTCGAGTTGCAGACCCCAATCCGAACTGAGACCGGCTTTTTGGGATTAGCTCCACCTCACAGTATCGCAACCCTTTGTACCGGCCATTGTAGCATGCGTGAAGCCCAAGACATAAGGGGCATGATGATTTGACGTCGTCCCCACCTTCCTCCGAGTTGACCCCGGCAGTCTCCCATGAGTCCCCACCACTACGTGCTGGCAACATGGAACGAGGGTTGCGCTCGTTGCGGGACTTAACCCAACATCTCACGACACGAGCTGACGACAACCATGCACCACCTGTGAACCGGCCCCAAA
>NZ_DASXWY010000111.1:0-13641 GCF_036503415.1 Trinickia sp. | reverse complement strand
ACGGATGGTAGGCGGGTCAAAAAAGCCGGCGATGCGGCTCCGACATGTGCCTATGCGAGATTCGCATAAGCCGGGAAAGCCCTATCCGAGGGCGGCGGCTCCCGCGCGCAGATGGTGCCAAAGCGTATCGAGAAACTCGCTGCGGTTCGACGAATCACGGTAGACGCGCAATTCGATCTGCAGATGCCAGGCGGTGCCTCCGGCCGGCACGAGGTCCCCGGCCGCGAGTTCGGCGGTAATGGCGCTCTTGGGCAGCCAGGCCACGCCTTCGCCTTCGACGACGAGTTTCTTGAGCACTTCGGCCATGTCCGACTCGTAATGCAGCTGCAGCGCCGGGGCGTCCGACGCCCTCGCGAGAAGCAGCGCCAGACAGCGCCCGAAGTAGCTCGTATTCGTGTACGAAATGAGAGGAAGCGGCTGCTTTTTCGTGCCGGGCAGGCGAAAGAGCGGCGCAAGGCGCGCGTTCGGTCGGCTGATCGGCATCAGCGTATCGATCCCGACGGTCACATGCTCGTACCGTGCGGGATCGAGGTGCAGCGGCAGCTCGGGATGGTGATAGGCGAACATGAGCTCGCAATTGCCATTGACGAGCATCAGTATCGAATCATGGACATTCGTGGGAATGACGCGTGCGCGCACATCGCCGAGGCGGGCGGACAGCGCCTTGAGCCAGGCCGGCAAAAAATTAAGCGCGATCGTGTGACCCGCGGCGATTTGCAGACTTTTGCCCGCGATGCGCTGTTCGGTGCGGATGATCGCCCGCGTATCGAACAGCTTGGCGAGAATATCGTCGGCCACCTCGCGAAACAGCTGCCCCGCCGGTGTCAGGACAGGCGGAAAGCTGCTGCGATCGATCAGCTCCGCGCCGATCCATTGTTCGAGAGACTGGATGCGGCGGCTGAAACCCGATTGCGTCACATTGCGAAACTCGGCCGCCCGCGAGAAGCTTTGATATTGCGCGAGGGCGATGAAATCCTCGATCCACTTGATTTCCATGGCTGACTGTCGGGGCGGGAGGGGCGCAAGGGGCGGAAGGGCCGCTTGGTGCGAAGGTTCTCATTATGCACACGTTCCCCCCGAGTCAACGGTGGCCATGGGCCGTGGCGCATCACGCGCTGAAGGGCATGCAGCACTGAGCCGGGGCGAGCGGGTCGCTCAACTGGGCTTCGAACGAAGTGAAGAGCGCCTCTTCGAGCACGTTCCAGTGCGCACCGTGCCGAAATGGCGCGGAGTGCGCATGCCAGCAGGAAACGGCGGCCTTGTCGCCGAATTTCTGTGAAGCCAGCGCGACCAAGCCCCACGGATAGTCATGTGCCGGCAAGTCGAGCCATGCCTGGCAATTTTGCTTCATCCAGGTCCCATAGAACGCGGCGCTGGTGTGTCCCGGGACGCCGATATCGGAGAGGATCGGAAATATCTGCGCGACAGCCGTCGGGTAAAAAGACTGGTCGGCCAGATGCTGCGTGCTGGGCTCGTACTTCCCCGAAGACCAGAACACCTTGACGATGGCGCTCGATAGCCGGTCCGCCTGGCTTCGCCACTTTCCCGCGCCGCGGGCGTCGCCGATGCGCGCGCGATAGGCGCTCAATGTCCGCATCGCGTCATGGACTTCGACGTTATCCATCAGCAACGCGACGTGCAGGGTCGACGATATTTGATAAACACCTGTCTTTGGATCGTAAAGGCGTGCCAGATAAGTGGTCGACTTGTCCAGGCTCGACTGCCAATTGGGCGGCATCTTTGGAGATGGCGAATAGCGGGTCAGCAGTTCGATCCATAGCGCGAGTGCCGAATCGTCCGCATCGGCGTGTGCGCACGACGCGATGTTCCCGTTGCGCTCGCAAAAGCGGTCGAACGTTCCATCGGCGTTTTGCCGTGGCATCAGCCATTCGATCCATTTGAGCGCGGCGCTTCGCACATCGGCGTGCGCGGCGTCGGCACTGATCAGTGCCTTGGCTGCGAAATACGGATCGACGACATCGCCGTGCAGTAGCACGGTGATGGCGCCGTCGGGCCGCTGGTAGCCGAGCAGGAAGGGCTCGGCTGCGGGCGTGGGTGCGGTGAGCAGGCACGAGGACACGATCGAGGCTATGCCAGTGCGCAACAGTCGGAGCCCCATCCGCCCATTCGAGCGGTATGAGGCGCTTGCCGCCAGCGGCGGCGGAACAGCAAAGTATTTATGGCGCATTGATCAAGGTCCCGACGAGGTTGTTGGAAATGGGGCTGCCAAGTCCGGTGACGTAGTCGTATCCGGGCACGGCCGTGCATAACGTTCCGCACGAACCGTTGGTACCCGAGAGAATGTCGTGGTAATTCGTTGCCGCTGCAGTAGCCCCAGCGCCGTACACCATTCCATTGATGGTGCTCACGGCGTTCAGGGTCGTTTTTCCATTGGCGACGCGTACCCCGTTCGCGATCGCGAGCAGGCCTGACCATTGCGGCGCTCCGGCGCTCGTGCCGCCAACGACGAACCAACCGGTTTGCCCTTGATAGCCGTAGGCGTCGTACACCGCGAAGCCCGATGCCGGGTCCGCACTGTATGCGACATCCGGCACGCCTCGCGCACCGATCGAATCGCCCGGAATCGCGAAGCTCGACTGATAAGCGGGTTCTGCCTCATAGGCGCTTTGTCCTCCGCCGCTTCCGGACCACGCTTTTTCTCCTAGGTAGTTTCCGCTGGCGTCGACGCTGATCGAGGTTCCCCCAACGGCGAGCACGTACGGCGATGCCGCGGGGTAATCGACCGTGGCGCCTCCGTCGCCCGATGCGGCGACGAACGAGACGCCGTTGGCACTGATGAACTGCCCGTCATACTGCGTTTCGGACAAAAACTCCGGCCCGCCCCAACTCATCGCCACGACGTTGGCGCCCGCACCGCGCGGCTTCGGCGCTACCGCCATCGCGACGGCACTCATGAGGTCCTGGAAGCTGTTGGATGCGGCTTCGACCAGCACGATCTTCGCCTGTGGGGCGATTGCGTGCGCCCATTCGACATCGAGGGAGCTTTCGAGCGCCCAGCCAGGATCCGCCCGCAGGCGGTGTTTGCTGACGCCGCTGTATAGCTTGGAGAAGCAGCCGTTCCCGGTCGTGCACGCGGGCAGACCGAACGTGTTGTTGAACACCTTCAGGCTCGACTCGGCATCGGGATTGTCATATGCGTCGACGATCGCGATCACCTGGCCGCTGCCTTGGCCGCCTTGGGGGAGTTGGTCGATGCCGTAGAAGCGGCGAATCTGCTGCGGCGATAGACCGTTCGGCCCCAGGGCCGTATTTCCATGCACATGAAACGGCGGCCGGGCGTAGCCGACAGGCGGACGAGCGGATTGTTGCGCGAGCACCGGTTGAGCGCCGAAGAAGGCGGCCGCACAACCGATCAAAATCGACGCAACGGGGCGGAACGAGCTCTGCATGAGGCAGCCTCCGAAGATTCCCAATACCAGGTGGCGTGCTCCCGTCGCATAACGGCGGGGAGCACGCCAGTGAGTGAACGCACGCGCTCAGGGAGCCTTGGCGCTCGTGAAGGTCAATGACGTTCCGGCTCCCGCGATTACGAGCCAGTTCGTCGCATCGGTGGCCACGACCGTTGCCGAGCCGCTCGTCACGACGGGCAGCAGGTAGGCGGACTTCGGCAGAAGCCACGTCATGTCCTGCAGTCCAGCCGGGTTGGAAGCGTTGAACGACCAGCCGGCTCCGTTGTCGGTTGCTGCCCAGGTCGTCTGCAGACGGCGCTTGCCGAACTTCGCGAGATCGTCGAACTTGTACCACTTGAACTGGCCTGCGGCGGCAAGCTGATTGGCGTACGTGAATATGCTCGCAAGCGTGTTCGTATAGAAGATTGCGCCCTGCGGATGCATGTACACCATTCTCGTCGTGCGGTTCGCCACATTGAAATTCATCAGCGAGAGGTACCAGTTGGTGACATCGGCGGTCGGTACGTTGTACTGCTGGAACTCGTCGAACGTCGCGTACACGCCGAACGGCGAGACGGGAATCGCCCAGATATTGGGCGTCAGCAACGCACCGTTACGATAGGCGCGCGTCGGTCCCATCCCCGTGTGCCCGGTAAAGTAGTAGCTGGAGTAGCCGTTGTTCTGCAGCCAGGCGATGGCCCACGTCGGTGCATTGCCCTCCGGCGCGGCCCACTCGATGTCGGGCGTACCGTCCACCTTTTGCATGGCGGAGTGATTGAGTACCAGGTATTGCTCGAACGTGCTCTCGTTGGTCTCGCTCGCGTTGAAGCCCCAGTAATCGTGCATCCAGCCGCCTTGGCTGCCGACGTTGTGCCCCAGCTTGATCAGGTAATGCATCAGGTTTTGTGCTGACGAATTATTGAGAATATTGATTCCCAATCCATCGCCGACGGTCACGCTATCCGGGCCGGCTGTGACCGAAATGGTAAATGGACCGTTCTTCCATACGTTGTAGTTCTTCAGTTGCTGCGCGGGCTGAATGGCATCCTTCTCGCAGAAGTGCCAGTCGATGATCATGCCGCCCAGAGCTTTCGGCTGCAGCGAGAGCATTGGCATATGCAGGAGGTCGACCGCGAAGTAATTCAACATGCCGTGCAGCGGCATCCCGTCCGTCTGTCCCTCCAGATAGGAGAGCGGCATGTTGACGAAAAGCACACCTCCGTTGCCATATTGTTGGTAACCCGCCACGAGTCCGAAATTCGGCGAAGTCAACAGCGTCGTGCCGTTGTAGGTCCCTTGCGTGACGAAGCTCGGATAGGTCAGGAACCCATAGACGTAGCCGGAGATGCCTTCGAGCACGTCTGCCGTCGCGGCTGTACTCGCCAAGGGCGCCGCGATCTTGAGCGTCGTCGTAGTCGTCGTCGTGGTCGATGTAGCCGAGTAGGTGCCGTGCTTGACCGACGGACCGGTTTTGACCGCACCGAGATTCAAGCTGGTCGCGCTGACCGTTCCGGTCGAAGTTGTCCGGTAGTTGAAATAGGCTTGATGGTTATACCCTGTCAGCCCGCCGGGGTTCGACAGGCTCGGTTGGAGGTACAACGGTTGTGTGGATGTCTGCAAAGACGGTGTACTGGTCGTCGAGGTCGAAGTCGCTGTCAACGTCGTCGCGGCCGCTGTGGTGCCGCTGCCGTTCCAGGTCATGGATTTCCCCGGCGGGACCAGCAGCGTACGCAACGTGCTGCCCATCCCCGTCACGGGGCCGAGGCCGATCATGTTGCCGAGAAGCGAGTCATAGAGCACGTAATTGACGCCTGCCATGTCGCTGAATCTCGACTGCGGTATCGGGTAAAAGCCGGCCGCGTTCAGGGCGCCGAAGTCATAGACCAGCATGACGCGGCCGCCGTTGAGCGCATAGCTGTGAATCGCGCTCACGAGCGTGTCGTCGGCGGTGGTATGGATCTGATCGGGCAAGATCAGTCCTCTGTACTGCTGAGGCAACGATGCGACCGTCTGCTCGAATGCAGTGTCGTTGATCAGCGTGATTTGCACGCCGTCTTCGGATGCCGCATCGAGCCATGCGGACACTCGAGGATCGGGCAGCGCAAAGTTGTCGGGCAATAGCAGCAGCAATTGATTCGTTGCTGCATTGGCGAAGCCGGCTGGAACCAGCAAGCAGAGCGCGAGTGCGTACAGCACGCGCCGGATGAAGACCGATATGCTGAACATGAACATCTCCTTGACTAGTTCGACCAATTGCCATCCCGCCTGACGTGCTGAGTGTGCGGCCGGGGAATACTTGCGGTGATTCACCTTCGAAACCCTGCGCGGCCATCAACGTACCGATTCACGCCGGGCCAGCTCGCGCAGTAGCTGTACAGGCCTAGCAGGAGGCCGAGCAGAAGCGGGGCCCCCAGGACAAAAAAGCAGAGCGGAACAAAAAGCAACGACCCGTAAAAGACGATGCTGGCGTGAAGCGCAAGAAAAAAAGGCGCGATCGCAATGAAGTAGCCGACGATCAAGAGCGTCGCGAGCGTCTTTTGCGTCAGCGTGAAATTCAGCGTGTAATACGTCAGCGACATCGTGATGGGAATGATCTTTATTCCGATCATTTGCGTCAGGACCATCTCGCGCATATGTTCTTGCGCGGAGTACGGAAAGCTGTTCGAAGACGGCAGGAAGTACATGCAAACGGCGAACTGGACAGCCGCGAGCGCACGTACGAGGTAAGCGACGGGAAGCCATCGTTCCTTGTGCACGAAGGTCGCCCCAAACGCGCCCATGCAGGCGAGCGCCGTGAGCACCAAGAGCACTTTCCCGGGGGATCGACCGACCCATTGCAGCACGACCGCGGGCGAGGCGAGCCAAGCACCGTCGTCGCGAATGTCGGCGATCCTCATCGGTACGTCGACCCAGCGGCTTGCATACGCGAAGGCGGCGGACCAATACTGCAGGACCGACCGCCACGTGTAAGCCAGCACGACATACGACGCGGGCAGCAGCAACAGCGACGACATCAACCAATGCCGCGGCGACGCGAGGGCGCTCACGGAACGATCGTATTCGCTGCTGCCTTCGAATGACTTCATGGCTGCGCTCACCAGGAATGGAACAGGCTGATTTCAAAACCGCGCCGGCTGTAGAACGGGTTGTGATAAGCGTTGAACTCGAGCTGCGCGCCCCACGTCTTGGTGAGCCAGTAGCGCCATTGCACGTCGATTTCGTTACTGCGGAAGTCCACGATCTGGCTGCCCGCGCCAATGGCTTGATACGCCTCACGCCCGAACGAGCCGCGGATACCGAGAACGCTTTTGCCGATCGTGCCGTACGAAACGGCGGCGTAGTAGGCGGGTGCCTTGACGGAGCCAGGCGCATCGACGTTGTAGTTCATGCCGATCTCGCCGATCAGCTTCGGCGTCGCGTACCAGATGACGCCGGCGTGATAGAGCTGATCTCGGTGCCCGCTGCGATTCCAGGCGTAGCCCGCACCCAGCGACAGCACCAGGTTGCGTTGCGGCAGCACTTTCCTGTTGAGCGACAGGTCCACACGCTCGCTCGGCAAGATCGTGCCCGACGTCGTGCCGGAAAAGCCGATTGCGCCAAACCAGTCCGCATCGAAATCGCGCACGTAGTTGACGGCGCCGAATGTCGTACTTTGACCGAAGCGGCGCAACTGGGACAGCTCGCCGGTGACTGTCTGAGTGCCGAATTGATGCAGGCCCCGCAAGCGGACGCCATACCAATCCCCGTAATTGTTGGTGACGTACGCCCTCGAGTAGCCGAGGTCCAATTCGGAACGGCTCGCGCTCGGCGGCGCGACGTGCTCGGCGACGGCGTTGGATAGTTCTCCCTCGCTCGGCCGGTTCGGCACATCTGCGAGCAATGGCGGAGATGCGCCATTGGGAGATGCGCCATTGCTCGCAGCGGAAGCGGCCTTGTCTTTGGCCAACGCATCCGCGGCCTGCTGCTCGAGAGACTGCGCACATGTCATCGATGACGCCGTGAGAAAAAAAACAGCGGCGACTGCGTCCCGCACGCGCCCCGATCCGGTCGATTTCGTTTTTCTTAGTTGCATTCCCGCCCCCCGCCGCCTGAAACATCGAACGCCGTGCTCGCTATACTCGCTTCGTCGAACCGGCCGGTCCGTTCTGCAATCAATTGGCCGAAAACACAGACGCCGCCTTGAATGCCGATCTCCGAGGCGCATACGCTGACGGCGTTGTCGGCGCGACCGATCCAGGCGCGATCGATCCATAGCGGACCGTCGACACTGAGCACACCGTCCACTACGCAGTCGCGGCGCAGCCGTGCTTCGCGCCGGGCAAACACGGCGCCGCGCACCATGGCGCCGGCACCTACTTCGATGCTGCCTGCCTTGATGCTGCCTCGAACGAGGCTCGACTCGCCGATATGGAGCGATCCGTTGACGACCAGATCGGCCTCCACGAGCGCGTGGGCGGGCAATCGCAGATTGCCGAAAACCAAATAGCGTGACGTGCCGGCGCGGTGCTGAATCCCAGCCAGCAGGCGGGTCATCGAGACGGCATCGAGTTGGTCCGCGCGATGCTCGGCTGGCGGATCGCGCGGCGCACCGAAAACGATCGGCATCCCGTGCAGATGCCGAAAACGGCAGGCGCTGCGCACTCGCATCGTCGATGCCGCGACGACGCCTATGAAATCCTCGCGATCGGAATCGATGTGCGGTAGGTACATCCTGCCTTCGGTGCACGATGTCAACCGCGATGCATCGATCGGCACGTCTTCGTCGATCGCCAACGGTGCGACATCGCGCGACGCGCACAGCTCCGCGATGAGCGGAACGAACGGCAAAACGAACAAGCCGGCGAGAAGCAGTACAAACAGAATCGCGCTCACCGCTCACCTCGCTTTGGAAGGTTTGCGGAAGCGCTCGGTCTTATCCCATCGCAGTTCGCGCTTGAACAGCGCGTCGAGCACGAGCCCCGACAGCGCCGAGAGCACGCATGCAATGGTCACGCCGAATCCGATCACGTTGAGCGGCATCAACCGGAGTCGTGTCGAATGACCGTCGAGACGCGTCGCCACGACAATTTCAAAAAAAACGCCGAAGTTTCCGAACGTATTGAACGTGAACAGCGCGAGCAGCCACGCCAGCGACGACGCGAACGACATTTGTTCGGCGCCGAGCAGATAGATGAAGATTGCATCGACCCAGCCGACGAGCAGCATGGCGGGCATCGCGTACACGCCCAGCAGTAGCGCACCATCGATTCGGCGCAGGAGAGGCACGGCGGGGTTGAGAAGCAAAGGAGCGAGGCAGCGAAACATCGTCTGGTTGTGCCCCTTCGCCCAACGCTTCAGTTGGCGGGCGCGCACATCCCATCGTTCCGGCACTTCCTCGTAGCATTCGGCGTGGTTCAAATAGACCGTCTGCCATCCGGCCAGCAATAGCCGGTACGTCATGTCGGTGTCTTCCGCCAGTGTGTCGTCGCGCCATCCCCCCACCTCTTCGAGGGCGCTTTTGCGCAATCCGCCCACCGTCCCGCCATATTGCGGGACCAGCTCGAGATTCATCCTCGCTTGCTGATTGACCTGATAGCCTCCGGCCCGCTCGAGATCGAGCAGCCGCGTCAGCAGATTGCGGTTCGCGTTGTGGGGGACGACACGGCCCATGACCGCGCCCACCTCCGGATCGAAAAACGGAGCGACCAGTTCCTTCAAAAGCCCCGGTCTTGGCAGATAGTCGGCATCGAAGACGATCAGGATGTCGCCGTTCATGAAACGGAGCGCGTCCTTCAGTGCGGCGGCTTTGCCCCCCTTCCCGTCGACGCGGTGAAACGGGCGAATCAAGTCCGGAGCCCGCGCCTGTACTTCGTCTATCAACGCGCGCGTGTTGTCGGTGGAGCGGTCGTTGACCGGAACGATTGTCAACCGGTCGCGCGGATAGGTCGTCTTGAGCAGCGCTTCGAGGCAATCGACAATGACCGATTCCTCGTTGTGCGCGGCCACGAAGACGGTCAGCGCCGGCCAGGGCCCATTGACGATCGAACGGTAAATGGCGCTTTGCCGCGTGAACAGCCGGTTCAGGCTGAATACGTAGTGACGCACGGTATAGACGATCAACAACAGCACCACCAGCACCAGAATGGCGTCCGCCGATACGACCCATACCCCGCGGACGCCATTTCCGGATTCAGGCGGCGAGGGAGGCTTGAATGATGGCGTGTCCGGAGGCAATTGCAGCTGCCCTTCGTCCACAGTCGATATATCGTTCGCCGCGATCTCGACCATGGCACCGCGATGGGGGCTGGCCGATGAGTGCGGGCGCTCGCCGGTTTGCGCTGTGACCAATTGAAGGCGATGCTGTACGAGAGCGGGAGCGACAGGCGCCGAATGCGCGTGCAGATGAACCGGGAGCGATAAGGCAGACGCCAGCGCCACGTTGATCGACAGGCGACACACGGCATCGAGACCCCGGATGCGGTTCCCCCGGCGCCGGCTGTACCAGCAGGCGCCCCGGTGAAACTTCGACGACCCATCGCTCTCGATCATGACAATTTCGCTCGCTTTGAGCGCCGCGATTAGGCGGAGCGCAGAGCATGCAGTCCCAAGGCAATAGGGTTGGAGGGCGGACTCAGCGAGCTCATGACGCTCTGTACCGCCGAGGGCCTGGCCGGCAGGGTCAGCAAGGCGTCGACGATTCTTTCGCTCGCATGGCCGTCTCCATAGGGGTTCGTCGCATGTGCCATCGCGTCGTACTGGGTGCGATCGTCGAGCAGGCTGCTGACCTCGGCGACGACGCGCTCCGTCTGCGTGCCGACGAGCCGCGCCGTGCCGGCCTCGACGGCTTCGGGGCGCTCGGTCGTTTCGCGCGTGACGAGTACCGGCTTGCCGAGCGCCGGGGCTTCTTCCTGGATGCCGCCGGAATCCGTGATGATGAGGTGGGCGCGCGACATCAGAAAGACGAATGGCAGGTAGTCCTGCGGCTCGATCAGGAACACGTTCGAGACGCCGTGCAGTATGGCGTGCACGGGTTCCTGCACCTTAGGATTCAAATGGACGGGATAGACGAGTTGAACGTCGTCGTACTTGAGCGCGATCTGACGCAGCGCCTCGCAAAAATGCTTGAACGGTTCGCCGAAGCTTTCGCGTCGATGTCCTGTCACGAGAATCAGGCGGCGGCCGGGATCGAGAAACGGATAGCGCGACGCCACCCGTTCGACGAGTTCCCTGTCATGCTCGAGCTTGTCCGTGATCTGCAGCAGCGCGTCGATCACGGTATTGCCCGTCATCACGACATGCGATGCTGGCGCGCCTTCGCTGAACAGGTTGTGTTTCGCGTGCTCCGTCGGGGCGAACAGCCACGACGCCACGGCATCGGTCACGCGCCGATTCAGTTCCTCGGGCCACGGCGACCAGATGTTGCCCGTGCGCAAGCCCGCCTCCACGTGACCAACGGGAATGTAACGATAGAAGGCGGCCAGGCTTGCAGCGAGGGTCGTCGTCGTATCGCCGTGAACGAGCACGACATCCGGCTTCCATTGGTCATAAATGGCGCCGATCGACTGCAGGATATCGGAGGTGAGGGCGCCTAGGGTTTGACCGTCGCGCATCAGATTCAGATCGAAGTCCGGCACGATCTCGAACAGCTGGAGCACCTGATCCAACATTTGCCGGTGCTGAGCCGTAACACACACTTTTGCTTCGACACCGCACTGCGCCGCCAAAACGCGCACGAGCGGCGCCATCTTGATTGCTTCCGGGCGCGTGCCGAACACCGTCAATACCTTGTTCATTTCCGTCCTCGTTTGGCGTATTGCGGCTGATAAAAGCGGACGGTTGGCGTGCCGAAACAGTTTATGTATGCCGGCATATATCGACCGCCGCAAACTGGGGTATTGCGCCTCTCGACTCAGGCCGAAACAGCGAAAGACGGGAAATGCCGAGAAAAAGAAAGGCCCCAAATTCGAGTAGGACATCGATGCTCGCGCGACCGACGGTATCGATAACGCATATCTCTCTCCTTCCCCGTGAGACGTAGGTCAGAACGGTGGCGGGATTGGGTTGGCCGGTGATTCAAACACGGCGGCATCGAGGTGCAATCGCCGATTCACAGGTTTAACTGAAATTAGTTATTTCCTCTGAATCCAGCCGAGGGCGCATCGTTGTTAGGCAGGAGTCTACTTAGCCGGAATCGAACCTTGTGTAAGATACCCAACACTTAGAGGAGGAAAACGCTGCATCGCAGCGTTTACTTAAAGCAGATCAATAATGCGGCTCATCATTTATAGTAATCCGACGAATCCGATATTTATCGGACTTTTAATTTTATGATCGCCGTTTAAACTGATCTTTGGTGGCCGCACCGAGAGATATATTCAGCGACTCGTATTGGCGGGTTCGCGGTGGGCTTCCTGCCGCTTGTTGGTCGGCGCGAAGAGGGTGCTGCGCTGAATCCAGACGCGGCGGAATTGCTCGACTTCGCGTTCCTCGGAGAACACGGTCGATGAAGGCTTGACCAGGTCGTGCCGCGATACGATGCCGACGAGACGAAGCGATTGTTCGTCTTCGACCACCGGCACGCGTACAAGGCCGGTAATCGCGAGGCGAGCGGCCACGTTCCTGCAGGTCTCGCCCGGCAGCGCGATCTCGGGTCGTTCACGCGCGAAGAAGCTGCCGATCGGCTTGTCGGCTTGACCCGGTGCGATTCGATCGATCAGCACGCGATCGACCATGCCCAGCAGCGTCCCCGAGGCGACCACGGGGTACGCGCGATACTTCTGAGTCGGCCCGAAGTAGCGGTGCAGGACGTCGGCCAATGTTGTGCTCGCATCGATCGTTTCGACGGCGCGGGTCATGACTTCCTCGACGTAATGTCGTTCGAGCGGATCGATGCTGTATTCGCGATAGATGTGATACCCGCGGCGAGCGATCTTCTCCGTCAAGATCGAGCGGCGCATGAGCAGGACGGTAAAGCCGTAGGCCACCGCGGCGGCGGCGAGCAGCGGCAGCAGCGCGTTCGCATCGCCCGTGAGCTCGAACGCGAAGATGGCTGCCATCACGGGCGCGCGCATCATGCCACCGAGCGCCGCGGCCATGAAGATGAGCGGCCAGACAGCGGGGTCGCCGCCGGGCATGTACGGACCGACTATCGCGCCGACGCCCGCGCCCATCATCAGCAACGGTGCGAGGACGCCGCCCGAGGTGCCCGAAGCGAGCGCAATGACCCAGATGATGGCTTTGACGAGGACGATGGCGATCACGGCGTGGATGGCCAGATGATTTTGCAGCAGGTCGCCGATGACGTCGTATCCGACACCGAGCGTGCGTGGCTGGAAATAGCCGCCGATACCGACCGCGATCGCACCCAGTGCGGGCCACCACATCCAATGGATCGGAAGTTTGCCGAACAGATCTTCGACTTTATAGAGCCAGGTCGACAACCCCCACGACAACGCGCCGGCGATGAGTCCCGCGGCGGCCGACGAGAGCAGGCCGATCGGGCCGAGCGGTAATGTCTGGAGCGGAAACAACGGGCCGGTGCCGAGCAGAAGCGGCCGCGTGAAGCCGGCCACGGCACATGCGATGGCGACCGGCAAGAGGCTGCGAGGGCGCAGCTCGAACAGCAGCAGTTCGATGGCGAGCAGCACCGCGGCGACGGGGGTGCCGAATACGGCCGTCATGCCAGCCACCGCGCCCGCGACGAGCAGTGCCTTGCGTTCGGCGCTCGACAGATGGAAGTATTGGGCCACCAGCGAACCGATCGCACCGCCGGTCATGATGATCGGGCCCTCGGCGCCGAATGGGCCGCCGCTGCCGATTGCGATAGCCGAAGCAAGCGGCTTCAGCACGGCCACTTTCGGCGACATCTTGCTCTTGCCGAAGAGGATGGCTTCGATGGCTTCGGGGATGCCGTGCCCGCGAATCTGCTCGGACCCGAACCGTGCGATGAGGCCGACCAGCAGTCCGCCGACGACCGGTGCCGCAATGACGAACAGCCCCAGCGTATTGCCGGCAGGGGACAGATTCGCCGTCGAAATCGTCTGGAAAAAGAAGAGATTCGAAAAGAAGCGGATCAAATGCAGCAAAAAGTCGGCGGCGACGGTGCTCAGCACGCCGCCAACGGCGGCAATCGCGCTGATGCGCAGCAGTCTTACATCGGTTGCGAAATCGCCTTTGTGCTCGCTCATGGTTCCTTTGCCTGTACCGCGAATCGGTAGCGTAAAGGGCGTATTTATATCATAACGTGATGCAA
>NZ_DASXWY010000110.1:0-34591 GCF_036503415.1 Trinickia sp. | reverse complement strand
AACAGAATGCTGACGATTGGCGGTAGTCCCTACACTCGCCAGCTTCCTGCCAAACGTCACTCTTACGGACGAGCCAATCTGTGTGGGTAGCCTGAATGACATCACTCGCCAAGCGCATGTCGCCTTATCGCGATGCGCTGCATTTCCAGGCATTCCGGAAGTTGCTGATCGGTCAAGGCCTGTCAATGGCAGGCGACGTCGTCTGTTTAGCAGCCCTTCCCGTCGCCATGATTCGCGCTGGATTCGGCGGCGAGACCCTCGGGGTTGTCCTGGCTGCGGTGGGAATCGGCACGGTCATCGGCGCTGTGGCGGGTGGGATGCTGGCAGATCGAACCTCCCCAAAGCAGGTTCTCATAGCCACAGATACCGCGAGAGGCGCGGTACAACTTATCGTCGTAGCGCTTATGGCATGTGGCTCGCCCTCATGGAGCTTGGCGCTTGCCTATCTTGCATTCGGCATCGGCATCGGCATCTCTCGTCCTTGCACTCAAGTGTTACTCGTCAATCTGTTACCGAAGCAGGCCTTGGCTGCAGGGAACGGAGCCATCAACTTTCTCGACAATCTCGTCGCGGTAATCTTTCCGGCCACACTAGGAGTCTTGATCATTTTGTGGGATCCGGTGTGGGGCGTGCTGATCGACGGCATTACCTTCTTTGCAGCTGCCATTTTCACTGCCTCGCTCCCCGATGGGGGCAAACTCCAATCCGACGATGAATTTTCAATTCGCGACGCACTGAACGGGGTAGCGGTGGTCATCCGCGATCGAGAGCTGCTACTCGGATTCGCTGCCACCGTAGTCGTGAATGTTCTGTGCTTTCCGGTCTTTCTGGTGGTCGCTCCCTACGCAGTGACGGATCGCTTCGGCGACACGATGTGGGCGGTGTGTCTGGCGGCCTCGGGCCTTGGCGCGTGTATCGGATCTGTAGCCGTCGTACTCGCTTCGGGCCATCGGCATCTAAAAATGCTGGCACTGACGTGTGGCCTCTTTGTCGCGAGCGCAATGGCCTTGCTGGGAATGGGTGGTTTCGGCTGGATGGCCGTCTTGGGAGCAATGTTTGTCGGGTTTGTCGAGGCCTCGTGGCTCACTGGCTGGGCAACGGCCATGCAAACGCTCTCACCGGAAAAAGACCTCGGCAAGGTTGTAGCGGTCGACACGATGATGACCAGCGGCGCGCACCCGTTCATCTATCTCGGCGCCGGTCTCATTGGCGAAACCGTGGGTCATTCCCATGCGCTAATATTCGCTGCCCTCATCAGCATCATCGGAACCATCGGGATCGGTCTCGCTGCCAACAGCCGAAAACATCAAGGAAACGCGACATGATCTGATGCAAGGAACTCGAAGACGTCATCAGAGCGTGAGTAGGCCGGCCCTGAACTGCCCAAGGCCGACCACCCACCCTACATCAACAACGGCGCCGCGGCATCCAACATAATGCGGCAGAAGTAATCGGCAAAACTGCGGCGCACCACGATCTCATAGCTGTCGCTACCCAGCGGCACGAGCACGATCGAAGCCTTGAAATAATGGCTCTGCGCGCATTGCCCACGCGCCAACATACGCGGATGAAGATCGAGCGGGCAGCCGCGCGCCAGCACGTCGCGCACATGCGTCCCACTCGCTTCCAACACCGTATAACCGCTCCCCACATCGACAGCCGCAGCAAACAGCCCCTGAAACGCCGCGCCGAGCTTCGCTTCGAGCTGAGCCGCCCGCGGCTCGATCGAGCGAACGAGCCATTCGTCCGGACCCAACCAAAGCATGTCGCACTCGCTCGCCTGCGCAACCGTATTCGGCTTCACAGGCAAGCTCGCGCCAAGCACGCTTTGCACGGCACTCATGAACGCCGGATCGCGCGCATCGCCGCGCACGTTCACGAGTTCCAAAAACGGCCGCTCGCGCAGTCGAAATACATTCGATTGCTTGGCCTGACTCGCCGCAAGAATATCCTGCACGCCGACGAGCGGAGATTCGAGCCGTCCCTGGCCGCCGAGCGTCGCCGCATTGCCTTTCGTCTCATTCCACATGCTGACGCACTCCTTCGGTGTCATAGAACACGGGGCTCGAAATCGTCGCGTCGACGGTGCGCCCGTTCAAATCGATCGTCACTTTCTGCCCCATCTTGCCAAGCCCACCCTTGACAACAGCCATCGCAATCGAGCGCTTCAGAATCGGGCTGTAGTAGCTCGACGTGACATGCCCGAGCATCGGCACCGGCTCCGTCGCAACGGTATTCGCGGGCGGTGTCCTCGTACCCTTCGCCAGAATCTGGCCGCCTTCGGGCAACACGGTGGCGGGATCGTCGGTCAACAGTCCCACGAGTTGCTTGCGCCCTTCCTTCGCGGTGTCGGACCGGGTCAGCGACCGCTTGCCCAGACAGTCCTTCGTCTTCGCAACAAGACCGCCCATACCGAGATCGAACGGAGTGATCGACCCGTCAGTGTCCTGCCCGACGATGATGTAGCCCTTCTCCGCACGCAGCACGTGCATCGTTTCCGTGCCGTACGGCGTAATGCCGAACTCCGCACCGGCCTCCATCAGCGCTTCCCAGACCGCGCGCCCCGCGTTGGCCGGCACGTTGACTTCGTACGCAAGCTCGCCGGAGAAGCTGATCCGCATGATGCGCGCCTTCACTTCGGCCACCGTGCCATCGCGATAGCTCATGAACGGGAACGCCTCATTCGCGAAATCCACGTCGCGGCAAACCTTTTGCAGCACTTTGCGGCTCTTCGGCCCAACGACGGCAAACGTAGCCCAATGGTCCGTGACCGAAGCCAGCCGCACCTTCATGTCCGGCCATTCCGTCTGCAGCCATCGCTCGAGCCAGGTCAGCACCCGCGCGGCGCCGCCCGTCGTCGTCGTCATCATGTAGTGCTGATCGCCCAGACGAACGGTCACGCCGTCGTCGAACACCATGCCGTTTTCATCGAGCATGAGGCCGTAGCGGCATTTGCCCACTTCGAGCTTCGACCACGGATTCGTGTACACCCAGTTCAGCAGCTTCGCCGCATCGGGACCCTGGATATCGATCTTGCCAAGCGTGGACGCATCGAGAATGCCGACGCCCGTTCGCACCGCGAGACATTCGCGCGCGACGGCAGCGTGCAGGTCTTCGCCCGCCTTCGGGTAATACCAAGGCCGCTTCCAGTTGCCGACATCCTCGAACGCCGCACCGTTCTCCACGTGCCATTCGTGAATGCAGGTCTTGCGGATGGGATCGATGAAATCCCCGATCTCCCGGCCGGCGATCGCACCGAACGTCACGGGCGTGTAGTTGGGGCGGAACGTCGTCGTGCCCGTCTCGGGAATCGTCTTGCCGAGCGCGCTCGCGAGAATCGCCATGCCGTTGATGTTGCCGAGCTTGCCTTGATCGGTGCCGAACCCCATGGCCGTATAACGCTTCACATGCTCGACCGACTCGAAACCTTCGCGTGCGGCCAACAGAATGTCGGCCGCCGATACGTCGTTCTGAAAATCGACGAATTGCTTGGGCCCGCGTGCAGCACGCTCGTGTGAGCCGACCAGCCAAAGCGGCAGCAACGGCGACTCCTTGATATCGGCCACTTGCGGTGCAGGCGGACGCACAGCCTTGAAGCCCAGCGATTGCGCGGCTTCGAGACCGGCATCGAGCGCCAGACGCAGGCCGCGCGCAAGACTGAATTCGCCCGACGCGGCACCGACGCTCACTTCGGGCTGGGCAGCCTTGCCCGGCACGAAGCAGGACTTCTCGTCGTTCCAATGCGCCTTACCGCCCGACTGCGCGAAAAGATGCAGCACGGGGCTCCAGCCCCCCGACATCGCCACGAGGTCGCAAGCGATCGTCTCTTGCCGCGCGCCGACCACGCCCTTGTCGAACCTGGCGATTTCGACCGACGACACACGACGCTTGCCGTTCGCCACGGTGACGACGGCACCGCTTTTCACGGCGATGCCATGACGCCGCGCGGCGGCGGGCAGTGCACCGTCGCTCGATGCCCGCGGATCGACAACCGTGACCTTCGCGCCGCTCGCTTTCAAATCGAGCGCGCACTGATATCCGTCATCGTTGTTCGTGAAGACGACGGCCTCGCGCCCGGGGAGCACGCCATATCGATGCACATAAGTCGACACGGCAGAGGCCAGCATGATGCCCGGCAAATCGTTGTTGCCGAACACGAGCGGACGCTCGTGCGCGCCCGTCGCAAGGATCACGCGCTTGGCGCGAATCTTCCAGACGAGCTCGCGCGTACCCTTGCGCAGCGAAACCGGCAGATGGTCGGTCACACGCTGAACGACCGTCACGAGATTGTGATCCTGATAGCCGAACGCGGTACTGCGCGTGAGGATTTTGACGTCCGGCATCTGCGCGAGCGCCGATTCGATCTTCTCGGCCCACTGCACCCCGGGCTTACCGTCGATCTGCGCGCGGCAAGACAGCAGGCTGCCGCCGAGTTCGCGCTGGTCGTCGACGAGAATCACGCGCGCGCCTGCCAACCCGGCTGCATGCGCCGCGGCCAAGCCTGCGGGCCCGCCGCCGACGACGAGCACGTCGCAGTGCGCGAAGCATTTGTCGTAACGGTCCGCGTCGAGCGTATCGGGCGCTTTGCCCAGACCCGCTGCCTCGCGAATCTTTTCTTCGTACTTCGGCCACCATTTGCGCGGCCACATGAACGTCTTGTAATAGAAGCCCGCGGGAATGAAGCGCGCGATCTTCTGATTGATCGCCATGCGGTCGTCCTCGATCGACGGCTCCGCATTCACGCTGCGCGCGACGAGTCCCTGGTAGAGCTCAATTTCGGTCGCACGCGCATTAGGCACGGTATAGGCGCCGCGTTCGAGTTGCACGATGGCATTCGGCTCTTCCACGCCCGCCGTCACGATGCCGCGGGGGCGATGGTACTTCCAGCTTCGCGCCACGAAATGCATGCCATTGGCGAGCAGCGCCGATGCGAGCGTATCGCCCTGATAGCCCTGGTACGTACGGCCGTTGAACGTGAACGTCAACGGAATGGCGCGATTGATCCGCCCGCCGGCGCCGAGTCGGTCTTTCTGGCTGCTCATGATTGCGTGCCCTGTTGTTTGCCGTTGTGCTCCGCCCGCTCGGGGGTGGCCCCGTCGAACGTTTCATATCCCTGAATCGCGTACGTCACCGTATCGCGCGTTGCCTTGAACCACCGCCGGCAGCCTTGGGCGTGAAGCCATTGCTCGCGATGCACGCCGCGCGTGTTGTGCCGCATGAAGAGGTAATCGCCCCACTCGCGGTCGGACAATTTCTCGGGCTCGAGCGGGCGCACGATGTCGGCTTCGCCGCCGCAGGAGAATTCGGATTCGGCACGCGGGCCGCACCAGGGGCATTCGATCATCAACATGATTGGTCTCTCTCCAGTGCCTTCAGTGGGCCACGGCGGCAGCGCCGTGTTCGTCGATCAGATGGCCGGTGTAGAACCGGTCGAGCGAAAACGGCGCGTTGATCGGATGCGGCGCGTCGTTGGCGATCGTGTGCGCAAACACCCATCCGGAACCCGGCGTCGCCTTGAACCCGCCCGTTCCCCATCCGCAATTGAAATAGAGCCCTTTGACGTCGGTCTTGCTGATGATCGGGCACGCATCGGGCGAGACATCGACGATGCCACCCCATTGCCGATTCATCCGCACGCGCGAAAACACGGGGAACATTTCGACGATGGCTTGCAACGTGCCTTCGATCACATGGAAGCTGCCACGTTGGCCGAAACCGCCGTATTGATCGATGCCGGCGCCGATGACGAGATCGCCCTTGTCGGACTGGCTGATGTAGGCATGCACGGCGTTGGACATGACCACCGTATTGACGACAGGCTTGATCGGCTCGGAAACGAGCGCCTGCAACGGGTGGCTCTCGATCGGCAGACGGATACCGGCCATATCGGCAAGCGTCGTCGTATTGCCCGCGGCGACCACCGCGACCTTCTTCGCTTTGATGAAGCCCTTCACCGTTTCGACACCGACGACGGCACCGCCATCGCGTCGAATACCCGTCACCTGACAGTTCTGGATGATGTCGACGCCATGCGAATCCGCGCCGCGCGCGAAACCCCAGGCCACCGCATCGTGACGCGCGACGCCGCCGCGCCGCTGAAACGATGCGCCGAGCACCGGGTAGCGGGCATTCAGATTGATCGTCGGCTCGATCTCCTTGATCTGCTCGGGCGTCAGATATTCGGCATCGACGCCGTTGAGCCGGTTGGCGTTGACGCGCCGTTGCGTATCGCGCACGTCCTGAAGCGTATGCGCGAGGTTCATGACGCCGCGCTGACTGAACATGACGTTGTAGTTCAGATCTTGCGAGAGCCCCTCCCAGAGCTTCATCGCCTTTTCGTAGAGCGCAGCCGACTCGTCCCACAAGTAGTTGGAACGAATGATCGTCGTATTGCGCGCGGTGTTGCCGCCGCCGAGCCATCCCTTCTCGAGCACGGCGACATTACGCATGCCGTGCTCCTTCGCGAGGTAATAGGCGGTGGCGAGACCATGACCGCCGCCGCCGACGATCACCACGTCGTATTCGCGCTTCGGCTCGGGACTGCGCCATTGGCGCTCCCAGTTCTCGTGATACGACAATCCGTTGCGCACCAGACTGAATAGGGAAAAGCGGCTCATAGCGGTCGTCCTTGCGGTGTTCCTCATTTAGCATTCGATGACGTTGACGGCCAGCCCGCCGCGCGACGTCTCCTTGTACTTCGTCTTCATGTCCGCGCCCGTTTCGCGCATCGTCTTGATGACCGAGTCGAGCGACACGTAATGCTCTCCGTCGCCCTTGAGCGCCATGCGCGATGCGTTCAGCGCCTTGATGGCGCCCATGGCGTTGCGCTCGATGCAGGGAATCTGCACGAGACCGCCAACCGGATCGCAGGTCATGCCGAGGTTGTGCTCCATGCCGATTTCGGCCGCATTTTCGACCTGACGCGGTGTGCCGCCCATGACCGCGGCGAGCGCGGCGGCCGCCATCGAGCAGGCCACGCCGACTTCGCCCTGACAGCCGACTTCCGCGCCCGAGATCGAAGCCGTTTCCTTGTAGATGATGCCGATGGCCGCGGCCGTCAGCAGAAAATCGACGATGCCGTCCTCGTTCGCGCCGGGCACGAACTTGACGTAGTAGTGCAACACGGCCGGAATCACACCCGCCGCACCGTTGGTCGGTGCCGTGACGACTCGCCCGCCGGCCGCGTTTTCTTCGTTCACGGCCATCGCGTAGAGATTCACCCAGTCGAGCATCGAAAGCGGGTCGCGCAGGCATTCCTCCGAGCGCGCCCGCAGGTGCTTCGAAAGCTCCGCGGCACGACGCTTGACGCGCATCGGTCCGGGCAGCTCCCCCTCGGTGCGGCAACCGCGCTCGACGCACGCGGCCATCGTGCGCCAGATCGCGAGCAGCCCTTCGCGTACCAGCGCCGGCTCGCGCGAAGCACATTCGTTTTGCATGGCTACTTGCGCGATCGAGAGCCCGTGTTCGCTGCAAGCGCGCAGCAAATCGGCCCCGGTGCGAAACGGATAGGGCACGGATGCACCGCTGCTGACACCGTTGACACGGTCGCCATCGCGATTGACCACGAAGCCGCCGCCAACCGAGTAATACTCTTTTTCGACGAGCAATTGACCGAGCTCGTCGAACGCCTGAAAACGCATGCCGTTCGAATGGACGACGTTCGTACCGGTCATGAGCCGACGATAGAACGCGATGTCTTCCTTTTCATCGAAGCGGATGGGCGTCTGACCCAGCAGTTGCAGCGATTTTTCGCGCCGAATATGGGCGAGCCGGGGCTCGATCAGATCGGGGTCGATCGTATCGGGCAGATGCCCTTCGAGCCCGAGCAGCACGGCCTTGTCCGTGCCGTGGCCCTTGCCCGTCGCGCCGAGCGAGCCGTAGAGCTCGACCTTCACGCGGCGTACGTAGCCGAGCAGATTCGCATCCTCGACATGCGAGACGAACCGGCACGCGGCGATCATCGGACCGACGGTATGGGAGCTCGAAGGCCCGACACCGATCTTGAAGAGATCGAAAACACTGACGTTCATGGGGACGGCCTCGATTGACGAATTGACGTCTCGTGAAATGATGCGGCGCCGCATCCGCTCGCGAATTGCGTCGCGGTTGCTGTTTGCGGCGTACGATTACCGATGGACGCCAGTACACCAAAGCGTAGAATTCGCCGATAGAACAAAAGCGGCATCGCTGTGGGATGCCGTCGCCAAACCTACCCGCGCGGGCCCCGGTTGTACGCGTAAGTGATAATTTGCGGCGGAAAACCACAAGTGGGCACCCGGCGCCACGCGTCGGCGATGCCCTCCCAGGCGGCTCGCGCCGCCGCATCGTCTTTTTGCATTGGCAACATGAACGCAGTCGATCCGTCACCGCCGATTACCTCCGTCATACCGAAGGAACGCATCCGTTTCGGCATCGTTCTGCTGCCGAATTTCACGCTGACGGCATTCTCGGGCTTCGTCGACATGCTGCGCCTGTCCGCAGACGACAGCGATTTCAGCAAGCCCGTGCGCTGCGCCTGGAGCGTCGTGGGCAGGACGCTTGCGCCCGTGCGCGCGAGCTGCGGCATCCAGGTGACGCCATGGGAAACCTATGAGGAGTCCGAACCGTTCGACTACGTCGTCGTCGTCGGTGGGCTGCTGCATTCGGGACCGCACGCCGACGACGACACGCTCGAGTTCATTCGACGCGCGGCGAACCGCGGCGCGACGGTCGTCGGCATCTGCACAGGCGTCTTCGCGCTGATGCGCGCGGGCGTGCTGCACGGCTACCGTACATGCGTCAGCTGGTTTCACTACTGGGATTTCATCGAGCGGTTTCCGTCCGCCGATACGAACCTGCTCGTGGCGGACAGACTGTTCGTCATCGATCGCCGGCGCGTGACGTGCTCGGGCGGGCGCGCGTCGATCGACGTCGCCGCCGCCATTTTGCTGCGTCACTTCGATCATGCGACGGTGCAAAAGGCATTACGCATCTTGCTCGTCGGGGAAATGCAGAAGGGCAACGCGCCGCAGCCCCACCCACCGGGGCTCGCGCCCGCGACGCATCCGAAGGTCAAGCGTGCGATTCTGTTGATGGAGCAGCACGTCGGGCGCACGCTGCCGCTCGAAGAGCTGGCGTGCAAGCTCGATTTGTCGCCGCGTCAGCTCGAACGGCTCTTCAAGGCTGAAACGGGTAAGAGCCCTCAGACGTTCGCCAAGCATGTGCGGCTACGCACGGCCGCATGGCTGCTGACGAGCTCCGACCGAACAGTCGCCGATATCGCATCGAGCTGCGGGTTCTCCGATGCGTCGCATCTGGGGCGCGAGTTCCGCAAGCAATTCGGCGTGCCGCCCGTCACCTATCGCGAGCGGCAAGCGGGGCTGTCGAAGCAGGAAGAATTCGCGCTGATCGACGGTGAATCCCTGCCCGACGACGAGGATTGACGGGCAAGCCGCATTCGTCGAGCGTTTCGCACCAGCCGTGACTGACCCGCCTCGACGCGTCTATCAGCCACGGCACCCGATATCGACCCGATCGGACGTCAATGCGAGGCGATGTAAGACTTCACCGCCGCGAGCCCATCCTTCCCGTCGAACGTCGTCACGCCGGAGAGCCATTGATCGAGCACCTTCGGGTTCTGCTTCAACCAGGCCGTCGCGGCCTTCGTCGGATCTTCCTTGTTCATGATCGGCATCATCACGTGGTTTTCGACATCCGTCGTGAACTTCAGATTCGATACGAGCTTCGCCGCGTTGGGACAACGTGCCGCATAGTCGGGCGGCGTGGCGGTGAAAACCTTCGCCTCGCCGTAGTTCGGCCCGAACACATCGTCGCCGCCGCTCAGATAGTCGATCTTCATCTGCACGTTCATCGGGTGAGGCTCCCAACCGAGAAAAACGATCCACTGCTTGTTGCGGGCCGCCTTGTTCACCTCGACGAGCATGCCGGCCTCGCTCGATTCGACGAGCTTGAATTTGCCGAGGCCATACTGATTGCCCTTGATCATCTTTTCGATGAGGGCATTGCCGTCGTTGCCCGGCTCGATGCCGTATATCTTGCCATCGAGCTTGTCGGCATACTTTTGAATATCGGCAAACGTCTTGAGCCCGCCGTTATAGACGTATTCCGGGACGGCCAGCGTATATTTCGCACCGGTCAGATTGGGGCTCGCCAGTACCTTGACCTGCCCTGCCTTGACGAACGGCGCGACGATCGGATCCATCGTGGGCGACCAGTAGCCGAGAAACACGTCGATCTGCTTGCTTTTGATGCCGGTAAAGGTGATCGGCACCGAAGCGATTGTCTTCATCGGGTGATAGCCGAGCCCTTCGAAAACCGTCGAGGCCAAGCCCGTCGTTGCGGCGATGTCGGTCCAGCCCACATCCGCAAAACGCACGTTGCGACACGCCGCCGGGTCCGTCGCATAAGCGGACGTCGATAGCGCCGCGGCGGCCACTACATAACCGGCTTTCATCCACACCTGCTTCATCGCGATCATCCTCAGTTCCCTGCCTTGTTTTTTGCTGATTACAGGATCGACACTTCGCCGGGCAAGGCAAAGCATCGTACGGACTGCCAATCGATTCACAACGAACCTGCTTCGTTAATGCTCGCGCCTGCGCTCGCGGCTCGGCGCATACCCGAACTGCGAGCGATAAGCCTTGCTGAAGTGGCACGGAGACTGAAAACCGCATATCGACGTGACATGCGCGATCGATGCATCGGTCGTGCGCAGCAGCTCGCGAGCACGGCGAAGGCGAAGCGACAAGTAGTAGTGAGTCGGCGAAACGTCGAGATAGAGCTTGAACATGCGCTGCAGATGGCGCTGCGAGAGCCTGACGAGCCTTGCCAGTTCATCGAGGGAAAGCGGCTCTTCGATGTTCGCCTCCATGAGCCGCACGACTTCGACGAGCTCCGCCCGCGAAAAACCGATGCGCGCATCGACCGGAATCGGCTGATGGTCCGAAGCGCTGCGGATGCGCTCCAGGATGAACTGCGCCGACACCTGCCCAGCCAGGTTCTGCCCGTGCCGCCGCCCCACGAGATGGAGCATCAGATCGAGCGGTGCCGTACCGCCGGTGCAGGTGAGGCGATCGCGATCGATGACGAACAGCTCGTCGGTGAACTTCACGCGTGGGAACTCGCGATGCAGGGCGGACATATCCTCCCAGTGCACGGTGCACCGGTAATCGTCGAGCAGGCCCGCGCTCATCAGAGCGTAAGCGCCGGTGCACAGCGCGCCGAGCGGCACATCGCGCGAGGCGAGATAAGCAAGCAGGCTGCGCACGCGCAGATCCACCCCCTCGCGAATCTGCGTGCCGCCGCAAACAATGAGTACATCGGGCACGCCCGCCGTTTCCAGCGTGCAGGTCGGCGTCACGGTGACCCCGTTGCTGGCGGGCACCGGAACACCGTCCGGCGAAATCACCGACCACCGGTAGTGGTCGGCGCGGCTGACGTAGTTCGTCATCCTGAGCACCTCGACGGCGCTCGTGAACGCAATCATCGAGAAGTTCGGCAAAGTCAGGAAGCCGAAATGTTCGGTCCTGGTCTTCGCCGCTTCGTCCGCAGCAACGACGGCCGACGCCATATGTGCCTCGCGTCAGCTTTGAGCGGCCGGCTGCGCCGAGCGCACGCGCATCACGTTGCGAAGCCCCTTGAAGCGCTGCGTCTGCACGACGCCGGGCATGCGTCCGAAGCTCTCTGTGATGCGGTCGAGGACGATCGCGAGCAGCACGACCGACAAACCGCTTTCGAACCCGAGCCCGATATCGAGCCGCTGAATGCTCGCCAGCACATCGTTGCCGAGTCCGCCGGCGCCCACCATCGAAGCGATGATCACCATCGAGAGCGCCATCATGATCGTCTGATTGACGCCTTGCATGATCGACGGCAACGCATTCGGAAACTGCACCTTGTAGAGCAGTTGCCACGGCGTGCAGCCGAACGCCTGCCCCGCCTCGACGATCTCGCGATTGACGTGCCGGATACCGAGGCTCGTCAGGCGCACGGCGGGCGGCATCGCGAAGATGACCGTCGAGAGAATCCCCGGGACGCGTCCGAGGCCGAACAGCATGGCCGCGGGAATCAGGTAGACGAACGCCGGCATCGTCTGCATGAGGTCGAGGATCGGCCGCACGACGAGCGCCACATGCTTGCTCTTGGCGGTCCAGATGCCGAGCGGAATCCCGATGACGAGGCTGATGATCGTCGATGAAAGCGTCAGGCCGAGCGTGACCACAGTCTGATCCCAGAACCCGGTGGCATAGATGAGCAACAGCGATAGCGTCGTGAACAGCGCGAAGCGCCAGCCCACGCGCCACAGCCCGACGCCGATGAAAATCGCCATCAGCGCCCACATGGGTATGGCCTGCAGCCCATGCTCGACGAGCGCCGCCAGCGATTCGATCGCCCGGCCGATCGCATCGAATGTGTTGCTGTCGTGATCGAGCAGATAGTGGACCGAGTGGTCCACCCAACTTCCGAGCGGAATGAGTTCAGACATGGGAACCTCGCATACGCGTGAGAGCTTGAAGAACGACGGCGCGATCGACCGAGCCGCAGTAGCAGCCGTCGTCGTCCACGACAGGCAGCGCGCGCGCATGCGCGACGACCCGCGAGACGACCTGCTCGAGCGTCGCCCCGCGTGAGATGCATTCGACCTGCCCGACGTCGGAGGAAGCCTTGCCGAGCGCATCGCGCGTGACGAAGCCACGGAACTTGCGCTCGCCGTCGAGCACGAACGCGTAGTCGGCGCTGCCGTTCAGCGATGCCGCGACGCCCGCCGCATCGAGGTGCCGCACGAGCGGCACGGCGTCCGTCTGCATGAGATCGCCCGCGGTCAGGTAGCGGCTCGTATCGACGCCATCGAAAAACGCGCGCACGTACTCATCCGCCGGACTGCTGATGATTTCCTGCGGCGTGCCGAGCTGCACGAGCCGGCCACCTTCCATGATCGCAATCCGATTGCCGATCCTGAGCGCTTCCTCGAGATCGTGCGAAACGAACAGAATCGTGCGCCGCTGGTCCTTTTGCAGCTGCAGCAGGACGTTTTGCATCTCCTTGCGCTTGAGCGGATCGAGCGCCGAAAACGCCTCGTCCATGATCATCAGCGATGGATTGACGGCCAGCGCGCGTGCGAGCCCGACCCGTTGCTGCATCCCGCCCGACAGCTCGGAAGGCAGCTTGTGTGCAAACGTCGCGAGGCCCACCTGTTCGAGCACCGCCATCGCGCGCGCCTCGCGCACCTTGCGCTTTTCGCCGGCGACTTCGAGGCCGAAGGCCGCGTTGGCGAGCACCGTGCGCTGCGGCATCAGCGCGAACGACTGAAACACCATGCTCATGTCGCGCCGGCGCAGCGCCGTCAACTCCGAGCGCTTCACAGCCGCGATGTCGCGCCCGTCGACGAGCACCTTGCCCGCCGTCGGCTCGACAAGCCGATTGATCAGGCGAATCAGCGTGGATTTCCCGGAACCCGAGAGCCCCATCAGGACGAAGATCTCGCCCTCCGGAACCTCGAACGACACGTCGTGCACGCCGACGACCTGCCCTGTGCGCGCAAAGATCTCGTCTTTCGTCGCGCCCTGAGCCAGCATGTCGATCGCTTGCTTGGGGTTGCTGCCGAACACCTTGCAGAGCCCTTCGACGACCACCTTCGGTGAACTCATTTTCTCCGTCTCCTTGCGGCAGGCGCGTGCCTGCACAGTCTGCATACATAGTTGCCAGAAAAATCCCCGGGGAGCCGACGAATTCCGACGCACGCTTGCGAAAATGCGACACGGGCCGGCAAGCCGCCGATCTCGGCGCGGTTCCGCGTCGTTTCATGCCAAAATGGCCCCGTTTTTTGGCAAGTTCGTGTTCCAGGAAGACATTACGCAAGCTATGTCAGACAAGCCGCGCCATCGTGCCCCCGCGGGTCGTGCGATGTCTCACGGGAGCCGTATCCGTATCGGGCGCATGAGGCTCGAGCCGCGCCTCGCCGCCCTGCTTTGCGCATCGGTACTGGCAGCCGGCTGCGCGACGCTCGCCGCGACGGATCCGAACGCGCTATGGCAGATCGTTCACTTCGATTGCACCGCCGCCGCGCGTTCGAGCGGCCGCACCGGTCTGTGCGCCGCCGTCGACCTCGATCGGCATTTCGCCATCCTCAAGGATCGCAGCGGCATTGCCCAACACCTGCTGATCCCAACCGAGCGCGTTTCAGGCATCGAGAGCCCCGCAGTGTCGGCGCCGGACGCCCCCAACTACTGGGCCGACGCATGGCAGGCGCGCAGTTACGTGCAGGCTTCGCTCGTAAAAGCACATCGGCATGCGCTCGCCGACGATCAACTCGGACTCGAGATCAACTCCGCGTATCGCCGTTCGCAAGACCAGTTGCACATCCACATCGACTGCATGAGCGCCTCGGCGAGCGCCGCGCTCGCCAAGCATCGATACGACGTCGCGCAGCGCTGGACATGGGACACGATCGATGGCGCGCGTTATCGAGTGATGCACATCGACGGGCCCACACTCAGCGTGGATCCCTTCGACATCGTTGCGCGCGACCGACCGGGCGCGATGGCGATGCAAACGATCCTCGTCACTGGAGCCGGCCCGTGGGCACAGCGCGACGGGTGGCTGATCGTGAACAGCGCCACCGATGTCGACGGCGGAACAGGCTCCGCCGAAGTCCTGCTCGACCATCGCTGCGAGGCGGCGGGCCCGATATAACGCCGCGCAGACGCCCCTCGCGCTCGCGTGAATATCGCCCACGCCAGGTCGCAATGAGACCATTTCATGTCGCCTTTATTCACATGGCCTGGAATATGGACTTGTAAGTTGCGGTAATCGTCGCCTTTGCACTACTTGCCCGACTCGCGACGACTTGCTGCCGCATCTTCCCAACCTCCAGAGACAGAAGCGATGAAAAAACGACTGAATGCAGCGGCGTTCACGGGCGCCGCGCTCGCGATCGCATGCATGCCCGCTGCAAGCTATGCGCAAAGCAGCGTCACGCTCTACGGCATCATCGATGCCGGCATCACCTGGGTCAACAATACGGGCGGCTCTCATGTCGTCAAGTTCGATGACGGCATCTCCTATGGTAATCGCTGGGGCATCAAAGGCCAGGAAGATCTTGGCGGCGGGCTTTCGGCCGTTTTCGTACTCGAAAGCGGCTTTCATGTCGGCAACGGCCAGTTGGGATTCGGCGGCGCCGAATTCGGGCGCCAGGCTTATGTAGGACTGCAGAACAGCTGGGGCACCGTTTCGCTCGGCAATCAGCTCGACATGACGGGCGAAATGGTCGGGCTGTACAACGTCTCGGCATGGGCGAGCGGCTATGCGATCCACCAGGGCGACTTCGATCGTTTCAATATCGACCGTTTGCCGAACTCGATCAAATTCCTGTCGAACGAATTCAGCGGCTTCAAGTTCGGCGGCATGTATTCGTTCGGCAATGTGGCCGGCAACTTTCATCAGGACAGTGCATGGAGCGTCGGCGCGCACTATGCGAACGGCCCCTTCACGATCGGCACCGCCTATACGCAGCTCAACAATCCGCACGGCATCTATGCGTTCGATCCTTACGCGATGATCGGCACCCACACGTTCCTGGGACGGCCGACCGTCAGCGTCGATCCGGCAACCGGCGCGATCACGGACCTGTTTTCGAGCAGTGCTTTCCCGGTGGACAAACAGGCCACGTTCGGCATCGGCGCGAGCTACCTGATCGGCACCGTCACCCTGATGGGCAACTACAGCTACACGCAGATCAAGGGACTCGGTACCAAATCCCACATGCACGTGGGCGAAGGCGGTGCCAGCTGGCAGGTCACCCCCGCATTCAGTGCCGTGGGCGGTTATCAATACACGTCGTTCGAAGGCCACCACTGGAATCAGGTGTCGGCAGGCCTGCACTACCTGCTCTCGAAGCGGACCGATGTCTACATCTCGGGCGATTGGCTGAAAGCGTCGAGCGGCGTGGATGCCGTGATCGGCTACAGCTTCACACCCTCCACGACGACGACGCAAGCCGACGTCCGAATCGGCATGCGGCACTCGTTCTGAACTCCATCGCGGGGAGGCGCCGCGCCGCCTCTCCCTCCCGCTATCCGTCCCGCTTAATTATTCGACCGAAGTGCCGACATCCTGGATAGACGGCCATGTACGGTCTCGATCGCATCGGATGGGATGAGATCGAATCATTCAAACATCACAAGGGGACAAGGTGAAGTTCACACATTCGATCGCGTTCAAGATCAGCGTGGCCTCCGGCTTCGCGTTGGCGGCCACCGTCGCGTTATTGACCACGGTAGGCGCGCTGAACGTTCGTCATCAGGCTATCGATGCTTTCGAGCAATCGAGCAGTGCGCGAATCAAGCAAGCCGATGAATCGCTGGACGGGCTTTTCCGCGAAGTCGAGCAGAACCTGACGTACCTGGTGAATACGGTTCAATTGCAGTCCGCCGATAACACCATCGTCGATTACATGACGCACAGCGATACGATGACGCCGGAGTCGAACGGCCCCGTCGAACGATCGATCTACGCGTTGCTGAAGGCCTTCGGCGACAGCCACCCGAATATGCGCTACCTCGATATCGGGACGAAATGGGGCGGCTATGTACAGTGGCCGGTCGAAAGCTTCAACGGGGCACACTACGACCCACGCGTGAGACCCTGGTATCAGCTTGCGATGACCGCACCCGATCGCGTCGTCAGACCGGCTCCCTATCTGAATGCGGCGGCCTCGGGCGGCGCAATCATTTCGTTCGCGCGCGTCGTGAAGAATCCGCAAGGGGAAGTCATCGGCGCGCTCGAGGGCGACATTACGCTCGACGGCTTCGCCAAGCTCACGAACGCCATCCGTTTCGGCAAGACAGGCTACCTGATCGTCGTCGACAACAACGGCAAAATCCTCGTCGACCCACGTGACAAATCGCACGAGTTCAAGGATATGAAAGCGCTCGGCGAAGGGTACCGCCAACTCGCCGCCGCGAGCGATGGTCTCGCGACGATCGAAATGAACGGCACGTCGTATCGCGTGTACGTCTATACCTCGCCTCGAAACGGATGGAGGTATTTCGCGCTGGTTCCAAGCGCCGAAATGATGGCGGCCGCCAATCGGCTCACCGCGATGCTGATCGGCGTCGGTCTGCTGGTGCTCGCGGGAGCGCTCGCCGTAACGATTGCCCTCGGACGCCGGATGACGTCGCCTTTGCGCACGCTGGCGGGCTCGATGTACGAGATTGCATCGGGCGATGGCGACATGACGCGTCGCCTGCCGCTCGTCAGCAAGGACGAGGTGGGACACCTCGCGACCCAGTTCAACGCTTTCGTCGAGAAACTGCATGGCGTGCTCGTCAAGGTGATGGCAAGCAGCCGCCACTTCGAGCTCGCCGCCAACGAAGTGTCCGCCGGCAACGGCGACCTCTCGGCGCGCACCGAACAACAGGCCGCCTCGATTCAACAGACCGCCGCAACGATGGAAGAACTCGCGAACACGGTGCGCGGTACGGCCGAGCAGGCGAAAAACGTCAACGAAGTCGCAACGGGCGCGGTCCAGACCGCCCGCCGCGGCAATGAAGCCGTGTCGAGCGCCGCGCGGACGATGGACGTCGCCGTCGAGCAATCGGGGCGTATCGTCGGCATCGTCGCCATGATCGAAAGCATCGCTTTCCAGACCAACATCCTGGCGTTGAACGCGGCGGTCGAATCCGCGCGTGCGGGCGAAAGCGGCCGCGGATTTGCCGTCGTCGCATCGGAAGTGCGCAACCTCGCACAGCGATCGACGAGCGCGGCGAAGGAAATCAAGGACCTGCTGGAATCGTCGGTGGACCACGTGAGAACGGGTGCCGAGCAGGTCAACGTCGCCGGCCGGACGATCTCGGAGCTGACCGACGCCATAGCGAATGTGGCGACGATCACGACCGAGATTTCAGCATCGGCCCGCGAACAGAGTCGTTCGATCGACGAGGTGAACCAGGCCGTCTCGCTCATGGATCAATCGACGCAACAAAACGCCGCGCTGGTCGAGCAGATCGCGGCCGCCTCGGCGTCGCTGAGCGAGCAAGGCCGCGAACTGCACACCACCGTCGGCTTTTTCAAGCTCGACTGAGGGGAGCCATCAGCTGGCCCGCAACCCGCGCTGCCGCAACCATTCGCTATTGAACAGGCGCGCGAAATAGAGGCTGCCGCGATCGCAAAGCAGTGTCACGATCGTATGGCCCGGCCCCATTTCGCGGGCGACCTGCACGGCGGCAGCCACATTGATTCCTGTCGATCCACCGACGAAGAGGCCTTCCTCGCGAAGCAGCCGATAGACCATCGTGACGCAGGTCTGATCGTCGATACGAACGGCATCGTCGATCGGCGTGCCTTCGAGGTTCGCTGTCACGCGGCTCGAACCGATACCCTCGGTGATCGAGTTCCCTTCGCTTTTGAGCTCGCCGCTTTTGACGAAGCTGTAAAGCCCGCTGCCGTGAGGGTCGGCCAATACCGTCTTCACCCCCGGTTTGCGCTCCTTCAGACAGCGCGCCACGCCTGCCAGTGTGCCGCCCGTGCCGGTCGCGCAGACGAACGCGTCGACCCGGCCGGCCGTATCGCGCCAGATCTCCGGGCCCGTCGTTTCATAGTGCGCCTGGCGATTGACGAGATTGTCGAACTGGTTTGCCCAGATGGCGTTCTCCGTTTCCTGCGCCAGGCGGCCCGCGATTTTCTGGTAGTTATTGGCATCCTTGTAAGGCGCGGCCGGCACGGGCCGCACCTCGGCGCCCAGAACCCGCAAGAGATCCATCTTTTCCTGCGATTGCGTGTCGGGAATCACGATGACGCATCGATAACCGCGCGCCGCACAGATATGCGCGAGGCCGATGCCGGTGTTGCCCGCGGTACCCTCGATCACGGTGCCGCCGGGCCGCAGCGCCCCCCGCCGCTCGGCATCCTCGATGATGTAGCGGGCCGCCCGGTCTTTGACCGAACCGCCCGGATTCATGAATTCCGCTTTGCCGAGAATCTCGCATCCGGTCTCGGCACTGAGCTTGCCAAGGCGCAGCAGTGGCGTATTGCCGATTGCGCCGGTAAATCCATCGAGCGCGGGCATGATCCCTCCCTTTGCCGTTCACGTACGGAACGGTCTCAGTATAAGCCGGTTCAATATAAACAGATCGGTATGTCTCAATACAAATCGCCCCGGCAAAACACCCGATAAGTTTCAATTAGGCTATATTCGACGCATCAAAGATTGAAACGAATAAATCGGAGACCGCCCTACCGCCAGGACTTCGCGTCGCCATTGAAACGAGTTCGGCCATTTCGAGCCCGGTTCGATTTAAAACGTTTTCAGCTTATTCGGTTACAGAAGATTTGCCTTTGCAGCATTCTCTTTTGCCGGAAATATGCGCATACGGGGGATCGGCGAATAGTCGGTCGAAAACGTCAGCCTGTACCACCGCGGCCTTCACGACGAAAGGGATGCTCGTTCAACCCATCGTCGGGGGTCATTTTGAACATCAGCACTCGGGAAAACACCGTCTTCGAATTGATCGCGAAAGGCCTTACCGATCGCGAAGTTGCCAATCAGCTTTCGATTTCGATCGCGACTGCGCGTAAACATCGTGAAAACCTGCTGGGCAAATTCCACTTCACGAAGTCGTCTCAACTCGCTACGCATTACTTCCGACTCAATCCGGACGCCCTCAAAAAAACGATGACTTGCGAGTGACCGTCGTTTGCACGCCTCGCGAACGAGAAATATTAAGGCTTCTCGCAGTCGGCCTCAGCGACAAACAGGCGGCACGAGCACTTTCGATCAGCGACATGACCGCGCGCAAGCATCGAGCCAATCTGCTGCGAAAAACCGGCGCCCCCAACGTCTGTGCATTGATTTTCATGGCGGCGGCGGCCGGATGGCTCGACGACCTTTTGCAGCCGCCGGAATCGGCTTGATTGCCATCTACCGCATTTGCCGTATGGAGCCGGCGAAGCCGCACTCGCACAATCGGTTCGTCGATTGTTCAGATGATTCGCCCAATAGGTGCCAACGGCATCGGGGTTGTTTCATCCCCGGTCGGCACGTGACCGGCGCACACACTCCATTCGACTTACGCGCCGGACCATTCCGCTCTCTATCGAGGATTCCGAAATGACTTACGTACATCCTGCTTTTGCCGGCGTAGTGCCGCATATGCCGTACGTGCACCTTCATCATCTCGCGGCGATGCCGCAGGCCGTTGCGCCGCAATCCGTGGCACCGCAAGCAGTCGCGCCCATGGCCTATGCGCCGCAAGGCATTTTCAGCGGCATCGTCGGCGCGCTCGCGCCGACCGTAGGTCAAGCCGTGGGCGGTCTTTTGGGCGATCCCGGCGCAGGCAGGGCCATCGGTAATGTCGCAGGACATATCGCCAGCTTTCTGCCGTTCGCCGTGGAGCCGCAAACTGCCTTCGCACCGCAAACGGCCTTCGCACCTCAGACGGCCTTCGCACCGCAAGGCGTTTTCGGGAACATCGCGGGTGCGCTGGCCCCGACGGTCGGCAACGCGTTGGGCAGCGCACTCGGCAATGGCGCACTCGGTCAGCAAATCGGTAACGTCGCCGGGCATTTCGCGCAGTTCCTGCCGTTTTCTGTGCAGCCTCAACAGGCGTTCGCGCCGCAGGGCGTCTTCGGCAACATCGCGGGCGCGCTGGCCCCGACGGTCGGCAACGCACTGGGCAGCGCGCTCGGCAACGGCGCACTCGGTCAGCAGATCGGTGGCGTTGCCGGGCATCTCGCGCAGTTCCTGCCGTTTTCGGTGCAGCCCCAGCAAGCCACCCTCATGCCACAGGGTGCCTTCGGCAACATCGCAAGCGCGGTGGCTCCGACGGTCGGCAGCGCATTGGGCAACGCATTGGGCAACGCGGCGCTCGGCCAGCAGATCGGCGATCTCGCGGGACACTTCGCACGCTTTCTGCCCTTTTCGGCACAGCCTCAATCGGCCCCGCTCATGCCGCAAGGGTTGATCGGCAACATCGCCGGAGGCCTTGCATCGATGCTGCCGTTCGCGGCACAGCCGATGTCGGTGCCGATGGCCGTGCCGATGCACGTGTCCCCTCTCGGAACCATGCACTGACACGCGACGGGAAGCCACTTGCTGTCGCGCCGGCCACATGCGCGGCAGCACGCCCCTCATGACGGACGGACGAACTTTACCGGCTTTGCCGCCGCGTTCGTCCGTCGATCGATGCGTCGTTCTCACGGCGACGCGAAGGAGACTGCGATGGACAAGGACAAAAAGCCGGTCGCGCCGAAACCCGCGGCCGAAGGCGACGCCGATTCGACGCCGAAGACCTCGCCTGCCGCCGCGGCAGGAAATGCGGTCCCGGTAGCCGGCGGCAAGCGCCAGTACCTGATTGCGCCACGGCGCGGCGTGCTGGCGAGGCAAGCGGCCGTCACGCCGATGTCGGCTGGCGACATGAGCAATGCGATAGATCGCCTGCCCGGTGTCGAAGTCGTTCGGGTCCTGGCCGGCCACAAGAACGCGCGCATGATGTCGGCGCGCCCCGACGAAGCAACCGACACCTACGTGGTCAAGGTCGATCCGGCCCACGCGCAGATCCTGCAGGCAACCGCACCGCCCGAGATGATCGTCGAAGAGGACCATTCGCTCGGCTACGGCCGCAAGCCCGACGCCGACGCCGGCGCGCAACTGAACCCGCAATCGGCGTTCTCGTCGGCCACGCTCAGACAGGTGACCATTCGCGTGCTGGGCACGGACGACGCACCTGTTGCCAACGCCGTCGTCGAGGTCGCCGCCGACGGATTTCCGGCCAAAGGCACGACGAACGCAGGCGGGGAAGTCACGCTGACGCTCGTGCAAATGAGCAACGGGCCGGTGCAGTCGCTCTCGGTTCGTCCCGCGCATACGTACTGGAACAGCTATCTCGTCGGACCGTCGCTCACGAGCGACCAGGTCAATATCGTGAAGCTCACCCCTTTATGGCTGCCGAACCGCAACGTGCCCCCGTTCGCACCGCTCGGCTGGGGACAGCGGCTCATGGGACTCGACGAATCGCCGAGCACGGCAAGCGGAGCCGGCGTGCGCGTGGCCATCATCGATTCCGGCGCGGACACCTCGCATCCGTTGCTCGGCCATATCCTGCGCGGCGCCGACATGACCAACGAGCAGGACCCGGCCACATGGAAGACCGATGTGATCGGCCATGGCTCGCATTGCGCCGGTGTGATCGCCGCACGCATGGGCGAGCAGGCGAAAACCGAGAGTATCGCCATGCGCGGCTTCGCCCCCGATGCCGAGATCCATGTGCTGAAGGTCTTTCCGAGCGGCCAATACAGCACGCTCATCGAAGCGCTCGACTACTGCATCAATCACGATATCGATGTCGTCAACATGAGTCTCGGCGCGCCGCAGCCTTCGCTTGCGGTCGAACAAAAGCTCATCGAAGCGGTGCAAAGCGGCGTCGCTTGTGTCGTCGCTGCAGGCAACTCCGGCGGCCCCGTGCAATATCCCGCGGCCTCGCCCTACGTACTCGCGGTCTCGGCATTGGGGCTGCACCGGGAATTGCCGCCGAGCGCCTGGGAACAGACGCAAGTCGTCGCGCAAACGCTGACGGCCGACGGGCTCTTCTCGCCGACGTTCTCGTGTCATGGGCCGCAGATCGGCGTGTGCGGCCCGGGCGTCGGAATCGTGTCGACCGTGCCGGGTGCGGCCTTCAATCCCGAGTCCGGCACCTCGATGGCAGCGCCCCACATCACCGGTCTCGCGGCACTGCTGCTGAGCGATCCGCATCTTGCCGGCTATCTCGGTCCGAGGGGGCCGCAACGCGTCGCCGCGCTCTTTCAATTGATCCGGATGATCTGCACACCCGTTTCGGCGAACGATCCATCGAACCGCTTCGGCGCGGGTCTGCCGAGATTGCAAAACATTCGCCGGCTGCTGCCGCAGGTCTACCGGTAAGGACGCCACACACGCTCGATGCCCAAGCGCACGCCGCGAATATCGCGGCGGCGCCGCGCACCGGTATCAAAACGACAGGAGAACATCGACATGTCGACGCTATCGCACTGGAGAATCAGGCGGGCCGCATTGCTCGCGGCGATCGGCCTCGTTTCGGTCGGCGCCCACGCGCAAGGCTGGACGCTCGCACTTTCGTGGAAAGCAGGATCGTGCGACGAGAACAACGGAACGACCACCTGCATCGCCCAGGCGGCGCAGAGTGTCCCGGCCCGTGGCGCCGATACGGATGCGGGTGCCCCGCCCCCGATGCTGAAAGCAATCGCGCTGCGTACGGATCGCGTCGATTGCGATGCGACCGCGCTCGCCGACGACAGCCTGCCCGCCGGCCTCGAACGCTATGTGTCGTCGACGAGCGGCAATTCGTTGCAACAGCGCTGGAACCGCTATGGCAGTTGCAGCGGATATACGCCGGCAGGTTACTTCACGGAAATCGCGGCCATGGCGCGTGCCGTCGGCCGTACGAACCTCGGACAGTACCTCGAGCAGCATGCCGGCAAACGGGTGCAGCTCGACGAGCTGAAAGATGCGCAACTGCATGACTTCTTCTTCGGCGCCGATAAAGCCATTCAGTTCTACTGCGCGCCGGACGGGCGCCTCGCCGAAGTGCGCTACACGTTGCGCGACTGGTCCGACATGTTCGTTTACCGCGACAGGGGCAGCCTGCTCGTGCCCACACCCGGCGGAAACTGCGGCGAAGAGGTCATTCTCTAGCAGCGCCCAATAGAAGACGCCCGCAACGTCCCCACGCAACAGGAGACCTCATCATGTGTGCTGTCCGAATCGGTGTGCAATATCCCTCGCCCAAGATCGGTTTCGACCAAGGCATTCGAGGCGCGCCAGCCGGCGCGGCGATTGCGCCGGCCGTGCCGAGGCACGCGCTGATCGCGCAATTGCAAACGGAGTGCGACGCGATGGCTCGCTATGCACTCCGGCACGGCATGGCAATCGCCCCGGAGCTCGTGGCGCAACTGTCGCCGCTTCTCGCCATCGATCCCGAGTCGGTGAGCGCTTCGACGAACGGTGCCGAAGGCATCGGCAACGGAGCGGCTTCGTCCGCGCAGACTCCGCTATGCCACGCGCTCGCCACGATTCACCGGCGCCTCGCAATCGCGATCTCACCGGCCACGCCGCAAGCCGTCGCACTGCTCGATAACGAGCGTCGGCGCCAACGCTTCTCCTGGCTGGGGCCCGTGCCGCTGATTCGCACGCTGACGGTCTGCGCGCTGTCATTCCTGTTCGCGGTGATCGCCATGTCGCTGCCGCCCGAGGTCTCGGCCGCGAACATCGACCGGGGATTCCTCGATTCGTCAGGCATACCGCTGTTGTTGAACGCGATCTTTCTGCTGTCGTGCGCCGGCCTCGGCGCGTCGTTCGCCACGCTCTTTCAGGCGCATCGATTTGTCGCGAATGCGACGTACGACCCTCAATACGACGCTTCGTACGGCGCACGCCTGATACTCGGCGTCATCGCCGGGCTGATTCTCGTAGAGATACTGCCTTCTCATCTCTACGACAGCGGCAGCATGCGCAGCTTCGGCAAGCCTGCACTCGCCATGCTGGGCGGATTCTCCGCGACCGCCGTGCATCGGCTGCTGCATCGGCTCGTCGAAACGCTCGAGACGCTCGTGCGCGGCGACCCGCGGCCGGCCGCGGAGGCGGCCTTCGAGACGCGACGCGCACAGGCGGCGACCGAGCGCGTCCAATGGAAAGGCGAGCTTGCCGCGGAATTGCTCGAACTTCAACAATCGATCGAGGGCGGCATGCCGGTGGACGCGGTCAAGCAGCGGCTGGCCAGCTTCACGCGCAACGTCCTGCATCCCGATGCACCGAAGCCCGCCGCAAGCGCCGCGGCCGAGCCCAGTCGGAAGGAGTAAGCCATGCTCTTCCTCTATAACTGGCCGTCATCGATCATGGGACTCTTCGTCGTCACGCTCACGCTGATCGTCGCGCTGGGCGGCTATGCCTTCTTTCGCCGCGTCGTGCGCGTGCGTCCCGCACCCGAAGAGCAATCGATGACGATTGCGATGGTCTCCGTCATCACCACGATCAACTCGCTGCTGATTGCGTTCGCCGCCATCAATGTATGGGGGGCGTACTCGGACGCAGCCCACAACGTCGACCTCGAAGCCACGACGGCCGGCGAACTCGCGCGCGACCTCGCTGCATTCGGCGAGCCGCTGGCGGGGCAGGCGGTCGATGCACTCCATGCCTATCTCGATGGCGTCGTGCGCTTCGAATGGCCGAAGATGCAGCAAGAAGCAGCCGGCGATCCCAAGTCGGAAGCGCGTTTCGACGCACTCTTCGACAAGGTCAACCAGATTCAGCCGCGCAACGAGCGGCAGCGCGCGCTGCTGGCCGAGGTGCTCAAGCGCGTCAACGAACTGGCCAAACTGCGCGATCAGCGCCTGCTGACGCTCAATGTCGCCATGCCGGCGACGCTGTGGACCGTCATGCTGATTGCGAGCGCCGTCTCGTTCCTGCTCCTCTATACGCTGCCCGGCACGATGTTCAACGTCGCGTTGATCGCCGCGTGGGCGCTAACGCTCGGGCTCGCATTCTTTTTCGTGCTGGCCGTCGACCGGCCCTTCGCGGGCCGGGTCAGCGTGGGGCCGGAGCCGCTCGCGCATCTGGTGCAAGCGCTGAATGCTCGCGCGCAACTAACGATCGGAGTCGATCATGACACGCGATGACTTCCTGGCTGCTGCACGGCTATCGGACGCGCTCGTCGAGCAATGGTACGCGCCCATCCGTGCCGCGTTCGACGAGTTCGATATCTCGACGCCGGCGCGCATGGCCGCCTTCATCGCCCAGGCAGGCCACGAAACACTCGGCTTCACGCTCACCCGCGAGCTGTGGGGGCCGACGACGGCTCAGCTCGCTTACGAGCCGCCCTCGCCAAAAGCAGCCGAACTCGGCAATGTGCGACCCGGCGATGGACGGAGGTTCCGCGGTCGTGGACTGCTTCAGATCACGGGGCGAGCGAACTACGCGGCCTGCGGTCACGCGCTCGGCATCGACCTCGAGACGCAGCCCGAGCAGCTCGAGCAAGCGCTCGCCGCGGCCCGCGCTTCCGCATGGTGGTGGTATCGGCATGGTTGCAGCGCCTTCGCGGATAGCGGCGATTTCATCGCGCTGACCAAGCGGATCAACGGCGGCGTCAACGGACTCGTCGACCGGCAACGCCGGTGGGAGATCGCGAAAGCCGCGTTCGGTATCTGAGCATGCGCGTCGCGCATCGACGCGGGATCGATCACTTTAACGAGCACCCCCCGTGCGCCGGCGCGCCACTACACGCAATACTTGCCCAGGCTCCAGCCGCCGTCACCCGCCCGTCTCCATGACGAGCAGCTGCGCCCCGTCGGCCACCTGATCGCCGACGCCGTACAGCACCTCGGAGATTTTTCCGGCGGCGGGCGCGCCGATCGTATGTTCCATCTTCATGGCCTCCATGACGATCAGCGGCGTGCCCTTTTCCACAACGGCGCCTGCCTCGACGAGCACCGCGATCACTTTGCCCGGCATCGGGGCAGTCAAGCGCCCCTCTCCATGCTCGGCATCGGCCGCATGCGCGAGCAGGTTCGTCCACTCGAAAGCGAGCGATGTACCGGAGCAAAACACATGGAACGTATCGCCATCGATAAAAACCCGGCCCGTCGTTCGAACGTCGCCAAGGCGTACGCCGTAGCCATGAGGCTGCGCCTCGCGCCACCAGTCGAACGGCTCCGTCCATTGCTCGTGCTCGAGGGCGCGAACGGAATCGTCGCGGGTATAGACGACCCTGCATGGCGCGTCGTCCTCGATCGCGCGCCACTCGATCGTCTGGCGATAGCTGCCGTTCAAACGCCAATGCGATAGCGCATCCCACGGAGAGGCGCCATGCGCGGTGCCGCCTTCGCGCGTCAGCAGCGCTGCGCAGGCAAGCGCGAGCGCTTCCTTGAACGGTTTCTCGGTGCGAGCGAACAGCGCATCGTGATGACGCTCGATGAGGCCCGTATCGAGTTCGGCCGAGGCGAACGGCGGGCACGTCACGATGCGCCGCAGAAATTCGATATTCGTTTGCGGGCCCACCGCTTCGCAGGCTTGCAATGCGCGGTCCATACGGGCAAGCGCCTCGTCCCGGTCCGCGCCGTGTACGATCACTTTCGCGATCATCGGGTCGTAAAACGGCGTGATCGTATCGCCTTCGCGCACGCCGCTATCGATACGCACCGCCGCGCGCCGCGGCTCGCCGATCGTGAACTCGACGCTTGCGGGCATGCGCAGATACTTGAGCGTGCCCGTCGAAGGCAAAAAGCCGCGCGCCGGATTCTCGGCATAGACGCGCGCTTCGATCGCATGGCCATCGACCTTCAACTGGTCCTGCCGCAATGGCAGCGGCTCTCCGGCCGCTACGCGCAACTGCCACTCGACCAGATCGAGCCCCGTCACCATTTCGGTAACGGGATGCTCGACCTGCAGGCGCGTATTCATCTCCATGAAGTAGAACGCCGTGCCGGTCATGATGAACTCGACGGTGCCGGCGCCCACGTAGGACACCGCTCGCGCCGCCGCGACGGCAGCTTCGCCCATCGCTCGCCGAACGTCCGCCTCGAGCCCCGGTGCGGGCGCTTCCTCGAGCACTTTTTGGTGACGCCGCTGCACCGAACAATCGCGATCGAACAGGTAGACCGCACCGCCATGGCGATCGGCGAATACCTGCACCTCCACGTGCCGAGGCCGGAGCAGGTATTTCTCGATGAGAATGCGATCGTTGCCGAAGCTGCTCGCCGCCTCGCGCTTGCATGATGCGAGCGCGGCCGCGAAATCCTCGTGTTTGTCCACCACGCGCATGCCCTTGCCGCCACCGCCCGCGCTCGCCTTCAGCAGGACGGGATAGCCGATCGCATCGGCCTCGCGGTGCAATCGTTCGGGGTCCTGATCGTCGCCGTGATAGCCGGGCACGAGCGGAACCGCCGCCGCTTGCATCAGCGCTTTGGCCGCCGCCTTCGATCCCATGGCCGCGATAGCCGACACCGGCGGCCCGATGAAGACGATTCCGGCCGCTTCGCAGGCTTCGGCGAATGCTTCGTTTTCCGAAAGAAATCCATAGCCGGGATGAATGGCCTGCGCGCCCGTCTTCAGCGCCGCATCGATGATGCGCTCGATGCGCAGATAGCTTTCGGCCGCGGGCGAGGCACCGATATGCACCGCTTCGTCGCATGCGGCGACATGCTTCGCACCGGCATCGGCGTCCGAATATACGGCCACGCTCGCCACGCCGAGCCGGCGGCAAGTCGCCGCGACACGGCAGGCAATCTCGCCGCGGTTCGCAATCAGGATCTTGTTGAACATGTGAGGTCTCGCAATGGGAGTGCGCGTCGCGCTGCCGTGTCTCGCCGGATCGTGGATCAATCGCGCCAGGCCGGCGCCCGCTTGTCGAGGAACGCGGCCACCCCTTCGCGGCCTTCGTCGCTGGCCCGAATGGCGGCAATGCGCGCGGCCGTATCGTCGATGAGCGCTTCGTCGAGTGCGCGACCCGCGACATCCTGCACGAGCCGTTTGGATTCGCGTACGGCCTGCGGACCGTTCGCGCAGAGCGCGGCGGCGAGCTTTTGCACTGTGGCGTCGAGCGCATCGGCCGGCACGGCTTCATGAACGAGCCCGAACCGGCAGGCAACCGCGCACTCGAACGGCTCCGCCGTCGTGAAATAGCGGCGGCAGGCACGCTCGCCGAGCGCCCGGATAACGTACGGTGAAATAGTTGCGGCAATCAATCCCAAGCGCGCTTCGGACAGGCAAAACCGTGCCGTCTCGACCGCGACGACGATGTCGCACGCAGCGACGAGCCCCACACCGCCCGCATACGCATCGCCGGACACGCGCGCGATGACCGGCTTCGCCGAGCGATAGACGGCTGCCAGCATGTCGGCGAGCCGCCGCGCGTCGGCGCGGTTCTCCTCGTCGGAGAACGACGCCATCTTTTTCATCCAGTTCAGATCGGCGCCCGCGCAAAACGCCGGACCGTTGGCCGCGAGCACTACTGCGCGCACATCGTCGCGCGTCTGTAGACGCGAAACGACGTCGGTCAGCTCGGCGATCATCGTCTCGTTGAATGCGTTGCGCACCTCCGGGCGATTGAGCGTCACCGTCGCGACGTGCCCGGAAATCGCTAGCTCAAGCGTGCTGTATTGCATCGAGGGCTCCTCGTCCGTTCGTTTCGAAGGTCGCTTCTTTCCGATTGCGGATCACATCCGGAATACGCCGAAGCGCGTGTCGCCGATCGGCGCATTCATCGCCGCGGATAAGCCGAGACCCAGCACGTCGCGCGTTTGAGCCGGATCGATCACACCGTCGTCCCAAAGACGCGCGCTCGCGTAATAGGGGTGGCCCTGGTGTTCGTACTGGTCGCGAATCGGCTTCTTGAACGCTTCCTCCTCGTCGGCGCTCCACCTGCCGCCCTTCGCTTCGATACCGTCGCGCTTGACCGTCGCCAGCACCGACGCGGCCTGCTCGCCGCCCATGACGGAGATGCGGGCGTTGGGCCACATCCAGAGAAAGCGCGGCGAGTAGGCTCGCCCGCACATGCCGTAGTTGCCCGCGCCGAACGAGCCGCCGATGATGACCGTGAACTTCGGCACGTTGGCCGTCGCAACCGCCGTGACCATCTTGGCACCGTTGCGCGCAATTCCTTCGTTCTCGTACTTGCGCCCGACCATGAAGCCCGTGATGTTCTGCAGGAACACGAGCGGAATTTTGCGCTGACAGCAAAGCTCGATGAAATGCGTGCCCTTGAGCGCGGACTCCGAGAACAGAATGCCGTTGTTCGCCACGATGCCGACCGGATGCCCCCAGATATGGGCGAAGCCCGTGACGAGCGTCGTGCCGTAGCGCGCCTTGAACTCGTCGAATTCGGAATCGTCGACGACGCGCGCGATGATCTCGCGAATGTCGAACGGCTTACGCGTATCGACCGGAATGACGCCGTAGATGCTCTTTGCGTCGTAGCGCGGCGGCTTCGGTTCGCGCAGTGCGACGGGCGGTACTTTCACGCGGTTGAGCTTGCCGACGATGCTCCGCGCGAGCGCGAGCGCATGCGCATCGTTCTGCGCGAGGTGATCGACGACACCCGACAGACGCGTATGGACATCGCCGCCGCCCAGATCTTCCGCACTGACTTCCTCGCCCGTGGCCGCCTTCACGAGCGGCGGCCCGCCGAGGAAGATCGTGCCTTGATTCTTGACGATGATCGATTCGTCGCTCATTGCGGGCACATACGCGCCACCCGCGGTGCACGAGCCCATCACCACCGCGATCTGTGCGATACCCGCTGCCGACAGATTGGCCTGATTGTAGAAAATGCGCCCGAAATGATCCCGATCGGGGAATACCTCGTCCTGATTCGGCAAATTGGCGCCGCCCGAGTCGACGAGGTAGACACACGGCAAGCGGTTTTCGGCGGCGATCTCCTGCGCGCGGACATGCTTTTTGACCGTCACCGGGTAGTAAGTGCCGCCTTTGACCGTTGCATCGTTGCAGACGATCACGCATTCCTGCTGTGCGATGCGGCCGATGCCGGTAATGATGCCGGCTCCGGGTGCCGCATCGTGATACATGCCGAAGGCCGCGAGCTGCGAAAACTCGAGAAACGGCGTACCGGGGTCGAGCAGTTGCGCGATGCGATCGCGCGGCAGCAGCTTGCCGCGCGAGACGTGCTTGTCGCGCGCCGCGGCCCCGCCGCCCAATGCGAGATGCGCCACTTTCTGCTGCAAATCGGCAACGACCGCTTCGAGCGCAGCGGCGTTGGCGCGGAATTCGTCGGAGCGCGGATTCAGCTTGCTTTCGATGATCGGCATGAGGGGAATACTCCGTTCGCGGCGCGGATGTCGGGATGCGTCAGGCGGTTTCGGCAAAAAGCTCGCGGCCGATCAACATGCGGCGCACCTCGCTCGTGCCCGCGCCGATTTCATAAAGCTTTGCGTCGCGCCAAAGCCGGCCGACCGGATATTCGTTGATATAGCCGTTGCCGCCGAGGATCTGGATCGCCTCGCCGGCCATCCATGTCGCTTTCTCCGCGGTATAGAGAATGACGCCCGCGCAATCCTTGCGAACTTGACGTACGTGTTCCTTGCCGAGCGTATCGAGCTGACGGCCCACGGCATACAGATACGCACGGCAGGCTTGCAGCGTCGTGTACATGTCCGCGACCTTGCCCTGGATCAGTTGGAATTCGCCGATCGCCTGACCGAATTGCTTGCGATCGTGAATATACGGAACGACGGCATCCATACAGGCAAGCATGATGCCCGTCGGGCCACCGGCCAGCACGGCGCGTTCGTAATCGAGGCCGCTCATCAGCACGTTCACGCCGCCGTTCAGACGGCCGAGGATGTTTTCTTCGGGGACCTCGACATCCACGAAGACGAGCTCGCCCGTATGCGAGCCGCGCATGCCGAGCTTGTCGAGCTTTTGCGCCACCGAGAAGCCCTTCATCCCTTTTTCGACGATGAACGCAGTGATGCCGCGAGCACCGGCTTCGATATCGGTCTTGGCATAGACGACGAGCGTGTCGCAATCGGGACCGTTCGTGATCCACATCTTCGTGCCGTTCAGCACATAACGGTCACCGCGCTTGTCCGCGCGCAGCTTCATGCTGACGACGTCCGACCCGGCGTTGGGCTCACTCATCGCCAACGCGCCGACGTGCTCGCCGGAGACGAGCTTCGGCAGGTACTTGTGCTTTTGCGCTTCGGTGCCGTTGCGGTGAATCTGATTGACGCACAGATTCGAATGAGCGCCATACGAGAGTCCCACCGACGCAGAGGCGCGCGAGATCTCTTCCATCGCGACCATATGCGCCACGTAGCCCATGTTCGCGCCGCCGTATTCCTCGGAGACCGTCATGCCGAGCACGCCGAGTTCGCCGAACTTGCGCCAGAGGTCCATTGGAAATTGATCGGTGCGATCGACCTCGGCCGCACGCGGGGCGATCTCCTTCGCGGCGAAGTTGGCCAGCGTATCGCGCAGCATGTCGATTTCCTCGCCGAGCGCGAACTGCAATCCAGGCACGTTGCTCATGATGCCTCCCGCTGGGCCGCCCCAAGGGAAGCATCCGCCCCCTCGGGGGGCACTGCTTTGCATGGGACCGGAGTAAGCGCTGAAGCGCCAACTCCGGTCGACAGCGAACCAAAGAGAGCGTGGGGGTCGTTCATTCAGTTTCTCCAGTCGGGGCGGCGTCGTACGCCACCGTGGTCGGGCAGAGGCGCGGATCGCGCGCTCGATCAACGCGCATTTCACGCCACATTTACGTAAGCGTCAATAGGTTTTTCTGAGTATCACTCACTTTTGGAAGACGCTATATGGAGCACGCCGCTCGGTGCTACCATCGCGATCACCGAGCCTCCGAACGGAGGCAGACTTGAACCTGACTCAAACATGGACGATTCGAAGCCCGAAGCGGGCGGTGCGCGGCGTCAGCCGGCCGGTCGCAAATCACAGCAACGTGTGAAGGACATCCTTCAGGCGGGCCGCGAGGTGTTCTCCGAAAAGGGGTACGAGCGCGCGACGACGGCTGAAATCGCTCAGCGCGTCGGCGTTTCCGAGGCGACGGTCTTCAGTTACTTTCGCGGCAAACGAGAGTTGTGCGTGCGGGTCATTTCGGATTGGTACGATGAAATCATCGCGGCCATTGAAACGGGGCTTCCGCGCGACGGCAGCACGCGTCAGCAGTTCGCCTTTATCGTGCGCATGCACGTGCGGCTCATGCTCGTGCACGGCACCGGCCTTTGCTCGCTGGTGCTTTCGGAGGGGCGCACGAAGTACCATGCGCTCGGCGACGAATTGACCGTCCTGCAGCGGCGCTACACGGCGCCGCTGATGCGCGTTCTCGCGCAGGGGCAGCAAGCGGGACATATTCGCACCGACATGCCGCTTCGGCTCATGCGCTCGCTCGTATTCGGCCCGATGGAGCATGTGTTGTGGGATGCGACGCTTGCGCATCGTGGCGCGGATATCGATGCAACGGCCGAACAGCTCGTCGATGTCTTATGGACCGCGCTGCAGCCGCCGCACCCGGACGTGGCCGCGCTGACCCGGCTAAAGGAAGACGTCGACGACGCGATGCGTCGTTTCGACCATGCGACGCGCACGGCAGAACGGATGTCGAAGCCGGTCGCCAACGGCAAACGTACGAGCAAGAAGGCAACGGCCGAAACGTGAGGGATGCGCCGCCGCTCGGCGTACGCTTGCCGGTTATCGGCCGCGCGCGTATCGTTGGCCCATCGTTCGCTTTGGCTCGACAAGCCGATGATCTCCGTTCTCACCCCCGCCCTGGCCTCGAAACTCGCCAAGCTTGCTCTCGCCCATTTGACGCGCGAGTACCCCAATAAGCTGACGCATGCTCTGGCGGGTCCCGAAGACGTGCGCTCGCCGCGCGAACTGCACCCGATCTTCTATGGCAGCTACGATTGGCATTCGTGCGTGCACGGTTATTGGATGCTGCTGCGTTTGGTGACGCATTATCCCGACATGCCCGAAGCGCCAGCCGTCAAGGCCGTCGTGGATGCGCACTTCACCGATGCTAACGTTGCCGGGGAGTTGGCTTATTTGAGGCTCCCTCACAACGGAAGTTTCGAACGCCCATACGGTTGGGCCTGGCTGCTCGCGCTCGCCGCTCAGCTTCATTCGATGCCCGGGACCGACGCCGCGCGTTGGTCGCGTACGATTGCGCCACTGACTGATACCTTTGTCGCGCGCTTCGAAGCGTTTTTACCGAAGGCCACCTATCCGCTGCGCGTAGGCACGCATTTCAATACGGCATTTGCGCTTGCTCTTGCGCTCGACTTTGCACGTATCGCCGAGCGCGCAAGCTTCGCTGAGTTGATCGTCGATACGGCGAAACGCTGGTATTTGAACGATGCGGCTTGCCAAGCGTGGGAGCCGAGCGGCGATGAATTTCTTTCTCCGTCGCTGATGGAGGCGGAATTGATGCGGCGTGCCCTGCCTCCACCTGAGTTTTTGAACTGGTTCGACCGGTTCTTGCCGGGCCTCGCGCAGGGGAAACCGGCCACGCTGTTCACGCCCGCGACGGTGACGGATCGCAGCGATGGCAAGATCGCGCATCTGGATGGTCTGAATTTGAGTAGAGCATGGTGCCAGCGCTCGATTGCGCAAGCGCTGCCACCAGACGATGCACGCCGGCCGCTGCTCGAGGATGCTGCCGAGAGGCATTTGCAGGCTGCGCTTACCCATGTGGCGGGCGATTATATGGGTGAGCATTGGCTGGGAACGTTTGCGGTGCTGGCGCTAGCGCTCCCTGACGGCAGTTGATCGTTGCCTGCGTCAAGCACCCGGTGGCGGCGAAGCAGATCGTCGCGAACGACGAGCCGGCTTCTCGCAGAGTTTCTCGAATTCGTTTGCCATCTCGCCGACGCGAACGTACCGTGCACAGGCTTCGATATCGTCTTCGCGCACACCTGCCGCTGCAAAATGCTCCTGCCATCTTTCGAGCACGACCATCATCTCGCCGATCTCGCTGCGCGCCTCGGCTTCCGTGAGCATAAACCGGCCGCAATCCGATAGCACGTTGCGCATCGAGGGCTCGTAGTCAAAACGGCCGACCTTCAGTTGCTGATAGTGGATGCC
>NZ_DASXWY010000109.1:0-33137 GCF_036503415.1 Trinickia sp. | reverse complement strand
CGCTTCCTTCAGCCGCACCGCCTCTTCCACCGCGATTTCGTCGAACGGGTTCATCGACATCTTCACGTTCGCAATATCGACGCCCGTGCCATCCGACTTCACGCGAACCTTCACGTTGAAATCGACCACGCGCTTGACCGGCACCAGAATTTTCATGCACACGCTCCAAAGTTACGAATACGTCAACCCAGCGGCCATTATAACGACAGCCAAACAGCAAGCCCGAGGGGCCGCCGCGCCGGGCGCCGGATGTCGAGCGGGCTTCCGCTCGATGGTGCGTCTAAATAACGAACGATCGTTTTATTTTAATGAGGCTGGGCCGACTCGCCAAGCCGAATTCTCGATCAACGCCTCTAACCGCACCGATGTTCTCAGCGATGGCTCAAACGCCGCACGAGCCAGTCGCCCAATGACTGCACGAGCTGAACGAACACGACGAGCACCGCCACGACGGCCAGCATGACCTCGGGCAGGAACCGCTGGTAGCCATAGCGAATGCCCAGATCGCCGAGCCCGCCGCCGCCGATCGCGCCCGCCATCGCCGAGTAGCCGACCAGCGAAACGAACGTAATCGTCAGCCCGGCTACGATGCCCGGCAAAGCCTCGGGCAACAGCACCTTGAAGACGATCTGGTGCGTCGTCGCGCCGAGCGCTTCGGCCGTCTCGATCAGGCCGCGGTCGACCTCGCGCAGCGCGGTTTCGACGAGGCGCGCGATGAAGGGCGCCGCCGCAATCGTGAGCGGGACCACCGCGGCCGCCGTCCCGATCGAGGTGCCGACGACTAATCTCGTCAACGGAATGACCGCCACGAGCAGGATGATGAACGGCGTCGAGCGCACCGCATTGACCGTGAGCCCCATCGCGCGATTGGCCGCGGCGTTTTCGAGCACGCCGCCTGGCTCCGTCAGAAAGAGCACGATGCCGAGCGGCAGCCCGACCAGCGCGCCGAGCACGCCCGATATGCCGACCATCACCAGCGTCTCCCAAAACGACGCGAGAAACATCGGTAGCATTTCATCAAACATGCGCGAGCGCCTCCACCACGACTCCTTGCGCGCGCAAGTAAGCGAGCGCATCGCCGAGCTGGCCCGGTTCGCCGTCGGCCAGCACCGCCAGCGAGCCGAACGCCCGCCCCTGAATCTCGTCGATCTGACCGTGCAGAATGTTCACGTCGAGCGCATAGCGCCGGATTGCCTCGGACAGGACAGGCTTGTCGACGCTGCCTCCCGCGAACGCAAGCCGCAACAGTTGGCCGGCGCCTGTCTCGAGGTGCTTTGCGACACGCGCTTTTACCGCGGCCGGCAACTCGTGCGCGATGACGTCGCCGAGCAGCGCACGCGTGACGTCGTGCCGCGGCTGCAGGAAGACATCGACGACCGCCCCCGCTTCGACGATGCGCCCCGCATCGAGCACCGCGACGCGATCGCACACCTCTTTGATGACTTCCATCTGATGGGTGATCAACACGACCGTCAAACCGAGCTCGCGGTTGATGCGTTTGAGCAACTGAAGGATCGAGCGCGTGGTCTCGGGATCGAGCGCCGAGGTAGCCTCGTCGGAAAGCAGCACCTTTGGCTTGCTCGCGAGGGCGCGCGCAATGCCGACCCGTTGCTTTTGTCCGCCGCTGATCTGCGCCGGATAACGCTGCCGTTGCGCGGAGAGGCCGACCAGTTCGAGCAGCGGAGAGACGACGGCGTCGATGGCGTGACGCTTCATGCCCGCGAGCTCGAGCGGCAGCGCGACGTTTTCGTATACCGTGCGCGAACTGAGCAGATTGAAATGCTGGAAGATCATGCCGATCTCGCGGCGCGCCTCGCGCAGCTGCGCTGGGGGCAGTCCCGTCAATGCGCGGCCCGCCACGACGACTTCCCCCTCGCTTGGCCGTGCGAGCAAATTGATGGTGCGCACGAGGGTGCTCTTGCCGGCGCCGCTTCGGCCGATGATGCCGAAAATTTCGCCGGGCGGAATCGTCAAGTCGATCCCTTTGAGCGCCTCGACCGAGCCGCCCGGGCCGGCAAAGCGCTGTGAAACGTTGCGTAGTTCGATCATGGAAAGAAGAAGACGGCGGGGGTCGCGCGGCGTTTTGCGCAGGGCGACGAGCGCCCAGCCATGGTTGGCGGGACATCCGGACCCGCTATTTTATCGCGCCGCACAAATAAGGTTTCATAATTAATTCTCAAGATCTAATAACTCAAAGGAATTAGAGCTGTCGGTCTCCTTTCGGGGGCCCGTCCTCGGCGCGCGAGGATTAACATGGCGCTCGCATTCCGTCAGCGGGCAAACCCATCATGGCCACTTTCGACGCACCGTCCGATCTCGCGCCCGACGCCGCCGGCTCAGATACGGGCCCTGCGCGTTCGACGGTACGCACCGCCGACGGGATCGAGCTTGCGCTATACCGTTGGTGCCCAGGGGAGGCTCGTTTCCCGCCCAAGGCAACGGTGGCACTCGCGCACGGGCTGGCCGAGCATGCGGGGCGCTACGCGCCGCTTGCCGCACGGCTTGGCGAAGCAGGGATCGAGCTCGTTGCCGTCGATTTGCGCGGACATGGCCATTCGCCCGGTCCGCGCGTATGGACCGGATCCATCGACGAATATTTGCGCGACTTCGAAGCGTTGCTCGAGGCGGCGGCCCGCCCGCCCATTCCGTTCTTTCTGATGGGACACAGTATGGGTGGGACGATTGCGGCGCTTTACGCAGCCGAGCGACTCACGCATGGCGCGGCACACGGGCAACGGCCCGCCGGACTGATTCTGTCGAGCCCCGCACTCGCTGCCGGCCGCGACGTGCCGCGCTGGATGATCGCGGCGAGCCAACTCGTGAGCCGCGTCTGGCCGCGTTTCCCGGCCATGAAAATCGATCCCGCGCTACTCGCGCGCGATTCGGCCGTCGTCGAGGCGAATCGCAACGATCCCCTCGTGCACCACGGTCCGATACCCGCGCGTACCGGCGCCGAACTCCTCGTTGCCATGAAGCGTATCGAACGCGCCCGCGCAGCGCTCGACCTTCCCGTACTCATCTTTCATGGCAGCGACGACAAGCTGACCGAACCGGAAGGAAGCCGCGAGTTCGCGCACGAGGTGGGCTCGGCCGATTGCACGCTGACCATCTTTGAAGGCAGCTATCACGAGACCATGAACGATCTCGACCGCACGCGCGTGATCGATGCGTTGATCGAGTGGATCCGGGCGCACTCAGGATAATCGCCCGGCGCATCGCGCCGACGCCCGATCGCGATACCCCGTTCGCTTACGCGCTCCAGTTCGGCTTGCGCTTTTCCACGAACGCCTGCATTCCCTCGAGCGTCGCATCTTCCATCGCGTTACAGGCCATGGTCTGCCCCGCGAGCTGATATGCGGCTTCGATGCCGGTTTCGAGCTGCCGGTAAAAAAGCGCTTTACCCGCGCTCACCGCGGCTGCGGGCTTGGCGCAAATCCCGGACGCGAGCGAAATCACTTCGGCGTCGAGCGCATCGAGCGGCACCATCCGGTTGATGAGCCCCTCGTCGCGCGCCTTGGCCGCATCGATGAATTCGCCCGTCATCAGCATCTCGAATGCGGCTTTGCGCGAGAGATTGCGCGACAACGGTACGGCCGGTGTCGCGCAAAAGAGGCCCACGTTGATGCCGGAAACGGCAAAGCGCGCCGTGTCGGCCGCCACCGCGAGATCGCACATTGCAACGAGCTGACAGCCCGCGGCCGTCGCCATTCCTTGAACGCGTGCGATGACGGGTTGCGGCATCCGCTGAATCGTCATCATCAACGCCGAGCAACGGCCGAAGAGCGCCTGATAGTGGGCCAGCGACGGCGCCGCGCGCATTTCCTTCAGATCGTGGCCCGCGCAAAACGCGCGGCCCGCGGCTGCAAGGACGACGACTCGTGCATCGCTTTTCGCGATCGTGCCCAAGGCGGCATGCAGCTCGGCAATCAGTTGCTCCGAGAGCGCGTTGAACGCATCGGGACGGTTCAGCGTCAAGCGGACGACGCCCGGAAGTCCATACGCCCCATGCTCGATGAGCAGCACGCCCGTCGGTTCCGTGCCGGCCGAACTCTCGGCCGGATGTGTCGACGATGAATCGGAGTTCATGACCGTCACCTCCATGGTTCCATCATGCGGACAGCCGGCGATGCCGGGCCGCCCGCGCACCGCCGTTCGATGCGTCAAATACCGGCCAGCGCGCGCACGTGGGCGGCCACGCTGCGACCGAGCGCCGACAGGTTGTAGCCGCCTTCGAGGCAGCTCACGATGCGCCCGCGCGCATAGCGCGCCGCAATGCCGCGGATCCGATCGGTTATCCAGACGTAGTCGTCCTCGACGAGCCCCATGTTGCCGAGATCATCCTCGCGATGTGCGTCGAAACCGGCGGAGATGAAGATCATCTCGGGCTCGAAGGCCGTGAGGCGCGGCACCCAGGCAAGCTCGATGGCTTCTCGTACCGCCTCGCCCTTCGTGCGGGCCGGCATCGGCAGATTGACCATGTTCGCGGCAACGGTGTCCGCACCGCTGTACGGGTAGAACGGATGCTGAAAAAAACTGCACATGAGCACGCGCTCGTCGCCCGCGAATGCCGCTTCGGTGCCATTGCCGTGATGCACGTCGAAGTCGACGATGGCCACGCGCTCGAGCCCGTGCGCCTCGAGTGCGTGGCGCGCCGCGATCGCGACATTGTTGAAAAAGCAAAAACCCATCGCACGCCCCGGCTCGGCGTGATGGCCCGGTGGCCTGACCCCGCAAAACGCGTTCTCGTAGCGGCCTTCGATGACGGCGTCGGTCGCTGCCACCGCTGCTCCCGCGGCGCGCAGCGCCGCCTCCCAGGTATGGGCGTTCATCGCGGTATCGGGATCGATCCAGGCGTAGCCTTCGGCCGGCGACCGGTTCTCGATGTATTCGATATGCGAGCGCGTATGCACGCGCGCAATCTGCTCGAAATCGGCGCGCGGCGCCGTCTCGCGCTGGACATGCGGGGCGATACGGCTTGCGATCAGTTGGTCTTCGATCGCATGCAGGCGTTCAGGACATTCGGGATGCCCGGGCCCCATCTCATGAAGCAGACATTCGGGATGTGAATAGAAAGCGGTTGCCATGATGTATCCGCCTGCCGCGCAAGCATGTCTCCAAGCAGCTACGTTACCACAGGCCGATGTGCGCCAACGCCGAGACCCGGAGCGCTCCTCCCGCGCACGACGCGGACCCGCTACGGGCCCGCTACGGTTTCGCGCGAGCCGCCCGTTCGCTATACTGCGCCGAGCCCCGAAACGTTCACGCACCGCCCGCCGTTCCCATCCCATCCAATATGACCGTCATCCTCGCCTCGCGCACAGCCCAGCGTTTTGCCGCCCTCGCCGCCACCATCGCTTTCGCTGCCGCCCATGGCAACGCGGCGCTCGCGCAGACGCGCCCCGCCCACCGTTCGGTCAGGGTCGCACAAGCCGAGCCGCAACCCGCCTCACAGAGCCAGACATTCGAAGAAGAGATCGTTCCGCAGCGGTATGCGCACAATGCGGATGTGGACGCGTTCATCGACGACATGGTCGCGCGCTACGATTTCGACGCCGCGGCGCTGCACGCGCTTTTTGCGAGCGCGGCCTACTCGGCCACCGTCGTGAAACTCGTCACGCCGTCGCCCACGCCCGCGCTCAAGAATTGGCATGCGTACGAATCGCGCTTTCTCGATCCAGTCCGCATCAACGCAGGCGTCAAGTTCTGGCACGACAATCAGGCAACGCTGCAGCGCGCTTACGAGCAGTATGGCGTGCCGCCCGAGATCGTCGTCGGCATCATTGGCGTGGAGACGATCTATGGGAAGTACATGGGCAACTTCCGCGTGATCGACGCGCTGACCACGCTCGCATTCGACTACCCGAACACGCCGAACCGCGCCGAACGCGAAATGACGTTTCGCAAGAACCTCGAAGACTATCTGGTCTGGACGCGCAACGCGCAGCTCGATCCGAGCAGTGTGCGAGGCTCGTACACAGGCGCCATCGGCATTCCGCAGTTCCTGCCGAGCAGCATCGTCAAATACGCAGTCGACTACGAAGGCAACAATCGCATCGATTTGCGCTCGAGCACGGCCGATGCGATCGGCAGCGTCGCCAACTATCTGAGCGAAAACGGCTGGAATACCGGGCGCCCCGTCGTATGGCAAATCGCGCACGATGCCGGCAGCATCGGGATCGCGCAGGCAGCCGCCGATGGCAAGCCCGAGCCGCACTGGCCACTCGCCCAGATGCTGCGCGCCGGAATGTCGCTCGACGAACCGGGCCTCGATACGAACGTCGAGGCAGCCACGCCGGTGCTGGTCATCGATCTGCCGACCCCGGGCCAACCCACCGAATACATGCTCGGCCTGCAGAACTTCTATGTGCTCACGCGCTACAACCGCAGCTTCTTTTATGCGCTGGCCGTTTATGAACTCGGGCAGCGCGTGAAAGCGCGCATGCAGGCCGACGCCGCGGCCGCGGCCTCCAGTTGAGCGGCCGGCTGGCGCTGACCGGAACCGAAGCTCGGTGGAAGGCCGGCGTCAGGCCGGAAAAACGCCGGTGGACAGATAACGGTCGCCGCGGTCGCAAACGATGAACACGATCGTTGCATTCTCGACTTGTCGCGCAACGCGCAATGCCACCTCGCACGCACCGCCGGACGAAATGCCGCCGAAGATACCTTCGACGGCAGCCAGTCGGCGCGCCATGGCTTCGGCTGCCGCCTGCGAAACGTTCTCGGTGCGATCGATCCGGCTACGATCGAAAATCTTCGGCAAATAAGCCTCGGGCCATTTGCGGATGCCCGGAATGCGCGAGCCTTCCTCGGGCTGCGCGCCGATGACCTCGATGGCGTCGTTTTGCTCCTTCAGGTAGCGCGAGACGCCCATGATCGTACCGGTCGTTCCCATGGACGAAACGAAGTGCGTGATGCGCCCTTCCGTTTCGCGCCAAAGCTCGGGGCCCGTGCTCTCATAATGCGCGAGCGGGTTGTCGGGGTTCGCGAACTGATCGAGGATGACGCCCTTGCCCTCGCGCTGCATCTGCTCCGCCAGGTCCCGCGCGTACTCCATTCCGCCCTTGACCGGCGTGAGCACGATCTCGGCACCGTACGCCGCCATGCTCTGGCGCCGCTCGGCAGACAGATCCTCGGGCATGACGAGCACCATCTTATAGCCGCGGATCGCGGCGGCCATGGCCAGCGCGATGCCGGTATTGCCGCTGGTCGACTCGATGAGCGTGTCCCCGGGTCTGATGCGCCCACGCGCCTCCGCGTGCTTGATCATCGATACCGCCGGACGGTCCTTTACCGAGCCCGCGGGATTGTTGCCTTCGAGCTTGGCGAGCACGACATTGTTGCGGCTGCGGATTTCGTCGTCCGGCACGCGCACGAGTTGCACGAGCGGCGTGTTGCCGACCGTATCTTCAATAGTCTTGTAAGGCATGTGTTAGACGCGCAAAGCGCAATGACGTAATGAGCAATCGAGAATTCGAGGTATTGGGATGGATTGTAAAGCAGCGCGCCACGGCGTGCCGGAGCGGCTCGGTCGGCAGTAAGGTCGCGGGCCCGATGCCACGCGCCCCAGCCGGGAACGCAAAAAACCCGCGGCAAGCCGCGGGAAGCCGTCGAACCGCATGACGGTGAAGGAGAGCTGCGAGAAGACGCATCGACAAGCGCACGCGTGCGGTGCGCAGGTCGAAGCGTCAACGATGAGTCATCGATGCGTTACGGCCACCGCGGCGCGACGCGCCGACGCACTCGTTGCACGGCTCGGAACACCGCCGGAGAGAGGGATGGACGGCGGGGGCGACGATGGGACGGATAGCGGCCGCCCCACTGAAAGTCCTTCGGCTTGCAGCCGCTCGAGCGTTCGGCCGCCGAATCCCTTGACGCGAGCGGCCAGATCCGACGCGTCTTCGAACGGCCCATTGCGTGCGCGTTCGTCCAGAATGGCACGCGCCTTCGCGGGACCAATGCCTTTGACGCTGCGCAGGGCCGCTTCGTCAGCGGCGTTGACGTCGACGGCCGCGCTGAGCTGGCCGCATGCAGCGGCCAGAAGGCATGCGGCAAGGAATCGTTGATACATGGGACCTCCGTTGATCGAGCGGCCGGCATGAGAGGAAGCCGACCCGAAGACCCCAGTCTAGGGAGATGCGCCCTCGTCTTACAGCTGGCCGGATAGCCAACGCACGTATCTGTCGACGCCTTCTTGCACCGTCAGAAAGGGCGCGTCGTAGCCGGCCGCGCGCAAGCGCGTCGGGTCCGCCTGCGTGAAGCACTGATATTTGCCGCGCAGGGCGTCGGGAAACGGTACGTATTCGATGAGCCCGCTCTGGACCATTTCGGCGAGCGAAAGCGGCGCCTGACCATCGAGGGCGCGCAGCGTGTTGACGACGCTCGACGCGATGTCGTTGAACGGTTGCGCGCGGCCCGTGCCGAGATTGAAGATGCCCGATTTTTCCGGATGGTCGAAGAAAAAGAGGTTGACCTTCGCGACGTCCTCCACGGAGACGAAATCGCGTGTCTGCTCCCCGGCGGCGTAGCCGTTGTACTCGCCGAACAGCTTCACCTTGCCCTCGGCGCGGAACTGATTGAAGTTGTGAAACGCCACTGACGCCATGCGTCCCTTGTGAGATTCGCGCGGACCGTAGACATTGAAGTAGCGAAAGCCCGCAATCTGGCTCGTTGCGGCCGGCAGCACGCGGCGGACCAACTGATCGAACAGGAACTTCGAGTAGCCGTAGACGTTGAGCGGGGCTTCGACGGCACGGTCTTCGACAAAGCGTGTCGAGCCGCCGTAGATGGCCGCCGACGACGCGTACAGAAACTGCGCGCTTTGCGCGAGACAAGCGTCGAGCACCGCCCGGCTGTATCGAAAGTTGTTGTCCATCATGTAGCGGCCGTCGGTTTCCATCGTATCGGAGCAGGCTCCTTCGTGGAAAACGGCACGCACCTTGCCGAAATCGCCGCGCGTGAAGCGTTCGACGAATTCGGTCTTGTCGAGATAGTCGTCGATCTCGCAATCGACGAGATTCTTGAACTTGTCGGCGCGCTTCAGATTGTCGACTGCAACGATGCGCGTCTCGCCGCGCGCGTTGAGCGCCTTGACGAGGTTACTGCCGATGAAGCCGGCGGCGCCGGTGACGATGAGAGTCATGATCGGTTTCGCAATGAAAGGGATGTGTCGGAAAGCGGCCCGCCTCAGTGTGCGGGCGCAAAAAGTTCGTCATAGTCCACGGTCGCCGTACCGAGCTTGCCAACGACGATACCCGCCGCGCGATTGGCCAGCGCGACCGCATCGACGAGCGGCACACGCGCGCCGAGCATTGCGGCAAGCGTCGCGATGACGGTGTCGCCCGCACCCGACACATCGTAGACCTCGCGTGCGACAGCCGGTGCATTGAGCTCGCCATTCGCCGTAAAGAGCGTCATGCCCTCTTCCGAACGCGTCAGCAACAGCGCCTCGAGCTCGAGCGATGTGCGCAGCTCCGTGACGCGCGCAACGAGGTCCTCCTCCGATTTCCATCGGCCGACCACCTCGCGCAGCTCGGCCCGGTTCGGCGTGATGACCGTGGCACCGCGGTAGCGCTCCCAGTCGTCCCCCTTCGGATCGACGAGCACGGCTTTGCCGGCCGCTCGCGCCTTGGCGATCATTTGCGTCACATGCGTGAGCCCGCCCTTCGCGTAGTCCGAAAGGAGCACGACATCGTGCGACGCGAGCAACGTATCGAAGCGCGCGAGCCCGGCGAGCAGCGCCTCGTGCGCCGGCATCTTCTCGAAGTCCATGCGCAGCAGTTGCTGCTGGCGCGAGAGTACACGCAGCTTGATCGTCGTCGGGAGTTCCGGGTCGCGTTCGAGATGCGGTACGACGCCGCTGTCGTTCAACAACTCGACGATGCGCTCGCCGGGCTCGTCGTGGCCGACCACGCAGAGCAGGCCAGTGCACGCCCCGAGCGCCGCGGCGTTGCGCGCAACGTTGGCGGCGCCGCCAAGCCGGTCCTCCTGGCGCTGGACATGCACGACCGGCACAGGGGCCTCGGGCGAGATGCGGTTGACGTCGCCGAACCAGTAGCGATCGAGCATGACATCGCCGACTACGAGTACGCGTGCGCTCGCGAGCCGCTCGCGCGCAATGACAGGCAAGGGCGGCAACGCTTGCGTGGGTGCGGCGACGGGACGAGCCCCGCTCTCGCTCATCTCAGGCGTGCGGATCGGTTGCGGACTGGAGTGGGACATAGGGACGCCCGATTGCGTAGTAATCGATGCCGAGCTCGGCCATCGCTTGCGGTTCATAAAGGTTGCGCCCATCGAAGATCACGGGCGACTTCAGCACCGACTTCATGTGCATGAAATCGGGACTCTTGAATTCCTTCCATTCGGTCAGCACGATGAGCGCATCGGCCCCGGACAACGTTTCCTCCTGCGAAGCCTCGAACGCCAGCCGGGCATGCTCGTCGCCGCGATTGGCGAGATCGAGCGCGAATACGCGGCGCGCCTCGTCGAGTGCGACCGGATCATAGGCCTGCACGCACGCACCGCGCGCCAGCAAAGCCGCAATGACGCGCCGGCTCGGCGCTTCGCGCATGTCGTCGGTGTTCGGCTTGAACGAAAGCCCCCAGACCGCGAAGGTGCGTCCCGTGAGATCGGCGCCCAGCACTTGCTCGATCTTGCGCACGAGCACTTCCTTCTGATCGTGATTGACCGCCTCGACGGCTTCGAGGATGCGCAGTTGCTGACCGCTGTCATTGGCCGTGCGCACGAGCGCCTGAACATCCTTCGGAAAACACGAGCCGCCGTAACCGACGCCCGCGTAGAGGAAGTGATAGCCGATGCGCGGATCGGAGCCGATCCCGCGGCGCACCGCTTCGATATCCGCGCCGACACGATCGGCCAGATTGGACATTTCGTTCATGAATGAGATGCGCGTCGCGAGCATGGCGTTGGCCGCGTACTTCGTGAACTCGGCCGAACGGACGTCCATATAGAGCGTGCGCTCGTGATTCCGGTTGAACGGCGCATAGAGGCGCTTCATCTTTTCGCGCGCCAGACGCCCGGCTTCGTCGTCGTCGCTGCCGAGCACGATGCGATCGGGCCGCATGAAATCGTCGACGGCGGCGCCCTCTTTCAAAAACTCCGGGTTCGATACGACCGAAAAACTGCGGGCCGCGCGATCTGCGAGACCGCGCGCCGCCAACTCAGCTTCCACGACAGCGCGCACGCGTTCCGCGGTGCCCACGGGCACCGTCGATTTGTCGACGATGACCTTGAAGCCGTTCATGTAGCGGCCAATGTTGCGTGCCGCCTCGAGGACGTACTGCAGATCGGCCGAGCCGTCCTCGTCCGGAGGGGTGCCGACCGCGATGAACTGGATCTCGCCGTGCTCCACACTGGCTTTGACATCGGTCGAAAACGTGATGCGCCCGTGTGCACGCGTGCGCGCGATGATTTCCTTCAGCCCCGGCTCGTGGATCGGCACGCCGCCGTTATTGAGGATGTCGATCTTGCGCGGGTCGACATCGAGACAAAAAACGTCGTTGCCGATTTCCGCCAGGCAAGCCCCGGTGACGAGGCCGACATACCCGGTGCCGATGATGGTGATCTTCATACCTGTTCCGCTGGTTGATGCCGGCGCTCGAACGCGCGCCGGCGCGGGCGCACGCGCCCGAATTGCATGAGGCTCTTTCGACTGCAGACGCTGCCGCGCCTCGCTAAAGCGTCGTGGCCTGCTTCGCTGCCCGCATCACTGCGGTGTGGCGATCGGCTCGACGCGGCGCGGCGCATAAGTTTCCCAGCCGCTGCACCCCGGACACTGCCAGTAAAAAAGGCGCGCGCGGAAGCCGCAATTTTGGCATGTATATCGCGGCAGATTCTTGGTGCGTTGCTTGACGAGCGTCCGGATCAACGCGAGCTCGCTGCGCCGCGGCTCCTCGGCCGTCGTCATCTGCGCTTCGATCAGGCGCATCATGCCCGCTAGATTGGGCGCTGCCTGCATTTGCGCGCGCGCGAGCGTATGCGCGGCCTCGGGCCCGCGCAGCTCGGCCACGTACGGGTAGACGACATCGAGCAGATCGCTCGAGCCGAAGCGCTCCACGTATTCCGTCAGCAACGCCGCGCCTTGTTCGGCACGCGAGAGCGCCTGGTAGGCCTTCATCAGCTTTTCGGCAACGAGCGGCAAATAGACCGGATTCTGCTCTTCGACGCGGCGCCAGGCTTCGATGGCCGCTTCATGCTGTCCCGCCGCGCATGCCACATCGCCCGCCAGGATCGTCGCGCGCACGTTTTGGGGGTTGGCCTTGAGCGCGAGCGCCAGTTCGTCGGCTGCCGCGCGCGGCTCGTTGCGCGCAAGGGCTTCTTGCGCAAGCTCGCAGTGGAACTGCGCGATCTCCTTGCCGAGCGGGCTCGCGCCCATCGATTCCAGCTTCTCCGCGATCTTGATCGCCTTCGTCCATTCCTTTTCGATCTCGTAGATCGTCAGCAGCGCACGCTGCGCGCCGAGCGCGTGCTCGCCGCTTTCCAGATGGGCGAGCGTCTCTTCGGCGCGGTCGAGCAGACCCGCTTTGAGAAAATCCTGGCCGAGTTCGAAAAGCGCGTGGTCTCGCTCGTTCGCGGGCAAATCGACGCGGCTCAGCAAGTTCTGATGGATACGGATCGCACGATCGGTCTCACCGCGGCGGCGAAACAGATTGCCGAGCGCGAAATGCAGCTCGATCGTTTCGGGATCGAGCTTGACCACCTCGATGAACGCATCGATGGCCTGATCGGGCTGCTCGTTGAGCAGGAAATTGAGACCGCGAAAATACGACCGCGGCAGATTGGCACTCTCCGAGAGGAGTGTCTTCAAGTCGTAGCGCGCCGCCACCCAGCCGAGCGCGAACGCCACGGGGATGGTCAGCAGCCACCAGAAATCGAGATCCATGCGAGGGCGGGCGATGCGAAGAAAGTGCGTGTTAGGGCAATCGGCTCGATGCGGCCATCAGACGACCGGCGGCAACGGCGGCTCGCTCGCCACCGGCGGCGCTTCGCGCGCAACGCGCAAGTCGCGCTTGAGGCGGCCGTTTTCCAGTTTCAGACGGACCAGGCCGGGAAATGCCGATACGAGCCCCGCCAGCAGCCCGACGCCAAAAAAGGCCAAGCCGATCAAGATCAAAGGTGCTTGCCACGCGTAGCCGGCCAGGAAATTCAGCGTAGCGTTTTGCGTATTGGCGAGCGCGAGTACGAGCAACAGCACGAAGACGAACGCGCGAACCAGCCAGACGATCAATTTCATAAAGGCTCTCTCGAGGGAACACCACGTGCCTGACACGCGCACGATAACGGCGGTGGCGCGTTGTCGGGCGGAGAAACGCCCCGTATTGTAAAGGAAAGCTTCGGCCAGCCGTCGCGGCGGGTTATCGGAAAAGGATCGCGCTCCGCCATGGCATACGAGCCTCGCACCACGACCGGCGCTCGTGGGACGAGCCCAGGCGCGAAAGGCCGCATCGCTAGCAAACGCCAGCCTCAAAAGAAAAAGCGCCCGAAGGCGCTTTTCATCTTTCCTTGGCCGTGCTTGTCGCACCTGTCAAAGCGTATCGTCGGCGTCGTCGGCCTCGACCGCTTTCAGCGGCTCGCCCGCACGACGGTCCACCCGTTCACGCAGTTCCTTGCCGGGCTTGAAATGCGGCACGTGCTTTTCGGGCACGAGCACCTTCTCCCCCGATTTCGGATTGCGTCCCACGCGAGACGGGCGCCGATTCAGGCCAAAGCTGCCGAAGCCCCGAATTTCGATGCGATGGCCCTTGGCCAACGCCTCCGACATCGCATCGAGCATCGTCTTCACCGCGAAATCCGCATCCTTGAGAACAAGTTGCGGAAATCGCGCTGCCAACTGGGCGACCAATTCCGATTTGGTCATGCTGCGGCAAACCTCTCAGGCTTACTGGTTCTGACCGTCGAGCTTGGCTTTCAGCAACGCGCCAAGGTTCGTCGTGCCCGAAGCCGCGGAACCCGAATCGGCTGCCAGTCCGCGCATCGCTTCTTGCTGCTCGGCCGAGTCCTTCGCCTTGATCGACAGGTTGATACCACGCGACTTGCGATCGATGTTGATGATCATCGCGTTGACCTTGTCGCCTTCCTTCAGCACATTGCGCGCATCTTCCACGCGGTCTTGTGCGATTTCGGACGCGCGCAGATAGCCTTCGACTTCGGTCGAAAGCGCCACCACGGCACCCTTGGCGTCCACGGCCTTCACCGTGCCGTCGACGATCGAACCCTTGTCGTTCATCGCCACGAAGTTGCTGAACGGATCGCCTTCGAGCTGCTTGATGCCGAGCGAAATGCGCTCTTTCTCGACGTCGATACCGAGCACGACAGCTTCGACTTCGTCGCCCTTCTTGTACTTGCGGACCGCCTCTTCGCCGGTTTCGCTCCACGAGAGGTCGGACAGATGCACGAGCCCGTCGATACCGCCCGGCAGACCGATGAAGACGCCGAAATCGGTAATCGACTTGATCGCACCGCTGATCTTGTCGCCCTTCTTGAAGTTGCGGCTGAAGTCGTCCCACGGATTCGGCTTGCACTGCTTCATGCCGAGGCTGATACGACGACGGTCTTCGTCGATCTCGAGCACCATGACTTCGACTTCGTCGCCGAGCTGGACGACCTTCGACGGTGCGACGTTCTTGTTCGTCCAGTCCATTTCCGACACGTGGACGAGGCCTTCGATGCCCGACTCCACTTCGACGAACGCGCCGTAGTCGGTGATGTTCGTGACCTTGCCGAACAGACGCGTGCCCGACGGGTAACGGCGCGAGATGCCTTCCCACGGATCGTCGCCCAGTTGCTTGATGCCGAGCGAAACGCGGTTCTTTTCCTGGTCGAACTTGAGGATCTTCGCCGTGACTTCCTGGCCGACCGACAACACTTCGCTCGGGTGACGCACGCGGCGCCACGCGATATCGGTGATGTGCAGCAGACCGTCGATGCCGCCCAAGTCGACGAACGCGCCGTAATCGGTGATGTTCTTGACGACGCCGTTGACGATAGCGCCTTCCTTGAGCGTCTCGAGCAGCTTCGCGCGCTCTTCGCCCTGCGTCGCTTCGATCACCGCGCGGCGCGACAGCACCACGTTGTTACGCTTGCGATCGAGCTTGATGACGCGGAATTCGAGCGTCTTGCCTTCGTAAGGAGTCGTATCCTTGACAGGGCGCGTGTCGACGAGCGAACCGGGCAGGAACGCGCGGATGCCGTTGACCATGACGGTCATGCCGCCCTTGACCTTGCCGGTGATCGTGCCGGTCACGAGCTCGTTGTTGTCGAGCGCCTTTTCCAGCGACAGCCACGAAGCGAGGCGCTTCGCCTTGTCGCGCGACAGGATCGTGTCGCCATATCCGTTTTCGAGCGCGTCGATCGCGACCGAAACGAAGTCGCCCGCCTGCACTTCTACCTCGCCCGCGTCGTTCAGGAATTCTTCGAGCGGAATGTAGGCTTCGGACTTGAGACCCGCGTTGACGACCACGAAGTTGTGGTCGACACGCACGACTTCGGCGGAGATCACTTCGCCGGCGCGCATGTCTTGCTTGGTCAGCGACTCTTCGAACAGAGCCGCAAAGGATTCGGTAATCGGGTTGGAGGTTTGCAGGTCGGACATAAAAATCGTAAAAGCATGGCTTCGCTCTGCCTCACGCGGTCCACGTTCCGTTTGCCTGGGACCGGCGCGCCGCGGCACGGCGTACGCCATACGGGGTTAAGGGTTGATACAACGTTTCGCGACACCGCCGAAGCGGCCCCGCCAAACACCTGACGACAACTCGAGACTACTAAAGCACCTACTCGGTACTACAGCGCCCGGTACCATTGCACCACTTGTTCGACCGCCTGGTCGACCGTGAGCGCCGAAGTATCGAGCAGCTTCGCATCCGCCGCGGGAGCGAGCGGCGCGACCGTGCGATTCGTATCGCGCGCATCGCGCTCGCGCAAATCCCGGAGCAAGTCATCCATATTAGCAGAAAACCCTTTTTGGATCAATTGCTTATACCGGCGCGCCGCGCGTGCCTCCACGCTCGCGGTCAGGAACACCTTCAATCCCGCATCCGGGAAGATCACCGTCCCCATATCGCGGCCATCGGCCACGAGCCCGGGCTCCCTGCGAAACGCGCGCTGGCGGGCGACCAGCGCCGCGCGCACGGGCTGGTGCACCGCGATGGCCGACGCCCGATTGCCGACTTCCTCGGCGCGGATTTCGTTGGACACGTCGATACCGTCGAGCTGCGCGCAGCCCTCCCGGAACGTGATATGCAGGCCGTCGACGAGGTCGGCGAGCGCCTCGGCGGCATCCGTGGGCACCTGGTAGCGCAGGCTCGCCAATGCCGCGAGCCGATAGAGCGCGCCGCTGTCGAGCAAGTGAAACCCGAGCTTCGCCGCGACGAGCGCGGCCACTGTGCCCTTGCCCGAGGCGGTCGGCCCGTCGATGGCAATGACGGGAGTCTGGTGAAAGGGACGGGTCGGTTTCATCGATCAATCGGGGGCGACCAGCGTCTTGAAGCGGTCGAAGTAATCGGGGAACGTCTTGGCGACGCATTTGGGGTCATTGATGCGCACCGGCGCACCGATCAGGCTCACGAGCGAAAAGCACATCGCCATGCGGTGATCGTCATAGGTGTCGATCGCCGCATTCGGCACGAGGCGCCCTGACGCGGGCGGTGTGACGGCCAACCAGTCCGGCCCTTCTTGCACATTCGCGCCGAGCTTGCGCAATTCCGTCGCCATGGCCGCGATGCGGTCCGTTTCCTTCACACGCCAGCTCCCGATGTTGGTGAGCCGCGTCGTCCCGTCGGCCGCGAGCGCCGCAATGGCGAGCGTCATCGCGGCATCGGGAATGAGATTGCAGTCCATTTCGATTGCTTCGAGACGGCCGTGGTCATGGCCAATCCCCCGCACCTCGATCCAGTCCTCGCCCATCGCCACGTTGGCGCCCATGCGCGCGAGTGCCTGGGCGAAAGCCACATCGCCCTGAATGCTGGCGCTGCCCACGCCCACGACACGCACCGGCCCGCCGCCGAGCGCACCCGCCGCCAGGAAGTACGAGGCGGACGATGCGTCGCCTTCGACGGCGATCGAGCCGGGCGACTGATAGCGAACCCCCGACGGCACCGTGAACCGCCGCCAGTCTTCGCGCTCGACGGTCACACCGAAGCGCGCCATGAGTCGTATCGTGATCTCGATATAGGGTTTCGAGATCAGCTCGCCGTCGACTTCGACGATCGTCGTGCCGCTTTTCGTGCGCACGAGCGGCAGCGCCATCAAAAGCGCGGTCAGAAACTGGCTCGACACGTCGCCGCGCACGGTGATCGGCGCTTCGACGCTGAGCGCCGCGGGACGAATCCGCAGCGGCGGATAGCCCTCGTTCGCCTCGTAATCGATACGCGCACCGATTTGCCGCAGCCCATCCACGAGATCGCCGATCGGCCGCTCGTGCATGCGCGGCACGCCGTGCACGCGATAATCGCCGCCGTTGACGGCCAGCGCCGCCGTGAGCGGACGCACGGCCGTGCCGGCATTACCGAGAAAAAGATCGGCCGTTTTCGCCGTGAACGCGCCGCGTGTGCCCTGCACCACGCACCGATCGCCGTCACGGGTGTACTTCACGCCGAGCTTCGCGAGCGCGTCGAGCATCACGCGCGTGTCGTCGGAGTCGAGCAGATTCGAGATCGTCGTCTCGCCTTCGGCGAGCGCGGCCAAGAGCAGCACGCGGTTCGAGATGCTTTTCGAGCCGGGCAAACGAACCGTGCCCCGCGCATGCGGGTACGGTCCAAGATCGAGATAGTCCATAGCCGTTCCTGTTTATTCCGGAGCGAGGTCGCCGTGGGGCCGCGCCGCCACGGTTTGCGCGCCGCGTTCCTGCCATTCGGTGCGTGCTTCGCGCGAGCGTGCGAACACCGCTTCGAGCGCAGCGCCGTCGCCTGAGACAATCGCCGCCCGCAAGCGTGCGAGCACGGCCGTGTAGGCATCGAGCTCCGCGACGAGCGCCGTCGCGTTCGCCAGGCAGACATCGCGCCACATCTCCGGGCTCGACGCGGCGATCCGCGTGAAATCCCGAAACCCGCCGGCGGCGAAAGAGAACTTGAGCGCCGCATCGGGCGCGCCGAGAATTTGCTCGACAAGTGCGAATGAGAGCAAATGCGGCAGGTGACTCACCGATGCCAGCACGCGATCGTGCTGCTCGGCTTGCATCGTGCGAACGTGCGCGCCCGCCGCGAGCCAAAGCGCCTCCACGCGTGCCACGTCCTGCGCCCGATTCTCGGGCAGCGGACACAGCACGACGTTGCGTCCGACATAGAGATCGGGCAATGCCGCCTCGACGCCGCTCGATTCGCGGCCTGCGATGGGATGCCCGGGCACGAACTGCGCAATACGGGTACTCAGCGCGGCGCGCGCCGCTGCGACGACATCGCCCTTGGTGCTGCCCGCGTCGGTCACGAGCGTCCCGGGATCGAGAAACGGCGCGATCCGTGCCAGGAGCGGCGCGGTCTGCGCCACCGGCGCCGCGAGCAAAACGAAATCCGCGCCGGCGAGCGCGCGAGCCAATTCGGCGTCATCGTCGAGCGCGGCCGTCTCGTCGACGACACCGAGCGCGCGAGCCCGTTCGGCCGACGCAAGCGAGCGGCCCACGCCCACGATCGTACGCGCGCCGCTCACCCCGCCGCGTTCGCGCAAGGCGCGAGCGAGCGAGCCGCCGATCAGGCCCACACCGAAAATCACCAGTTTGTCGAAAAAGAAGGTGCCCACGACCGTCCGAAAAAATGAACCATCAAACTTTTAGCGCCTGCCGCTCCGAGCGGGGCGGCACAGCGCAACACGCGGCGCGTCGGCTCAGGCCGGCGCAAGTGCCTTCTCGAGCGCGGCGATGAACGCGGCGTTTTCCTCCGGCAGGCCGACCGTCACGCGCAGCCATTGCGGCAATCCATAGTTGCCGACGGGCCTCACGATCACGCCTTGCTTGAGCAGCGCAAGGTTCACGCGCGCACCCGCGCCATCGTCGTGGCCTACGCGTACGAGCACGAAGTTGCCGAACGAAGGCACATATTCGAGACCGAGCTTCTCGAACGCCTGCGTCAACTGACGGTAGCCCGCCGCGTTGAGCGCGGCGCTCTTCTCGAGGAACGCCGTATCGCCGAGCGCGGCGATCGCCGCGGCCTGCGCAACGGTGTTGACGTTGAAAGGCTGACGCAGGCGGTTCAGCAGATCGGTCAGCGGCGGTTGGGCGATGGCGAGGCCGATGCGCAAACCCGCGAGTCCATACGCCTTGGAAAAGGTGCGCGAAACGAGCAGGTTCGGATAGCGGCGCACCCACTCGATCGAGTCGTAACGCTTCTCGGCGGGCAAATATTCGGTGTAGGCCTCGTCGAGCACGACGACGACGCCCTTGGGCACCTTATCGAGAAACTTCTCGAGTACCGGCCCCTCGACGAAGGTACCGGTCGGATTGTTCGGGTTCGCGATGAACACGAGCCGCGTATCGGGCTCGATCGCGCTCAGCATGGCATCCAGGTCATGACCGTACTCGACGGCGGGGACCACGATCGCGCGCGCACCGAGTCCTTGCGTGGCGAGCGCATAGACCGCAAACGAATACTGGGCATACACGACCGACTGCCCTTTTTCCACGAACGCATGCGCCGCGAGCTCGAGAATGTCATTGCTGCCGTTGCCGAGCGTGATCCAATCGGCCGGCACGCCGTAGCGCGCGCTGATCGCGGCCTTCAATTCGAACGCATTCGAATCCGGGTAGCGTCCCAGCTCCTCGACGGCCCGCGCCATTGCGGTCTTGGCCGCGTCCGGCATGCCGAGCGGGTTTTCGTTCGACGCCAGCTTCACGATGCGCGCCTCGTCGAGCCCGAATTCGCGCGCAACCTCGGAGATCGGCTTGCCGGCGATATAGGGGGCGATCTGGCGCACATAGGAAGGGCCGTATTGCGTGGTCATGAAAGTCTCCAAACGGGCGATGCTGCGTGTCATAAGAATACGATTGGGTCGCTCTCGGTGCGCGTGGCAGGCCGCCTCGGCGGCCACGCGTTCACCGCGTCAGCGCGCGCGCGGATACGAGCCCAGGATCTTGAGAAAAGCCGCTTTTTTCTCGAGCTCGGCGAGCGCCGCGGCAACGGGCGCGTCCTCGCGATGGCCTTCGACGTCGATATAGAAGTAGTACTCCCACGTTCCGACACGTGCGGGCCGGGATTCGAAGCGCGTCATCGAGACGCCGTGCCGCGCAAGCGGCTCGAGCAACTTGAATACGGCGCCCGGCTCGTTCTTGACCGAAACGATCAGCGAAGTCTGGTCAAGCCCGCTTTGCCCCGCTGGTGCGCGCCCGATCACGACGAAGCGCGTGCGGTTATGCGGATCGTCTTGAATCAGCGCAAAGGCGGCCTGCAGGCCATAGCGCGCGGCCGCGCGGTCGCCCGCGATCGCGGCAACGCTCGCATCGGCCGCCGCGATGCGAGCGGCCTCGGCATTGCTCGACACCGCTTGCCGCTCGACGTGCGGCAAGTGCGTCGCGAGCCAGCGCTGGCATTGCGCAAGTGCCTGCGCGTGCGCGCATACGCGGGTGACACCGTCGGTGCCGCCGCTTTGCGTAAGCAGATTGTGGTGAATCGGCAGTGCGATTTCGCCGCCGATGGAGAGCTGCGTCTGCAAGAGCAGATCGAGCGTGCGCGAAACCGCGCCTTCGCTCGAATTCTCGGCGGGCACGACGCCGAACTCGGCGGCGCCTGCCTCGACGGCACGGAACACTTCGTCGATCGACAGACACGGCAGCCCTTCGATCGAATGACCGAAATACTCGTGCATCGCCTCTTCGCTATACGTACCGGCCGGCCCGAGAAACGCCGTCATGATCGGACGCTCGAGCGCGCGGCTCGCGGCCATGATCTCGCGCCAGATGGCACTGATATGTTCGTCGACGAGTGGCCCCGCGCTCATCGACTGCAGCCGCGCGATCACCTGCTGTTCGCGCTCCGGGCGGAACACCGGCGCGTTGTAGTGCTTCTTCACCTCGCCCACTTCGAGCGCGATCGCCGCGCGCTGGTTGAGCAGCGCGATCAGTTGCGCATCGATTTCATCGATGCGGTCGCGCAGCGGTTTCAATCTTGAATTGAGTTCGTCGTCCATGCGTGAAACGGCCATATCGAAAGTCGGCGCGCGCGTGCGGCGGCGCGCCGGCTTCCCGTTACCCGCGCCTTCTCAAGCGCGGGACTGTTCGAATTCCAACATGTACTCGACGAGCGCTTCGACGCCCTCGAGCGGCACCGCGTTGTAGATCGATGCCCGCATGCCGCCGACGGACTTGTGACCCTTCAGCTGCATCAAGCCGCGCGCTTTGGCGCCGGCCAGGAAATCCTCGTTGCGCGACTCGTCGGCAAGGAAGAACGGCACGTTCATCCTCGAGCGAGAGCCGGGCTCCACCTTGTTGATATAGAAGTCGCTCGCGTCGATCGTGTCGTAAAGCAGCTTCGACTTCGCGAGATTGCGCGCCTCCATCGCCCGGATACCGCCTTGGCGCTTGAGCCACTTGAACACGAGCCCCGCGATGTAGATCGCGTATGTGGGCGGCGTGTTGTACATCGAATTGTTGGCCGCCACGGTCTTCCATTCGAAGGCCGACGGGCAGATCGCGAGCGAGCGCTCGAGCAGATCCTCACGCACGACGACGAGTGTCACGCCGGCCATGCCGATGTTCTTTTGCGCACCGCCGAACATCACCCCGAATTTGGCAACGTCGAGCGGGCGGGAAAGAACATGCGAGGAGACGTCCGCAACGAGCGGGATATCGCCGAGATCGGGAATATCGAAGGTCTCGACGCCGTGAATCGTCTCGTTCGTGCACAAATGCACATAGGCGGGATCGTCCGAAAGCTGCCACTCGGCGCGCCGCGGCGCGCGCGTGAAGCCGTCCTCCGTCTGCCCGCTCGCCGCGAGATGCGGCGTGCAGTACTTGCCCGCTTCCTTGAACGACTTTTGCGACCACGAACCGGTGATGACGAAATCGGCCGTCTTGCGCGCGCCGAGCAGATTCATCGGCACGATCGCATTCTCGGCCAGGCCGCCGCCCTGCATGTAGAGAATATGGTGGCTGGCCGGCACCTCGAGCAACTCGCGCAAATCGACGAGCGCCTCTTCGTGAATCGATACGAACTCGCGCCCGCGATGGCTCATTTCCATCACGCTCATGCCGCTGCCGCGCCAATCGAGCATCTCGTCGGCCGCCTGGCGCAACACTTCCTCCGGCAACGCCGCGGGACCGGCGGAGAAGTTGAAGACGCGCATCGTTGAAACCCCTGGGGAGTGAGACACGGCGGCGAACACCATTCGATTGGGCCGCACGGGTCGGAAATAGATAATGGCCGTTCGCGCATGTCGCGCAAACGGCCATTATCGCATCGTCGCTCGAAAGCCGCCAAAGCGTGCCCGCTCGGGGAGGCACGCCGGCGGCTTGCCGGCGCCGAAACTCAGGCGACTTACTTGCCCGGCTTGACCGACGCCACTTCCTTGTCGGCCTGGTCGCGCGTTGCCTTGATCGATTGCGGCATGTACTTCTGCATCAAGCCGTTCACGACGTCGCGGCCCACCTGGTCCTGGACTTCGATGAACTTGTGACCCGTCGGGCTCTTGTAGAACGTCGTGAGGTCCTTGATTTCCTGCGTCGTGTAGTACTTACCGTACGCATCGTATTGCGCTTGCATCGCGTCGTTGCGGAACGAGTCCGTCGCGAACACCTGGCCCGCGGAGTCGACGAGCTTCGGCACCGCATTCTTTTGCAACGACGGCACGGCTGCCTGCTTTTGCTTGTCGTTCAGCGACTTGTTCTCCGACAGCGCGTCCGAGAGGATCGCCGGCACGAGCTGCTTGGCCTGCATCTGCGCGCTGTTGGCGATGGCGCCGACGAGCTTTTGCGCGTCGATGGCGGCGAGCAGTTCCTTGATCGCAGCCTGCTTGGCCGGATCGTTCGCAGCGGCGGCTGTCGTCGTGGACGGTGCCGAGCTCTGCGTCGACAGAGCCTGCGCCATGGCAAAGGTCGGCACAAAGGCGGCCAGCAGCATCCATTGTTTGAAACGTCGTTGCATCGTCACTCCCTCTAAAAATTAATTCGGTTCCGGCGCTCGATCAGACTTCGCCGTCTTCGCCGTTTGCGTCTTCAGCCGGTGCCGCGTCCACTTCGACATCCGCGTCGGCTTCCGCGATCTGCTGCAGGCCCGAAAGCTTCGTGCCCTCGTCAAGGCTGATGAGTGTAACACCCTGCGTGGCCCGCCCCATCTCGCGGATCTCGGCAACGCGCGTGCGAATCAGCACACCCGTCGTCGTGATCAGCATGATCTGGCTTTCGGGGTCGACGAGCGTGGCGGCCACCACCCGGCCGTTGCGCTCCGAGGTCTGAATCGCGATCATGCCCTTCGTGCCGCGGCCGTGGCGCGTGTACTCCGTGATCGGCGTGCGCTTGCCGAACCCGTTTTCCGTTGCGGTCAGCACCGACTGCTCCCCGCTGCCCGCGACGAGCATCGCAATCACCTGCTGCCCCTCTTCGAGCTGCATGCCACGTACGCCTCGCGCCTCGCGGCCCATCGGGCGCACGTCGTTCTCGTCGAAACGCACGGCTTTGCCGGCATCGGAAAAGAGCATGACGTCGTGCTGTCCGTCCGTGATCGCCGCGCCGATCAGGAAATCGCCTTCGTCGAGACCGACCGCAATGATACCTTTGCGCAATGGTCTGCTGAAAGCCTCGAGCGGCGTCTTTTTGACCGTGCCGAGGGATGTCGCCATGAAGACGTACTTGTCGGCCGAGAACTCCTTGACCGGCAGCACGACGTTGATCTTCTCGCCATCTTGCAGCGGGAACATGTTCACGATCGGACGGCCGCGCGAATTGCGCGAGCCCTGCGGCACCTCGTAGACCTTGACCCAGTAGACGCGGCCGCGGTTCGAGAAGCACAGGATGTGGTCGTGGGTGTTCGCGATGAAGAGCGTGTCGATCCAGTCGTCCTCTTTCATCTGCGTGGCCTGCTTGCCGCGCCCGCCGCGCTTTTGCGCCCGATACTCGGAAAGCGGCTGCGACTTCACGTACCCCGCGTGCGACATCGTCACCACCATGTCCTGTGGCGTGATCAGATCTTCGGTGTTGAGCTCGGTCGCATTGAGTTCGATACGCGAACGGCGCGCGTCGCCGAACTCGGCCTTCACGGCCGCCAGCTCGTCGCCGATGATTGCCGTAATGCGTTCCGGGCGCGCGAGGATGTCGAGCAGATCGGCGATCTGGGCCATCACTTCGCGGTACTCGCCGATGATCTTGTCCTGCTCGAGGCCCGTCAAGCGCTGCAGACGCATCTGCAGGATTTCCTGAGCCTGCGTATCGGAGAGCTTGTAAAGGCCGTCCGCCTGCATGCCGAAGGCCGGGTTGAGCCCTTCCGGCCGGTAGGCCTCGCGCCCGCCCGCGGCTGCATTCTCGGTTTCGGCGCGCGCGAGCATGTCGCGCACGAGCGACGAATCCCAGGCTCGCGCCATCAATTCCTGCTTCGCGATCGGCGGTGTCGGCGCGGCCTTGATGATCGAGATGAACTCGTCGATGTTGGCCAGCGCGACCGCCAGGCCTTCGAGCACGTGGCCGCGCTCGCGAGCCTTGCGCAACTCGTATACGGTGCGCCGCGTCAGCACCTCCCGCCGGTGCGAGAGGAATGCCTGGAGCATTTCCTTCAGGTTGAGCAGCTTCGGCTGGCCGTCGACGAGCGCGACCATATTGATGCCGAACGTGTCCTGCAGTTGCGTCGCCTTGTACAGATTGTTGAGGACGACTTCCGGCACCTCGCCGCGCTTCAGCTCGATGACGACACGCATGCCGCTCTTGTCGGACTCGTCGCGAATATCGGAGATGCCCTCGATCTTCTTCTCGTTGACGAGCTCGGCGATGCGCTCGAGCAGCGAGCGCTTGTTCACCTGGTACGGCAGCTCGTCGACGATGATCGCCATGCGCTGGCCGCGATCGATTTCCTCGAAGTGCGTCTGCGCGCGCATGACCACGCGCCCGCGGCCCGTGCGATAGCCGTCGCGCACGCCGGCCACGCCGTAGATGATGCCGCCCGTCGGAAAGTCGGGCGCCGGCACGATCTCGATGAGCTCGTCGAGGCTCGCGCCCGGATCCTTCAGAAGATGCTGGCAGGCATCGACGACTTCGCCGAGATTGTGGGGCGGGATGTTGGTCGCCATGCCGACGGCGATGCCCGACGAACCATTGATGAGCAGGTTCGGAATGCGCGCGGGCAGGATGAGCGGCTCGTTTTCGCTGCCGTCGTAGTTCGGGCCGAAATCGACCGTTTCCTTGTCGATATCCGCGAGCAGCTCGTGCCCGATCTTCGCCATGCGGATTTCCGTGTACCGCATGGCTGCGGCGTTGTCGCCGTCGACCGAGCCGAAGTTGCCCTGCCCGTCCACGAGCATGTAGCGCAACGAAAAATTCTGCGCCATGCGCACGATCGTGTCGTATACCGCCTGGTCGCCGTGCGGATGGTATTTACCGATCACGTCGCCCACGATACGCGCGGACTTCTTATAGGCGCGGTTCCAGTCGTTGTTGAGTTCGTGCATCGCGTAGAGCACGCGCCGATGCACGGGTTTGAGGCCGTCCCGAACGTCGGGAAGCGCACGTCCGACGATTACGCTCATCGCGTACTCGATGTACGAACGGCGCATTTCCTCCTCGAGGGAGATGGGCAGAGTCTCTTTGGCGAATTGATCCATTATCCGTATCTTTTCGGGGCGAAGGCGAACCGGGAGCCGGTTGCCCGCCAACCCGGCATCGGGCGCCGGGCATCACGCGATTCTAGCATGCCGGGCGGGGCCGCCCCGAGTGCGCACATACTCCCCCAGCGGGGCAACGGCAAGAGGGCGCCATAGCGTCGATTTAGGGCCGTCGCGAGGCAAATTTTTCTTTTCCGCTGGCACGCATCGTGCGGGTGCCGACCGCTCGGAGAAGCCCGCCCCGCTTACCTGTTGCGGACGCACCACAATAAAAACGGGAGGCTCCAGGCGGCGGGATTTTTTTTTCGTAAGAAGGGAACGATATGGCAAAATGCCAACGCACTTGGTTAGACGCTGCTCGAAGTGTCCGCATGGCGTGGCGTTTTTTGTGCCGCACCAATGTTATACTTCGAGCAATGTATGACTTGTCTTCGTCATCCAGGCTCGCAGTAAACCTGCGGTAATCTCAAATTCGAGAGGAGAAATATGAATAAACTTTCAAAGCTCGCGTTCATTGCAGCTACCGCAGTTATGGCTGCATCCGCTTCGGCACAGTCGGTGCCGGCGTCGCGACAAGCCACGAATGACAACTGGGTCAACGGCACCGGTGAATACGTGTGGATGAACGGCACGAACGAGCTTTGCTGGCGCGATGCATTCTGGACGCCCGCAACGGCGAATGCCAAGTGCGACGGCGCTCTCGTCGCCCAGGCCCCGACGCCGCCGGCTCCCCCGGCCCCGGCAGCTCCGGCCATCACGAGCCAGAAGGTCACGTATCAGGCCGACACGCTGTTCGACTTCGACAAGGCCGTCCTGAAGCCGTCTGGTAAGCAGGCGCTCGACGATCTGGCCTCGAAGATTCAAGGCATGAACACGGAAGTCGTCGTTGCAACGGGCTACACGGACCGCATCGGTTCGGACAAGTACAACGACCGCCTGTCGCTGCGCCGTGCGCAAGCCGTGAAGGCCTACTTGGTCAGCAAGGGTGTTCCGGCGAACAAGATCTACACGGAAGGCAAGGGCAAGCGCAATCCGGTCAAGGACTGCGCAGGCAAGAAGGTCACGGCAAGCCTCAAGGCCTGCCTCGCACCGAACCGCCGCGTGGAAGTCGAAGTGGTCGGCACGCAGCAAACGAACGCTCAGTAAAACAGCGTCCGCTGCAGCCTCAAAAAACCCCGCTTCGGCGGGGTTTTTTTCTGCTCGGCGCGCGGATTCGACCCATCGCCGCGCCGGCGACTTTTAACGCCGCACCGGGCCCGATATACTCGGCCCTAGCCCGTGTGCGTCTATTTATATTGTTACCCTCTATTAATATTGTTACCGCTCGATACGCCATGACCAACGCCGATCCCCACGAATTGCAGAAATTCAGCGATCTTGCTCATCGCTGGTGGGATCCGAATGCAGAGTTCAAGCCGCTGCACGAGTTGAATCCCGTGCGGCTCGCCTGGATCGACTCCCATGCGCACCTACCCGGCAAACGCGTGCTCGATGTCGGTTGCGGCGGTGGCATCCTGTCCGAATCGATGGCAGGCCTCGGGGCCCAGGTCAAAGGCATCGATCTTTCGTCGCAGGCGCTTGGCGTAGCCGATCTGCACAGCCTCGAGAGCGGCATTACCGTCGAGTACGAGGAAATCGCCGCGGAGGCCCTGGCGGCACGCGAACCGGGCACCTTCGATGTCGTCACGTGCATGGAGATGCTCGAACACGTGCCCGATCCGGCTGCCATCGTGAAGGCGTGCGCCATGCTCGTGAAGCCGGGCGGATGGGTGTTCTTCTCGACGCTCAACCGCAGCATCAAGTCATATCTGTTCGCCGTCATCGGCGCGGAATATATCGCTCAAATGCTGCCCAAGGGCACGCACGATTACGCACGCTTCATCCGCCCTTCCGAACTCGCCGCATTCGCGCGCGCGGCCAACCTCGACGCTGCCGAGGTGAAAGGCATCACGTATCGGCCGCTTGGCAAGCATTTCATGCTCTCCGACGACACGAGCGTCAATTATCTTTTTGCCTGCCGCCGGGCGAAGGTGGACGCATGAGTCAGCCGACGCCCCAACCCGAACTGACCGACGGCATCGCATCGATCGGCTTGTGCCGCGGCGTGCTGTTCGATCTCGACGGTACGCTGGCCGACACGGCGCCCGATCTCGTTGCTGCCGTCAACAAGATGCGCGCGGACCGGGGCCTCGACATGGTGCCGCTCGACACGCTGCGGCCGCTGGCCTCGGCCGGTGCGCGCGGCTTGATCGGCGGCGCATTCGGCATCGGCCCGGAGGATCACGGGTACGCGTCGATGCGCGAGGAGTTTCTCGCCAATTACGAAGCGGACCTTTGCATCGAAACGACGCTCTTTCCCGGCATCGGCGAATTGCTGGACGTCCTCGATGCGCGCAACGTGCGCTGGGGCATCGTCACGAACAAAGTCGGCCGATTGACGATGCCTCTCGTCGAGCAGCTCGGACTTGCCTCGCGCGCAGCATGTGTCGTCTCCGGCGATACGACCCCTCATTCGAAGCCGCACCCTGCCCCCCTGCTCCATGCGGCTGAAAGCCTCGCGATGCGTCCCGAGCGGATCGTTTATATCGGTGACGATCTGCGTGACGTGCAAGCGGGGTTCGCGGCGGGCATGATCACGGTGGCGGCGGCCTACGGGTATTGCGGCACCGATCTGCCGCCGGCGATGTGGCACGCGCAGCACATCGTCGATTCGCCGCAACAGTTGCAGCAGTTGCTGCACGACCTGCGGTGAAGGCCCGGCCGGGGCGCCCGCCGAGTCGACAGCACAGCGCTTGAAATGCGGCGAAGCCGCACCATCTTGTGTTCTGTGGGATAATCCCACCCTACACACAGGGGCCGACCTGGTTTCGACGTGGGTAATGAAGCAGTTCAGGGCATACCGAGGACCCGTCACCTCGTAAATCAATGGGAATTAAGTAACTGCGAACGATCTTTCGAAGCGCTTCGGCGCGGCGTCTAACGACGCTCTCGCACTGCAGGCCGCCTAAAACCGGTCTCCCTCGCACTGGCTCGCTGATGGGTCAGGGTCGCAAGACCAGCGAGGTCTCTTACGTCAGCTAATCCTTGGTGGTGTCACGCTGCCAGGGCCGAAAATCAAGTGACTCGCCGTAACGAAGCGTGTTCGTCCGCGTCGGTGCGGTTAAATCAAATGACTGAACTAAGTATGTAGAACTGGCTGTGGACTATTTGCGGACGCGGGTTCGATTCCCGCCGGCTCCACCAATACCGAAGGTTCGGATGATCTCCGAACCTTTTTTCTTTTCAGAGACCGCCGCCCGGTCAGGCATCGCGACCCCGAGAGCCTGCCCGACATGCGCGACGCGGGCGGGAGTCCATCAGGTCCGCTCGAGGAAGGAACGGACGCTTGCAGTGATCGCTCGCGGCGCATCCTCTAGACTGTAGTGCCCCACACCTTCGAGCTCGTGTATCGGCGCCGCCGGAAAAAGCTCGCTAAAGAGCGGCAGAAAATGATCGGCGTGCAACGTGCGATCGGCGATTCCCCAAATGGCCAGGGCCGGCATCGCCGAAATGGCGCGACGCGCGGCCGTGTCGGGCACCTCGAAACGGTGCGCGCCGATGGCGAACCCTTTGGCCCACCCGATTGCTCCCGCACAATCGGCGGGCGTTGCGAAACGGCCGCCGTAGGCGCGCAGCCAGGCGTCGGTTATCACACCATGATCCTCGAATCCGTTCAGCTTCAATGTACTCAGAATGTTGAAGCCGAGCTCACGTAGTACGGCATCGAGGCGCCCCTGGGACTCGGCTTTGATGACCCATTGAAACCACGGCGAAACAGCGGTGTTAGCGCGTAATCGTTCGGCGAGCGTCGCCTGTCCGAACGGCGTCGGCGCGTTCACGCTGACGATTCGCCGAATGCGGTCCGGGTGGCGCGACGCTAAGCCCATCCCGACGGGCCCACCGAAATCATGCATGACCAGCGTGATCTCGCGCAGGTCCATCGCCAGGACGAAACGCTCCAGATTGTCGATGTGGTCCTGCAGCCAATAGTCGCGCAACGGCGGGGTGCTACTCCTGCCAAACCCCATATGATCCGGCACGACGACGCGATAAGCGCCGCGCAACGCTGCAATGAGCGCTCTGAATAGGAATCCCCAGGTCGGCTCGCCATGCAGGCAAAGCACAACCTGCCCATCGGGCGGTCCCTCGTCCACATAGTGCATTTGAAAGCCCGGCGCTTCATGGAAGTGCGGTGCATAGGGGTACATTCCGTCGAACGTATCAACGAATCGATTCATGAAACGCCTCCTCCGGATGGGACATGGTCGTTTTCAGCCAAATAGTTTCAATATGAAACCGTTGCGTTATATCCCACTCGGTTTTATATTGCAACCATACGAGTGAATTTAACCGCCGGTGTTGGTCCGGCGAACGGGTTTCAGGCTGGAAGACAGGACTATGGTCAAACGAACGACTCACGCCGATTCGCTGTGTGGAGTGGCCCGACCGCTCGATGCCATCGGCGACTGGTGGTCCTTGCTCATCATTCGCGACGCTTTCGACGGCCTGCGCCGTTTCGGCGAATTTCAGCGAAGCTTGGGACTCGCAAAAAACATTCTGTCGGTCCGGCTGCGCAATCTGGTGACCCACGGCATTCTGCATATGGGGCCCGCCTCGGACGGAAGCGCCCATCGAGAATATGTCCTCACCGAGAAAGGACGCGGGCTGTTTCCGCTGCTTGTCGCGCTGCGGCAATGGGGCGACGAGTTTTTCTTCGAGCCGCAAGAGGCGCATGCGGTGCTCGTCGAGAAAAAGACCGGCGCCCCTATCCCGAAGCTCGAGATCCGGGCTCGGAGTGGGCACACGTTGGCGCCCGAAGACACGATCGTCATGGGCCCCTCAACGGAAGCCACGAAAAAACGAAGCGGGACAGCAGGCACGGCGAGCAGCAGATGACCTGGTTTTTGGCCTTTTTTCGGCGAATTCTTTGCATCGATCGGCGGTTAGACTAACGTTGCCCCGTCGGAGACCTCGGTCTCGCCGTCTTTTCGCTCCTAACCGCGTTCACATGACCAAAATTTTTGCCGCCCTGGCCGCATTGCCGCTTCTCGGATTGGCCGCTTGCGGCTCTTCTCCCACCGCTTCGAACAATGCCGGCCTGTCGCCCGCGACAGCCGCCCGTGCGTCGGATTCCGCGATGGCCTTCACCTCGCACCGCTCGCCGAGCTCGATCACGAGCTGTCTCTCGAGCCGGATGCGCGGCGTGCACCGCGCCAGCTCCGGCACTGCCACCGAACTCGTCATCGGCAACGGTGCGCGCGCCAACGCGTGGCGCATCACGCTCGCGCCCGCCGGGGCCGGCAGCGCCGTCAACGTGCACAAGCCGTCGTCAGACGACGGCTCCGTGTCCGAACCCGAGCTTCGATATCACATCGCGCGTTGCGTCGTATGACGCTTGCCGCCCTCTTGCGCGGGAACGCTCACTGATCCTGCGGACATTGGAGGTTGCAGCCGTCCGGGTCGCCGTTGTCGCCGCGTTTGCGCCGTTGCGAACGGCCATTCTGAAACTTCTTGTTGCGCGCCGCGGATTCCGATGCCGCAAATTGCAGTTGCGGATGCTCCTGCAAACGGAATTCGTCGTTGAGGATGCCGCCCGGCACGCCGGGCGAAATCTGTGCGAACGCAACCGATGTTGCAGCGCATAACGCGCCGATGGACATGACGCACGCAGTGAATTGGATAAGCCGTTTCATATCGCTTGCCGCGCCCGACGGCGCGTAGATCGATCGGAGGAAAGAAGGCTGCAAGCGTACCGCGAAACCGACTTACTGTGCAGCGACGCGCGTTACAGCGGTAATGCCGGGCCGCGGGAACGGCCGATCCAGCGGTGCGTGAAGGCGCTGCACCGCCCGATGACGGGCGTCGCATCAACCGGCGATATGGGCCCCGCCCCGCAAGCCGTTTTGAATGTCGACGAGCGAGCCGCACTCCGCCGGGTCGTAGCCTTCCAGGTGCGATACGCCGAGCCGAAACGTGTCGCTGCGCAGCACCGCCAGCGCGGCGGCCAGCGGCCCCGCTGACAGCCGCGCTCGCTCGCAGGCGAAGTAATAGTCTTCATCGACGATCGGCACGAAGTCGAGACCGAAATGATGCGCCGCGGGTGCCACGCCAAAGCCGACGTCCGCCATACCGCTCGCGACGAACGCCGCAATCGCGGTATGCGTGAGTTCGGTCGAGGCGTAGCCGTTGATGCGCTCCGGATCGACGCCGACACGACGCAATTCAAGATCGATCAAGAGCCGTGTTCCGGAACCTGGCTGCCGGTTGACGAAGCGCACATCGGCGCGGGCGAGGTCGTCGAGCCCGCGGACCTGCTTCGGATTGCCCTTTTGCAGGAAGAGCCCTTGTTTGCGCCGGGTCAAATAGATGAGGACATGCCGGCGCGGGTCGAGCCAGCGCCGATAAATGTCTGCACAAAGCTCCCGAAACGCGCCGCGCGGCAAATGAAAGCCCGCAAAGTCGCATTCCCCACGCGCCAGCGCCGCGACGGCTTCCGCGCTCTCGCGATATTTGATGTCGACGGAGCCGGCTTCGCGGGTTTGCAGCGCCGTGACGAGCGCCGCCACCGCATAACCGTGCGACGCATGGATGCGTACCATCGCACTGCGCCCCAATTGGCGACCAAGCTCCTCGGCAATCTCGCTCGCCAGCCCCTGCATCGGGGCGTCGAGCCGCTCCGCGCACAGGCGCTGCGCGCGCACGACCGCATGGCCCAGACTCGAGAGCGCCGAGCCCTTGCCGCGCTCTTTCGCAATCAGGTCGCCGCCGAGGCGCGCCTCGAAAAGGCGCAGCAATCCCCACGCATGGCGGTACGACAGCCGGCTTTGCTCGGCGGCCTGCGCAATGCTGCCCGTCTCGTCGACGAGCGCCAGCAGCGGCACGATATCGGTCAGGCTCGCCTCGCGGCCCGCGCTGTCGCGCACGATCAATTCAGCGACGCATTTGATATCAATCATTTATGTCGTCCAATTTCCTATTGCACTTCGTATTGACCGCGCCTATCGTTCGATCATAACTGGAAAACGTCGAGCATATATGTGCGCCATATGAGTATCAAGTACATATATGCGGGCTGGAAGGAGACCCACTTGGAATATGCAAGCCCCCCGGCGCCGGATGAGCTCGTCCGCCGGCATTGGAAGCCGGGCGTGTCGCTCCTCGCGGTGCTGCACGCGATACAGGACGAAGCCGGTTTCATCCCGCCCGAAGTGGTGACGCCGCTGGCGCGGGCGATGAACCTCTCGCGCGCCGAAGTGCATGGCGTGCTGACGTACTACCACCATTTCCGCACGAGCGCGCCGCCGCGCGTGGGCGTGGCACTGTGCCGGGCCGAATCGTGCCGCAGCATGGGCACCGAAGCG